>NZ_CP075187.1:0-700000 GCF_020510665.1 Dechloromonas denitrificans
ATGGCCGGTTTCTGGGAATCATGTTTGCTCCGTTTTGAGCAGGAATTGCCCGCACAGCAATTTAATACCTGGATCAAACCACTCAGGCTCGAAGGCGAAAGCACGCCGCTTGATGGCTTGCGCTTGATCGCACCAAACAGCTTTATTCAAAAATGGGTACGCGATCGCTATCTCGGCCGCATTGAAGAATATGCACATGCTTTCTTTTCTGCTCCGGTCACTATTTCTCTGACCATTGGCAGTGGCCGCTCATCAGCGCCAGCTTCAAACACGACAAGTACCGCTCAGACACCAACTGCCGGCACCAATACTTCCGGCAACAGCCCTGTTCCTTCTGAGAAGCCCCGCGCTCGAACCAGTAATTACGAAAAATCACGGCTTTTTTCTTCTTTCACTTTCGACAACCTGGTTGTCGGCAAGGCAAACGATCTGGCCCGGGCAGCATCTGTTCAAGTTGCAAACAATCCGGGCGGTGCCTACAACCCACTTTTCATCTACGGTGGGGCTGGGCTGGGTAAAACTCATTTGATTCATGCCATCGGCAATACCATCCTTGCTGAAAATCCGGAAAAAATCGTTCGCTACGTACATGCTGAAGACTATTACTCCGACGTAGTCCGGGCTTATCAGCAAAAATCCTTCGATTCGTTCAAGCGCAGCTACAGGACGCTCGATGTTCTTTTGCTTGATGACGTTCAATTTTTCAACGGGAAAAACCGTTCCCAAGAAGAATTTTTCTTCCTATTCAATGCGTTAATCGAAGCCCGCAAACAGATCATCATCACCTGCGACACATATCCGAAAGATATCAACGGACTTGATGATCGTCTGGTGACGCGCTTTGACTGGGGTCTTACGGTCCAGATCGAGCCGCCCGAACTGGAAATGCGCGTCGCCATTCTCAAGAAAAAGGCCGAAGCTGAAGGGCTGCAGCTTGATGACGAAGTTGCATTTTTCATTGCCAAACATCTGCGTTCGAACGTCCGGGAACTGGAAGGGGCGCTCAAGAAGGTCCTGGCTTATTCGTCTTTCCATGGCCGCTTGATTGCACTCGACCTTGCCAAGGAAGCGCTCAAGGATTTGATCGGCTCTGTCCGCAATGTCGGCATGGATAACATCCAGAAGACAGTCTCCGACTACTACAAGATCAAGGTTGCAGACCTGTTTTCAAAAAAACGGACACGGGCCATCGCACGTCCCCGGCAAGTTGCAATGTGGTTGTGCCGTGAAGTGACCTCACACAGCTATCCTGAAATTGGTGATGCATTCGGGGGCCGTGATCACACAACAGTCATTCATGCCGTCAAGACAATCGACAGCTTGCGAACCAAGGAAAACGAACTCAACCATGACCTGCATGTTCTTTTGCAGGTACTTAAAGGCTGATCTGTTGATAAGTCTGAGGGAAAGCTGTCAGGCAATTGTGAGCAAACTTGAATTTTCAATTGAACGAAAAAATTGTTCGACATTGATCCACAGCTTTCAAGGGTAGTTTTCAAGAGGCAAAAAATAGATTTAAGTAGATGATTTTTATATAAAATTTACAGTTATCAACAGACTCATTCCTGAGGTAGTATCAGTAGTAGATTTATTTATAGTTCTTATATAAAAGCTTCTACAAACCAATTTCCGGCCAACCTTTTTACTTTGCAGAGCATTCTTCGAAAACACTGGGAACAATCTGAGACAAATTTTCTGTGTATAAACTTGTGGAAAACTTGTCTCTAAAATGTGAGTTGTCTGTGTCTTTCAGCTTTGTGAGAAAATTGTCCCGATTTCATCCTCAAGCAATCCAGAGCTTTACCAAGAACAAAAAAACGTATTCAAACATTTGAAATTAAACAATAAATTTCAGTTATCCACAGAGTCATTCCCGATATAGTCTACTTAGGAATTTAATTTATGGTTCTTATTAAAACCCATAGAGACACGCTTCTTGCCCCTTTGCAGTCGGTATCGGGGATTGTTGAACGACGTCACACCCTGCCTATTCTTTCCAATGTCCTGCTTGAGAAGAAAGGTGAAAAACTCACCCTGCTCGCAACCGATATCGAGATTCAAATCACGACTTCGACAGAAGTAGGAGCCGGCGAGGGGGACGGTGCAGTGACTGTCGGTGCACGCAAACTGCAGGAAATCTTGCGTTCGCTGCCTGATACAACCGAAGTCAGCCTGGTTCTCGAAGACAAGCGCCTTCAGGTTCGCGCCGGCAAGAGCCGTTTCAGCCTGCAGACGCTGCCGGCCGATGATTTCCCGCGAATGACGATGGCTGAGGGTGAAACGCGTCAATTTGCGATTTCCCAGAAAGCATTCCGTCAGCTGCTTGGCAAGACGCAATACAGCATGGCGGCACAGGACGTGCGCTACTACCTGAACGGTCTTCTGCTGTTGGTTGAGGGTAAGGAATTGCGTGCGGTGGCGACGGATGGTCATCGTCTGGCTTTTGCCAGCGTTGAAATCGATGCCGACTTGCCGCGCCAGGAAATGATTCTGCCGCGCAAAACCGTGCTTGAACTGAATCGCTTGCTGGTTGATAACGATGAGCCGCTGAATATCACGCTTACGGCCAATCAGGTTCGCTTCAATTTTGGTTCTGTCGTCCTGGTCTCAAAGCTGATTGATGGCAAATTCCCGGATTACGAACGGGTTGTTCCGGCAACGTTGAAAAATCACCTGACCGTTGGCCGCCAGTCGCTGATGCAGGCAATGAGCCGCGCAGCGATCCTGACCAATGAAAAATTCCGCGGTGTACGCGTTGTTTTGGGCGAAAACAGCCTGAAGCTTATTGCTGCAAATGCGGAACAGGAAGAAGCTCAGGACGAAATTGAAGTAAACTATCAGGGTGACGTCATCGATGTTGGCTTCAACGTCGGCTATTTGCTGGATGTGTTGAACAATGTTCACACTGAGGAAATCCAGTGGAGCTTCAACGATGCGAATTCCAGCGCGCTGATTACTGTCCCCGGTAATGAGCGCTTCAAATACGTTGTCATGCCGATGCGTATCTGAACCCTGAAAGAAAATCCAAGTTTCACGTGGAACCCAAGCAATGAGCGAAGAAAACAGCCCGAAGGACGGTTCTCCGGCCTACGGTGAAGCAAGCATCCAGATTCTTGAAGGTCTGGAGGCTGTCCGCAAACGTCCGGGGATGTATATCGGTGATACCTCCGATGGTACCGGCCTGCACCACCTTGTTTTCGAGGTCGTCGACAATTCGATTGACGAAGCGCTGGCGGGTCATTGCGACGATATTACCGTCACGATCCACGTTGATAACTCAATCAGCGTCATCGACAACGGTCGGGGTATCCCGACCGGGGTCAAAATGGACGACAAGCACGAACCCAAGCGCTCAGCGGCTGAAATTGCGCTGACTGAACTGCACGCCGGCGGCAAATTCAACCAGAATTCCTACAAGGTTTCCGGTGGTCTGCACGGCGTCGGTGTTTCCTGCGTCAATGCGCTGTCCAAGTGGCTGCGCCTGACCATTCGTCGCGATGGCAAGAAGCACTTCATGGAATTTCACCGTGGTGTGCCCGTCGACCGCAACATTGAAGTTCGTGACGGATTTGAAGTTTCGCCACTGAAAATTCAGGGCGATACCGAAAAACGCGGCACCGAGGTGCATTTTTCGGCCGACGAAGAAATTTTTGGTCACGTTGAATTTCATTACGAAATTCTTGCCAAGCGCCTGCGCGAACTGTCTTTCCTGAACAACGGCGTGAGCATTCGCCTGGTTGATCAACGCCATGGCAAGGATGAATTGTTTGCCTTTGCTGGTGGTGTACAGAGCTTTGTTGAGTACATCAACCGCAGCAAATCGGTATTGCACCCCAGTATTTTCTACTCGGCCGGCGAAGCCAAGGTTGGCGACACCGGTGTCACCATCGGCGTCGAAGTGGCGATGCAGTGGAACGATTCCTACCAGGAACAGGTGCTCTGCTTTACCAACAACATTCCGCAATCCGATGGCGGCACCCACCTGACTGGCCTGCGTGCCGCGATGACGCGGGTGATCAACAAGTACATCGACGAACACGAAATCGCCAAGAAGGCCAAGGTTGAAATCGCCGGCGATGACATGCGCGAAGGCCTGGCCTGCGTGTTGTCGGTCAAGATGCCAGATCCCAAGTTTGCCTCGCAGACCAAGATGAAACTGGTTTCTTCGGAAGCCCGTCCGGCGGTTGAAGAAGTTGTTGCCCAGAAACTGGCTGACTTCCTGCTCGAACGTCCGGCTGACGCCAAAATCATTACTGGCAAGATCGTCGAAGCTTCGCGCGCCCGTGAAGCTGCTCGCCGCGCTCGTGAATTGACGCGTCGCAAAGGTGTGCTCGATGGCATCGGTTTGCCCGGAAAACTGGCTGATTGTCAGGAAAAAGACCCGGCACTGTGCGAAATGTACATCGTCGAGGGTGACTCCGCAGGCGGCTCTGCCAAGCAGGGTCGTGACCGCAAGTTCCAGGCCATCCTGCCGCTGCGCGGCAAGGTACTGAATGTGGAAAAGGCCCGTTTCGACAAGCTCATTTCCAGCGAGCAAATCGTCACGCTGATTACCGCGCTTGGGACGGGTATCGGCAAGGACGAGTTCAAGATCGAGAAGCTGCGTTACCACCGCATCATCATCATGACCGACGCGGACGTTGACGGTGCGCACATCCGCACCTTGCTGCTGACGCTGCTCTATCGCCAGATGCCGGAACTGATCGAACGCGGTTACGTGTATATCGCCCAGCCGCCGCTCTACAAGGTCAAGCATGGCAAGACCGAGCGCTACCTGAAGGACGATCAGGAATACCACCAGTTCCTGCTGCGCATGGCGATGGACGAAGCCAGCCTGACGCCACGTGCCGGTGCTGAGCCTGTGACTGGCCCTGCACTTGAGGAACTAGCCCGTTCCTGGTTGTTGACCGAATCGGTGATCGAACGCATTTCCCACTTGGTTAATCCGGAAGTGCTCAAGACATTGGTTCAGCACAATCTGAAAATTGATCTTTCCAGCGAAAATCTGGCTCGGGAGAGCGCCGAACTGGTTGCCAAGCATCTGGTCAGTGGTATCCGTGTTGTGCCAAAATTTGACGATATCCAAGAACGCTGGACCTTGCGCGTTGAAAAAATGCATCACGGAAACCTGAAGGTCGGCATCATCGATGATGATCTTCTTCTTTCGGGCGACTATCAGCAGTTACGTCGTACTGCCGAAACATTGGCCGATCTGTTTGGACCGGGCGCCTTCATGGCGCGGGGTGAAAAGAAGCAGGCAGTGACCAATTTCGGTACCGCAATGCAATGGCTGCTTAACGATGTCGAGCGTGGTATCAGCAAGCAGCGTTACAAAGGCTTGGGTGAGATGAATCCAGGGCAACTTTGGGAAACCACGATGGATCCGAAAGTTCGCAGACTGTTACGTGTTCAGATCGATGATGCTATCGCCGCCGACGAAATCTTTACAACCCTGATGGGTGAACTGGTCGAACCGCGTCGTGCTTTCATTGAAACCAATGCCTTGAATGCCCGGATCGATATTTAAGATTTTTGTATTCAAAACAAAGCAAAAAGGCTCTTTTTAGGGCCTTTTTGCTTTTTACAGTGTTTCGTTATTTGGCAATATTGATGCTACGCTCATCCTTGTTCTTGTATGAATGATGTAAAAATCAAGGAGACAAGGAATGGGATCAAAGTACTGGAAAATACGATCCGACTACTGGGATTCTCTGCGCTTTCAACTGACGCTGGGTGTCCTGCTCATGCAAGCTATTTGCCTTGCATCACTTGCAATCATTGCTCAGGAACGCCTCAAGAGCAGTTTTCTTGATCAATTGCAGTTCCAGCAGGAAAGCAATCTTCGTTTCGTTTCGAAATGGCTTGAAAACGAAATTGGTGAGCGTTTTGGATCGTTGCAAGCGATTGCAGAGCAATTACCGGTCAAAGATTGGGCAAATGGTGATCTTGTTCAGCGCCACTTGAGCAATCAAAGCAGTATCAATCGGCTTTTTGGACGTGATGTTTATGTTCTGTCGACAGCCGGAATACGTATTGCTGAAGCTCCAGTGCGCCAGAATATTGGCTCAGATTACCGGGATGCTCCTTATTTCAAGAAGGCGATTGAATCTCGCCATCCAGTGATCATGCCACTGATAGGACGATTTTCAGGGCGCCCGAATCTTGTTTTTGCGGTTCCCGTTCTTGATAAAAAGGGCGCTGTAATCGCGGTTATCTGTGGTTCGGATGAACTGGGGCCAGGCAGTAATTTTTATATTTCAGATTTTGCCAACAATGGTCAGGAAGGGGGATACCAGGTTATTTCCCTGAATGAAGGTACTTATGTGGCAAGCACCGATGCGTCGATGGTGATGAGCAAAGTGTTGGAGCCGCCCGTCGCACCACTCCTTGAGCGAAGAATTACAGAGGGGTTTACCGGTCCTGGCTGGACCAGAAACTCGGCAGGTCAGGAAATAGTTTCTTATGCAAGCAAGCTGAAAGGGATTGACTGGCTTGTCATCGCTTATGTTCCGGCCAGGCAGGCACTTGCCGCACTTGAAGGGCTGACTCTGACGATCTGGATCGGGGCCATTCTTGCGTTACTCGTTACAGGTTTTGTGGTCTGGCGTTTCATGGGATACCAGCTTCGTCCCCTGGAAAACACAGCCGGGAAAATTGTCGAGATTTTGCCCAGCCAAACGCCAATACGGCTACCTGAAATGGGACGCCGAGAAATTCGAACGTTCATTGAACATTTCAACCGCCTGCATCGCGTCATTCATGAACAGTTTATTGCGCTTCAAGAAGAGCGTGATCACCTTGAATTAGCCGTTAATCAGCGGACAGAAGCCTTGGCGCTTAGCGAGCAATTTACTCGTGCGATCACAGACGCACTACCCAGCATGATTGCCTATTGGGATACAGATTTGTGTAATCGCTTTGCCAATCGTGCCTACATGGATTGGTTCGGGAAAAATTCTGCCGAAATAGGCGGAATTCAGATGAAAGAGCTGATTGGGGAAGATAATTTCAGGTTTGTCGAGCCACACATACGCGCGGTGTTACTTGGCAAGCAACAATGCTTTGAGCGTATTTTGGCAAAACAGGGGCAATCTGAACGCTATGTATTGGCACATTACATCCCTGATGGAGAGTCCGGATCGGTCAAAGGATTTTTTGTCCTTCTCTATGACATTACTCAACTCAAGCTGGCCGAAATTCAGATTCAGCAACAAGCCGACGAGCTGGACGATCTCTATAACCATGCGCCATGCGGCTATCACTCCCTTGATGAACACGGAGTGATCCAAAAGATCAACGATACAGAGCTGACTTGGCTTGGTTATGAGCGGGATGAGCTTGTTGGCAAGCAGAAAATCACAAAATTCCTGACACCTTCATCAATCGCGGTATTCGAGCAAAATTTTCCAAAAATTCTGGCCGGGCAAGCGCGCTCTGAATTGGCGCTGGAATTGATCCATAAAAATGGCAGCACTTTGCCGGTTTTGCTCTCTGCAACCGCTGTATTGAATGAATCGGGCCATTTCGTTTGCACCCGTTCCGTGTTGATCGACTATTCGCAGCTTCGCAGCCAAAAGGAAACGCTTGAGCGCGTGTTGTCTGCTTCACCCATGGCTGTGCGTATCGCACGTGTTGAAGACCATCAAATTATTTTTGTTAACCAGGCTTTTTGCGATCTGGTCCATAGGGAAAAAGAAGCAACAAATCACGAAGATGTAAGCCATTACTATGCAGATTCTGTAGTTTTTGAAGAAATTCGCAGCTCGCTGGCGCGCGGAGAGTCTGTATTCAACAGACTGGTTGAAATCTATTTTCCGGACGATCCGGAGGAGCCCCATGTCTGGGCGATGGGTTCCTACATGAATATCGATTACGACGGACGCCCTGCGGTTCTCGCCTGGTTTTTTGATATCACCCGTCTGCAGGAAGCCAAGTCCGAAGCTGAAGCTGCGACCAAGGCCAAAAGCGTATTCCTGGCCAATATGAGCCACGAAATCAGAACACCAATGAATGCCATCATCGGTATGGCAGATTTGGCGCTTTCGACGCAGTTGAATACGCGGCAATTCAACTATATTTCCAAAATCAAGTCAGCTTCCGAAAGCCTGCTGACGCTGATTAACGACATTCTCGATTTTTCAAAAATTGAAGCCGGAAAGCTCGAAATAGAGCGCACGCCGTTCATTCTTGAAACGGTATTCCAGCGTCTTTCGAGTGTCGTTGCCTTGCGCGCAGAAAGTCAGGGAATCGAGCTCTACTACGATATTGACGAAGACTCATGTCTGTTTGAAGGTGATCCGTTGCGGCTGGGGCAGATTCTGACCAACCTGGTCAGTAATGCGCTGAAGTTCTCGACCGGCGGTCATGTGATCGTCAAGGTCAGAACCTCGCTACAGGGCAAACAGGATGCCGAACTCCACTGTTCCGTCAGTGACCAAGGTATCGGTATGAGCGAGGAACAGATCGGCAAGCTCTTTAATCCATTTACGCAAGCTGATTCTTCGACGACACGCCGTTTTGGCGGTACCGGCCTGGGGTTGTCGATCAGCCGGCAGTTGATCGAGCTGATGGGGGGGCAGATCTGGGTGGAGAGTCTGTTGGGTTGTGGCAGCACCTTCCATTTCACTGTACGGCTGAAACTGATCGGGGCTGACCGGCGTCTGAGTTTGCATGAATTCGGTGCCCGACTGGCCGAACGGGCCGATTCGCCCGTCTTGATCGTGGATGACAACCCGGTATCGCTCAATATTCTTTGCCGCTTGATAAATCAATTGGGGCTGAAGGCAGAAGTTGCTGCGAGCGGGTTCGAGGCTATCCGTAAAATCCAGATCGAGCCTGTGACGGACTATCTGGCGTGTCTGGTGGATTGGCGCATGTCAGGTATGGACGGGATCGATACTATCCGGCAGATGCGATCAATTCACACCCAGCGCCAAACCACTGCGCCAAAGATGATTTTGGTGAGTGCATTCAGCCACCATAGCGAATTGAACGAGATTGCCGGCGAAATAGACGGTGTCCTCGCCAAGCCAATCTGTGCCCGTTACCTTTACGTCGAACTTGCCAACTGTCTCGGCATGGTCAGTGCCGATAGCGTACCTGTTGAACGGCGCAAGATTGCAGTTCAGCAATGGTCGCGTTTCAGTGGCATCGACATCCTTGTGGTTGAAGATATCGAGATTAACCGTGAGGTGATCGGCGAACTTCTCGGCAATGTCGGATTGAAAGTCCGCTTTGCCACGAATGGGCAGGAATGCCTGCAAAGCGTATCGGTAAAACGTCCGGATCTTGTCCTGATGGATCTTCAGATGCCGGTGATGGATGGGTACATGACCACCCGAAACTTGCGGGAAAATCCCGACTATCTGACCTTGCCGATTATTGCCTTGACCGCCAATGCCTTGCACGAGGAAAAAGAGCGCTGTTTACAGGCTGGCATGAATGGTCATGTCTCCAAACCGGTGCGCATGGCCCAGCTGTATGAGCAAATGCTTGACTGCATGCCAACCTGGCAACCGAGAGAGCCTGCCTTGGATAGCGAATTGAAATTGAGTAACGACCCGTCTATCGACACCTTGGCCGGCCTGGCGTTTCCCGGTATTGATCTGGCTGTGGGGTTGAACCATGTTGGCAAGGTGCCGCTTTATCTGCGTTTATTGGCAAAATTCCGAGACACTCATGGTGCAACGTTCGACAATGATTATGCCCAGGCGCAAAGTCGCAATGATTGGGGTGCCCAGGTCCGGATTGCACACACCCTGAAGGGAACGGCCTATACCCTGGGGGCATTCGATTTGGGTGAAGCGGCAGAAAAACTGGAGTCGGCTGCGACAGAGAGAGATACGAACGCATGCGCTGCATGCCTTTCCGAGACGCTCGATCAGTTGCAGATTGTGATGGATGGTTTGGACAGGGTCTGAACAAGCTGCATAGAATGGCTGATGACAAGGCTGTCAGTCAGCTTTTACGATCAACAGGATAATTTTGAATGCGGGTAGTTGTTCAGCGTGTTATTGAAGCTTCTGTCGCGGTCGACCGCGACATTGTCGGCAAAATCGGTGCTGGTTTGCTTGTTCTGGCCGGCTTTGAGGCAGGGGACGAGGAAGCCGATCTGGACTGGATGGTCGGCAAGATACTGCGCATGCGTATCTTCTCCGATGAGCAAGGGGTGATGAATTGCTCTGTCCAGGAGGTTGCGGGCGATATTTTGGCAGTTTCGCAGTTCACGCTTTACGCCTCGGTTAAAAAGGGCAATCGTCCATCCTGGAATAAAGCGGCTCGGGGGGATGTTTCCGGGCCATTATTCGAAAAATTTGTCGGAAAACTTTCGGCTGGACTGGGAAAATCGGTAGAAACCGGTATTTTTGGTGCCAATATGCAGGTTTCCCTGATCAATGACGGGCCGGTTACCTTGACGATCGATTCCCGGTCGCCGGAATAAGCGCCGCCCGACTATCCCGATTTCTGCGGTGAATTAAGGGACGACAGTCAGCTCGGCTGGCTTGCCGACAAATTCGATGCGCTTGTTCAGGGCCTCGGTCACAAAAACATGGCCGTCACGGTCAACGCGCAAAACAAGGCCAATTTGAGTTTTCCTGGCCATTTTCTGCCAGTCCGCAGGACCGGCGATAAAAATCGGCTTGGAACTGGCATCGGATAAGGTGCCAGCCTTCGGACCGGGTGGAATCAGGACGGTGACTGCTTGCGTATGCGCTGCCGGATAGGCGCTGCGTGGGTCGAGCAGATGGGGGTAACGTTGCCCATCGTGTTCGAAAAATCGCTGGTAATCACCGGATGTTCCAATCGCTTCGCCATCTTCAAGGCTAACCGTCGCCATCGGGCCGGGCTGGCGTGGGTGCTGGATGCCGACACGCCATTTTTGGCCATTTTTCGAACCCAGCGCCATGACATTGCCACCGATGTTGATCAGGGCATTGGCCATGCCTTGAGCGCGCAGGATGGCGGCAGCTCGATCGAGGGCAACGCCTTTGAGATAGCCGCCAAAATCGAGGGCGACCTGTTTTTTGCGACTGCGTATCGTGTTGCCGCTCACCGTCAGGTCGGCAATCGAAGGTCGTGCGGCGCGCCAGGCATCGAGTGCTGCGGTCGACGGCAGTTCTGCCTTGAATTCGTCGGACTGAAATCCCCAAAGTCCGATCAATTGCCCGATGCCTGGATCAAAAAGGTAATCGCCCTGCTGGCTCAGGGAGGCCGCTTCGCGGACGAAAGCGGCGAGTTCAGGAGTGACTTCAGTCGGGGCTCCCCGAGCGATGGCGCGATTCACTGCGGTCAGCTCGGAGTCCTGCCAGGCATGATAATGCTGGTGCAAGCGATCGAATTCCTGCAACAGGGCGGCGATGGCCTGGCGGCCTTGTGCCGGGTCAGCGCTGGCGACCAGTACTTCAACCCGAGTGCCGAAGACGTAGGCTTGTTGTTCCTGCACCGCCGGTCGGTGGCATGCCCCAAGCAGCAACACCAGCCCGAGAGCGCTCAGGAAACGCCGCATGCGTGTTCAATGGCGGTGATGAAGGCACCGGCGGCATCGAAACCGGTTTGCTGGCGAATTTCGACCATGCAGGTCGGGCTGGTGACGTTGATTTCAGTCAGATGCGTGCCGATGACGTCAAGGCCAACCAGCATCAATCCGCGCTTTAGGAGAATCGGGCCGAGTGTTTCGGCAATTTCCCGATCGCGCGGCGAGAGATCCTGCGCCACGCCGGTTCCGCCAACTGCCAGATTGCCACGCGTTTCGCCGGCTTTTGGAATGCGTGCCAGGCAATAGGGAACGGGCTTGCCGGCGATCAGCAGGATGCGCTTGTCGCCTTGGCTGATCTCCGGCAGGTAGCGCTGTGCCATGACCGTGCGGCGGCCTTCGTGAGTCAGTGTTTCGAGGATGACGTTGCGGTTCGGGTCGTTGCGGTGAATGCGAAAAATCTGGCTGCCGCCCATGCCATCGAGCGGCTTGAGGATGACGTCGCGGTATTCCTCGATGAAATGCTGCAACTGGTTGATATCGCGCGCCACCAACGTTGGCGGGGTGAACTGGTCGAATTCGGTGATTGCGATTTTTTCCGAATGGTCGCGCAGGGCACGTGGTCGGTTGAATACCTTGACGCCATTGGCCTCGGCCCGTTCGAGCAA
The DNA here is from genome assembly GCF_020510665.1 of Dechloromonas denitrificans. Lineage (NCBI taxonomy): Bacteria > Pseudomonadati > Pseudomonadota > Betaproteobacteria > Rhodocyclales > Azonexaceae > Dechloromonas > Dechloromonas denitrificans. The sequence goes on from NZ_CP075187.1 coordinate 12,142, forward strand.
CCAGGTTGCGGTCAGATATTCAAAATCGAAAGGCGGGTCGCGCCGCATGATGACGGCATCGAAGGCTTTCAGCGGCCAGTATTCGCGGCCGGTTTCGCGGTACCAGTCATGGTCGTCCGGACGCAGGCGCAAATGTACCGCTTCACCGAAAACTCCGCCGGGGTGGCCGGGTTCCGGACGTCGCCAGCCCAGCGTTGCAGCATCGATGGCAAAAACTTCATGACCGTGTTTTTCGGCCGCCCGCATCATGGCGATCGATGAGTCTTTCCAGGCCTTGAGTGAATCCAGCGGATCGAGAACGAAAGCCAGCTTGAGCGAGCGGCTGCTCGCCCCGAAGGCTTGCTGTTCGAAGTGCAGCTGCTGGGCCACTAGATGCCGGCTTCTTCTGGCGCGGTGCGTTCCAGCTCGACTGCGGCAGCCAGGCAGGCCAGTCGGCCGACCACGCCATAGGCGTAGAAGCGGTTGGGCGGCGAATCGGGATTGCCGCAGCGATAGTCGGGCAGGTTGCAGCCGGTTTCGAAGGCGAGCGGCTCGAAATGCATGCCCGGCGCGTTGAGGTTCTCGTCCTTGCCGCGCCCGGTATGCACGCGATAGAAACCGCCGACGACGTAGCGATCGATCATGTAGATCACCGGTTCGGCAACGGCTTCGTTGAGCGTCTCGAAGGAATGCACGCCTTCCTGGATCAGCACTTCGGAAACTTCGAGGCCTTCCTTGATGACGCTCATCTTGTTGCGCTGCTTGCGGTTGAGCGCAATGACTTCATCCGCATCGCGCACCGTCATGACGCCCATGCCGTAGGTCCCGGCGTCGGCCTTGACTACCACGTAGGGCGTTTCGTCAATGCCGTATTCCTTGTACTTTTCCTTGACGATGTCGAGCACGGCGGCGACGTTGGCGGCCAGGCATTCCTCACCCTGGCGCTCATGGAAATTGATGCTGCGGCAGACCGAAAAGGCCGGGTTGATGCGCCACGGGTCGATGCCGATTTCCTTGGCAAAGTCGTTGGCCACCTGATCGTAGGCGGCAAAGTGGTTGGATTTGCGGCGCACTGCCCAACCGGCGTGCAGCGGCGGCAACACCACCTGATCGTGCAGGTTTTTCAGAATATCGGGGATGCCGGCTGAAAGATCGTTGTTCAGCAATACGGCACAAGGTTCGAAACCATCGACGCCCAGGCGGTTGCCCTTGCGGACCAGGGGTTCAAGCAGCAATTGCCGGCCATTCGGCAGATCGATCGGCGTCGGCTTGTCGATTTCCGGCAGCATCGAGCCGAGGCGGATATTGAGGCCGGTCTGGCGCAGGATATCGACCAGTTGCGCGACGTTCTGCAGGTAGAACTGGTTGCGCGTGTGGTTTTCCGGAATCAGCAGCAGGCTGCGCGCTTCTGGACAGAATTTTTCGATGGCACTCATCGCTGCCTGCACGCAAAGTGGCAGGAACGCCGGATTCAGGTTGTTGAAGCCGCCGGGATAGAGATTGGTATCGACCGGCGCCAGTTTGAAGCCCGAATTGCGCAAGTCGCACGAGGAGTAGAACGGCGGGGTGTATTCCTGCCATTGGCCACGCAGCCAGTGTTCGATCTGGGGACTGCTTTCGAGGAACTTGCGTTCGAGTTCAAGCAGGGGGCCGGTGAGGGCGGTGGTCAGGTGTGGAACCATGGTGCTGTCTCTCAATCACGAGGGTTTTTCTTGTGGCCGCAAATCTTACACCGCAGTGCAGCAAAAATCCGCCTTTGCTGCGGTCAACTCCTTGAAAACAGGTAAAATTCGACCCCTTGTTTTACCGTTTGTTTTACGCCAATTCGCAGATCGGAATCGCCGTGCTTGTCGCCGCCAATATCACCATGCAGTTCGGGGTCAAACCCCTGTTTGAAAACGTTAATGTCAAATTTGGCGAAGGCTATCGCTACGGCCTGATCGGTGCCAACGGTGCCGGCAAATCGACCTTCATGAAGATCCTGTGCGGCGCCCTTGAGCCGTCGGCCGGCAATGTCTCGAAAGAGAAGCACGAGCGCATGGCGTACCTGAAACAGGACCAGTTTGCCTACGAAGACATGCGTGTTCTCGATGTCGTGATGGCCGGCCACGAGGAACTGTGGACAGCGATTCAGGAACGCGATGCGATCTACGCCAACCCGGAAGCGACCGAAGACGACTACATGCGCGCCGCCGAACTGGAAGGCAAGGTTGGCGAATACGACGGTTACACCGCAGAATCCCGTGCCGGCGAGCTGCTGCTCGGTGTCGGTATCCCGACCAGCCAGCACAATGGTCCGATGAGCGAAGTCGCACCCGGCTGGAAGCTGCGTGTGCTGCTCTGCCAGGCGCTGTTCGCCAACCCGGACATCCTGCTGCTCGACGAACCGACCAACAACCTCGACATCAATACCATTCGCTGGCTGGAAGACATCCTCAACGCGCGTGAGTCGACGATGATCATCATCTCGCACGATCGTCACTTCCTGAACCAGGTCTGTACCCACATGGCCGACCTGGACTACGGCAAGATCACCACCTACGCCGGCAACTACGACGACTTCATGGAAGCCGCCCAGCAAGCCCGTGAGCGCCAGCAGAACGCCAATGCCAAGGCCAAGGAACGCATCGCTGAACTTCAGACCTTCGTCCGTCGCTTCTCGGCCAATGCGTCCAAGGCCAAGCAGGCGACCAGCCGGATGAAGCTGATCGACAAGCTCAAGCCGGAAGACGTCAAGCCGTCGTCGCGCCAGTACCCGTGGATCCGCTTCGACTACGACGAGAAGGCCAAGCTGCACCGTCAGGCCGTCGAGATCGAGAATCTCTCCTTCACCTACGCAGGAAGTGATCGCAAGATTTTCAACAACCTGACGCTGACCATCAACGCCGGTGAAAAAATTGCCGTGATCGGTGAAAACGGCGTCGGCAAGACGACCTTCCTGAAGTTGCTGATGGGCGAGCTGCAGCCGCAGTTCGGCACGTTGAAATGGGCTGAAAAGGCCAATCCGGGCTATTACGCGCAGGATCACAGCGAAGCCTTCAAGTCGGAAGAAAACCTGACTGAATGGATTGCTGGCTACGCCCGTGCCACGATTGAAGACGGCGGCGATCTGGAAACCCTGATTCGCGGTACGCTCGGTCGTCTTTTATTCTCCGGCGATGACGTCAAGAAGCCGGTGAGTGTGATTTCCGGGGGCGAACAGGGCCGCATGCTGTTTGGCAAGCTGATGCTGTCCAAGCATAACGTGCTGGTGATGGACGAGCCGACCAATCACCTGGATATGGAATCGATCGAGGCACTGAACTCCGGGCTGGAAAAATTCCCCGGTACGATGATCTTCGTTTCGCATGACCGCGAATTCGTTTCGTCGCTGTCGACCCGTGTTCTGGAAGTCAAGAATGATGGCCGGATTGTCGATTACCTCGGCGGTTACGAGGATTACCTGGCCAGCCAGGGCGTTAATTAAGCAATCGTTTCCTCCGATTTCGGCGGGTAGACCGCGAAAGGCCGGCGCAGCATGCGACCGGCCTTTTTGTTTGCGACTTACTGGAGTGTTACGCCGGCAGCAAACATCCGGATCAGTCGTACGCAATCGACATCGGACTGGTGGTAAGCCGATTTGACGTAGTCGATATAGGCCCGATCTTCCGAGTTGGGATCGATCGCGAGGGTTGTTTCGTAGGCAAAGCGGAGGAAGAGAAAGTCCGGCTCAGGTTCTTCGATGGTGATCGTCAGGCTGCCGCCGGCATGTGTTTCGGAGGGCAGGATGTCGAAGCGGACGGCCGTACCCGGCGTGATCGTGACGCGGTCCTGGATTGTCGCCGGCCCGAAATCGAGTTCGCGCAGCAAGGTGTCGCCATGGCGTTCGAGAATGGTTGAAGACTCAAGTCCCGGCAGGAAGGGAATGGGGTTTTCAACGCGTTGCAGCAGGCCCTGCCAGAGCTGGTCGCGGCTCAAGGTGTCGACCAGCGGGTTTTCCGGGTCGTTGATCTGGATGAGATGTTCGAAATTCATGGCTGGATGTTAGCATTCCCGCCATGCAACTAGAACGACTCCTCCAAAAACATGGCTTCGGCACCCGCAAGGGCTGCCGGGCGCTTATCCGCCACGAACGTGTCGCGGTCAACGGTCAGATTTGTGACGATCCTTTCGCCGAGATTGAAACCGAGGGACTGGTTTTTACCGTCGATGGCGTGGATTGGCCTTATGCTGAATTTGCCAGCGTGATTCTCAACAAGCCGGTTGGCTACGAGTGTTCGCGCAAGCCGCTGCATCATCCCAGTGTGCTGACTTTGCTTCCGGTTCAATTGCGTGAGCGCGATGTCCAGCCGATTGGCCGGCTCGATGAAGATACAACCGGTCTGCTGCTGATTACCGATGATGGCCAGCTCAACCACGTTCTGTCCTCCGCCAAGCGCAAGGTGCCCAAGGTTTACCTGGCGACGACCAAACATCCTGTCGATCAGGCGCTGATCGATGCCTTGCTGGCTGGTGTGCTGTTGAATGATGAGCCCGAGCCGATTGCCGCCTCGGCCGCTGAAATTGCCGGCGAGTACCTGCTGCGCCTGACGTTGACCAGCGGCAAGTACCATCAGGTCAAGCGCATGGTCGCTGCAGCCGGCAACCGGGTGGAGGCGCTGCATCGCGAATCCTTGGGCGAACTGACCTTGCCGGATGATCTGAAACCCGGTGAGTGGCGTTGGTTGACCGCGGTCGACCTGCAAAAACTGGGCTATTCCCAGTGACCCTGACCGAAATGCGCTACATCGTGGCGCTCGCCCGTGAGCGCCATTTCGGCAAGGCGGCAGACGCTTGTCATGTCAGCCAGCCGACGCTATCGGTTGCCTTGAAGAAGGTCGAAGGGCAACTGGGGGCGCCACTTTTCGAACGGGGTGCCTCGGATGTCCGTATCACGCCGCTGGGTGAGCGTATCGTTGCACAAGCCCGGCGTGTGCTTGAAGAAGCCGTGCGGCTCGAGGAAATCGCCGGCTCCGGTCGAGATCCGATGAGCGGCCCGCTGCGCGTCGGCGTGATTTACACCATCGCCCCTTATCTGTTGCCTCAGCTGATTCCCGCCTTGCATCGGCACGCGCCGGCCATGCCGCTCTTCCTCAAGGAAGACTTCACTGAAAACCTGATTCCCGCCCTCAAGGCCGGTGAGCTCGATGTCATCGTGATTGCCTTGCCGCTGGCCGAAACCGGGTTGGTCGCCCAGCCGGTTTATGAAGAACCGTTCCGCGTCGTTGTGCCCTCGGCTCACCCGTGGTCCGGGCGTCAGTCCGTTAAGGCGGATGAACTCGATGGCCAGAGCATGTTGCTGCTCGGACAGGGTAATTGCTTCCGGGATCAGGTGCTTGAATCCTGCCCCCGGCTGACGGCGCCCGATGCGCTTGAACATTCGATCGAAGGCAGTTCCCTCGAAACCATCCGTTACATGGTGGCGAGCGGAGCCGGGCTGGCGGTCATGCCTTGTACTGCGGCCGACCCGCTGAAGGAAAAGGAAGCGATGGTTGCCGTTTTGCCGTTTGAAGGGGCTCAGCCTTCACGCACTGTCGGCCTGGTCTGGCGCGTTACTTTTCCGCGTCCGCAGGCCATCGATGCCGTGCGTGCTGCGGTGCTGTCTTGTCAGTTGCCCGGTGTAACGGCCGTTCGCTGAGCGTTTCACGTGAAACCCGGGCAGGATTGTCCGGCATAAAAAAACCTCGGTGATTCACCGAGGTTTCAGACTGCTGACGAACCCCCGATTTTTCGGGGGTTTTGTTTTTCTGGTTGGAAATCAGGGAGACTCCTGGCTTCAAGCCGAAGCGAGGCGGATTCTGAAATTCAGGTTAGGAACCCCGATCTGCCAAAGATGGCGGGCGAATGGGGCGGCAAAACGGGTTCGTGCGAGGATTTTGGCCAATAAGGCTGCCGCCTTGCGGGCCAGCAACAGGGCCATCTTCTTCATGTTCTGACAGGCCGCCGAGAGCAGGCACTGCGCTTGCACCTTGGCCAAGCCACGGAAACGGGCGTAACGGTGGCCGTGCAACTCCTTGGCATCGGCAAAACTGCGCTCCACCGTTTCCTTGCGCCGGGCGTACAGCCGTTTGCCCAGGTCGCTCAGGCGATTGGCGTTGATCGCTTCCTTGAAACCTTCCCAGAGATGCCGGGTCACGAGCTTCTGATGGTTCCGGCTCTGCGTGCATTGCCCGCGCACGCCGCAATCGGCACACCGCGCCGGGTTCGAGGCGTATTCGCGATAACCCAGCCGGTTGGTCGTCCGGTACGGTAGAACCTCCCCGGCCGGGCAGCGGTAGCAGTCCTGGACCGCATCGTAGAGATAGTCCCGTTTGTAGAAATAGCCATCGCGGTGTGTGGGTCGCTTGTAGCCCATCACCCCGAACAGTGCCCGCTCGAGAATGCCCTTGCAGACTTGCGGGGTGAAATACCCGGCATCCAGCCCGACGGCGCCCACGGCCAGATCAAAGCGCTCCATGACCCGATCCAGGCGGGCAAGGTAGGGCTGGCTGTCATGGACATTGCCCGGCGTGACATGGGTATCGACGATCAAAGCATGCACGCCATCGACAGTCCGGTGATCCAGATAGAAGAAGCCGGTCGGCTTGTTGTCGCGGGCCATGAAACCTGCGTCGGGATCGACCGTGCTGACCTTGACCTCCTTCATCGGCGGTGTCGAATCATCGTCATCACGCTTGAGCGACTTCTTGCCCGCGGCGGCTCGGTCCGTTTCGATGGCTGCATCCAGTTCGGCCAGGTAGGCCGCAGGGGTTTGCTCGACCTGATGCACTTCAAAGTGCCGCTTGTTCGCGTTCGCCTTCAGGTGGGTACTGTCGGTGTACAGCACCCGCCCGCCAATCAGCTTGTGCTCAATGGCTTGCTCGACAATCCCGTCAAAGATGCGTTGCTCAATGTCCGTCCCGACAAAGCGGCGACGGCGATTCTGCGACAGCGTCGAGGCATCCGGCACTTTGTCCGTCAGTCGAAAGCCGAGAAACCAGCGGTAAGCCACATTGACCTCTATTTCCTTCACCAGCCGTCGCTCGGAGCGAATCCCGAACAAGTAGCCAATGAACAACATCTTGAACAACACCACCGGATCAATCGCTGGTCGGCCATTGTTCTCGCAATACAGGTGCTGGGTCGCTTCACGAATGAAATCAAACCGGATGTGCTGGTCGAGCAGCCGGAGCAAGTGGTCTTTCGGGACCAATTGCTCCAACGTCACCATCTCCAGTTCCGTTTGGGCGGGGTAGACAGGCTTGAGCATGCCTGCATTATAAAAAATAAAGCCCCCAATCGCTTGGAGGCTTTGTCAGCAGTCTGACCTCGGTGATTCACCGAGGTTTTTTTTCAACCGATGTTCGAATCAGATCAGGCTTCGTCTGCTGCCGCGGCGGCCTTTTTCTTGGCTGGGGCTTTCGGCTTGGCGACCTTTTTCTCAAACTCGAAGCCAACCTTGCCATCCTTGGCGACCAGATAGGCCGAGAACTTGCGGCGCGTCCGGTTCGAGACAAACTCCTTGAGCAACTCGGTCTTGCCTTCGTTGAGCAGCTTGTACATCTGCGTGGCATCGATCGGTTGCTGCAAAATCACCTTACCAGAGCGGAAGTCGCAACTCTTGTCGGGACCGACTGATTTCTCACAAACGTACGAGGCGCCATGATCGTAGACCTGGCCGATACATTTCGGGCATTTGCCCAGTGCTGTCTGGGCTGAAAAATCGACAGGTTCGCTGTTGGCTTCGTCGGCCTTGTCCTGGCCGAAGTCGAATTCCGGTTCCTTGTTGTCATTCAGCTTGATGGCTGCGGCAAAAGTTCGGCCCATCTTGTTGCGGAAACCAGTCAGCGGACCAATCTGGCCTTCGTTGATCAGCGTATCGATTTCGGCCGGTTCGAACTGACGGCCAGCAACGATTTTCCACAGCGAGTAGTCGCAGCCGCCGCACTGGAATTTCTTGTAGGTTTCACGAATTTCACCGCCGCAACGCGGGCATTTCGCGGTCAACACACCAAAATCGCCAGGAATCGTATCGCTATCGAAGGTTTTGGCGCGCTCGACCATGTGGCGCGTCATTTCGGCAATTTCACGCATGAATTCGTCGCGCGTGAATTCGCCCTTTTCGATGCGGCCAAGTTTCCATTCCCAGTCGCCGGTCAGTTCCGGCTGGGTCAGTTCGTTGATGCCGAGGCCGTTCAACAGCGTCATCAGCGAGAAAGCCTTGGCCGTCGGTGTCAGTTCGCGGCCTTCGCGCAGCATGTACTGCTCGCCGATCAGGTTTTCAATGATCTGGGCGCGTGTCGCCGGCGTACCGAGACCACGACCGGCCATCGCCGCCTTGAGTTCCTCGTCGTCGACCATCTTGCCGGCGCCTTCCATGGCGGAGAGCAGGGTAGCTTCGGAGTAGCGCGGCGGCGGCTTGGTTTCGTTGGCCTTGACCGTGACTTCCTCGGTTTTGACCTTTTCATCCTTGTCGACCGCGACGAGGTTGCCTTCGCTACCTTCCTGGCCTTCCTTGCCATGTACGGCCAGCCAGCCCGGATTGACCAGCACCTTGCCCTCGGTCTTGAAGGGATGGCCTTCAACACGGGTGATGCGGGTGGTCACCAGGTATTCGGCGGCCGGGAAGAAGACGGAGAGGAAGCGGCGCACGACGAAATCGTAGAGTTTCTGTTCGACTTCGTTGAGATTCTTCGGTGCCTGCGGCGTCGGGATGATCGCGAAGTGATCGCTGATCTTGGCGTTGTTGAAGATGCGCTTGTTCGGCAGCACCCAGTTGCGCGCCAGGATCTGATGGGCAAACGGCGAATAACGGGCAAGCAGCACTTCGTCATGGCCCTTGCCGGCACCTTCGCCGGTCAGGATGGTCAGCGTCTCGCGCACGGTTGGCAGGTAGTCTTCCGGCAGGCAGCGCGAATCGGTTCGCGGATAGGTCAGGACCTTGTGCTTTTCGTAGAGTGCCTGGGCGATCGACAGCGTGGTCTTGGCCGAGAAGCCGAAGCGAGCGTTCGCTTCGCGCTGAAGGCTTGTCAAATCGAAGAGCAGCGGTGAAAGACGGGTTTCCGGCTTGGCTTCTTCACTGACGATGCCGGGTTTGCCGAGTGTGGCGGCACGGATCGCATCGGCCCGCTTTTCTTCCCACAGGCGGTCGGCGCGGGCGTGTTCGTCATCCGCCTTCTTGAAGCCTTCGTCGAACCACTTGCCGGTGTAGTTGCCGGCCTTGGCGGCGAATTCAGCTTCGACTTCCCAGTAATCGCGTGGCTTGAATTCGCGGATTTTCTTTTCGCGCTCGACGACGATGGCCAGTGTCGGTGTTTGTACGCGGCCGACGGTAGTCAGGTGAAAGCCGCCGGTTTTCGAGTTGAAGGCGGTCATTGCCCGCGTACCGTTGATCCCGACCAGCCAGTCGGATTCGGAGCGGCAAACGGCGGCATCGCCCAAGCCCTGCATGTCATTGCCGTGGCGCAGGCGGGTGAATCCGTCGCGGATGGCGCCCTGGGTCATCGACTGCAGCCAGAGACGCTGGATCGGCTTGGTGGTTTTGCTGTGCTGCGCGATGTAGTTGAAGATCAACTCGCCTTCGCGCCCCGCGTCACATGCATTGATCAGGCTTTCGACATCCTTGCGCTTGATCAGTTTGTTGAGCACCTTGAGGCGGGACTCGGTCTTTTCGATCGGCTTCAGCGCAAAGTGCGGCGGAATGACCGGCAAGTGGGCAAAAGACCATTTGCCGCGCTTGACTTCGAATTCTTCAGGACAAGAGAGCTCGAGCAGATGGCCGACGGCCGACGAGATCACGTGCGTGTCGCTTTCGAAATAGTCGTCGTGCTTGGTAAACCCTCCCAGCGCCTTGGCGATGTCGGCTGCTACAGAAGGTTTTTCGGCGATGATTAGCTTTTTGGTCATGGGTTCTGCCTGATGAGTGCCGGGGCATGATAAGTGCGCGGCGAGCGGCTTGGCAAGCCATCTATATATATGCAGCGAATTAGTTCATGCGCTGGTAGCGATTGCCGGGCAGGGTGGCGAGTTGTCCCGTCAGCTCCAGCGTCAGTAGCTCGGTGAGCAATTGATCGGTCGGGAGGCCGGTCCGGGCACCGAGTTCGTCGAGGCTGCATGGATCATGTCCAAGAGCCGCAAGGAGCGGTGAGTCCTGATCGACCGTCGGCTCGGGCAGCGGCTCTGGCTGCGCCATATTGCCCAGTTCCTCGAAGACATCCTGCGCCGTCTCAACCAGCTTGGCCCCCTGCTTGATCAGCTTGTGGCAACCGCGCGCAACGGGCGAGTGGATCGAGCCAGGAATGGCGAATACTTCACGTCCTTGCTCACCGGCCAGTCGGGCGGTAATCAGGGAGCCACTTTCCGGTGCGGCCTCGACAACCAGCACGCCTCGCGATAGGCCCGAGATAATCCGGTTCCGGCGCGGGAAATTGGCGGCCATTGCGGGCGTTCCCAGCGGGAACTCGGAGATGATCGCGCCTTTGTCGGCAATGGCGAGAGCCAGTTCCTTGTTGCGGGCCGGGTAGAGCCGGTCGGCACCGGTTCCGATGACCGCGACCGTCTTTCCATCGGCGGCGAGGGCGCCGCGATGTGCCGCCGCATCGATGCCAAGTGCCAGTCCGCTGATGATGGTCAAGCCTTTGCCCGCCAGTGTGCGGGCAAAGCTTTCAGCTGTCTGCATGCCTTGTGGCGTGGCATTGCGGCTGCCGACCATGGCCAATCCCGGTTCGGCGAGTAGTGCCGGATTGCCGCGGATGTAGAGGACATTGGGCGGATCGGCAATTTCAAGCAGTGTGGCCGGGTAAGCTGGGTCGGCCAATGTCAGGATGTGCTGGTTCGCTTCGCTGGCCCAGGCAATGCTGCGGTCGACCTGCTCGGAAGGGTCAAAATCGAAAAGCAGCTCTGCGCGCTGACCGATGACCGCGCGGGTTGCCAGTCGGCCGGCCGCAAAAATGGCATCGGGTAAACCGAAAGCGGCGAGAAGCTTTCGTTGCGTCTCGCCGCCAATGCCGGGGATCAAGGTCAGCCGCAACCAGGCGGCCAGGCCTTCAGTGTTTTTCACGGATTTTTGGCAGCGTCACCGATCATCACGGCCTTCGACGATTCGACAACAAGCGCATAGGCGACCCGGTCGAATACCCGGAAGATGAAGGCCAGTGCATAACGTTCTTCGGGAATCGGCGTGCGGACACGGCGGCCGTTGTCGTCCAGGCCGACAGATACACGCTTGCGGAATAGGGCGAGGACATGCCCGACTTCAAGCGAATCATTCTTGCCACGATTGAGCGTCACGACCGATCCGGCACCCGCTTCGCTGACGCCGCCGTAAATCGACATGATTTTGGCGGAGATCTCGTTTTCCGGCCGATGCGGCACGTAGGCAATGATGTCCGGGAGCGGTGCCGGCAACAGGCGGTCGCCACGGCCGATTTCCTGTTTGGCCAGCGTGACGCGCATGACCGCAGGTTCTCCGGGTTGAACCAGGCGGGCATTGCCGAGGAAATAAGCTTCGTGGGCGATGACTTCCCCGGTATCCGGGTCCTTCAGGGGCTTGCCGGTGCGGAAAATGTTCCATTTCTCGACGCTGGCGTCCGGAACGCCGGTCACGAATGCAACATCGCCATTGCCCAGGAACATTCGGTCTTCCTGCGTGGCGACGATACGAATCGGGCTTTCGGTTTCTCCCGGCTCAATGATCAGCGGTTGAGAAATGAAAGGCTCGATGACATTCGAGGGAATGCTGGGGATGATCTGCTGAACCGCTTCGCTATAAACCTTGGGCTGAGCCTTGAGGTTGACTGGTTTGCCGATTTTCAGCCGCGGGCTGCCGCTCGACATGTCGAGCATGATGATGTCGCCAGGGTAAATACGGTGCGGATTCTTGACCTCGGCCTTGTTCATTTGCCAGATATCGGGCCAGCGCCAAGGCTGTTTGAGGAACTTGCCGGAAATTCCCCAGAGTGTGTCGCCGGGGACAACGATATGGCGGTCGGGCGGGTTGTCGACCAGGGTGAGTGGTTCGGCAGCAGATGCGCAGACGGCCGTCACAGCCAGAATGAGCGCGGATATAATGCGAACCATGTCGTACCTCACGTGCCGGTGGAACGCGGAGTAGTCGGAACTGTCTGAACAGCGACGGTCGAATCCGTTTCCATATCTCGAAAATTACTTGAGATTCTGCATGTAATATCCTAAGCGATCAAGCTTTTATTCCGGTTCTCTCATGGCACTTCTACCCATTTTGCGTTTCCCCGATGCCCGTCTGAAAAAAGTCGCGGTTCCCATTGCCTCCATTGATGGCAGCATCCGAAAACTGGCCGCCGACATGGCTGAAACCATGTACGAAGCGCCCGGTATCGGCTTGGCCGCGACCCAGGTCGATGTACACAAGCAATTGGTTGTGATCGATATTTCGGAAGAGAAAAACGATCTGCTGGTCCTGATCAATCCGCGTATCGCTGCAAGCGATGGCGGCCAGACGGGTGAGGAGGGCTGTCTTTCCGTCCCCGGCATCTATGAAAAGGTCGAACGGGCCGAGCATGTCACCGTCGATTATCTCGATCTCGATGGCAAGAAATGTTCGTTGAAGGCCGATGGCTTGCTGGCTGTCTGCATCCAGCATGAACTGGATCATCTTAACGGCAAGGTGTTTGTCGATCACCTTTCGCAACTCAAGCAGACGCGCATCAAGGGCAAGCTGGCCAAACAGGCGCGGGTAACGGCATGAAGCTGATTTTTGCCGGAACACCGGAATTTGCTGCGCAGGCTCTGGCGGCCATTATTGCTGCCGGACACGAGGTGGCGCTCGTCCTGACCCAGCCGGACCGTCCGGCTGGCCGGGGAATGAACCTGCAACCTTCGCCGGTCAAGAAATTGGCGGTGGAACATGGCATCGAGGTTTTTCAGCCGCTCACGCTGAAAGATCCGGTTGCCCAGCAAAAAATTGCCGACATTGATGCCGAGGTCATGGTTGTTGCCGCCTACGGCTTGATTCTGCCGCAGGCAGTACTCGATTTGCCGCGCCATGGCTGCATCAACATCCATGCCTCCTTGCTGCCGCGCTGGCGTGGAGCTGCACCGATCCAGCGGGCATTGCTGGCCGGCGATGCCGAAACCGGCGTCTGCATCATGCAGATGGAGGCTGGACTGGATACCGGGCCAGTGCTGTTGCGTGGTGCTTTTGCGGTCGAACCGACCGATACCACGGTTTCATTGCACGACCGACTGGCCGATCTCGGGGCAAAACTGGCGGTCGAGGCATTGGGCCGCTTGCCTTTGCCAGCCGAGCCGCAGCCTGTCGAAGGGGTGACTTATGCCCACAAGATTGAAAAGGCCGAAGCCCTGATTGACTGGTCGAGGGAAGCGGTTGAGCTGGACCGGCACATTCGTGCTTTCAACCCATTTCCCGGCGCACAAGCTGTCTTCGGCGGACAGACGGTCAAACTCTGGCAGGCGGCACCGGTTGCCGGCCATGGTGAAATTGGCCAAATCCTGAGTGTCGACCGCAGCACCATCGTGGTTGCCTGCGGCAAGGGGGCTTTGGCGGTATCGGAATTGCAAAAAGCGGGTGGCAAGCGCTTGCCCGTCCAGCAATTCCTGGCCGGGCATCCACTCAAGGCGGGCGACCGTTTCGACCTGCCTGCCTGATTGCTCCTGGCAATCAACCGAGGTGGCCGCGTGCCACCTCTTTTTTTTCGCTGTGCGTGGGTTTGAAAGCATCGATCACCTGGCTGAACAGGGCATGCGCCCGTTCGCTGTTGTCTCCGCTGAAGTTGCAGACATAGACATCCAGGGTCACGCTGTTGATCTCGGGCCAGGTGTGGATGGCCAGATGTGATTCAGCCAGCACGACGGTGCCGGTTACGCCGGCCGGATTGCCTTGTTGATCACGGAATGGGTGAAAAAGCCGGCCGACGACGCTGAGTCCGTGGCGAGTGCAGGCGTCGACACAGAATGTTTCGAGGCCGGGGGCATCGAGCAGAAACTCGGGGGCGCAGCGACACTGGTGCAGGTCGGCGATCAGGTGCAAGCCATTCATGATTCGATTTTAGGGGGTTTCACGTGAAACCCGCGCGGCAAAGATACGTTCCAGCAAGCGACCAAGCCGATAGCCTGCTTCGGTGATCCGGCGATTGGCGATGTGCCGGCTTTGTTCGTCGAAGCTTTCCGTAATGGCCGGCAACAGGCTCCCGTTTGGCGGGTAAGCGCTGCCCAGCAGGCGATGGCTTTCGTCGCGCCAGAGCAGCGTGTTTCCCTGACTTGGGGCGGGGTATGTTTCCAGCAGCCGGCCGGCAAATTTTTCAAGACGTTTCCCGCGCAATGACGAAGGGCCGGGCAGCTCATCCCAGTAGGCATGCAGGGTGGAAAAGGGTTGGCGCCTGTTGAGCGGGTTTTCAATTTCTGTCTTTGTGCCGCCCTCGTCATCGTGATGGCCGACGTGGAGCGGTTGGTGAATGTCGCCAACCAGATGCATCAGCCAGGGCAGGGCATAGCTGATTTGCTCTTCTTTCGCGGTCGACCGCAGTAATTGGGTGAGCCGGTCGATTTGATGATCGATTTCACCTTCGGTCCGCTGGCCGTTTTTATCCAGATCGACGTAGTGCCAATGCTTGTGGCGTGCGTTTTCGGGCAGACCGGGAATTGCCGGCGTGGCGGATTGCCGGCCCTCGTCGTAGAAACGCGGATCGTTGCGAATGGTGTCGGGCCAGGTCGATGCTTCGGCAAAAATGGCGGCCGCTTCGGACGTGCCGGCTTTTTCCGCCCAGCGCGAATGGTCGGGATGCCTGGCCAACGCCTCACTCACCGCGTCTCGGGTTTTTTCCGACATCTGTTGCCAGGCAATCAAGGCGCTCAAGCGGTGGCCAGCCCCGTTCCAGGCTTCGGCTAGCGGGCTGATCAGCAAAAAGACGAGGATAAGCAGGTGTTTCGACATTGCCGCATTATGCAGCGTGCGATAATCACAGCCTATGTCTACATTGCCGCTTAATTCCCTCGCTTTTGCGCTGCTCAGCGCTGCCCGCATCGATGCCGCCGTCTTTGCCGGCCAGAGCCTGGCCGATGGCCTGCTCACCCGGGTTGATCCGGCGGCTCGGCCAGCCGTTCAGGATCTGGTTTATGGCAGCTTGCGCAGCTATGGCAAGGGTGATTTTTTTCTCGCCCGTTTGCTGAGCAAGCCACTCGAAGTGTCGGAAGTGCGGGCCTTGCTGCTGGTCGCCTTTTATCGCCTGGAAACCCGCCCGGATGCAGCGCACACCGTTGTCGACCAAGCGGTTGTTGCTGCAGGCGAGCTGGTTGAAGGCCGTTTCAAGGGGCTGGTCAATGGCGTGTTGCGCAACTTTTTGCGGCAGCAGGAAGCGTTGCTCGCCGAATTGTCGCAGAACGAACTGGCGCTTTCGCAGCATCCGGACTGGTGGTTGGCCGAATTGCAGGCAGCCTATCCGGAGGCGTGGAAAAGTATTGTCGCAGCCGGCAACTCAGCACCGCCAATGGCCTTGCGCGTCAATCTCCGGCGCTCCGGGCGAGATGAATATCAGGCGCGTTTGACGGCGGAAGGTATTGTCTCGCAAGCGCTTGGCGAGGCCGGTCTGGCGCTTGCCAAACCCTTGCCGGTCGAGCGTTTGCCGGGTTTTGCCGATGGCTTGTTTTCGGTCCAGGACCCTGGCGCCCAGAGGGCGGCAAGCCTGCTTTCACCGGCGCCGGGCAGCCGTGTGCTTGATGCCTGTGCTGCGCCTGGGGGAAAGACGGCACATCTGCTCGAACAGGCTGAGCTTGATTTGCTGGCGCTGGATCTGAAAGCATCGCGTTGCCGGCGCATCGAGGAAAATCTGGCCCGTCTCGGCTTGTCTGCCACGATCCAGGTGGCTGATTGCATCAAGTTGAATACCTGGTGGAACAACGAGTTGTTCGATGCCGTACTGGCTGACGTACCTTGTACGGCCAGCGGTGTCGTGCGACGCAATCCGGATGCCAAGTGGCTGCGTCGTGAAGCCGATATCGCCAGTTTTGCTGCGACCCAGTCGCGTATCCTCGACGTTCTGTGGCGGGTTGTCCGGCCGGGGGGTAAATTACTATATGTCACCTGCTCGGTCTTTCCTGCCGAAAACAAGGGTCAGATCGGACGTTTCCTGAGCCGTCAGCCCAAGGCTCGTTGCCGACACGAGGAGCAGCTGTTGCCGACTGCTGAACATGATGGTTTTTATTACTGCCTGCTCGAAAAAATTGACTGAGCAATTGCGCCGCTGGCTGTTTCTTCTGGTTTTCGTGCCTTTTCTGGCGTGGACCGCAGAAGTCGAGATCAGCAGCCCGCAACTTGCTGCCGGCGATGACGGCTATTCGTTATCGGCAGATTTTGCTTTCGATTTGAACAGTCGCCTCGAAGAAGCAGTCACCAAGGGGGTTGTTCTCCATTTCGTCGTCGATTTCGAGCTTGCACGGGCCCGCTGGTACTGGCTTGATGAAAAGCTGGTCAGTCGCAGCCAGACTTATCGACTTTCCTACCATGCGCTGACTCGCCAATATCGTTTGTCGACCGGCGGCTTGCACCAGTCGTTTTCCAGCCTGTCGGATGCCTTGCGTGTTTTGTCGCGACTGCGCAACTGGTTGGTCATCGAGCGCAATGACATCCGTACCCTGCGGGCCGGTGACCCTTATTTGGCCGAACTGCGCCTGCGTCTCGATATCACGCAACTGCCCCGTCCTTTCCAGATCAGCGCCTTGGGCAACAAGGAGTGGAGCCTGAATTCGGACTGGAAAACCTGGCAACTGGTACTCCCGTCATTGCCTGCGGTGGAGGCCAAGTGAAGCGCTTGCTTGCTGCTGGTGGCGCATTTGCCGCTGCGCTTGGCGGAATCGTCTGGTTCCTGCTGCTGATGTCCACGGCGGCCGATACCGTTATTTTTTCGCGCAATTATCCGCTGCTGATCGGGCTCAATATCGTTTTGGCCCTGGCCATGCTCGGCCTGGTCGGCTGGCAGTTACGTTCGCTGTGGCGGGATTACCGGGCACAAGTCTTTGGCGCCCGGCTGAAACTGCGGCTGATGCTGATGTTTGGTGTCATCGCTGTTTTGCCCGGCGCGCTGGTCTATGGCGTTTCGGTCCAGTTTGTCACGCGGTCGATTGAAAGCTGGTTCGATGTCCGTGTTGAAAAGGCGCTGGAATCGGGCCTGCACCTTGGTCGTTCGGCGCTGGATTCATTGCTTGCCGACCTGGCGGACAAGGGGCGCAGCATGGCGCTTGAGCTTTCGGACTTGCAGGAAAGTTCGCGGCGCTCGGCATTGCTTCGCCTGCGCGAGGAAAAAGGTGTCCAGTCGGCTGCGTTGTTCTCCGTGGGCGGGCAATTGCTGTCCAGCGCAACCAGCGAGCTGAGCAGCCTGCTGCCCGATTTGCCGAGCCAAGCCCAACTCAAGCAGGCGCGCAGTTCGCGTGCCGTGGCGACGGTCGAGGGCGATGGCGGCAAGTTGTACTTGCGCGTGCTGGTCCCGGTGGCAGCGCGCGATGTTTTCGAAGAACCGCGCATCCTGCAGCTGACGCATTCGGTACCACCCAGCCTGGCTCAGGATGCCGATGCCGTCCAGGGCGTTTATCGTGACTATCAGGAATTGCAGCTGGCGCGTGAAGGGCTGACGCGGATTTATGCTCTGACTTTGACGTTGACCGTACTGGTCGCGCTTTTTGGTGCTTTTGCCCTGGCTTACGTGATGGCCCGCCGGCTGGCTGCGCCGCTCTACATTCTGGCCGAAGGGACGCAGGCGGTAGCGCAGGGCGACTTCTCGCCACGCCAGGCAATCTACAGCGGCGACGAACTTGGTATCCTGACGCAATCGTTCAATCAGATGACCCGCCAGCTTGATGAGGCGCGGCGCGAAACCGAGCGCCATCGGGCAGAACTGGAATCGGCGCGCGGTTATCTTGAATCGATTCTGGCCAACCTGTCTGCCGGGGTGCTGGTCTTTGATCGCCATTGCGTTCTGCGCACCGTCAATGAAGGTGCCTTGACCATCCTGAATGACGATTTTGTCGGCCTGATTGGCGAGGAGGTGGCCCAGTGGCCGCGCCAGAGCGTCATGGGTGAATTCATTCGCCAGCATTTCTCGGCGACCGAAGAAATCGAATGGCAGGCGCAGGTGGAACTTGAGCGCCCGAACGGCATGCCCCAGGTTTTATTGCTGCGCGGGTCGCGACTGCCGGATGCCAGCGGCGGCGGCGATGTTGTCGTTTTCGACGATGTGACGCGGATCATCGCCGCCCAGCGCAGTGCCGCCTGGGGCGAGGTGGCGCGACGTCTGGCGCACGAAATCAAGAACCCGCTGACGCCGATCCAGCTGTCGGCTGAGCGCCTGCAGTTCAAACTGGCCGATAAATTGATCAATGGTGATGCCGATATGCTGGCACGCGGCACCCAGACCATCATTAACCAGGTTCAGGCAATGAAACGCATGGTTGACGATTTCCGCGACTATGCGCGGCTGCCGGTTCCTGAAGTGGCTTCGCTGGATCTGAATGAGCTGATTCGCGAAGTGCTCGGGCTTTACGAAAGTTCGTCAGCCGAAATTGAAACAACCCTGTCCGATACACTGCCCCCGGTGCTGGGCGATGCAACCCAGTTGCGCCAGATCATCCACAATCTGTTGCGCAATTCGGAAGATGCACTCGAAGGGCGGAGTGCCAGCATCATTCACATCCTGACCGAAGCGGCCGGCCGCTATGCCTGCTTACGAATCAGCGACAATGGCCCCGGTTTCCCGGTAGAGTTGTTGCCGCGCATATTTGAACCCTATGTCACGACCAAGGCGCGCGGTACCGGCCTGGGTCTGCCCATTGTCAAGAAAATCGTTGAAGAACATCTGGGCACCATTGAAATCAGCAATGCACCTGAGGGCGGCGCACGGATCGATATCCGCTTGCCCCTGGTGAAGGAGGAGGAAGCCAAGCATGGCAATAATTCTGGTCGTTGATGACGAAGTCGGGATCCGCGAACTACTGTCGGAAATCCTGATCGACGAGGGCTATGACGTGCGTCTGGCTGAAAATGCAGGGACTGCGCGCAGTATCCGCAACGAATTGCGTCCGGATCTGGTTCTTCTGGATATCTGGATGCCGGATACCGACGGTATTTCGCTACTCAAGGAATGGCATGCGGCAGGTCATCTGAACATGCCGGTGGTGATGATGTCCGGTCACGGCACGATCGATACGGCCGTCGAAGCGACGCGCTTTGGTGCTTTCGATTTCCTCGAAAAGCCGATTGCGTTGCAAAAACTGCTGTCGACCGTGCAAAAGGCGCTCAAGCATGATTCTCCGCCGTTGCGTCCGCCACTGACGCTGGAGGCATTCGGGCGTTCCGCTTTCGTCAAGGAGTTCAAGCGTCGGCTGGAGCAGGCTGCGGCCAAGGCATCGGTCCTGCTGCTCAAGGGGGCGACAGGGGGCATGGCTGAAATTTGCGCGCGTACCTTGCAACCACCGCGTGCGCCTTGGCTCGACCTGTCCGGTGTCAGCAGTGCGCTGACTCAGGAAATGCTTGAGAAAGTCAGCGGCGGCGTGTTGTTTGTGCCGGATCTGGCCGTGCTCGGCAAAATGCAGCAGATGAACCTGGCTTTCGCGGTCGACCGGCTTGAAAAGCTCAATTTGCAATTGGTCGCTGCAACGGTCAGTTCGCTCGGTACGCTGGCAGAGTCTGGTTGGGACAGCAAATTGCTGGCCCGTTTGGGTGAGGTCTGGGTGGCGATGCCCTCACTGGCCGGGCACGCCGATGAGTTGCCGGAAATTGCCGGTTTGCTGCTGACCAATTTTGTCGAACGCGGTGAAGTCCAGCCGCGCCGTTTTTCGACCGGTGCGTTGAATGCATTGCGCACGCTGCCCTGGAAAAACCTGCCGGAAGCCAGTTGGACCGATCTTTATGCCCTGGTGCGCAACCTTGCCCTGACGGCGTTGGAAGAGGATATCTCGGCCGATGACGTGAGCCGCGTCATGCCACGCGAGGAGGGCGGCAATCGTGAAATTGCGTCCTTGCTGCCGTTGCTTGATCAGCCTTTGCGTGAGGCGCGCGATGCCTTTGAAAAGCTGTATTTCGAGCATCATCTGCGCCTGGAAGGGGGCAACATGACCAAACTGGCAGAGCGTTCCGGGCTGGAACGGACGCACTTGTATCGCAAGCTGAAGCAACTCGACGTCAAGCTGGGCAAGCGCAACGAAGAATAAATTACTGTCGGGCGGGGGATACGCATGAAAGTCATCATTCTGGGGGCCGGCCAGGTCGGCGCCAGTGTGGCCGAAGGGCTGGTTTCCGAAGAAAACGACATTACGGTGATCGATTGCAATGCGGCCCGCCTGGCCAAATTGCAGGATCGGCTCGATTTGCGCACCGTGGTCGGCGATGCGGCGACGCCCTCGGTTTTGCGCAGTGCCGGTGCCGAGGATGCCGACATGGTGATTGCGCTGACCCAGAGCGACCAGAGCAATCTGGTTGCCTGCAAGCTGGCGCAAAGTGTATTCAATATTCCCACCCGGATTGCCCGCCTGCGTTCGCGCGATTTCCTCGAAGATGCCGCCTTGCTCTCGCCGGACAATTTCGCGGTCGACTTCGCGCTTTGCCCGGAACAGGTAATCACCGATTACATCCAGCGCCTGATCGAGTTTCCCGAGGCCTTGCAGGTGCTCAATTTTGCCAAGGGCCGGGTCAGCCTGGTTGCCGTCAGGGCATACGAGGGCGGCCTGCTTGTCGGTCAGCAGATCAAGCAGATGAAGGCCTTGCTACCCTTCGGGATGGATGCCCGGATTGCAGCCATTTTCCGACGCGATCAGGCGGTTTTCCCGGAGGGCGAGACGGTTGTCGAGGCGGGGGACGAGGTTTTCCTGCTGGCCGCCGCGGAGCATATCCGTCCGGTTTTACGCCAGTTGCGCCGGATGATGACGCCGGTTGAGCGGATCATGGTTGCCGGGGGCGGCAATATCGGCCTGCGCGTCGCCAAGGCGCTTGAGAAGCGCTATGAAATCAAGTTGATCGAAGGACGCCCGGAGCGCGCCGAACTTCTGGCCAATGAGCTTGAAAATACGCTGGTTCTGCTCGGTGATGCGACCGATGAGGAGTTGCTCGAGCAGGAAAACATTGCGGAAATGGACCTCTTCCTCTCGCTGACCAACGATGATGAAGACAACATCATGGCCGGGAGCCTGGCCAAGCGTCTGGGCTGCAAGCGGGTGGTTGCGCTGATCAATCGCCGGGCGTACGCCGAAATGATCGAAGGCGGCCCGATCGATATCGGGATTTCGCCCGCCCAGATATCGATCGGTACCTTGCTGGCCCATGTGCGCCAGGGCGATGTGGCGGAAGTGCACTCCTTGCGGCGCGGTGCCGCGGAGGCTCTGGAACTGGTTGCGCATGGCGATGCGAAAACATCGAAGATCGTCGGTCGTCGCATCGATCAAATCGATTGGCCGCATGGCGTGACCGTCGCCGCTCTGGTTCGCAATTTCGACAAGGCGGTGGTGATTGGCCAGACCGACGACTGGACTTCGATCACCCGGCATGGCGAGGTTGAGATCGCCCATCACGACACGGTGATTCAGGCAAATGACCACGTGATTGTTTTCTGCACCCGGAAAAAGCTGGTCAAGAAGGTCGAAAAGCTTTTCCAGGTCAGTTTCGGCTTTCTTTAAGGGGCACTCATGACCCGCTTTGCCCCCGTTTACCGTGCTCTGGGCATGATCATCATGCTTTTCGGCCTGACCATGCTGGCGCCGCTGATTCTCTCGTATGCGACCAATGACGGTGCGCAGGCGGTATACGACGAGTCTTTTGGCTTGACCATGTTGAGCGGGGCTTTCCTCTGGTACCGCTATCGCAATTGCAAACGCGAGCTGACCATTCGCGACGGGTTTTTAATGGTCGTGCTGGTCTGGTCGGTTCTGCCTGCCTTTGCTGCCATACCGCTGATGCTTCAACTCGGGATCAGTCATACCGACGCCTATTTCGAAACCGTTTCCGGTTTGACGACGACCGGATCGACGGTGCTGTCGAATATCGATCAGCTACCGATGTCGATCAACCTGTGGCGTCACCAACTGGTCTGGGTTGGCGGCATGGGGTTGATCGTGCTGGCCATTGCCGTGCTTCCTTTGCTCGGGATTGGCGGCCGCCAAATGTTCAAGGCCGAGACGCCCGGTCCGATGAAGGACGCCAAGATGACGCCGCGCATTGCCGAAACGGCCAAGGGACTGTGGCTGGTTTATCTCGGCGTGACGGTTGCCTGTTGCCTCTCCTTCCGTCTGGCCGGGATGAACTGGTTCGATGCGGTTTGCCACACTTTTTCGACGATGGGTTTGGGCGGCTTTTCAACCCACGATGCGAGTTTCGGCTATTTTGATTCGCCGGCCATTGAAGCGGTGGCGATTGTATTCATGCTGATTGCCGGGATGAATTTCGGCACCTTGTTCCTGGCTGTCAGCGGCCGTTCCCTGCGGCCCTATCTGCAGGACCCGGAGGCCGGCTGGTTTATCGGTGTGACGCTGGTCAGTATTTTCGTTGTCGCGGTCTACATCTGGAAAGACGGAATTTACGCCGATCTCGACACGGCTATGCGCCATGCCGCCTTCAATCTGGTTTCAATTGCGACGACGACCGGTTTTGCCAGCGTCGATTTCGCCTTGTGGCCGATTTTTGCGCCCCTGTGGATGCTGTTTCTCTCCAGTTTTGCGACCAGCGCCGGGTCGACCGGGGGCGGCATCAAAATGATGCGTGCCCTGCTGCTCTACAAGCAGGTCTATCGGGAATTGCTGCGGGCGATGCACCCGAGCGCGGTGTACAACATCCGGATCGGTGGCCAGGTTGCATCGCAGCCTATCCTGTTTGCAGTGCTCGCCTTTGCCTTCATGTACATGGTCAGTATTGTCTCGTTGACCCTGGTGCTGGCTTTCACGGGGCTGGACATCGTTACCGCCTTTACCGCAATTGTCGCCAGCGTGAACAACACCGGGCCGGGTCTTGGCCTGGTTGGCCCATCGACAACCTATGAAGTACTGGAGGATTTCCAGACCTGGGTCTGCATTTTTGCCATGCTGCTCGGGCGTCTTGAAATTTTTACCCTGCTGGTGGTGCTGACCCCGGCTTTCTGGCGTAAGTGACCGCAGCCCCAGAAAGGCGGATAATTCCGCCTTTCGATTTTTCAGGCGGAACCCACCGTGAGCCGACCCAAGAACGACACCTTCCTGCGCGCCCTTCTCAAGGAGCCGACCGAATACACCCCGCTCTGGCTGATGCGTCAGGCCGGTCGCTATCTGCCCGAATACTGCGAAACGCGTAAGCGGGCAGGCAATTTCCTGAATCTGTGCAAGTCGCCGACGATGGCCTGCGAAGTCACCCTGCAGCCGCTGGCTCGCTATGATCTGGATGCCGCCATTCTGTTCTCCGACATCCTGACCGTGCCGGATGCGATGGGCCTGGGTCTTTATTTCGCCGAAGGTGAAGGGCCGCGTTTCGAGCGTCCGTTGCGCGAGGAATGGGCGATCAACAACCTGACCGCACCGGACCCGTACGAGCACCTCGGTTACGTGATGGATGCCGTTTCCGAAATCCGCCGCGCCCTGGATAACTCGGTGCCGCTGATCGGCTTCTCCGGCAGCCCGTACACGCTTGCCTGCTACATGGTCGAAGGCCAGGGTTCGAGCGATTTCCGCCATATCAAGGGAATGATGTACAGCCGGCCGGACCTGCTGCACAAAATTCTGTCGGTGACGACCGAGTCGGTGATTTCCTACCTGAATGCGCAGATCGATTCCGGCGCCCAGGCGGTGATGATTTTCGATACCTGGGGCGGTTCGCTATCAAATGCGGCCTACCAGGAGTTCTCGCTGCAATACATGCAGCGCATCGTGGCCGGCTTGAAGAAGGAAAAAGACGGCCAGCGCATTCCGAGCATCGTATTCACCAAGAACGGTGGCCTGTGGCTGGAAAAAATTGCGGCCATCGGCTGCGATGCCGTCGGTCTCGACTGGACGATCGACATTGGCGAAGCCCGCCGTCGCGTTGGCGACAAGGTTGCGCTGCAGGGTAACCTCGATCCGAACGTGCTGTTCGCCGGGCCGGAAGTCGTGGCTGCCGAAGCCAGGAAAGTGCTCGACAGCTTTGGTGCCGGCAATACCGGTCATGTATTCAACCTCGGCCACGGTATTTCGCAATTTACGCCGCCGGAAAGCGTGACCGCCTTGGTTGAAGCAGTGCATGGACACAGTCGTTTATTACGTAAGTGATAGCATAAGTGGGGTGGGAAGCTTGACTTATACACAGAGTTTTCCATCCCGCTCATGATTTTGTCGGGAAACCACTTGACACATCGCGCTTTAGTCAAGTGATTGAATTTATTAAGTTTGTTGTCTTGCCTAATATTTCGGCAAAGTAACGAAATCCTTACAGAATCGTTACTTGGCGCTCACTTCCAAAAGAAACTCACAAAGTTATCCACAGTTTTTGTGGACAAGCTGAAAAACCCTTTTTCTGTAATGGGTTACAGCGTTTTTGGAGAAACCCGACTTATCCATGCCTGTTTTGCGTGTTGCTCTCGATCTGCCTTTGCACCGCTTGTTCGATTATCTCGATCCAGCAGCGTCGACCGCAGCCATTGGCCGGCGCGTGCGCGTCCCATTTGGCCGGGGTGAGAAACTCGGCGTCATTCTTGACGTGGTGGATGAGAGTGACTGGCCGCTTGACCAGCTAAAACCTGTAAGCCAGATACTGCAAGACTTGCCTCCCTTGCCTGCCGATTTTCTAAAGCTCTGTGAGTTTGCCAGCGCTTACTATCAGGCTGCGATCGGCGAAGTGGTCATGCAAGCCTTGCCGGCAGGTTTGAAACGGATTGATCCGCCGGCCCGCCGCAATGCTCGGGCGCGACGTTTGCCGGATCCATCCAGTTTGCCGCAACTGACCGAAGAACAGGCACAAGCTGTCGAGGCAGTCGATGTACCCGCCGGATTTTCAGTCCATCTGCTGCATGGGGTGACCGGTAGCGGAAAGACCGAGGTTTATCTGCGCTTGATTGATAAAGCCCTGGCGCTTGGCAAACAAGTCCTCTTGCTCGTGCCGGAAATCAACCTGACACCACAGCTTGAAGGGCGGGTGCGTGCCCGATTTGTCGATACCAGCGTTGTTGCGTTGCACAGCGAACTGGCCGAGGCTGCCCGTGAGCGCAACTGGCGGGCGGCATTCTCGGGAGAAGCCCGTATCGTGCTGGGTACCCGGCTGGCGATTTTCACACCGATGCCTGAGCTTGGTCTGATCATCATTGATGAGGAGCATGATCCCTCTTTCAAGCAACAGGATGGAATGCGCTACTCCGCCCGGGATGTTGGCGTGTTCCGGGCCCGCCAGCTTGGCGTTCCGATTCTGCTTGGTTCGGCGACGCCCTCGCTTGAATCCTGGGCCAATGCCAAGGGCCAACGCTACAACCTGCTCAGTTTGCGCGAACGGGCCAATCCTGATGCCAGCCTGCCGACAGTCCATTTGGTCGATACGCGCAAGGCTCCGCTCAAGGAGGGTGTCAGTCAGCCACTGATTGCCGCGATCAGGGAGCGTCTGGCGCGCGGCGAGCAGAGCCTGGTCTTTCTCAATCGGCGCGGTTATGCCCCGGTGCTGGCTTGTACTGCCTGTGGCTGGGTTTCGCGGTGCAAGCGGTGTGCCGCAAACATGGTCCTGCACCAGGCGGATCGCCGCTTGCGCTGCCACCACTGCGGTTTTGAATATCGTGTTCCCAAGGCCTGTCCGACTTGTGGCAACCAGGATATCCTGCCATTTGGGCGCGGTACTCAGCGGCTTGAAGGATGGTTGGTCGAGCAGTTTCCGGAAGCGCGCATCCTGCGTGTTGATCGTGATTCGGTCAAAAGCCGCAAGCAGTGGGAAGCGGTGCTTGAGAAAATCCATGGTGGTGAGGCGGATATTCTGGTCGGCACGCAAATGCTGGCCAAAGGCCATGATTTCCCGAAACTGACACTGGTCGGGGTGCTTGGCGCTGATTCGGCCTTGTTTGCCGCAGACTGGCGCGCGCCGGAACGTCTTTTTGCCCAGTTGATGCAGGTTGCCGGACGGGCCGGGCGAGCTGAACTGAAGGGCGAGGTCCTGATCCAGACCCAGTACCCCGATCACCCGCTTTATGCGGCGCTGGTGGCGCACGATTACCCCGGATTTGCCGAAACCCTGCTCAAGGAGCGTGAGCAGGCAGGCTTCCCGCCTTACGCCTTTCAGGCGATGTTGCGGGCCGAGGCGCCGGACATGGCGGATTCGATTGCCTTCCTGACGGCGGCAGCAGCCGTTTCGCTGATTGCCGAGCACGAGAACATCATGGTTTATGACCCCATCCCGATGAAAATGGCCCGGCTGGCCAATCTGGAGCGTGGGCAGTTACTCGTCGAATCGTACTCCCGGCCTGCATTGCAGACGTTCTTGCCGTATTGGCGCGAGGCGATTCAAGGCATCAAGGCGCCGTCGAAATTGCGCTGGCACATTGAAGTCGATCCTTACGAATTATGACCGGCACGGCCCTTGCAGGGGAGTTCTCCCAATTGTGCAAGGAGAGGGTCATGAAAATTCAGGAATCGAACGTTCAGTTGTCGGCTAGTCACGACACCCAGTACACCCGTAGCACTGAAATCTCGTTCGAAAGTAACTTCCGTCAGGTATTCGCCGGTGTTTCATCGACGGCCGGGGAGGATGCCGCGGCGGCCCGGGAGCGCGTTGCGACGCTGCTTAAAAACCTGGTCGATGCGATCATGGCTGCGGTCAACGGTAAAAAATGCCCGGAAAACCTTGCCGCCACGATACAGGGTTTGCCGTCTGACAAAAACCAGGCAAGTCCGAGCCAGCTTGGTTTTCAGTGGCACAGCCGGATGAGCGAGCGGGTATGCGAGTCAGAAACAACGACGGTTTGTGCCAGCGGCCGGGTGAAGACTGCGGATGGCCGGGAAATCGACTTCAGCATGGTGACTGAAATGGCTCGCGAATTTAAAAGCGAAAAAGTCGATGAGGAATCGGGAAGCATCGTTCTGCATGATCCGCTGATGTTGTCGTTCGATGGCAAGGCCGTTGAATTGACGGATCGGCGGATTGATTTTGATCTTGATGCCGATGGCTGTGCCGAACAAATTCCCGGGGTGGGCGCCGGCTGTGGTTTTCTGGTCTTTGACCGAAACGGGAATGGCAAGGCGGACAACGGGCACGAGTTGTTTGGTGTGGCGAGCGGTAACGGGTTTTCCGACCTCTCGGCCCTTGATGCTGACCACAACGGCTGGGTCGATGAAGCCGATCCAGCTTTCAAGCAGTTGGGCATCTGGTCGGGCGAACATTATTCGAGCCTGGCCGAGCGTGGTATCGGGGCGCTTTACACGGCTGCGGTCGACGCCCCATTTTCGCTGAAAACGGCATCGAATGAATTACTTGGCCAGATCAGGGCGGCCGGGTTGTATCTCGCCGAATCGGGTGAGGTCGGCCGGATGCAGCAGGTCGACCTCGCCAGTTCAGCGTTGTCGGCTGAAGAAAAGCCAGCCCAGGGAGAGCAACTGGCCGCCTAGCAGGGTCAGGAAGGCTGCGCGGAAGGCTGCGTCACCCGACCAGCCTCCGTGCTGAAGATTGTCCACCAGTATGCCGATACCCCATTGGAGACCAAAGGCCCCGGCAAAAACCAGCAGATTGAGCGCCGTATTCGCCCGCCCCGAGAGTGCAGCGGGAAACGCTTGTGCCACCAGGGCATAAGAGACATTCGAGAGCGAAAAGCAGGCGGCCAGGATCGGCCAGATGAGACTGCCACCCAGGGTCGGGAAGAATGTGATCGACGCAAGGAGGCCGATCGCCAGCGTCATCGACCAGCGATAAATACGGTCAAGCGAAATGCCCCGGCGCAGCAAGGCCGTCGAAAAGAACCCCATGAACAGGAATCCGCCCAGCATGGCGGCGCTCATCCAGGTCAGGCGACTGGCAATGGCTGCGGCTTCCAGGCCTTCCTGAACCGACATCCAGCGTGTCGCCCAGAGTCCTTGGACCGCCATGAAGCCCCCGGTAAAACAGAAGCCCATCGGCGCATAGCGCCAGAAATGCCGGCTGCCGAAGATCGACTTGACGCCGGCCAGTTGAGCGGCGAAGCCATCGCCCTTGCTTTCACTCGTTTTGTCGGGGGCGAAGGTCCATAGTGCCGCAGCGACGAAAAGTGTTGTGACAGCGAGCCCAAAGGCAATTTCCCGCCAGCTGGCAAAACCTAGCGCCAGCTCCAGTGGTTTTGAGGCGGCCAGCGCGCCCAGCCCGCCGGAAGCCATGATCCAGCCGGTCAGTGAGGCTTGTCGCTCAACTGGAAACCATTGGGCGAAGGCTTTGAACGAGGCCATCAGGCAGGCCGAAACGCCCAGCCCGATCAAGGCCCGGCCCGTTGCCAGTCCACCCAGCGTGTCGGAAAGCGAAAAAATGGCAGCGCCGGCTGCGGCCATCAGCAGGAGCCCGGCTTCGACTCGCCGTGGTCCGAAGCGGTCGAGTAGCATACCCAAGGGTAACTGGGCTGCGCCGAAGGCAAGAAAATAGGTGCTGGTCAGCAAGCCCAGCGCATTGTCGCCCAGGTTGAGTTCGCGTGCGAGAACCGGGCCGATGACTGCATTGGCCGTGCGATAGAGGTAGGAGAGGAAGTAGCCGGCGGCAAAAGGCAGGAAAAGCCGGATCCAGAGTTTGCGGGTATCGATGGTGTTCACTGGTTTTCAGGTTTCACGTGGAACGCCGCTTTGCGGCTGGGTCAGGGAGGTATTGCGCCGCAACCAGTCGGCACGCGTACGAATTTTACGTTGCCAGTCAGCGGCGATGCCGGCAGTGTCGGCCAGTTTTTCAAGGTCGGCTGGGTCTGGGCGATGGGCCTGGCAAAGCTGCATGGCATCGGCCAGCGTCGGGCTGTCGAGCGATTCAAGGCTGTGCAGTTCGTCGTCCGGTTTGACGATGCCGGGTTGTACAACCCGCCAATACCAGCCGGTTAGCGAATTTTCAGCAATGAAGGCGGCCATGCCATCGCTGGAAAATCGGGTGTCGATCTTCCAGCAGGGATTGCGCGGTTGGCAAACTTGAAGGCGGGCGGTGCCGAGTTGATAGATCTCTCCGACCCGGACGTTGCTTTCGTCGAGTTCGACCGTCGATATGTTTTCGCCCAGGCTGCCGGGTTGGAGCGCTGCGGCAGCTTCGGGGAATTGTTCTGCCAGTCGCTGGTAATGTCGTGCCGGATAAAGGTGTACGGCTTTTTCAGGCCCGCCATGCACGCGCTTGTCGGCCTGTTCATCCCCGGCAAAACCGGTGAGTGTCAGTTCAAGCGTGTCGGTGACAGGCTGTTTGTAAATGCCGGTCGGGCGTCCTGAGTCGGCAAGTGGGCGAATGCCGCCGATGAAAAGTGAAATTTTGGCCATGGTTGGTGAATTGTGCCATCAATTCCACAACCATGCGGCGCCGCGGACCCCCGAGGAATCCCCATGTTTGGGTGGCTCGAAACGTGTCTGGAAAACATCCGAAAAGATATGTGGACCGCAGCAGGCAGGTAAATTCCGATACAGCCGGGTCATTTTTGACAGCCCCCCACCCAGAACGATGACTTGCGGATCAAGAATATTGATCACCCCGGCAAGCGCCTTTCCCAGGCGTTGCTCGAAGCGCTGCAGCGTACCCTCGCACGCGGCATCACCGGCGCTTGCCCGACGATCGATTTCGGCAACATCGAGCTGTTGACCGTGGCGATTGAAATGCTCGCGAACCAGCGCCGGGCCGGATAGATAGGATTCAATGCAACCCTGTCGTCCGCAGTAGCAATCCGGCAAGGGGAGATCATCCAGCGCCGGCAGGGGCAGGGGGTTGTGCCCCCATTCTCCGCTGATGGCATTGGCTCCCCGGATGACCTTGCCATCGATGACGATACCGCCGCCGACGCCTGTACCGAGGATGATGCCGAAAACGATTTCAGCGCCTTGCCCGCTACCGTCAACCGCTTCGGACAAGGCAAAGCAGTTGGCATCGTTGGCCAGGCGGATTTCACGCTGGAGCACGGCTTGCAGGTCGCGACGCAGGGGCTTGCCGTTCAGGCAGGTCGAGTTTGCATTCTTGATCAGTCCGCCTGTGGGTGACTCGGTGCCGGGGATACCGATACCGACACTACCGCGCCGTCCCAACTCGGCTTCGGCGGCTTCGACGAGTCCGGCCAAGGTCATCACGGTTGCCATGTAATCCCCCTGAGGGGTTACCGTGCGGCGACGCAACAAAGTACGGCCATCATCGCCCAGGGCAATGATTTCGATCTTGGTGCCGCCCAGGTCAATGCCGATGCGCAATGTTCAGACCCGGACAGCAATGCCCTTCACATTGCCATAGGTTGTGGTCAGGGTGCGCAACACACTGCCCCCCGCCTCAAGCAGCAACATGAAGAGATTGCGTTCGGTATAAAGCGAAACCGGGCCGCGAATGTTGTATTTGTCGGCCAACTCCGGCGACAGTTCGGCGAAACGCTCGTTGATGATCTGGTCGCGAGCGGCATAACCTTCGCTGAGTTCCGAATGCAAACCAAGGATCGAGAGATAAAGTTTTCCGCCGATCTTGAGTTGGTGCAGCATTTGTCTGACGACTGTTTTTGCCTCGTGGTAGGGCAGGTGGCAAAGTCCGCGACGTGAAATGATCAGGTCGAAAGGGGCGTTTTGCGCTGTGGCGGGAAATTCCGGGAAGTCACAAGGAACAAAACGGATTTCATCCGACAGCCCGGCGGCCAGAATGCGGCCTTCAATCTCGCGCTGCAACTCAGGCTGATCGGCCACGGTGACGCGTGCCCCCATGCGGGCAAATTTGATGGCGACTTCACAACGGCCAGCCGGTATGACCAAAACGGAAACTTCCCGGTCTACCCGCTGGCGTTTGATGCATTCCTCAAGCGCCAGGCGCTCAAGCTCATCTGTCCCTGTCTCCAAGGGATTGGCGGTAATATGTATTGTCATTTGAACTCTCCCCCTTGAGTTCATTTTGCATGATTGCCGGCTGATCTGACAACCCGAAAGCCGGGCAGTGAAAGGAAATAAGCATGCTTGTCCGATTTGTCTCCAGTGAGACGGGTGAAGTGTTGATGTTTGCTGAAACGGCGGCTGCCTTGTTGCAGGCGATCGGCAAGGAAACCACGGCACGGGGCGT
Organism: Dechloromonas denitrificans; assembly: GCF_020510665.1. Lineage (NCBI taxonomy): Bacteria > Pseudomonadati > Pseudomonadota > Betaproteobacteria > Rhodocyclales > Azonexaceae > Dechloromonas > Dechloromonas denitrificans. Next base: position 43,277 of record NZ_CP075187.1, read on the forward strand.
TTTTACCCCGCCGGAAATGCCGCTTGCAGCTGAAAAACTGCGTCAGGCAGTGGCGCAGTCGGAAGACCCGCCGGAGGATGAGGAGCTTGATGAGAAGGGCAAGAAAAAGCCACCGGTGGTTGGGTTTCGCCAACGTGCCTGGCCATTGATCGACATGCTTGAGCGAACCGGGCGCACCGGCCGGGACGCCAATATCATCTGGGAAGCGCCACAGGCTTTCTAGTCGGCCAGGCCGACAAGGCTAGAGCCCGAAACCGGTACGAATGCCATCGATGACTTCGGTCAGTGCCTGTTCGTATTGCTCGAAAACCGATTCAGCCGGGGCCTGGACAAGATGCAATTGCTGCTCCAGGGCCAGGGCTGCTTCCTGCAATCGGGTGGCACCGATTGATCCGGCCAGTCCCTTGGTGCTGTGGGCACGCCGTTCGGCCTCACCGAAATCCTGCCCGGCAATTGCTTTACGGATGGCTGCTGCTTCATCCGCAAAGCGTCCATGGAAGTCGCGCAGGACTTTCTCATAGAGTTTTGGCTTGTTCATCATCCGCTTCAAGCCGATTTCCTGATCAATGCCTGGCAATTCGGGAAGTGCTTCAGCGGGGGGCATTGGGATTGTCCCGGTCGACATCTGTGTTGGCGCCATTTCTGCTGTCGGTTTCCATTGTGCGAGCTTGGTTTGAAGTAGGGCTGGATCAATCGGCTTGGTGATGAAGTCATTCATGCCGGCGGCCATGCAGCGCTGGCGTTCTTCATCCATGGCATGTGCCGTCATGGCAATGATGGGCAGGCCAGGACAGCGCCCGCTGGCCCGGATTCTTCGAGTTGCTTCGAGACCATCCATTTCCGGCATCTGGATATCCATCAGGATGACATCGTAGGTCTTTCCCTCGGCGAGCAATTTGTGCAGGGCCCGCTCGCCGTTATCAACGGTTTCAACCGTGGCACCAAACGATTCAAGCATTTCGCAGGCGATCAGTTGATTGGTCGGTATGTCTTCGGCCAGCAGAACGCGTAAACCGGCCAAAGGTGCCGTCATTGGCTTTGTGGTGCCTGGACTGTGAATTTCCCGGGTTGCCAGCAATTTATTGATCTGGGCTGCCGTAACCGGTTTGTTGAGCACGGTGTCGAAAATGTCGAGGCGCGGGTCGGTATCGAGTGTTGTTGTGTCGCTGGCGGTCACCATCACCAAACGGGGAGGCTTGGGAAGCAAGTTACGAATGGCTTCGGCAAGTTCCAGCCCATTCATGTCGGGCATGTTCAAATCGATGGTAATGCAATCGAAGGCCGATGGTGTGGAGATTTCCAGGAGGGTGAGTGCTTGCTTTCCTGATTCGGCGACGACAGTACTGCAGCCTGATTTCTCCAGTAGCCTGGCGAGTACGGCCCGGGCCAGGGGATTATCATCGACTACCAGGGCTCGCCGCAGGCCAGGGCGTAGTAAATCACCCTGTGCGGCACCGATGCCGAGCTTGACGGTAAAAATGAAGGTACTGCCAGCACCTGGCTGGCTGCTGACTTCGATATGACCCTGCATCATTTCGGTCAGGCGCTTGCAGATCATCAAGCCGAGTCCGGTTCCGCCGAATTTTCGCGTGATCGAACTGTCGGCCTGACTGAATGCCTGGAACAGCTTGCTTTGCTGCTCGGCAGACATGCCTATCCCGGTATCCTTGACCGAAATTTCAAGTTCGACCTGTTTTCCTTGGCGCGCAACCTGGCGGATAAAAACCGAGACTGAGCCGGTCGCGGTGAACTTGATCGCATTGCCGATCAGATTGATCAGCACCTGGGCCATGCGCAGCGAATCGCCGACCAAGCTGGCGGGCACATCCGGTTCAACCAGATACTGCAATTCGAGCCCTTTTTCCTGCGCCCGCTGGATCAGGACTGCCGTCACGTTGTCGAGTACTTCATCGAGCAGAAATTCAGTATTCTCCAGCAGCATCTGACCGGCCTCGATCTTTGAAAAGTCGAGGATGTCGTTGATCAGGCCAAGCAGCATCTGGCCGGCGCCGTGGATACGCGAAACATAGTCCCGTTGCTTGCCGGAAATATCGGTTTTGAGCAGCAGGTGGGCCAGGCCGATCACGGCGTTCATCGGTGTCCGGATTTCGTGACTCATATTGGCCAAAAACTCGGCCTTGGCGTTGGCCGCCTTTTCAGCCAGCCGCTTGGCTTCGAGCAGGGCGATTTCAGCTTGCTTGCGCTCGGTAATGTCCTGCAGGGTTTCAATGGCGCCGATCACTTCATTTTGCTGGTTGCGCAAAGGCGCGGCAGTGAAGAAAAGCCAGCGGTTGAATTTGGCGAAATAACTCTCCGACTCGATTCCCTCAGGAACAAGTTTCGAGTAACTGTAGCTGTTGGCGTAAAGCTGGTTGACCATGTCACCATCTTTGCCGATGACCAGATCGGCCATCACCGGCCTGGGATTGGGATAAAACGCCTGCCACTGATTTTGGGTCCCGATCATCTGGCTGGCTGGAGCGCCGATGATCTGTTCGCAGGCCTTGTTCCAATGTGTAATGGTATGGCTGGCATCGATCACAAAGGTCGGGACAGGGCTGCCATCGATGATCTGGGCCAGCGAGTCACGGGTGCCTTCCAGTTCCAGGGTGCGCTCCTGAACCAGCCGTTCCAGATCTTTGCGATGAAGCTCAAGCTCGCGTTCGGCCTGGATTTTTTCCGTAACGTCACGGACAAAGAGAACAATCCCGGTCGACTTGCCGCGATAGTCCAAAATGGTGGTGAATGCGATGGCCGCCTCGAAAGGTTCGCCATTGCGCCGCTGCATGCGCAGTTGGCAATTGGCGATCAGGCCGGCAAATTCGTCGGGATTTTCAATAAATGCCGGGCGGCCTGATGTCTCGCCGGTGGTGCACAGCAGATCGGTAATGCTGGTGGTGTCAAGGTCATCGAGCTCATTCAGTCCAAATAGCTGGTGTGCCTGTTGGTTGGCCATCTGCAGCTTACCGTCCAGACGGGTCAGCAGAATGGCATCCGGCGAGGTTTCCACCAGCGTGCGATACGTTTTCTCGCTTTTTTCGAGCCGTAGATGGGCCGAGTGCGCCTCCGTCACATCCTGGACAAGTGAGAGGATGCCGAGCAGTCCTCCGCCTGGATTGCGCAAGACCACGTTGTGCCAGGCGCACTCAAGCAGCAAGCCATTCTTGCCAATGACCGGGCTGGTAAAGTTGCCATTGCCTGTTCCCCGGATCAGCGCCTTGATGCAATCGCTGAAGGCGGCGTGAAGATCTTCTGGCAACAGCAACTGATGTACTTTCTTGCCGACGACTTTTTCTGCCGGCCAACCGAAAATATCCTCGGCACGACGATTCCACTCGGTGATGTGCCCCTGCTTGTTCCACAGGATGAAGGCCAGCGGGGTCGTGTTGTAGAGGGCCCGGTAGCGTAACTGGCTGTCACGCAGGGCGGCTTCGGTCTGCTTTTGCTCGGTGATGTCGCTAAACGTGAAGATCGTCGGGGTGGTATCGCTTGCCGGAGGACGAGTCTTGACGTCGAACCATGACCACAGGCCGGAGGCATGGCGCAGGCGCAAGGTGAAGTTGCGTCGCTCGGTGCTTGTCGTGGTTGACGGGGGGGCGAGCAGCGCGGCAAGTTTCGGGCGATCTTCCGGATGCGCGAGATCGAGCCATTCTGTTGCGCTGCGTGGCAGGGCCGTATCGCTGCACCCGAGCAGGTGATGAAAATTGACTGAGCGTAGCGACGTGGGCGACCCGGGTGACCAGACCCAGCATGCAACACCGGCAATTGCCAGTGCTTCTTCCAGAGCCTCGATCGAAAGGTTGCTGGAGGGGGACATGGTGCGTCGCAGCCGCTATGTGCTCAGAACAATTCGATGTCGTCGCTCTTTTCTTTCATCTCGGACATGAACTGATCGACGGCATCCTGAACCGGCGTACCGGTCATGACGGCTTCGAACATGGCGATTTCTTCGCGGGTCGAATATTTCGATTTGATCCGGTTCTGGAGATCGACCCATTCGCCCGGATTGAACAGCCGCTGGCGGTCAGCGACCAGATCGCTCAGATCACCGAGGCTGAGGCCGACGTGGGCCAGGCGCTGGACCAGCTTGTCGTAGAACTGGAAGGCGATGATGGCTTGATGCACCATGCTGGAAACATGGTCTGAAACGCCGCTCAGGTTTTGCTTGGCCACGCCGACTTCACCTTGGTCGGGCAGCGTCTGGACGGTTTCGGAAATCATCCGCATATAGCCGGCCATGGTGGTGAAGGAGTCCGTCAGCACTTCGACCGACGTATTGCTGTCCTTCATGGCCGTTTCGATCTGAACTGCCGAGAGTTCAAGCATCAGAACGGTTTCGCGAACCTGGCTCCAGTTCAGGTCTGGCTGGTGGGCACTGGTCCCGCGGGGTGAAAGTGTCTCGTCGGTCATAGGCTGGATTCTCTGGTCTGAGGCCAACGACTATAGCGCAATTTATCGCTGGTTTTCTATTAAAACGTAGTATTTGCGGACGGTTTCAAGCACTTCGAAGCTTCCTGTGAAGCCGCCGGGAATGACACAGGCTTCACCGGCCGAGAATGTGCTGGCTTGCCCGTTTTCATCGGTGATTCGCAAACGCCCCTCAATGACGCAGAAAAATTCATCTTTGCCCGGAGCAAAGGCAATTTTCCAGGCACCAGGTTCGCATTGCCAGATGCCGGCGGATACCTGCCCCGTGGCAGCCAGGAAATGTTCATGCGTGGTGCGTAGCGGATTGCCTTGCAGCAGGCGCTCCGGCCGTGGCCGATCGTAGCTGGGTTCCGGCGTGGTGGCAGAGAAAACGGTCAGGGCGGGCATTGGGGTGTTTTAACGGAATCGGTCCGGAATCAGCGTTGCCGGGCAAAATGATTTGAAGGCAGGTATCTTAATTTGCCACGATAATTCTCGCATGCGATTTATCTACTTACTGGTTTTGGGCCTTTGGGCGGCGTTGACCGCGCAAGCCGGCGAACTGCCGATGATTGCGATCGATGTCGGCCATGGCGTGCGCGACTCTGGCGCAATCAGTGCGCGCGGGCGCAGCGAGTTTGCTTTCAATCAGACATTTGCCGCGGTACTGGCCGAGGCTGTCGACCAGCGCAGATTTCCTTTGCGCAAGGTGAATTTTGCCGGGGATATCGGCAGTCTTGTCGCGCGTCCGATACAAGCCAGGGATAGCGCCTTCTTCATCTCGATCCATCATGACTCGATCAGCGAGCAATATCTCAAGCACTGGGATTGGGACGGGCAGGAAACCAGCTACACCGACGTGAAGCGTGGCTACGGCATTTTTGTTTCGGCCCAGAATCCCGATCTGGCAACCAGCTTGCGTTGCGCTTCGGCGATGGGCAGTCAGTTGCGGCGTGCGGGGTTTGTTCCGACGCCATGGCACGGCCGCAAACACCTGGCGGCAGATGCCGAAAATGGCGTGTGGTACTACGACAATCTTGTGGTGCTCTACCGCACAACGCTGCCGGCCGTACTGTTTGAAGCCGGCGTGATCAAGCACCGCGAAGAGGAACTCGAACTGCTCGATCCGGAACGTCAGGCGCGGATGGCCGATGCCCTGGCAACGGGGATCGCCGCTTGCCTGTCGGTCAGAGAAAAATCGGCTCCGGGGTCAGGTCGACCGCAAAACGTGCCCTGACATCGCTCTGCACGGCAGCCATGGTCTGTTTGACATCGTTACCTGTTGCGCCGCCGTGATTGACCAGCACCAGCGCCTGTTTTTCATACATTCCGACCGGGCCGAGTCGCTTGCCTTTCCAGCCCGCCTGCTCGATCAGCCAGCCGGCCGCCAGCTTGACCCAGCCATCGGGCTGCGGGTAGCGCGGCAAGGTGGGATGCTCGGCGGCAAGCCGATCAGCTTTTTCGCGGTCAACGACCGGATTGTGGAAAAAACTACCGGTATTCGGTATTTGGGCCGGGTCGGGGAGTTTGCGCTGGCGGACGGCAATGACCGCTTGGGCGATATCCTGTGGCGTCGGGTTGGCAATCTGGCGGACCGCCAGTTCCTGGGTGATGTCGGCGTAGCGTGTATTGGCTTGCCAGGCTTTAGCCAGACGGAAAACAACGGCGGTGATCGCCATTCGGCCACTCAAATGCCAGCCTTGTTGCTTGAACAGGCTATCACGATAGGCAAAACGGCTGGCATCGCGGTCGAGCGTGGTAAATGCCTGTTTTTCGAAATCCCAGGCGGTGAGTGACTCAAGACAATCGCCGGCCTCCAGACCGTAGGCACCAATATTCTGGATGGGCGCAGCACCGACCGTGCCGGGAATCAGCGACAGGTTCTCCAGGCCGGGCCAGCCTTGTTGCAAGGTCCACTGGACGAAGTCGTGCCAGTTTTCACCGGCGCCGGCTTCGATGTACCAGGCATCGGCATCTTCCTTGAGCAGGCGTTTGCCAGGGATGGCCATGTGCAGCACCAGGCCATCAAAGTTGCCGGTCAAGACGAGGTTGCTGCCACCACCGAGTATGAAACGCCGTTCCTTGCCCGGCATTGCGGCGGTCAACTGGGCTGGATCGCTGATTTTCAGATAGCCGGCCGCCTGCCCGGGAAGGGCCAGGGTGTTGAAGGCGCGGAGGTCGACATTGTGCTGGATGGTCATGGATCTTTGGGCAAAGCTTGCTCAAGCAAACAAAAGCTGCGGTCGACGTTGGCTCGACCGCAGTTTGGCTCGGCCGATCAAAGCAGGGGGGCCAGCCAGTATTCGGCATCCTTCTGCGTCATGCCTTTGCGCTCAGTCCAATCGTCGAGCTGGTCACGGCCGATTTTCGGAATGGCAAAGTAGCTGGCTGCCGGGTGTCCGATGTAGAAGCCGGAAACGGCCGCTGCAGGCGTCATCGCGCAGGATTCGGTGAGATGCATGCCGGCGTTGGCGGGAGCGTCGAGCAAGGCAAACAGGGTGCGCTTGGCCGTGTGATCCGGGCAGGCCGGATAACCGGGGGCCGGGCGGATGCCCTGGTATTGCTCGTTGATCAGCGCATCGTTATCCAGCTTTTCATCCGTCGAATAGCCCCAGTAGTGAGTGCGTACTTCAGCGTGGAGCCATTCAGCAGCGGCTTCGGCCAGACGGTCGGCGAGAGATTTGAGCATGATTGCCGAATAGTCGTCATTGGCTTTTTCGAATGCTGCGACGTGTTCGTCGATCCCCAGGCCAGCCGTCACGGCAAAGGCGCCGGCATAGTCATTTTGGCCGACGAAATCGGCCAGCGCGACATTGAAGCGTCCCTTCGGCTGTTTGTGTTGCTGGCGCAAACCGACCCAACGCGCCAGTTCTTCGCTGCGCGACTCGTCGGTGTAGAGCACGATGTCCTCGTTCTCGCCACGTGCCGGATAGAGGCCGAACACGGCTTTCGCGGTCAACCATCGTTCGGCGACGATTTTGCCCAGCATGGCTTGGGCATCGGCAAAAAGCTGGCGAGCCGTTTCACCGACAAGCTCGTTCTGCAGAATGGCTGGATAGCGACCCGCCAGATCCCAGCTTTGGAAGAAGGGCGACCAATCGATATACGGCACCAGTTTGTCGAGATCGATGTTCAGCGAATGACGGCCCGGCTGCTTCGGAGTAACCGGGGTATGAACCTCGTTCCACGTGAAACGGTTGGCCCGGGCTTCGGCCAGCGTGACCAATGTGGCGCCCTTGCGGCCGGCATGCTCGGCGCGCACGGTTTCGTACTCGGCAACGATTTCGGCCATGTAGCCATCGCGCTGGTCGGTGGACAGCAGCTTGGTGGCGACGCCGACGGCGCGCGAGGCATCGGGCACGTAGACCACGGCACCTTCGGTATTGGGGGCGATCTTGATCGCGGTATGGGCGCGGCTGGTCGTCGCGCCGCCGATCAGCAGCGGCTGCTTCATGTTCAGGCGCTGCATTTCGCTGGCGACGTGGGCCATTTCCTCGAGCGACGGGGTGATCAGGCCGGACAGACCGATGATATCGACACGGTGTTCGAGGGCCGCCTTCAGGATGTTGTCGCAGGAGACCATGACGCCGAGGTCGACGACGTCGTAGCCATTGCAGCCGAGGACGACGCCGACGATGTTCTTGCCGATGTCGTGCACGTCGCCTTTAACGGTAGCCATCAGGATCTTGCCCTTGGAGCCGAGGCCGGTGCGGCTCTTTTCCGCCTCGATGTAGGGCAGCAGGTGGGCGACTGCCTGTTTCATGACGCGGGCCGACTTGACGACCTGCGGCAGGAACATCTTGCCGGCGCCGAACAGGTCGCCGACATGGTTCATGCCGGCCATCAGCGGGCCTTCGATGACGGCGAGCGGCGGCTTGCCGGCGGCTTCGAGCTGGGCGCGCACCTCTTCCGTATCGGCCACGACGAAATCGGTGATGCCTTTAATGAGGGCGTGTTCCAGGCGCTTTTCGACCGACTGTTCGCGCCACGAAAGATCCGGGCCGCTGTCCTTGGCCTTGCCTTCCTTGACGGTCTGGGCGAAATCGACCAGCGCCTCGCCGGCGCCCGGATGGCGGTTCAAGACGACGTCCTCGACCTTGTTGCGCAGTTCCAGCTCAAGATCGTCGTACACACCGAGCATGCCGGCATTGACGATGCCCATGGTCATACCGTTCTGGATGGCGTGGTAAAGGAAAACGGTGTGGATCGCTTCACGCACCGGATCGTTGCCACGGAAGCTGAACGACACGTTGGAAACGCCGCCTGAAATGTGGGCGTGCGGCAGGTTTTGCTTGATCCAGCGGACCGATTCGATGAAATCGACGGCGTAGTTGTCGTGTTCCGGAATACCGGTGGCGATGGCGAAAATATTTGGGTCGAAGATGATGTCTTCGGCCGGGAAGCCGATGCTCAGCAACAGTTCGTAGGCGCGCTTGGAAATCTCGGTCTTGCGGGCGAAGGTGTCGGCCTGGCCCTTTTCGTCGAAGGCCATGACGATCACTGCAGCGCCGTAGCGGCGGGCCAGCTTGGCCTGCTCAAGGAACTTGGCTTCGCCTTCCTTCATCGAGATGGAATTGACGATGCCCTTGCCCTGGATGCACTTCAGGCCGGCCTCGATGACTTCCCATTTCGACGAGTCGATCATGATCGGCACACGCGAAATATCCGGCTCGGAGGCGATCAACTTGAGGAACTTGTCCATCGCGGCGAGCGAATCGAGCATCGCCTCGTCCATGTTGATGTCGATCACTTGGGCGCCGTTCTCGACCTGTTGGCGGGCGACGGCCAGTGCATCGTCGAAGCGGCCTTCGAGGATCATCCGGGCGAAGGCTTTCGAGCCGGTAACGTTGGTCCGCTCGCCGACATTCACGTAAAGGGAATCGGCGCCGACATTGAACGGTTCAAGGCCGGAGAGACGCAGCTTCTTCTCGATTTCCGGCACTTTTCGCGGGTTGACCGCAGCAACACGCTCGGCGATGACGCGAATGTGATCCGGCGAGGTGCCGCAGCAGCCGCCGACGATATTGACGATGCCTGTCTTGGCCCAGCTTTCGATCTCGTCGGCCAACATTTCGGGCGTTTCGTCGTAGCCGCCGAAGGCATTCGGCAGGCCGGCATTCGGGTGGGCCGAGACGAAGCAGTCGCAAACGCGGGAAAGTTCCTCGACGTACTGGCGCAGTTCGTTGGCGCCCAGTGCGCAGTTCAGGCCGAAGGAGAGCGGCTTGACGTGGTTCAGTGAATTCCAGAAAGCTTCGGCCGTCTGGCCGGAGAGGGTGCGGCCGGAAGCATCTGTAATCGTGCCGGAAATCATCACCGGCCAGCGGCGGCCGGCGTTGTCGAAGAATTGCTCGATGGCGAACAGCGCCGCCTTGGCATTCAACGTGTCGAAGACGGTTTCGACGAGCAGGATGTCGGCGCCGCCTTCAACCAGGCCCCTGATCGCTTCGACGTAGTCGGTGACCAGCGCATCGAAGGTGACATTGCGGTAGCCCGGATCATTGACGTCCGGCGAGATCGAGGCGGTGCGGCTGGTCGGGCCGAGGACGCCGGCGACGAAACGCGGCTTGGCCGGGTTGGCGGCGGTGAATTCGTCGCACAGCCGGCGGGCCAGCGCGGCGCCTTCAAAATTCAGTTCGTAGACGATGGCTTCAAGCTTGTAGTCGGCTTGCGAGACGGCGGTCGAATTGAAGGTGCAGGTTTCGAGAATGTCGGCACCGGCTTCGAGGTATTCGCGGTGAATGCCGCCAATCACGTCCGGCCGGGTCAGGACCAGCAGGTCGTTATTGCCCTTGAGGTCGTGCGCGTGATCGGCAAACCGCGTGCCGCGGTAGTCGGCTTCCTGCAACCCGTGGCGCTGGATCATGGTGCCCATGGCGCCGTCGAGGACGAGCAGGCGTTGCTGGAGCAGGGCGGATAGTTCGGCGGTACGGTCGGATTGCATCTGGATCACCTCGGCAAAGCTTGAATACACCGGGGACGCCGCAAAAACGAACGGCGCCACAAACCGGTTTGGGGTTTGCGAGCGCCGTTGATCATTGCCGAGCCTGGCCCCATCTCAGGGTCGCAGCGCTCCTCGGCAGAGCCGCTAGTTTACCGGCCACTGCCAAGACTGCCAAGTGCCTTGATTTATTTAGCCTTTCATCGCCACGCGCTTGGCGGTCTTGCGAACGCCGCCGGTCTTCAGGTCAAAATGCACCATGAAATAGGTTTCTTCTGTCGATGGCGTGCCTTCGACGCGCCATTCCCAGATGTCTTCGCCCAGGTTGTCGAAGACAATTTTGCTGGCCGGCGCGCCGAGCAGGCGGCGGATTTCATCGCGACTCATGCCATCGCGCACGCGGGCAAAGTTGGTCTCGGTCAGAACCTGTTCGATAGCCCGGACGATCTGGTCGCCACCGATGGTGATCATGTAGCAATGCACCCCGCTTGGCTGGCGGCTGTATTCCCAGGTGACGCTGCCATCCGGGTTGCTGAATTCGAAGCCGGGATTGCCCATGCGCGAGCGGACTTCGCTGGCGCTGGTGATGCCGGGTTTGATGTTCGGCAGATTGACCATGTCGCAGGCTGGCAGGCAGGCGGCAAGCAAGGCCCCGAGGGCGTTGCTGATCCAGTGACGTAGTTGCATGAATTCTCCCGATCGTTGATCCGCCCAGTTTACGCTTTGGCTGACAAGCTTTCATAATATCGGCATACCCTGATTTACGGATTCCCCGATGCACAGCCTCGATCCCACCGCCGCTTACGCCTTGCTTGGCTTGCAGCCTGAAGCCGTTCTGCTTGATTGCCGGACGGAAATTGAGCACATGTATGTCGGTCATCCGGTTGGGGCCGAACATGTTGCCTGGCAGGAAGGGCCGGATTGGGAAATCGACCCGGCGTTTGCCGACAAGGTCCGGCGGCTGGTCAAGGGGGATCTGTCTCGTCCGGTGCTGATCATTTGCCGGAGCGGTACGCGCTCGCTCGATGCCGGCCTGGCGCTCGAAGCGGCGGGTTTTACCCAGGTGATCAATGTGCTGGAAGGGTTCGAGGGGCCGCTTGACGACGATTTCCATCGCGGCACGCTGGGTGGCTGGCGTTTTCGCGGTCTACCCTGGCAACAGTCGTGATTTCTGGTGCGCCAGTGCGGCCAGTCCGCCGAGCAGCAGCATGCCCCCCATGCCGAGTGCCAGCGTCAAGGTTGATCCCCAGAGAAGCGGGGCGATCAGGCCGGCGGCCAGGCTGTTGAATCCGGACTGGAAAAAAGTCTGGCAGGACGCCGCCAGCCCGCGCTGATCGGGAAAAGGGTCAAGCGCCAGGATGGTCAGGCAGGGCATCGCCAAAGCCATGCCCAGGGTGTAAATAAAAAGCGGCAGCACACTCCATGGCAAGGCTGGTGGCAATACCAGATTCAACACGAGGTTGATTGTCGCGGCGCTGGCCATTACGCCGTAGCCGAGTGCGATGGTTCCGCTCAGGGATCGCTTTCCGGCCAGTCGACCGGAGAGCCACGAGCCGCTCATCAGTCCGCACATGGCCGGTCCGAACAGCCACAGGAAGCCGGTTTCAGCGATGCCCAGATGCTGCATCAGGAAAACCGGGGCCGACAGGACGTAAATGAAGAACCCGACAAAATTCAGCGACAGGGCGGCGCAGGCAAAGAGAAAGGCCGGTGAGGTAAATACCTTCCAGTAAGTGCGGCCAAGGTAGCCGGGGCGTAGCGACTGGCGTTTTTCCGGCGCCAGGGTTTCCGGCAGCAGTTTCCAGCAGGCCAACCAGAGTGCTGCGGTCGACAGGACAAGAAAGGCAAAAATCGAACGCCAGCCAAAAAAGGTTTGCAGCCAGCCGCCGATGACGGGGGCAATGGCCGGGGCGAGGGCAAACATCATGGTGATTTGTGACATCAGGCGCTGGGCGGCCGGGCCATCGAAAAGATCGCGGACAATCGCCCGGCTGATGACGATGCCGGCTCCGGCGGTCACGCCCTGCATGGCACGCCAGAACCAGAGATGTTCGATGCAGGTCGCAAAGACGCAGCCGGCCGAAGCAATGCCGAACAGCGCGAGGGCGATCAGAATGACCCGGCGTCGGCCAAAGCGGTCTGAAATGGCGCCATGCCATAGCGTCATTACCGCAAAGGCCAGCAAATAAGCGGAGAGCGTCTGCTGGACTTCAAGCTGCGTCGCCCCGAGTTTGTCGGCGATGTCGTGGAAAGACGGCAGGTAAGTGTCGATCGAGAATGGCCCGAGGGCCGAGAGCGCGGCAAGCAGCAGCGCAATGCCGCGCGGCGCGGCTTTGGGTTCAGTCATGGGCAAGGCGGCGGTACTGGATGGCTTCGGCAATATGCGCGGCGGTGATGTCCTGGCTGGCGGCCAGATCGGCGATGGTGCGTGCAACCTTGAGAATGCGGTGCCAGGCGCGGGCCGACAGATTGAGCCGGGTGGTAGCTTGTTTGAGGAGCTGTTTTCCGGCTTCATCGGGACTGCAGCACTGATCGACTTCAGCCGCACTCAGGCGGGCATTCGGTTTGTGCTGGCGAGCCCGTTGTCGGGCCTGCGCTGTTTCAACGCGCGCCCGAACTGTCGCCGATGCTTCTCCTGCGGCTTGTTCGGCCAGCGTGTCGGCCGGCAGGGCGGGGACTTCGATGAGCAGATCGATGCGGTCGAGAAACGGGCCGGAAAGCTTGCCGCGGTAACGGGCGATCTGGTCGGGAGTGCACCGGCATTTTCCCTGGCTGTCACCGTGGAAGCCGCATGGACACGGATTCATTGCCCCGATCAGCTGAAACTCGGCAGGGAATTCAGCATGCCGGGCGGCACGAGCAATGTGCACCCGGCCGGACTCAAGCGGTTCGCGCAGGGTTTCGAGGACCTTGCGATCAAATTCGACCAATTCGTCGAGAAAAAGCACGCCCTGATGCGCCAGGCTGATTTCACCCGGGCGAGGTGGGTTGCCGCCGCCAACCAGCGCAACAGCAGATGCCGTGTGATGGGGCTGGCGATAGGGGCGGACGCCGAAATTTTCTGGTCGAAACAGGCCGGTGAGGGACAGCACGGCTGCCGAACTGCGGGCCGCATCGGGATCGAGGGCCGGCATCAGGCCGGGCAGGCGGGCCGCAAGCATCGATTTTCCTGAGCCAGGCGGACCGATCATCAGTAGCGAGTGATTTCCAGCGGCAGCGATTTCCAGCACACGTTTGGCTTGTGTCTGACCGCGTACTTCACTCAAATCGGGGAAAACAGGCGCTTTTCTGTCGTCGACCGCGACAGCTCGGGGCAAAGCCTGCTGGCCGCCCAGGTGTGCGCAGACTTCAAGCAGGGAGCGGGCAGCAAAAATATGATCGCTCCCGGTCAGGGCGGCTTCGTGGGCGCTGCTTTCGGGCAGGATGAAGGCCTTGCCCTGGCCTGTCTGGAGCGCCATGGCCAGTGCGCCGCGAACCGGACGTAATTCACCGGAAAGAGACAGTTCGCCGGCAAATTCGTAATCAGCCAGTGCGCGGGCCGGAATCTGGCCGCTGGCAGCAAGGATACCGAGGGCGATCGGCAGATCGAAACGGCCCGACTCTTTCGGTAAATCGGCCGGGGCAAGGTTGACCGTGATGCGCTTGCCCGGGAATTCAAAGCCGGAATTGACGATGGCTGCGCGCACGCGGTCGCGCGCTTCCTTGACTTCGGTATCCGGCAGACCGACCAGTGCAAAACTGGGCAGGCCACTGGCCAGATGAACCTCGACGATGACCGGCGGGGCGTTGAGACCGTCAAGCCCTCGGCTGTGAGCGACGGCTAGCGCCATGTGGATTACTCGCCCGAGCGGGCTTTTTCCAGGGCCTCGACACGGGCTTCGAGTTGTTTGAGCTTCTCGCGGGTGCGGGCCAGCACCTGAGCCTGGATATCAAACTCTTCGCGGGTGACCAGATCAAGCTTGGAAAACATGCCGCTCATGACGGCCTTGGCGTTTCTTTCGATGTCCTTGGCAGGTGAGCTGGCCAGCAGGGCGCTCATCTTGGCGCCGATTTCTTCCATGGTTTTGGGGTCGAGCATGAGGTTCCTCCGTGATTGGCCAGTGTAACACAGCGGCGTAAGTCACTTTTCAGGATGGCCGCTCGTCGGTGGTGCGGGCAATAAAGTCTACGCACTCGATTGGTGCGCCCCTATTCGCTTGGGGGCCGCAATCGTGGGGAGATCGTTTGATTTTGATCAAAAACGAGCCTGGCACGCCTCCTGCTACTGTTGAGTTGCATAAAACATTTTTGTTTATTTTATTTTGCTTGCAGGAGAGAAACCATGAAGAAATCACTGATTGCCCTGGCTCTGGTTAGTGCCTTTGCTGTTCCGGCCTTCGCCGAAGATGCTGCCCCGGCTCCGGCCCTGACCGCCAATGTTGGCGTCGTTTCCGACTACGTTTTCCGCGGTATCAGCCAGAGCCAGCACCAGCCAGCCCTGCAAGCCGGTGTCGACTATGCCCATTCGAGCGGCCTGTATATCGGCGCCTGGGGTTCTTCGATTGAATGGACCGACCGCAAGGATCTCCAGGTTCAGAAGGGTAACCGTGTCGAGCTCGACCTTTACGGCGGCTACAAGGGTGCTATCGGTGATTTCGGTTATGACGTCGGTGCCATTCGTTACTTCTACCCCGGTCAGTTCCAGGGCGCCGCTGGTGTGACGGCAAACACGACCGAAGCATATATCGGTGGTAGCTGGAAGATCGTCAGCCTGAAGTACAACCACGTTGTTTCCAACAGCATTTTCAACTGGGGTGGTACTGCGGCCGATGCGAAGACGCAAGGTTCCAACTACACCGACCTGACGGTGACCTACCCGGTTGATGAAACATTCAACCTGATCGCTCACCTCGGTCGTCAGAACATCAAGAACTACGGTGCTGCTTCCTATACCGACTGGAAGCTGGGCGCTACCAAGGATGTTGGTTTCGGTGTCGTGGGTCTGGCTTACACCGATACCACGGCCAAGGGTAAATCCGGTGAAGCCTACAACTGGGCAACCAAGGATGCATCCAAGGGCGTTCTGGCAGCGTCTTTCACCAAAACTTTTTAATTTGACTTAAGCCTTTTCCCACCGTGGGTGACCCGGCCGGCACCGGCGGTGGAAAACAAGCTAACAATCTACTGGGGAATTATTCATGAAATTCGTAACCGCCATCATCAAGCCATTCAAGCTTGACGAAGTGCGTGAAGCACTGTCTGCCATTGGCGTGCAGGGCATCACCGTCACTGAAGTGAAGGGTTTCGGCCGGCAAAAAGGGCATACCGAACTGTATCGGGGCGCTGAATATGTCGTCGATTTTCTGCCGAAAGTGAAAATTGAGGCTGCCGTGAAGAGCGAGCAGCTGGATCAGGTGATCGAAGCGATCGAGAAATCGGCCAGTACCGGCAAGATCGGTGACGGCAAGATTTTTGTCTTCGACGTTGAACAGGTTGTTCGTATCCGGACCGGCGAAACCGGTACCGATGCCCTTTAAGGAGCAAACCATGAAACGCCTATTTGCATTGCTTGCTCTGGTCGGTGCCGTTACCTTCGGCGCGCCGGCCTGGGCTGAAGAAAAGGAAGCGGCGGCTCCGGTCGCCGCCGCCGTTGCAGCTCCTGCGGCTGTCGCTGCAGCTGCACCCGCAGCTACCCCGGCAGCCGCTCCGGCTGCTGCGCCCTTGGTTCCCAACAAGGGTGACAACGCCTGGGTCATGATCAGTGCTGCACTGGTCATCCTGATGTCGATTCCGGGTTTGGCCCTGTTCTACGGTGGCCTGGTGCGCACCAAGAACATGTTGTCGGTGCTGATGCAGGTGTTCGTCACCTTCTCGCTGATTTCCGTTCTCTGGGTGATCTACGGCTATTCCGCCGCATTCACCGAAGGTAACGAGTTCTTTGGCGTGCTCGACAAGCTCTTCCTCAAGGGTGTGACAGTCGAATCGGTGGGCGCGACCTTCTCCAAGGGTGTCGTTATCTCCGAGCTGGCTTTCGTGATCTTCCAGGGCGCTTTCGCAGCGATTACCTGTGGTCTGATCGTTGGTGCCTTTGCTGAGCGTGCCAAGTTTGCCGCGATCCTGGTCTTCATGATCATCTGGTTCACGCTGTCCTACATTCCGATGGCTCACATGGTCTGGTATTGGGCGGGTCCGGATGCCTACATCGATGCTGCGGCTGGTGAAGCGGCTGCCAAGACGGCTGGTTTCCTGTTCCAGAAGGGTGCGCTCGACTTTGCCGGCGGTACCGTGGTGCACATCAACGCCGCTGTTGCCGGTCTGGTTGGTGCCTGGTTGATTGGCAAGCGTACTGGCCTGGGCAATGTTTCGATGGCCCCGCACTCCCTGACCTTCACGATGATCGGTGCTTCCCTGCTGTGGTTCGGCTGGTTCGGCTTCAACGCCGGCTCTGCACTCGAAGCCTCCGGCGGCGCTGCTCTGGCCATGGTCAACACCTGGGTTGCCACGTCGTGTGCTGCACTCTCCTGGATGTGTGCCGAATGGATCCTGAAGGGCAAGCCTTCCATGCTGGGTGCCGCTTCCGGTGCCGTTGCCGGTCTGGTAGCAATTACTCCGGCGGCCGGTTTTGTCGGCGTGATGGGCTCGATCGTCATCGGCCTGCTGGGTGGCGTGGTTTGTCTGTGGGGTGTCAATGGCCTGAAGAAGCTGCTCGGTATCGACGACTCGCTCGATGTTTTCGGCGTCCATGGCGTCGGCGGTATCCTCGGTGCGATCCTGACCGGTGTCTTCGCTGACCCGGCACTGGGTGGTACAGGCGTCTATGACTACGTCGCCAATGCAGTCGGTCCTTACGACATGACGGCACAAGTGATCAGCCAGCTGTGGGGCGTCGGTACCGTCGTGGTCTGGTCCGGCGTGGTCTCCATCGTCGCCTTCAAACTGGTTGATATCGTGATTGGTCTGCGTGTGCCGGAAGACGAAGAGCGTGAAGGTCTCGACCTCACCTCGCACGGTGAAACGGCTTACCACCACTAATTCAAACGGTTTTTTGCTCTCTCCCTTCGGGCACCTTCGGGTGCCCGTTTTTTTGTCCGGAATTCATCGCTACGGGCAGCCCATGGCGGCCAGACCCGGCGCTTACTTGATCAGTGGGAGTAGGGCGCGGAACTCATCGGTGCCGGCTCGATGCAGCCATTCGAAGAGAACCATTTCGGTCGTCACGATACCGATTCCGGCAGCACGCATGCGCTCGATGGCGAACTGCCGGTTTGCCGCCGTCCGGGAAGAAGAGGCATCGGCGACAAGATAAACCTCAAAGCCTGCGTCGAGCAGGCCGAATGCGGTTTGCAGCACGCAGACGTGGGTTTCCGTCCCGGTCAGGATGACCTGTGACCGATGGGTACTGCGCAGCAATTCGGTGACGCCGGGTTCAGCGGCGCAGGAAAAGTGCGTTTTCTCGAAAAAACGGACGTTGACCGTGGTATCTGCCGTGGTTTCGGCCATTGCGGCATCGCGAATGGCAGCGATACTGGGGCCGAGGCCGCGCACATATTGTTCCGAGACAAAGCCGGGAACACCCAGCTGGCGAGCGCCATTCAGGAGGCGAACGCTGTTGGCGATGGCCTGCTCGCCCTCAAAAATGGCCGGCGCCAGCTTTTGCTGGAGATCGACGACCAGCAGCAGGGAGTCGTCGCGCCGGATCAGCATCAGCGGAAGACGACCGTCTTGTTGCCGTGCACCAGCACCCGGTCTTCCAGGTGGTAACGCAGGCCACGTGCCAGCACGGTTTTTTCGGCATCCTTGCCGTAGCGCACCATGTCGTCCGGCGAATCCGAATGGTCGATGCGGATGACGTCCTGCTCGATGATCGGGCCGGCATCCAACTCGCTGGTCACGTAATGGCAGGTTGCGCCGATCAGCTTGACGCCACGGGTGTACGCCTGATGGTAGGGCTTGGCACCGGCGAAGCTGGGCAGGAAGGAGTGATGGATGTTGATGATCTTGCCGGGCAGCGCATCACACAGTTCCGGTGACAGGATCTGCATGTAGCGCGCCAGGACCATCGTATCGCCGCGCACGTCGTCGAAGATGCGCTGGATTTCGGCGTAAGCCCCTTGCTTGTTGTCGGCGGTCACCGGTACATGGTGGAAGGGGATGCCGTGCCACTCGACGAAACCGCGGAAGGTGTCGTGATTGGAGATAACACAGGGAATCTCGATGTCGAGTTCCTTGGCCTGCCAGCGGGCCAGCAGGTCGTAAAGGCAGTGTTCCTGCTTGGAAACCAGCACGACGACACGTTTCTTGATGGCGCTGTCATTGATCCGCCAGTCCATTGACAAGGGCTCCGCAACTTCCGTCCGGAAACGTTCGCGGAACTCGGCCAGCAGGCAGGGCAGCGAACTGGCCTTGATCTCCAGCCGCATGAAATAGCGGTTGGTCAGCGCATCGGAATGGAAGCTGGACTCAAGAATCCAGCCGCCCTGACCGGCAATGAAGCCGGACACTTTGGCGATGATGCCGACCTGGTCGGGACAGGAAGCGGAAAGCGTGTAGAAACGGTCGTTGTGCATGTTGCCTTAAGCTGCCTTGGCGAAAGCCTTGTCGATTTCGGCGCGCAGCGCGTCGTAGTTGAGCACCACCGGGAACTGCGGGAATTCGCGGATGACGTTTTCCGGCGGATGGAACAGGATGCCGCCGTGGGCTTCGCCGAGCATCGCGGTGTCGTTGTACGAATCACCGGCCGCGACGATGGTGAAATTCAGTTCCTTGAAGCGCTGAACGGCTTCCTGCTTCTGGTTCGGCATGCGCAGGTGGTAATTGACCAGCATGCCGGAGGCGTCGGCTTCGAGCGAATGGCAGAACAGCGTCGGCCAGCCCAGTTGGCGCATCAGCGGGTGGGCGAATTCGTAGAAAGTGTCGGACAGGATGATGACCTGATAATCCTCGCGCAGCTGGTCGAGGAAGGCACGGGCGCCGTCCATCGGACCCATTTCGGCGATCACTTTCTGGATGTCCGGCAGGCCGAGCCTGTGCTCACGCAGGATATTCAGGCGGTAGCTCATCAGCTTGTCGTAATCCGGCTCTTCGCGCGTCGTGCGCATCAGTTCGGGAATGCCGGTACGCTTGGAGAATTCGATCCAGATTTCGGGAACAAGGACCCCTTCGAGGTCAAGGCAGACGATTTTCACGGTGGGCTCCTGCGGAATAGTCGGAAAAACGGGATTTTACCCGATGCAAGGCGGGTTTTTGCCTGCTTTGTACGGCTTTTATCGATTGATCGGGCCTGCGTCAGGCACCGATCAATCCGGATTTACCACATCAAATCGTCAGGGATCTTGAAGTCGGCATACGGATCGTCCGCCTCGACTTCGTTGCTGGTCTTGTTGACCCGCACGATGAGCGAAGCATCGCGTTCGGCGATCTTGTCGGCAATGACCCGTGGCACCAGTTCGGTGGTCTCGCCCTGGCAGACAATGACCAGCCGTCCGGCAACCAGATGCGCCTGCACCGCGGCAGAAACATAAATCCGCTTGATCTTGTTGTCGTGCGTGAAGTTGTAGGCGATGTCGCCACCGCCCTTGCCCTGGCGATTCTGCTGAATCATCTGGACGATCTGCGCAGCGATAGCTTTTTGCCGGGCTGCGGCATCGCGCTGGGCATTCAGCTCGCGCGCCCGTTCGGCATTCTTGCGCTGTGTTTCGAGCGCTGCCAGACGGATTTCATCAACGCTTTGCGTACCGCTGCGGCGCTCGTCCTTCTTTTGGTTGGTTTTCTCGTGGTTGGCCTGTCGGACTTTCTTTTTGTCGACCAGACCGGCTTTCAAAAACTGTTCTTGCAAGGAGGCCATGTCTGCCACTCCAAAATATAGGTTTATCGCCAGCTTAGGCGGAGGCCGGTGAAAAGCGGCAGCATAACAAAAGCCCCTTGCCGTCCTGTTCCGGGCATCGAAATTTGCGCTGATCAGTCGACGGCCGGCAGTGCTTCCAGTGCTTCGTGGACCTCCAGCCAGCGCATTTCGGCCTCGTCGATCTGCTCGCCAAGCCAGCCGGCCTGTTTGTGCATTTCTTCACTTTTGGCGCGGTCGACCCTGGGGCCAGCCGTTGTTTCTGTGGTCGCGGCATAGAACTCCGGATCGGCGAATTGCGTTTCGAGCGCCGCTTTTTCCTCATTCCACTTGGCCAGCTTCTTTTCCAGCTGTTCGATTTCCTTGACCAGCGGCCTGCGCTGGGCGAGCACGGCCTGACGGCTGGCCTTGGCATCGGCCCGTTGTTGCAGGCGCTCGTTTTTCTCGGCGGCGACATCGGGTTCGGCTGCACGCTCGGCATTGCGCTGGGCGGCCAGCCAGGCGGCGTAGTCGTCCAGATCACCATCAAAGGCCACCGCCTTGCCGTCGGCAACGAGCAGCAGGTCGTCGGCACAGGTGCGCAGCAGGTGACGGTCGTGCGAAACGAAAACAACACCGCCTTCGTAATCCTGCAGCGCGAAAGTCAGTGCTTCGCGCATTTCCAGGTCAAGGTGGTTGGTCGGCTCGTCGAGTAGCAGCAGATTGGGCTTGGTACGGATCAGCAGAGCCAGTGCCAGACGTGATTTTTCGCCGCCGGAGAAAGGTTCGATGGCACGCATCGCCATGTCGCCGCGGAAATCGAAACCGCCGATGTAGTCGCGCAATTCCTGTTCCGGCGTCGTCGGTTCAAGGCGCACCAGATGTTGCAGCGGCGATTCGTCCAGGCGCAGTTGTTCGAGCTGGTGCTGGGCGAAGTAACCGATGTTGAGTGCCTTGGCTTCCTTGCGTTCGCCGTGCGATTGTTCGATGGCTCCGGCCAGTAGTTTGATCAGCGTCGATTTGCCGGCCCCGTTGCGGCCAAGCAGGCCAATGCGGCAACCGGGGCGCAGCGTCATCGAGATGTTGTCGAGAATCTTGCGGTCGACATAGCCGGCAGAGGCTTTTTCAATGGTCAGCAAGGGGTCGGGCAGGGCGCTCGGCTCGCGAAAGCTGAAATGGAAAGGCGAATCGACGTGAGCTGCGGCAACGGTTTCCATGCGTTCCAGCATCTTGATCCGGCTTTGTGCCTGACGTGCCTTGGTCGCCTTGGCGCGGAAGCGTTCGATGAAGCTGTTGAGGTGGGCAACGACGCGCTGCTGGGCTTCAAAAGCCGATTGCTGGGCGGCCAGACGGGCGGCGCGGGCGCGTTCGTAGTCGGAGTAACCGCCGCTGGTCAGGCTCAGGCGCTGGAGGTCGATGGCGATGATCTGGCCGACCACGGCGTCGAGAAAATCGCGGTCGTGGGAAATCAGCAGCAGCGTGGCGGGCGTGTTCTTCAGCCAGCTTTCAAGCCAGAACACGGCATCCAGATCGAGGTGGTTGGTCGGTTCGTCGAGCAACAACAAGTCGGCACGGCAGGACAGGGCGCGGGCCAGATTCAGACGCACCCGCCAGCCGCCGGAAAACTCGGCTACCGGCCGGGAGAAATCGGCGTCCTTGAAACCCAGGCCATGCAGCACCTCGGCTGCCCGGGCCTTGGCTGAATAGCCGTCGATTTCGCCGTAGCGGGCGTGCAGGTGGCCGATGGCTTCGCCGTCGCCACGGGCTTCGGCCGCTGCCAGTTCGCGTTCGACGCGGCGCAATTCAACGTCGCCATCA
The DNA here is from genome assembly GCF_020510665.1 of Dechloromonas denitrificans. NCBI lineage: Bacteria > Pseudomonadati > Pseudomonadota > Betaproteobacteria > Rhodocyclales > Azonexaceae > Dechloromonas > Dechloromonas denitrificans. The sequence goes on from NZ_CP075187.1 coordinate 65,239, forward strand.
AGCACGAAATCGAGCGCAGCATCGGGCAGTGCCGGTGTTTCCTGTGTGACGCGGGCGATATGCCAGCTGGCCGGCAGTTCGACATCGCCGGATTCGGCGTGCAGTTCCCCGGAGAGCAGTGCGAACAGGCTGGATTTGCCGCAGCCGTTGGCTCCGACGACACCCACTTTCCAGCCGGTGTGGAGTTGGACGGAGGCGTCGACGACCAGCGGGCGGCCGGCGCGGGCGAAAGTGACTTGGCGGAGGGCGATCATGGCAGCAACATTGATTTGGCGGCGAATTATAGCGGCGGGCTGATAAAATCCCGTGCATGATCAAGCAGATTCGCGCCGACCAGCTCCAGCCGGGGATGTACATCCACGATTTAAATTGTGGCTGGCTCGATCATCCATTTTTTTCCAACGCCTTCGCGGTGCGCGATCAGGCGACGGTTGAAAAGATCGTCAAGCTGGGTATCAAGACGTTGTACATCGACACGATCAAGGGGGCCGATGTCTGGGCTGCCCCGACGCAGCACGATGTCAATGCCGATCTTGAGCGCCGGATGCTGGAAATTGCGCAGAAGCAGGCCGAAAAGCCGGTGGTCGTCGAATTGCGCGAAGAGGTGGCGCGCGCCCGACGCTTGCACGGCGAGGCCAACAAGATCGTGCGCAGCATGCTGGAAGATATCCGTCTGGGCCAGCAGATCCAGGTCGAACGTCTCGAACCGCTGGTTGAAAATATGGTCGATTCGATCTTTCGCCATCAGGATGCCTTGTTGCCGCTGGCGCATCTGAAAACCCATGACGATTACACTTTTGAGCACTCGGTCAGCGTTTGTGCGTTGATGGTGGCATTCGCCCGCGGCATGAAATTGCCCCGTGAGACAGTCAAGGAGCTCGCCCTCGGCGCCTTGCTGCACGATGTCGGCAAAGCCTGCGTGCCGGACGAAATCCTGAACAAGCCAGGCAAGCTGAATGATGATGAGTTTGAGCGCATCAAATCGCATGTCGACGAAGGCGTTCACCTGTTGCGCACCATGCCGGGGCTAGGTGAGGTATCGATGCAGGTCATCAGCCAGCATCACGAACGCTTCGATGGTACGGGTTATCCGCATGCCATGTCCGGCAAGCAGATTTCCCTTCATGGGCAGATGGCGGCAATTGTTGATGTTTACGATGCCATTTCGTCGGAGCGGGTCTACCACCGTGGCATGTCACCGACGCAGGCGCTGAAGAAGCTGCTCGAATGGAGTTCGCATCATTTCGACCCGCAGCTGGTGCAATCGTTTATTCGTGCCATCGGCATTTATCCTGCTGGTACACTGGTCCGTCTGGAAAGTAAGCGGATGGGCGTCGTCACCGAGCAAAACGAAGGCAATCTGCTGGAGCCGGTGGTGCGTGTTTTCTACCATGCCGGCCAGTCACATTACGTTCCGCCCGAGATCGTCGATCTTTCGAAGGTGCAGGATCGCATCGCAAGTTTTGAAAGTTTTGAAAAATGGAAAATCGACCCCTATCAGTGGCTGCCCTCGTAATTGCCTTGCTGGCCGTTACGTTTTCGGCCGGGGCCGCAGAAAACCCGCCTGATCCTGCCCAGCTTGCAGACTGGGAGGCACGTCTTGAAAAAGCCGCTGCCTTGCAGCGCGATGGCAAGGCCAGGAAAGATGCTGCAAGCAAGCTGTTCGAGAAGAAAAATGCCGAGTGTTTTAAGGCTTTTCGGGTTTATGCCTGCCAGGAAACCGTGCAGGCCGAATACGTTGCCGAGGCCAATGAAGGGCAACGCCTAGATAACGAAGGCCGGGCCATGGAGCGTCAGGTCAAGAAAGAGCAGGCCAGCGACAAGGCATTGCGGCGTGCTGCAGAAGTGCCGAAGCGCGAGGCCGAGCTGGACGTCAGGGCGAGCGATACCGCCGCCGAACGCAAGGCAGCGGCCGAGGCTGAAGCTGAAGCTGCGACGCGTGCGAGCAAGTCGGTCAAGGCTGAAGAGGGGTTGAAGCGGCGTGCGGCAGATGCCGAGCGCCAGCAAAAGAAACGTGCCGACCACGAAGCCCGCCATGCGCGCCAGGTGGAAAAGGCCGAGCGCCGGGCTGCCGAAGCTGCCGCCAAATCCGAGCAATAGGCCAGTCAGGGCGCACGCGTGATCCGCAAAATTTCCGTTCATGACCTGCTGCCCGGCATGTATGTCGTCGATTTACATCGACGCTGGTTGGACCACTCGATCTGGCGCCGACGGTTTCCGATTCGCGATCAGGCGCATGTTCAGAAACTGATTGCCGAGGGTTTCAAGGACGTCAGCATCGATACCGAGCGCGGGCTTGATCTGCCACCTGTGTCGCCGATTGCCCGGATCAATGTCGTCGAGAAAAAGATTGAAACGCTGGTCGAGGCGGTGCGTGCCCGCCAGCCCAAGGTCTCGCTGGGCGAGGAACGGCGCCGGGCGGCACGCCTGATTCACGAAGCCAGCGACATGGTGACCGATCTGGTGCTTGCCGCACAGGCCGGTCGCAATGTCGATGCCGCGCGCCTTGAGCCGGTCGTCGGCAAGATGATCGAGTCGGTGATTCGCAATCCGGATGCGCTGGCACCGCTGGCCCGCTTGAAACGGATGGATGCTTATGCCACCGAACATGCCGTGGCGACTTCGGCATTGATCATCGCCTTTGGCCAGCAACAAGGCATGCCCCAGCCGGAACTGGAAAAGCTGGCGCTCGGTACGATGCTCAAGGATATCGGCCATTCGGCGATTGATGCCAAACTGATGACACGCCCCGGCTCGCTGTCGAAATCCGAGTTCAGCGTGGTGCAGAGCCACGTCGAGGAAGGGCTGGCTGTTCTTGAGGCGACGACCCGCTTGTCGGAAACCTCGGTTGCCGTGGTGCTGGAACACCATGAACGCTACAACGGCTGCGGCTACCCGTATCGGATGGCCGGCGACGAGATTTCGCTGGCCGGGCGGATGGCGGCGATTGTCGATACCTACGATGCGATGACTTCGGATCGACCTTACCGGCCGGCCATTTCACCGTCGCTGGCCTTGCGCCAGCTGTTCGATCAAGGGGGCAGCGACTTTGACCCCGAGCTGGTCTCGGCTTTTGTGCGTACCGTCGGCATTTACCCGGTCGGCACCCTGGTCAAGCTGGAAAGCGGGCATCTCGGCGTGGTTGAGCGCATCCACCAGGATAACCTACTGGCCCCGGTGGTCAGGGTGATTTTCCATGGCGGACGCCGGCAATACGTCGCTCCGGTCGAAGTCGACCTGTCGCGCAAGATCGGCAACCACTACGGTCAGATCGTCAGCGCCGAAGATTACGAGCGTTGGGGCATCAGCCCCTTGCGCTGGCAACCTGTCTGATCAGCTTCTTGATCGGCGTCGGTACGCCGGCCTCGGCGGCTCGGTGCAAATCAACCCATTCAAGCCCGCTTTCTCCCGCCAGCTGAACCGGCGTAACTGTGCACAGCACCGGCTGCAAAGTCAGGCGGAAATGCGTGAAAGCATGTTTGAGCGGTAGCAGCGGGCGTATTTCCAACACTTGCAGACCCAGTCGCGCAAGAACAGCCTCAGCCTCGCCTTCCGGCGGCACCAGCAAACCGCCCCACAAGCCACTCGGTGGCCGCCGTTCGAGCAGCAGCCGCAAACCATCTGTAATCAGGACAAAGCCGGCGCTACGTTCGGGCACCGCCGGGCGGGGTTTGGCCATCGGTAATTCGGCCTGCCGGCCATCACGCCGGGCGACGCAGTCGCTGCGTATCGGGCAATCATCGCAGCGCGGCCGGCTGCGTGTGCACAAGGTTGCGCCGAGATCCATCAAGCCCTGCGTGTAGACCGCGATATCGCTATCTGGCAACAGGCTTTCGGCCAGCCGCCAAAGTTCGCGGTCGACGGCTGTTGCGCCGGGAAATCCATCGATGCCGAATTGGCGGCAGAGAACACGTTTGACGTTGCCGTCGAGAATCGCCGCTTTTTTTCCAAAACAAAACGCGGCGATGGCTGCCGCGGTCGACCGGCCAATACCGGGCAATTCGGCGAGCTGCTCGGGCAAATCCGGAAAATTTCCAGCGTAGACCGCGACAACCTGCTGGGCGCAGCGATGCAGGTTGCGCGCCCGGGCGTAATAGCCCAGACCGGCCCAATGTTCGATCACCCGATCAATCGGCGCCGCTGCCAGGCTGGCAACATCGGGAAAACTGTCGAGAAAACGCTGGTAATACGGAATCACCGTGGCCACCTGCGTTTGCTGCAGCATGATCTCTGAAAGCCAGACGCGATAAGGGTCGCGCGTCTGCTGCCAGGGCAGGTCGTGACGCCCGGCAATCTTCTGCCAGGTAATCAGACGTTCGGTAAATGAAGGGTGATTGGCCAAATTCTGCCTCGACGTGTGCTCCGGGAGCACGGATAATACGGCCTTTTGACGCAAATCAAACCGAGATGACCCAATCCCAGACCGATAGCCGAGCCTTGCGTAACGCCCTTGGGCGCTTTGCCACCGGCATCGCCGTAGTGACCGCCATCGACCCCGATGGCCACCCGATTGGATTGACCATCAATTCCTTCTCGGCCGTTTCGCTCGAACCCGCGCTGGTTCTCTGGTGCCTGGATAACCATTCGCACAACCTCGAAGCCTTCCGCCGCGCCAGCCACCACGCGATCAACATTCTCGCGGTCGACCAGCAGGATCTGTCGAATCGCTTCGCCACCTGGCCGACCGACCGCTTTGTCGGCCTGCCCTGGCAAGCCGGTGCCGGTGGAGCTCCGGTCTTCCCGAATTGCTGCGCGACCTTCGAAGTCGCCAACGAAACGCAACACCTCGCCGGCGATCACACCATTTTCATCGGCCGGGTTGAACGCTTCAACGAAACCGCTGACCTCGTTCCGTTGCTTTTCCACGCTGGCCAGTATCGCAAACTCGCCGATTGAGATTGAACCGCGCTGCTTCTGCGCTTAGAATGCCGGTCTGGACGCCTGAGCGGGCGTCGTATAATGGTAATACCCTAGCTTCCCAAGCTAGAGCCGTGGGTTCGATTCCCATCGCCCGCTCCACATCGAATTCTCGCAGATCGTTAATCTGTGACCCGTCCTAATCTAGGTTGACACCTGTTGCGACGGATTGGCCAGCTTAATTGCTGGCCTTCAAAGACGCCCGATGAACCTCATCGGGCGTCTTCAATTGTAGCGAGAAATGCGGTCTCTCCTGGTTGTAGATGGCGATGGATTGACTGACCATGCGGCGTGCCTGATCGAGATCGTCGGGCTGCTGGAGTAGAAACTCCTGCTTGAGAATGCCATTAACCCGCTCTGCCAAGGCGTTCTGATAGCAATCATAGCCGTCCGTCATTGAGCAGATCACCCCGTGTTTCTGATGAATAGCTTGGTACTCATTAGCGCAGTATTGGACTCCACGGTCTGAATGATGGATCAGCAGCCCATTTCCCTGACGCCCCTTTAACGCCATCTTCAAAGCCTGGCTTACCTCAGTCGTGTGCAGGCGGTCATGGACGTGGTAACCCACAATCTTGCGTGAATAGGCATCGGTAATCAGGCTCAGATAGGCACAGCGCTCACGGGTAGGCAAATAGGTGATATCGGCAACCCAAACCTGCTCGCTCGCCTCGGCGCTAACCTGATCCGGTCCCGCTTTCAGCAAATTGGGATGGCGCCGGAAATGGTGGTGGCTGTCGGTCGTCTTGTGATACGCCCGCTTGGTTGGCACCAACAGGCGATTCCAACGCAACAGATCGAACAAGGCATCGCCCTTCGGCCGCTAGCGTCGGGCCAAGCAGGTGATGTAGCTTGCGCGTCCCCAGTCTGGGCTGATGCAAGCGCTTGGCCTTTACCAACTCAAGAACCCGTTCGTACTTGACCTCATCGTGCACTCGACGCTGCTGCCACTGGTAATGTGCCTGCCGGCTGATGCCCATATAGCGGCAAGCCCTCGATACACTCAGTCCTTCGACGGACTTTTGCGCGAGGACTTGCCCACAGGCTTTTTTACCACGCGAACTCCATAGTCCTTCTTCAAAACGTCAATGACCGCTTCGAAGAATTGGGATTTCTCTCGGGCTTCCTTGAGTTGGACTTCCAGCTCCTTGATCCGCTGTTCCGGCGTCTGGCCCTGGCTGCTCGCTGATGTTCGGGTTGGCTCACTCATGCGGCCGTATGATGCCATCGGCCCCCAGTTCTGGCGACCATGCTTGCGTAACCAAACCAAGACCGTCGATCTGCCCTGGATACCGTAACGCTGCTGGGCTTGCTTGTAGCTCAGTTCGCCTTTTTCTACCTGCTCAACAACGGCCCGTTTAAAAGCCAGCGTGTAGTCTCGCTGTGTCCTCTTAACCCCTGACTCCATCTGACTGCCCCTTTCGTTCTAGAAAAGGTGTCAACTTCATTCAGGACGGGTCACTGCAAAAGAAAAAGCCAACCGAAGCCGGTTGGCTTTTTTGTTGCCTGGGCAGAATCTGCTAGCAGAGAACCTTACCCGGAAGCATTCAACCAGGTTCAGGCAAACATCGCGACGCTGGCGTGCTGCATGACGAGATTGCGGCCTGCTTGCTTGGCTTCGTAGAGTGCTTTGTCGGCCGCCTGGACCAAGGTTTTGAATTCGGTTCCCACATCGGCTGAATCGGCAATGCCGATGCTGATGGTGCTGTGTATGTGCTGGCCGTCGAACAGGTAGGACGTGTCGGCGTAGATTTGTCGTAGTCGCTCTCCCATCGCATAGGCTTCATCCTTGGCGGTGGAGGGGAGCAGAATGCAGAACTCTTCGCCACCGTAGCGGCCAAAATAGTCATCTGCCCGAATTGTTGTTTCGATGATTTTCGCAACGTGCTTGAGGACTTCATCTCCGACTTGATGGCCGAAGCGGTCATTCACCGTTTTGAAGTGATCCACATCGATCATCATGACAGCCATCGGTTTGCCGGTGCGAATGCTGCGTGCTTGCACCCGCAAGGCTTCCTCTTCCAGCCGGCGACGATTGAATGCACCGGTCAGTGGGTCCTGTGAGGCGAGTTTGGCCAGTTCGCCGACCAAACGATAGGCAAGCATCAGGACAAAGCCGAACATGGTGCTGAACTGAAGCAGGCAGATACCGAGGAAAGTCAGCGGATTGATCGGGATGTTCTGGAAAAGGCCGTAGGATTCAGTTGATGATTGCCACAGGATGGCGGCCCTGGCGAAGACCAGCACGGAGAGTGCGCCAAAGCTGATTCCTGTCAGCCAGTAGGCAATCCTGAGAGGTGCTTCAGCGGGAATCAATAGCTCGCGAGCGCAGGCGATAAAAACAATGCCGAAGACGATGGAATTTACAATTGCGCGGTTGGTGACATTGTTGTGAATTCCGGTGAACCATATCCCGCTGACGAATATTGCAGCCACCGCTAGCGCCACGAATTTCCAGTTGATTGGTTTTTCCTTGAAACGCTGGATGCCGGCGTATTGGAGGCAAAGTCCGCTAACAATGAGTACCGATGCGGCAACGATAGGCCACAGCAATTGATTGGGTAACGTAGTGCTGAACGAATAGGAGAAGGCGAAGCCGCTTGCCATGAGCAGATTGGCCAGAGCCCAATGCCCGACACCCTTGACGTTGCCGGTGTATCTTCCCACCAGTGCCAGAAGGCCCGAAAACATGAGTGTCAGGGCCGAAAAGACCAGCATGATGGTACGAACATCCAAGCTCATTGTGCTTCCTGATGTGTAGGCTGCAACAGTGTAACGTGGGTCGTGTTTTTCTAGCCGTCGACGCGCATCAATTTCGCTGTTGTCCGGGCGAATCAATCGCAAGGCTGCCTTTACCTGCTCGACTAATCGAGCAGCTTCCGCTGAACGAGGAATTTCTCAAGAATTTCAAGTCGGGAAAGTGGATCATCGAGTTCAAGCAGCTTTTGCTTGGCCAGATTCTGAATTGGCAATATTTCAGTGATGCGATAACCGACCCACTCGGCATCGTCGAAGCGGTGCGGTTCCGGCATGCGTTCCGGGCCGAGGTCGCTGATGATCTTGCGCAGCAGCGGGAGCAGGCGCTGATGCTGGGGTGGGAGTGTCGTGCTCTGGTCGGCGATCAGTTCGACCTCGGCTTCGAGCAACTTGTCCTTGTTCTGCTGCGTTTCAAGGATGCGGAAGCGCTGGCCGCCATGGGCGGTGATCTGCAGGATGCCGAGCTGCTCCATGTCCCAATGGCTGATCCGGGCCAGTGTGCCGATCGGCTGGGTGTCTGCGACAGCACCAGTTTCTTCGCCCTGGGCAATCAGGCAAACGCCGAAGGGCTGGTTGTCCTTCATGCAGGCGGCGGCCATGTCGAGATAGCGTTGTTCGAAGACCTTGAGCGGCAGGATGCCGCCGGGGAAAAGTACGGTCTTGAGCGGGAAGAGCGGAATTGCCCGGGTTTCGCGGGGTGACTCGCCCGTGTTCCGACCGATGCCGAACCAGCCCATTATTCGCCCCAGCGCTGCATCAGCGTATGCGATATGCCGAGTTGGTCCATGACGCGCGCGACGACGAAGTCGACAATGTCCTGCACGCTTTGGGGATGGTGGTAGAAGCCGGGGCTGGGCGGCAGGATGACGGTGCCGGCACGTGACAGGCGCAGCATGTTTTCCAGATGAATCGCGGAAAACGGCGTTTCACGTGGAACCAGCACCAGTTTGCGGCCTTCCTTGAGGACAACATCGGCCGCGCGTTCGATCAGGTTGTCGGCCAATCCCTGGGCGATGGCCGCCAGGGTGCCCATCGAGCAGGGGCAGATGACCATGGCGTCGGGCGGGTTGGAGCCGGATGCTACCGGAGCAAACCATTCCTCGCGCCCGAAAACAGCCAGTTTTTCGGCGTCGACCGCAGGAAAGCGGGCGAGCAGGGCGGCTTTTGCTTCGCTTGGCCGCGAGGGCAGCTCGAACCCCATTTCCTGCCGGGCAACGACTTGCGATGCCTGCGAATAGAGTAACTGGACCTTGCAGCCGGCTGCCAGCAGGCATTCGAGCAGGCGCAAGCCGTAGGGCATGCCGGAGGCGCCGGTCAGTGCGAGGCAGATGGTCTTAGGCATGGTGTTGTTCCGAAGCAGCGGGTTCAGTCAGCAGTTTAGCTGCGATCAGGCCGTTGATGGTGCCGAAGAACAGTGCCGCACCGGCAAAGACGGGCGTCAGCAGGAAAACGCCATCGTGCGGAATCAGCCAGAGCCGGGCGAGCAGCAACTGCCCGCCGATGTGGGCAAAAGCAGCGAGGATGGACAGGCTGACCGGCCCAAACCAGCGGCCCGGCAAATGGCGGGCGAGGCCCAGCGTCAACAGGCTGAGCGTGGTACCGGTCAGCGACAGGAAAAAACCGGGTGCAAGAAAGTAGCCAAGCAGCAGGCTGCCGGCCAGTACGCGCAGGCCGCTGACCCAGACCGCCGTGCCCCAGCCGTAGCGGGCCAGGACGACGAGTGTGACGATATTGGCCAAGCCCGGTTTGATGCCGGGCAGCGGGGAGGGAATTGCTGCATCGACCAATGACAGACCGACCGCAGCCGTTGCCAGCCAGGCAACGCGCCGGTCCTCGTCGCTGACGCGGAGTTCAATAACTGATCGAGTCATAGATGCGGGTTCGGCCGCTAATCTGCAGGCTGACGCGATTCGGGGCACAAATGGCAATTTCGCCGGGGCGCATCAGCCAGCCCTGACGAACACAATATTGACGCGGACCGGGGTCGGAGACGACGCGGGCGCGGCCCGGTTCAATGGCGATCAGCGTCGTGCCGAGCGGGCCGGGGACTTCAAGCTGCTTGCGGCTGCGCAAATCGATTTCAGCGAAAATTTGCCCTTCCTGGCGGATGATTGCGCGGTCGGCCAAGCCGCCCTGCCAGAAAACCGGAATGCTGATGCCGACAAGGCCGATACCGGCCAGCAGGGTCAGCCAGTCGCCCGGACGAATCAGGGCCAGCCAGGGCATCAACTGCCGGCCAGGGTCCGGTGACGGACCAACACACGAGCCTGACTGGCAAATTCGCGGCTCAGCCACTCGGCGATATACACCGAGCGGTGCTGTCCGCCAGTGCAGCCGATGGCGACCGTCAGATAGTTGCGGTTGTCGCGGATGTAGCTCGGCAGCCAGTCGGCGACGAAGCGGCGGATGTCGTCACGCATCCGGCAGACTTCAGCTTCCGCTTCGAGGAAGGCGATGACCGGTTGATCCCGGCCGGTCAGCGGACGCAACTGCGGGTCGTAGTGTGGATTGGGCAGGCAACGGACATCGAAGACCAGATCGGCATCGAGCGGCAGGCCGTGCTTGAAGCCAAACGACTCGAACATCAGCGTCAGGCCCTGGCCGGGCTCGGCTTCGATGAACTGGCGTACCCACTCGCGCAGGGCGTTGGCTTTCAGGTTGCTGGTATCGATACGATGGCCGAGGTCGGAAATCGGGCTGATCAAATCGCGCTCGGCGCGGATGGCCTCCTCCAGTGTCTGGCCTTCGGTCGCGAGCGGATGGCGGCGGCGCGATTCGGAATAACGCTTGAGCAGCGTTTCATCGTTGGCGTAGAGGAACAGGAAGTTGAGCCGGATACCTTCATCGCGCAGGATTTCCAGTTTGCCCGGCAGGCGCTCGATACCGTCACCGGAGCGGGCATCGATGCCAACAGCGACTTTCTTGATGTTTTCTTCGCCGAGCATCCGGATAAGGACGGTCAGCATCACGACCGGCAGGTTGTCGACGCAGTAATAGCCAGCATCTTCGAGGAGATTGAGGGCGACGGACTTGCCTGAGCCGGAGAGGCCGCTAATCAGAATGAGATCCATCTGACGGAGCATAATCAAGGCGACGCGCCGGATCAACCCAAGGCATAATTGAAGGAAACAAGGAGACACCCATGCCCCCGACCCTTCCTTTGCTCAATTTGCCCTTTCTCGCCGAGTTGACCGCGCAAAGGCGCGATATTCACGCTCATCCGGAACTGGCTTTCGACGAAAACAGAACGGCCGATCTGGTCGCGCGCGAACTTGAACGCTACGGCCTCGAAGTCCATCGCGGGATTGCCAAAACCGGTGTGGTGGGTGTCTTGCGGGCGGGTACTTCTGGCCGGATGATCGGTTTGCGGGCCGATATGGATGCCTTGCCGCTCGCCGAATTGAACGAATTTCCCCATCATTCGCGGCATGCCGGGAAAATGCATGCCTGCGGCCACGACGGCCACACGGCGATGCTGCTCGGTGCCGCCCGGTATCTTGCGGCCGAGCCCGATTTTGATGGAATTGCTGTTTTCATTTTCCAGCCGGCTGAAGAGTCGGAGGGTGGTGCAGCGGTGATGATCGAGGATGGTCTGTTCGAGCGCTTCCCGGTCGAGTCGGTATTCGGCCTGCACAACTGGCCGGGCATTCCGGTCGGCGAAATGGCGGTGATGCCCGGCCCGGTCATGGCCGGCACTTGTGGTTTCGAAATCATTGTGCGCGGCCATGGTTGCCATGCCGCGATGCCGCATCAGGGCGTCGATTCAATCGTCGCCGGTGCGCAACTGGTCCAGGCCCTGCAAACGGTGGTCAGCCGCACACTGCATCCTTGCGACTCAGCCGTGGTCAGTGTGACCCAGTTCCATGCCGGTGAGGCCTGGAACATCATTCCGGAAGAAGTGGTGTTGCGCGGCACGATCCGCAGTTTCAAGCCCGAGGTTCAGGAAAGTGTCGAGCGGGCGATCGAACGTTTATGCAGCGGCATTGCCGCGGCCAATGCGGCTCAGATCAGTGTCCATTTCGACCATCGCTATCCGCCTACGGTCAACAGCGTTCCGGAGGCAAATTTTTGTCGGGATATTGCTGCGTCTGTATTTGGAAGAGAGCGAGTGCTCACTGATATCTTGCCGTCGATGGGCGCAGAGGATTTTGCCTACATGCTGCGGGAAAAGCCGGGTTGTTATGTCTGGCTCGGTAACGGCCCGGGAACCGGCGGCTGCACGCTGCACAACCCGCATTACGATTTCAACGATGAATTGCTGACCCTGGGCGTTAATTACTGGGTCCGGCTGGTTCAGCAGGCCTTGCCAAAATCCTGATCCCGTCTAGCCGGCGAGCAGTTCGCCATCTTCCATTCGCAGGGCATTGACGAGCAGGAGTTCCCGTTCCAGACGTTCGACCAGCTGGTCGTCGCGCAAATTGAGGTAGCGGCGATTGACGTCGGTGGCGAAGGGCAAGCCAAGAATGAAGGTTGGGAATTCGGCAATTGGCAGGCGCCGCTTTTCCATCATGGCGAAGGCGGTAATCACCTTGATCGCATGCCAGGCGAGCAGTTCGATATTGGCTTCGAAACCGGCCAGCCGGCGAAAAGCCCGCTCAAAAGCCGTGTCGACCGTGGCAAACGGGCAGCCGTGGCCGGGAATGACTGTTTTTATCGGCAGTCGGGCGAGCATCTCCAGCGTTTCCCGGGTGCTGCGCAAGCCGTCAGCTTCGCCGAGCAGTTCCGGGAAAATGACGCCAAAACCGTTTTCCCACAGGGCATCGCCAGAAATCAGGATGCCCTGTTCCGGATTGAAGTAGGCCAGTGCTTCCATGTCGTGACCGGGAACGGCCAGTGCCTGCCAGACCAGTTCGCCCATTTCCAGTTCGCTGCCGGCCCCGATCAGCAGGTCGTGCTGAAAGCGGGCTGATTGCTGGCCGAGCGGCGAAAGCAGCAGGGCGTCTTCATTCCAGTCGGCAATGGTGGCGTGCAGGCCGGCCGGTACGGCAATTTCACAGCCGAATGTGGCTTGCAAGGCGGCATTGCCGCCGATGTGGTCGGAATGTGAATGGGTGTTGACCAGCCGCTTGAGGGATCGACCCGCCAGCGTGTGCCCCACCAGCTCGACGGTTTGCGCGGCATGGGTCGAATAGCCGCTGTCGACCAGCGTGGCCTGGTCGCCATCAAAACAGAGAATATTGTTGGCCGAGAGCCAGCCACGCTCAAGAACGACCAACGTTTCCGGCAGGTTGAGACTCATTCCGGCGTATCCGGGTCGTTGCTTGTCGTCGGGGCTGAAAAAACCGGTGGGCTGAGTTCGGCGACGATTTTCGGTGAATCGATTGGTGGACGGCCGCAGCCAAGGCAGTAGCCGGAATCGGGGTCAGCCTGGCAGATACCGACGCAGAGGTAGAGATCTTCTTCGTTGTTCATGAATTCAGTTCGCCTTCTGGCGCTGGGGGGCGGTGTCTGCTGCACTGCTGGTTGAACGGCGTGCGGCGATACGGTTCAGGATGTTGCGCCGCTCATGGTCGTCCGTACGGGCCCAGACGGTGATTTCTTCAATGGTCCGGAAACAGCCGGTGCACAGGCCGCTGCGGGCATCCATCCGGCAGACGTTGATACAGGGTGATTTGAGCATTTAGATGAGCATGAAACGATGTTGCTGGTCGCGCACCATTTCAACGGCCTCAAGGGCCTCGTCGCGGTGGATGCGGGCGAGTGTGACGAGATGAAGACGCTTGTCGCGGGCCGTTAGTTCCGGGAAATTGAGGGTATGCACGCTGAGATCGTCATCGGCGGTTTTGTCGCTGACCACACCGAGGCGGTCGACGTTGACGCTGTAAGGAGTCAGTTTGAGCGACGGTTCTGGGGCCAGAAGGAAATCGGCCAGCGCCTCGACCAGATGCTCGGGCATCAACAATTCGGCAGTCTGGCGCAGGCGTGCATCGAGGTCGGCCAGATGCCGGGTATGTACCTCGTAAGCGTTACCCGGCGTCGTGCCTTGCAGAATGGTCAGGTGCGCCCGTTCGGCCGAGGCATCGGCGCGCAGCCCTTCGCGTTCCTGACGCAGTGTTTCAACGTGGTCATGAAAGGTGCGCAGCAAACTGTCCAGCGCGCGCTGGCGGAGTTTTTCCAGCGTAATTTCAAGCTGGCAGCAGGGTTCGATCAGCGTCTGGTCCGAGAAATAGAGCACCAGTTGGGGCACGTCGTTCTGGATCATGTCGCCCTGCTGAGCCATGCCGAGCTGTTTTTTCTGCTGGCGACGGGCGGCGAACAAGGCGTAAAAATATTCGTTTTCCCAGCAAGCCGGCTCAGCCAGAAAGTCACGAATGGCCTGGCTGCGGCCGAGCATCTGGTCGATGTCATCGGCGGTTGCAAATAGCGCATGGACCAGCGGGTCATTGGAAAAGGCTTGTCGATTGATGTCGACCGGGCCAGGCAGCGCAGCGATCAAGCCGTCGCAATAGCCGAGGGCATGCTCAAGCGGCAATCGCAAGCGGTGCTGAAAATCTGGCGCCGCCTTGAGCATCGGATTGACCAACTCGGCAACCCGGTCGAATGCATGACTGAGCATTGGACTGGGTGGCGGGGTTGGTTTGAATAGATCGGTGACGCTGGAAAAAAGACTCACACGCTCGCTTGGCTACATAAAGCCCGGCCGGCCTTGGCGCCATTCGGGCGATTGATGGCACTGGAAATCCAGTCACCGATAAACGCCAGTTTAGCCAGATCGATGCCGGTTTCAATGCCTAGCCCGTGCAATAAATAGACAACATCTTCCGTCGCGACATTGCCGGATGCGCCTTTGGCGTAGGGGCAGCCGCCCAGGCCGGCAATCGAACTGTCGAAAACGGAGACGCCTGCTTGCAGTGAGGCATGGATGTTGGCAATCGCCATGCCGTAAGTGTCGTGATAATGGCCGGCCAGTTTGGCGACCGGGATGCGTTTGGCGCAGGCTTCGATCATCCGGCGGATCGAAGCCGGATTGCCGACGCCGATGGTGTCACCGAGCGAGACTTCGTAGCAGCCCATGTCGAACAAGGTTTGGGCGACGCTGGCCGCCTGTTCCGGATCGATGGCGCCCTCGTAGGGACAGCCGACGACGCAGGAAACGTAGCCGCGTACCTTGATTTCCAGCGCCGATGCGGCCGAAACGACGGGTTCGAAGCGTTTCAGGCTCTCGGCGATGGAGCAATTGATATTTTTGCGCGAAAAACTCTCGGAGGCGGCACCAAAAATGGCGACTTCAGTCGCGCCGGCCTGCACGGCCGAGTCGAAACCCTGCAAATTGGGCGTCAAAACCGGGTAGACCGCAGCGGGGTGGCGGGTGATGCCAGCCATCACCGCGCTGTTGTCACCCATCTGCGGCACCCATTTGGGTGAGACGAAGGAGGTCGCCTCGATGACGCTGAGGCCGGCATCGGCCAGCCGGTTGATCAGTTCGATCTTGATTTCGGTCGGAACGACCTGCTTTTCGTTTTGCAGGCCGTCACGTGGCCCGACTTCGACAATCTTTACTTTGCTCGGTAGCGGCATCTTGGCTTTCCTTGGATCGGGTCAATCGGCGATTGCTCAGGCGTGGGCTTCTTCCTGAATGCCCAGTTCCTGCTTCATCGCGTTGCGCATCATGAATTTCTGGATCTTGCCGGTGATGGTCATCGGGAAGTTGTCGACGAAACGGATGTGGCGCGGCACCTTGTAGTGGGCAATCTGGCCTTGGCAGAAATCGCGGATGTCCTGTTCGTTCGCATTCTGGCCGGGTTTCAGAATAATCCAGGCACACAGTTCCTCGCCATATTTGTGATCCGGTACGCCGATCACTTGAACGTCCTGGACTTTCGGGTGGCGATAGAGGAATTCCTCGATTTCGCGCGGGTAAATATTCTCGCCGCCGCGAATCACCATGTCTTTGAGGCGACCGACGATATTGCAGTAACCGGCTTCGTCGATCACCGCCAGATCGCCGGTATGCATCCAGCCGGCGGTGTCGATCGCTTCGCGAGTACGGGCTTCGTCACCCCAGTAGCCGAGCATTACCGAATAGCCGCGGGTCAGCAATTCGCCGGCCGTGCCGCGCGGCACGATGCGGCCGTCGGTATCGACGATCTTGACTTCGACATGCGGCTGGACGCGGCCAACGGTGGAAACGCGGCGCTCGACCGGATCATCGACCGAGCTTTGGAAGGACACCGGCGAAGTTTCGGTCATGCCGTAGGCGATGGTCACTTCGTTCATGTGCATCTGGTCGAGCACACGCTTCATGACCTCGATCGGGCAGGGGCTGCCGGCCATGATGCCGGTGCGCAGTCGTGACAAATCGTATTTGGCGAAATCCGGATGATCGAGCACGGCAATGAACATGGTCGGGACGCCATGCAGCGCCGTGCACTGCTCGTCGGCCACGGTTTCCAGCGTCGACAGTGGATCAAAGCCTTCGCCGGGGAAAATCATCGCCGAGCCGTGCGTCAGGCAGGCGAGGTTGCCGAGCACCATGCCGAAGCAGTGATAGAGCGGTACCGGGATGCACAAGCGGTCTTCCGGCGTCAGACGCATCGCTTCGCCGATGAAGAAGCCGTTGTTCAGGATGTTGTGGTGCGACAGCGTGGCGCCCTTGGGCGCGCCGGTTGTGCCGGAAGTGAACTGGATATTGATCGGGTCGTCGAATTGCAGCGTCTCGGCCAGTTCGGCCAGCGCGTTGAGTTCGTGACGGGCGGCCGGCAGACGCAGGGTATCGAAATTGAGCATGCCCGGCGTGCGTTCCTCACCCATCCGGATAACGTGCTTCAGCTCGGGCAGACGGGCGCACTGGATATCGCCCGGTGTGCCGCTGGCTAGTTCCGGTGCCAGATCCTGCAGCATTTCCAGATAGTTGCTCGACTTGAAACTGGGCGCGAGGATCAAGGCGCGACAGCCGACCTTGTTGAGTACGTATTCCAGTTCCGAGCGTCGGTAAGCCGGGTTGATATTGACCATCACCAGGCCGGCCTTAGCCGTTGCAAACTGTGTGAGTACCCACTCCGTGTTGTTCTGCGACCAGATGCCGATTCGCTCGCCCGGCTTCAGGCCGAGACGGCGCAGGCCGCAGGCCAGGTTGTCGACGGTTTCCTTGAGCGTGGCGTAAGTCATCCGCACGTTCTGGTGGCGAACGACCAGTGCTTCGCGTTCGGCGAAGCGGGCACAGACCTCGTCAAAATATGCGCCGATGGTTTGGCCGATCAGGGGCTGGTTACTGGCCCCGTGGACGTAACTTTGCATGTTCATCTTGTCTCCGTGGCCCCTCTGCGGGGGCGTATTCGATTTATTGTGCTTGTGGCAGCCGGTTGTCCGGCCGCCACAAGGGGTAGGTCAATCAAACAGTTTCGAACTCGACCAGTGCTGCGCCGTCGCTGACCTGCTCGCCGGCGGCGTAGCAGAAGGCCTTGACGGTGCCGGCGGCCGGCGCGGTGATGGTATGTTCCATCTTCATCGCTTCGAGAATCAGCAGCGGCGTGCCTTTTTCGACCTTTTGACCGATCTGGGCGAGCAGCGCAACGACCTTGCCCGGCATCGGTGCGGTCAGGCCGCCACCTTGTGCGCCGCCGGCTTCGACCAGATGCAGCGGATCGTCGCGCAACAGCGTGCAGGTGCTGCCGTTCAAAAAGACGCTGCGCTTGTCGTCGACCGCGACAACGCTGGCGACCAGCCGGCGGTCATCAAGTTCGACGGCAAAGGCATCGCCTTCCAGCTTTTTGCCGCGCGCCAGCGTCGTTTCGCCATGGATGGTGATCGCCCACTGATCGCGCTGGTAGCGGACCTGCGCTTCGATCAGGCTGTCGCCATCACGGAAGCCGACCATGCGGGCAGCGGACAAATTCATCCGCCAGCCGTCACGGGCATGCCATGGCGACCACGGATCGCCGCTGGTCTTGGCTTTCTGCTTCGCTTCGTGCTGTTCCCAGAGCAATTCTCCGACTGTGGCGACGAGCAGCGCGTCGCGTGGCACGGCCTGAACGGGCGGGAAGAGAAAGTCCTTTTGACGTTCGATCAGGCCAGTATCGAGGTCGGCGCCGGCAAAAGCCGGGCAGGCGACGAGGCGTGACAGGAAGTCGATGTTGGTCGTCACGCCGGCCACCTGGTAATCAGCCAGCGCCTTGCGCATGCGGGCCAGTGCGGCATCGCGATGCTCGTCCCAGACGATCAGCTTGGCGATCATCGGGTCGTAGTAGGGGGTGATTTCGTCACCTTCCTCGACGCCGGTATCGACGCGAACGTGAATGCTTTCAGCCGGCGGGGCGAGGCGGATCAACTTGCCGGTTGAGGGCAGGAAGCCCTTGTTGGCGTCTTCGGCGTAGATCCGGGCCTCCAGCGCATGGCCGCGAATCTGCAATTGTTCCTGGGCGAGCGGCAGCGGCTGGCCGGCAGCGACGCGCAGTTGCCATTCGACCAGATCCTGCCCGGTGATCATTTCGGTCACCGGATGTTCGACCTGCAGGCGGGTGTTCATTTCCATGAAATAGAACGAGCCGTCCTGATTGGCGATGAACTCGACGGTGCCGGCACCGACGTAACCGACCGCCTTGGCGGCGGCGACGGCGGCTTCGCCCATTTGGCGACGGCGTTCCAGCGTCATGCCCGGAGCCGGCGCTTCTTCCAGCACCTTTTGGTGGCGGCGCTGCACCGAGCAATCGCGCTCGAACAGGTAAACGCAGTTGCCGAGCGAATCGGCAAAGACCTGGATTTCGATGTGGCGCGGCTTGGTGATGTATTTTTCGATCAGCACGTGGTCGTCGCCGAAGCTGGAAATCGCCTCGCGCTTGCACGAAGCCAGCGCATCCGGGAAGTCCTCACTCTTTTCAACCAGACGCATGCCCTTGCCACCGCCGCCGGCGGCAGCCTTGATCAGCACTGGATAGCCGATGGCATCGGCTTCCTTGTGCAGCAGGGCCGGGGTCTGGTCGTCGCCGTGATAACCGGGAGTGAGCGGTACGGCGGCCTTGCCCATCAGCTTCTTGGCTTCGGATTTCGAGCCCATGGCGCGAATGGCCGAGGCCGGTGGGCCGATGAAGGCGATGCCGTTGGCCGCCAGCGCATCGGCAAAATCGGCGTTCTCGGAGAGAAATCCGTAGCCGGGATGGACCGCCTGCGCGCCGGTGCGTTTGCAGGCTTCGACAATCTTGTCGGCGACCAGATATGACTCACGGGCGGCGGCCGGGCCGAGCAGTACGGCTTCGTCGGCGAGACGCACGTGGCGTGCATTGGCATCGGCTTCGGAATAGACGGCGACGGTACGAATGCCCATGCGGCGGGCAGTCTTGATGACACGGCAGGCGATTTCCCCGCGGTTGGCGATCAGGATTTTATTAAACATGCTGGTTCTCCCGCGGGGCAATCGCCTGGGCGTGCTGGGCACGCAGGCAGTTTGACTTCGTCGCTGCATCCCTGCGGGACTGGTCCCCACGGTTGGCGATCAGGGTCTTGTTAAACATGGCTTATTCCCCCATCCATGCCGGTGAGCGCTTGTCGAGGAAGGCGGCGATGCCGTCTCTGGCTTCCGGCGTGGCGCGCAGGTGGGCGATTCGGTGGGCAGTGTCCTCGACGACGTTGTCGTTGATCGGCTTGTTGTCGACGGCACGGATCAGATCCTTGGCCGCAGCCTGGGCAAGCGGGCCGCCCTGGATCAGTGCGGCGACAATTTCGGCAACCTTGGCATCGAGCGCTTCAGGCTCGACGGTTTCATGGACCAGGCCAAGTTCGCGGGCACGGCTGGCGTCGATGCGTTCAGCCGACTGGAAGTAGCGATAGGCCTGACGCGCACCGATGGCGCGCACGACGTAAGGGCTGATGGCCGACGGAATGATGCCGAATTTGACTTCGGAAGTAGCGAAGAAAGCCTTGGTCGAGGCGATGGCGATATCGCAGGCTGCCGTCAGCCCGGTGCCGCCGCCGAGTGCCGCACCCTGGATGCGAGCAATGGTTGGTTTCTTCATCTCGGCCAGGACGCGCAACATTCTGGCCAGCGCACGCGCGTCGTTGAGATTGTCATCGACGCCGTTGTTGGCGGCTCGCTTCATCCAGTTGAGGTCGGCACCGGCCGAGAAGCTTTTGCCGCGCCCGGCGAGGACGACGACGCGGACATCGGTATCTTCATCGAGAGCGATGCAGGCGGCAGTCAGTTCGGTGATCAGTGTTTCGTCGAAGGCGTTATGCATCTCCGGACGGTTCATCCAGATAGTAGCCACCTGGCCAGCGAGTTCGATTTCGAGTGTCGTAAACATGTCTTTTCCTTACATCCGGAAGATGCCGAATTTGGTCTCTTCGGCCGGGGCATTCATCGAGGCAGAGAGGCCGAGCCCAAGGACGCGGCGGGTATCAGCCGGATCGATGATGCCGTCGTCCCACAATCGGGCGCTGGCGTAATAGGGGTGGCCCTGGGTCTCGTACTGCTCGCGGATCGGCGCCTTGAAGGCCGCCTCTTCCTCGGCGCTCCAGGTTTTTCCGGTTGCTTCCATCCCATCGCGCTTGACGGTTGCCAGCACACCGGCGGCCTGTTCGCCGCCCATCACCGAGATGCGGGCGTTTGGCCACATCCACAGGAAACGCGGGGAGTAGGCGCGGCCACACATGCCGTAGTTGCCGGCCCCAAACGAGCCACCAATGACGACGGTGAATTTCGGCACCTTGGCGGTAGCGACGGCGGTGACCATCTTGGCGCCATCGCGGGCGATGCCGCCATTTTCGTACTTGCGACCGACCATGAAGCCGGTGATGTTCTGCAGGAAAACGAGCGGGATGCCGCGCTGGGCGCACAGTTCGATGAAATGGGCGCCTTTCAGGGCCGATTCGGAGAACAGGATGCCGTTATTCGCCACGATACCGACCGGGTAGCCCCAGATGCGGGCGAAGCCGCAGACCAGCGTCGTGCCGTAACGGGCCTTGAATTCATCGAAATCCGAGTCATCGACGATGCGGGCAATGATTTCGCGCACGTCGAAAGGTTTCTTGGAATCGGTCGGGATGACGCCGTACAGCTCCTGCGTCGGATAGCGCGGTGCTAGCGGTGCGGTCAACGTCACCGGCGGGGCCTTTTTCCAGTTCAGATCCTTGATGATCCGGCGGGCGATGGCCAGTGCATGGGCATCGTTTTCAGCCAGATGGTCGACGACGCCGGAAATCCGCGTATGCACATCGGCCCCGCCGAGGTCTTCGGCCGAGACGACTTCGCCGGTTGCCGCCTTGACCAGCGGTGGGCCGCCGAGAAAGATGGTGCCCTGGTTCTTGACGATGATCGACTCGTCGCACATTGCCGGCACGTAAGCGCCACCGGCAGTACACGAGCCGAGTACGGCGGCGATCTGCGGAATGCCCTGGGCCGACAGATTGGCCTGATTGAAGAAAATGCGGCCGAAATGTTCCTTGTCCGGGAAAACTTCATCCTGCATCGGCAGGAAAGCGCCGCCGGAATCGACCAGATAGACGCAGGGTAGACGGTTTTCCAGCGCGATTTCCTGGGCGCGCAGGTGCTTTTTCACGGTCAACGGGTAATAAGTGCCGCCTTTCACCGTCGCATCGTTGGCCACGATCATGCACTCGACACCTTCGACCCGACCGATGCCGGCAATCACCGAGGCGGCCGGGACATCACCGCCATACATGCCGTAGGCTGCGAACTGGCCGATTTCAAGGAAGGGCGTGCCGGGGTCGAGCAGGCCATTGACGCGCTCGCGGGGGAGCAGCTTGCCGCGCGCCAGATGCTTCTGGCGGGCCGCTTCCGGTCCGCCGAGGGCGATCTTTTCGACCTTTTCATGGAGATCGGCAACGACCGTCTCCATGGCTGCCGCGTTGGCCTGGAAATCGGCACTACGCGGATTGAGTTGGGTTTTCAGGGTAGTCATGTCTCCTCGCTTTTTTGCTTATATGTCCTGATGGGATTGTTTTGTCCGGCTTACAACTGTCGTTCGTCCTTCAGCCATTTGCTGACCGGTTCTGGCTGGAAGCGCCGCATGGCTTCCAGCAGTTGTTCGATATCCGTTTCGGCCAGCGCCATGGCGCGGTTCTGCTCGCGCAGGAAGCCTTCGCTGACCGCATGGTCAAACAAGGCGAGCAGCGGGTCGTAGAACTTGTTGATATTGAGTAGCCCGATCGGTTTCACGTGAAACC
This sequence comes from Dechloromonas denitrificans, assembly GCF_020510665.1. Classification (NCBI taxonomy): domain Bacteria; kingdom Pseudomonadati; phylum Pseudomonadota; class Betaproteobacteria; order Rhodocyclales; family Azonexaceae; genus Dechloromonas; species Dechloromonas denitrificans. The sequence continues at coordinate 87,031 of NZ_CP075187.1, forward strand.
CGAGTTGGCCCCAGGTGAGGATTTCGCAAAGTTCCTCGAAGGTGCCGAAGCCGCCGGGCAGGGCGATGAAACCATCGGCCAGTTCGGCCATCCGTGCCTTGCGGGTATGCATTGAATCGACGACTTCAAGCCGGGTCAGGGCGCGATGTTCGACATTGCGACCATCGACCTCCTTGCCCATCAGCGCCTGCGGAATGACACCGATGACGCTTCCGCCGGCTGCCAGGCAGCCATCGGCAACGGCACCCATCAGGCCGATATTGCCGCCGCCATAGACCAGTTCGATGCCTCGTTCGGCCAACAGGCGGCCGACGCGTTCAGCCTCGGCCCAGTAGAGCGGATTGCGGCCGGAGTTGGCTCCGCAGAAGACGCAGATTCTTTGCATGCTTGCTTTCAGAAGCCGCCGGATTCGAGCCAGTGCTCGATTTGCGGCAGGCGGTCGGCGCCGAAGAAGGCTTCGCCGTCGATGATCAGGTGAGGGGAGCCAAAAACGCCGGCCTGCAGCGCGGCATCGACTTCGTTCTTGAGCCGAGCCTTGATTTCCGGGCTTTGCAGTGCGGCGCCCAGTTTGTCGCGGTCGACACCGAGTTTGGCAGCAATTTCGAGCACGGTTTCCGGTGCGGAAATGTCGCAGTCGGCAACGAAGAAGGCGCGATAGACCGCCTGTGCGAATTGCTTGGCTAGCGCAACATCCTGCCCGGCCAGCCAGTAGAAGGCGCGGGCGGCGTTTTGTGTCGGCAGCGGGAAGCGGCTCGGCATGTTGTAGGGAATGCCCATGTGGCGCGCGGAGCGTGCGAAATCATGGAACATGTAGCTGGCTTTGCTGCTTGAACCGACAACGGGCGGACGCGAGCCGGTCGCCTGGAAAATGATGCCGAGCAGCACAGGATGCCAGGTCACGCTACGTCCGTAACGTGCGGCGAGGGCATCGATTTTTTCAGCCATTAAGTAACCGTAAGGGCTGGAAAAATCGAAATAGAAGTCGATCGGTGTGTTGGCTGAGTCGGCCATGGGTGTCTCCTCGTTAATGCGGTCGCCGGTTTTTATTGTTTTGACCGGTCGACCGCAGTATTTGTGTGTACTTACTCGCTGGCGATGCTACGTCCAATAACGAGGCGCTGAATGTCGTTAGCACCTTCGTAGATCTGGCAGATACGCACGTCGCGGTAGATCCGTTCAACCGGGAAGTCGCTGGTGTAGCCAACGCCGCCGTGAATCTGGATGGCATCGGAAGCAATCTTCTCGGCGGCTTCGGAGGCGAACATCTTGGCCATCGAAGCTTCCTTCAGGCAGGGCTTGCCGGCATCCTTCAGTGTGGCGGCGCGCCAGACCATCAGGCGGGCAGCATCGAGCAGGGTGTTCATGTCGGCCAGTTTGAAGTTGACGGCCTGGTGATCGATGATTGCTACGCCGAAAGTGACACGCTCCTTGGCGTAGCGGATGGCGGCTTCAAAGGCGGCGCGGGCCATGCCAATGCTCTGGGCGGCAATACCGATACGGCCGGCTTCGAGGTTGGAGAGGGCGATCTTGTAGCCTTCGCCTTCCTTGCCGAGCAGGGCGGAAGCCGGAACGCGACAGTTTTCGAGGATGATCTGCACGGTATCGGATGCGTGCTGGCCCATCTTGTCTTCGGTGCGGCCAACGATGAAGCCCGGGGTGGCGGTCGGGATCAGGAAGCAGGAAATGCCCTTCTTGCCGGCCGCCTTGTCGGTCACCGCGAAAACGATGGCCATGTGGGCGTGCTTGCCGGTGGTGATGAACTGCTTGACGCCATTCAGCACGAAGTGGTCGCCATCCTTGTCGGCGCGGGTGGTGATCGCGGCGGCATCGGAGCCGGTGTGCGGCTCGGTCAGACAGAAGCAGCCGAGCTTTTCGCCACGGGCGAGCGGCTTGAGCCATTCTTCCTTCTGCGCGTTGGTACCGTACTTCATGGTGATGCCGCAGGCCAGCGAGTTCTGCACCGAGACGATGGTCGAGGTGGCACCGTCGCCGGCGGCGATTTCTTCCAGGGTCAGCACCAGGCTCATGTAATCCATGCCGGCACCATCCCATTCCTCGGGAACGACCATGCCCATGGCACCGAGTTCGCCCAGTTCTTTCAGGGCCTCAGCCGGGAAGGTGTGGTTCTTGTCCCATTCAGCGGCGAAGGGGGCGAGGCGCTCCTGCGCGAAAGCGCGCATCGAGTCACGGATCATTTCTTGTTCTTGGGTCAGGATCATGCTGTTCTCTCCGAAAAAATTGTTGTCAGCCAGACGCCGGCAATAACCAGCAGGCCGCCGCCAAGGACGGCAGCACCAAGCCGTTCGTCAAGCAGGGCGGCGGCTTGCAGCACGGCAAAGACCGGGACCAGGTTGACGAAAGCCGAGGCCTTGGCAGCACCGAGGCGTTTGACGCCGTCGGCAAACCAGGTGAAGCCGAGCGCGGTGCCGCCGATCGCCAGGAAGGCGACGCTGGTCCAGACGCGCCACGACCACTCGCTTAGTTCGATCCTGCCTTGCAGCAGTGCCGTCATTCCGAGTAGTGCGGCGCCAATCAGGCTGGCGTACAGCGTTGCGCCGAGTGGCGAAATGGTTCGCGTCGCCCGGCGGCCAATGAAGGTATATACCGTCCAGCACAGGACGCAGCCGATGATCAGCCACTCGCCGAGCCCGATTGCACCGTGCAGCAGGGCGAACGGGTCACCATTGCCGATCACCGTCAGGCAGCCGACGAGTGCGATTGCGATGCCGGCCAGTTTGACCGGCGTCATCCGTTCCTGGCCGAGAAACCAGGCGGCCAGCGCGGCAACGACCGGATTGAGCGCGACGACCAATGCGCCGCGCCCGGCCGGGATGTGCTTCAGACCGTAAAAAAAACACAGGGCATAGATAAAGATGCCGGTCAGTGCCAGGCCGGTGACGCTCCCCCATTCGCTGCTGCTCTGGAGCCGCGGGATACGGCCTTCGCTGAGCAGTGCGTAGCCGGCGAGAACCAGTCCGGCGAGCAGAAACCGGAAGGCGGCAGCCATCAGCGGCGCAGGAAGCTCCTGCGCCACGATGCGTCCCGCAATCCAGGTGCCGCCCCACATGAACATGGCCCCGACAAGCTTGAGATAGGTGATCGAACCGGCCTGCTGTGGCACTTAGAATATTTCCACGGCCAGTGCCGTGGCTTCGCCGCCACCGATGCACAGCGAAGCGATACCGCGCTTGCCGCCGGTCTTCTTCAGGGCGCCGAGCAGGGTCACGATGATGCGCGCGCCGGAAGCGCCGATCGGGTGGCCCAGGGCGCAGGCGCCGCCGTGGATGTTGACCTTCTCGGCCGGCAGCTTGAGATCGTGCAGGGCGGCCATCGTGACGACGGCAAAGGCTTCGTTGATTTCCCACAGATCGACGCTGTCAGCCGTCCAGCCGGTCTTGGCCAGGAGCTTTTCCATCGCGCCGACCGGGGCCGACGGGAAGAGGGCGGGTACGCCTGCGTTGGTCGTGTGGCCGACGATCTTGGCGATCGGCTTGAGGCCGAGTTCGGCGGCCTTGGAAGCGCGCATCAGGACCATGGCGGCAGCGCCATCAGAAATCGACGACGAGTTGGCGGCGGTCACGGTGCCGTCTTTCTTGAACGCCGGCTTCAAAGTCGGGATTTTTTCGACGTTGACCGCGAAAGGACCTTCATCCTTGTCGACCACGACATCACCCTTGCGGCCGGCAACGGTGACCGGAGCAATTTCCCAGTTGAAGGAGCCATTGTCGCTGGCTTCCTTGGCGCGGGTGGTCGAGCGGATGGCGTATTCGTCCTGAGCTTCGCGGGTGAAGCCGTAGTTGCTGGCGCACTCTTCGGCAAAGGTGCCCATCAGGCGACCACGGGTTTCCTTGGCGTAGGCATCTTCCAGGCCGTCCATGAACATATGGTCAAGCATCTGGCCGTGGCCGAGGCGGTAGCCGCTACGGGCCTTGGGCAGCAGGTACGGTGCATTGGTCATCGACTCCATGCCGCCGACCACGGTAACGCCGCTCGAACCGGCAAGAATGCCGTCGTGGCCAAGCATCGTGGCTTTCATGCCGGAGCCGCAAACCTTGCTGACCATCGCACAACCGGCCGACAGCGGCAGACCGGCAAGCAGTGCCGCCTGGCGCACCGGTGCCTGGCCGACGCCGGCCGGCAGGACGCAGCCCATCAGCACTTCTTCAACCAGGTTGGCGTCGATGCCGGCACGCTCGACGGCCGCCTTGATGGCGACGGCAGCGAGTTGCGGACCGGTCAGGCCGGCAAAGGCGCCCTGAAAGCCACCCATCGGGGTACGGGCGGCGGAAACGATAACGATCGGGTCATTCATGCTGAGTTTCTCCTTAGCGGTTTGTTATTAGGTTCAGGCGTCAAGCGCCTTCAAAGCGGCGTCGTAGCGTGCCGGCAAGTCGGACAGGCAATCGACAGTGATGCCGAGGTCGTGGATATGGCCATCCTTGAGGCCATAGATCCAGCCGTGGACGGTGAGTTGCTGGCCGCGTTGCCAGGCATCCTGGACCACCGGGTTGTGGCAGACATTGGCCACCTGTTCGAGTACGTTCAACTCGCACAGGCGGTCATGGCGATCTGCTTCGGGCAGGCTGTCGACGTTGGCCAGATGCTTGTTGTGCACGTCATGGACGTGGCGCAGCCAGAGATCGACGATGCCGACCCGGTCGCGACGCAGAGCGGCACCGACACCGCCGCAGCCATAGTGACCGACGACCATGATGTGCTTCACTTTGAGCACATCGACGGCGTACTGGATGACCGACAGGCAGTTCAGGTCGGTATGGACGACGACGTTGGCGACGTTGCGATGAACGAAGACTTCACCCGGCAGCAGGCCGACGATCTGGTTGGCCGGCACGCGCGAGTCAGAACAGCCGATCCAGAGGAACTCAGGGGTTTGCAGTTGCGACAGCTTGTCGAAATAGGTTGGGTCGACTTCCTGCATCTGGTTGGCCCAGGCGCGGTTGAAATCGAACAGATGCGACAGGTTTTCGCTGCGGATTTCCTCTTCCGACCAGTTGTCGAGATCGAGTGCGAGGAACATCGTGCCTTCGATCGGCGTCTGGTAGTAATTCGGTGCCTCGGTGAAGCCGAGTTCGCGATAAAGCTTCACGGCCATGCGCATATTGGGCAGGGTGTCGATCATCAGCTTGCGATAACCGATCGTCTTGGCGGCCTTGATCGCGGCCATGGCCAACGCATTGCCGACGCCGTGGCCGCGTTCTTCTGGCTCGACGTAGAGGCGTTTCATCTCGCACACACCTTCGCTGCCGGCCAGTGAACGAACACCGACGCAACCCGCCGGTCGACCGTCGATTTCGGCAAAAAACAAGCGGCCTTCCGGTGCCGAATAGGCGCCGGGCAGGGAGGCCATTTCCTGATCGAAATTTTGATACGACAGATCGACGCCGAGCCAGGCAGCGTAATTGCGGAAGTACTGGCGAACCTGCTCCAGTGCTTCGGTATCGTTGGCGGTGAGGGTGCGAAGTGTAACGGTCATGATTGAGTGCTCCTGTTGCCGGGCCCCCGTCGGGAGCCCGGCGGGAGCATGTTTATGCGGTTTCCGCGAAGAGTTCGCGACCGATCAGCATTCTACGGATTTCGGAGGTACCTGCCCCGATCTCGTAGAGCTTGGCATCGCGCCAGAGACGACCGGTCGAATATTCATTGGTGTAACCAACCCCCCCCAGCGTCTGGATCGCTTCGCCAGCCATCCAGGTGGCCTTTTCGGCGGAATACAGAATGGCGCCGGCGGCATCCTTGCGCAGCGTGCGGGCGTGGTCGGTGTTATCGCAGGCCCGGCCCAGCGCATAGACGTAGGCACGGTTGGCCATCCAAGTTGAATACATGTCGGCGACCTTGCCTTGCATCAGCTGGAATTCGCCGATCGCCTGGCCGAACTGCTTGCGTTCGTGCAGGTAGGGGACGACGACATCCATGCAGGCGGCCATGATGCCGAGTGGGCCGCCGCAGAGCACGGCGCGTTCGTAGTCGAGGCCGGACATCAGCACCTTGGTGCCGTTGCCGACGCCGCCCAGGACGTTTTCTTCCGGCACTTCGCAGTCGTCGAAGAACAGCGGAAAGGTGTTCGAGCCGCGCATGCCCAGCTTGTCGAGGTGGGTGCCGTGGGTAAAGCCCTTCATGCCCTTTTCGATGATGAAAGCGGTCATCCCCTTGGCGCCGGCATTGAGGTCGGTCTTGGCGTAGACCACCAGCGTGTCGGCGTCGCCGCCGTTGGTGATCCACATCTTGGCGCCGTTCAGCACGTAACGGTCGCCCTTCTTTTCAGCTTTCAACTTCATTGAAACAACGTCGGAACCGGCATTCGGTTCGGACATGGCCAGGGCGCCAACATGATCGCCGGAGATCAGTTTGGGCAGGTATTTCTGGCGCTGGGCGTCCGTACCATTGCGGCGGATCTGGTTGACGCACAGATTCGAGTGGGCACCGTAGGACAGGCCGACCGAAGCGGAGGCACGCGAGATTTCCTCGAGTGCGACGATATGCGCCAGGTAGCCCATGTTGGTGCCGCCGTATTCCTCGCCGGCGGTCATGCCGAGCAGGCCCATGTCGCCGAACTTTTTCCACAGGTCGGCCGGGAATTCGTTAACGCGGTCGATTTCTGCGGCACGCGGGGCGATTTCGGCATCGGCAAAGGCCTTGACCGCATCGCGCAGCATGTTGATGTCTTCACCGAGACCGAAGTCGAGGCTAGGGATGTTCATGGTTTGTCTCCGTTTTTAAGTTTGTTTTTCAGTTTTGCCGTGCATCACCATGATGGTTTGCTGCATCAGCGCACAGAGTGTTTCCCGGCCGTCTTTCACGGCGAAGACTTCAGCCTGGGTCACGATCAGTGTTCTTCCGGGGCGGACAACCTTGCCACGGGCAATCAGTTTTTCTCCATCGGCCGGGGCGACCAGATTCATCTTGTATTCCACGGTCAACACCGAGGCGGCAGGAGAAACCATAGTCATTGCGGCATAGCCGGCCGCTGAGTCAGCCATCATGCCGACCACGCCACCATGCACGAAACCGTGTTGCTGTTCGACTCCGGACCAGTGGGGCAGGTGGATTTCCGTCACCCCGTGTTCGACAACCGGCAGCGTGGCCTGAATCAGCGCCATGGCATTTTGCCGCGCAAAACTGTCGCGGACACGGTCGGAAAAGTGCGGATCGGAAATATGCGTCATGGCATGATTGTATTTACGTTGACGTTAACGTCAACTGATTCAACAAAGTTTTTTAACGAAGGTTCAGATGGCATTGCTCCGGCGCTTGAGCTCCTCGCTGCACTGCTGCTCGAACTGGCTGATTTCACTCAACATGGCTTCGATGTCTTCGCGCTGCTGCTCAAGTGCCGCACGGCGTTTTTCCATGATGCGCAGACATTCGATCAGCTGTGGTGTTTCGTCCTCGGTATTCGAGTACATGCCGATCAGGTCCTTGATCTCGGCCAGCGACAGGCCGAGCCGTTTGCCGCGCAAGGCCATTTTCAGGCGGGCACGGTCGCGGCGGGTGAAGACGCGGGTTCGTCCTTCACGTTGCGGGGCAAGAATGCCCTGGTCCTCCCAGAAGCGGATGGTGCGCGGGGTGATGCCGAATTCGCGGGCCAGATCCGAAATGGCGAAGGTCGTGGAGGAGGCGTTCACAGTGTGATCCTTGAATAATTCGGGCAAGTAAATCAGAAGAAAGGTGTTTTTTCAATCCGCTACCGTATGGTAATTTGTCCGGCCACGTCTTCTGGACTCATCATGTCTTTGCATTATCCTCACGCCCAACCGCCCGCCGCCGGCGAATTGACCGAAGTTGCCCCGGGGGTCTTCTGGTTGCGCATGCCGCTTCCTTTCCTGCTTGATCACATCAATCTCTGGCTGCTGCGCGATGGTGATGGGTGGGTCATTGTCGATACCGGTTTTCCCGATGATGCCGTACGTGAAACCTGGTCGCAGATCATTGATTCGCTGGATGGCCCGGTAACCCGGCTGATCGTCACGCATTTCCATCCCGACCATCTCGGTCTGGCGACCTGGCTGATGGAAAAGACGGGGGCTCCCTTGTTGATGACCAGCGGCGAGTTTCTGACGGCGCATGTCGTCTGGCATGAAGTGGCGGGCCACGGTGCGCGTTTCATGGTCGAACAGTTCCGCCAGCACGGACTGGATGCCGAGCATCTGGCCAAATTCGAAAAGCGCGGTTCGGGCTATCGCAAGGCGGTGCCGGCCTTGCCGGACTACTACCAACGGATCAAGGCGGGGGATGTCGTCACGGTCGACGGTAAAAAATGGCAAATAATCATTGGCCATGGACATGCACCTGAGCATATGGCGCTTTACTGCGCGGAACTTGACGTGGTAATTTCCGGCGACATGCTTTTGCCGAGAATTTCGACGAATGTCAGCGTTTTTGCTGCAACGCCGGATGCCGATGCCCTGGGCTGGTATCTGACGTCGCTGGATGAAATGGCTCGTCTGATTCCGGAGAAGACTCTTGTGTTGCCGTCGCACGGGTTGCCGTTTTATGGCGTCCAACCCCGGGTGGCGGATTTGCACGCACATCATGAAGAACGTTTGCGTGCCCTGGAGAATAGCTGTGATGACGCGCCGAAGAGCGCGGCCGAATTGCTCGATGTGCTGTTTCAGCGGGCACTCGATACGCATCAAACAATGTTTGCGATGGGCGAGGCAATCGCTCATCTCAATTACCTTGAACAAGCTGGTCGGATGTCACGAGTGACCGATACCGATGGTGTAATTCGATTCTTGCGGTTGCAGCAATAACCCGCCGCGCACTGACAGAGGGAGTTTGAAGATGTCGCAGCAAACCGAAGACCAGGGCATGAACCTGCCCAACCCGGCAGAAATCGCCAAGACCTACGCTGAAGTCGCCCAGCGCGCCTCGCGCCTGATCACCCAGTTCATGGAAAAGAAAGCCAAGGACGGCGTCAATGCACCGTCCGACGAACTCGGCGTAGCCAAAGCCTTCATGGACCTGTCCTCGCGTCTGATGGCCAATCCGTACAAGATGGCCCAGACCCAGATGAACATGATGTGGGACTACTTCTCGCTGTGGCAGAACACCACGATGAAGATGATGGGTGTCCCGGTCAACGCCGTCGCCGCCCCGAAAAAGGGTGACAACCGCTTCAAGGACCAGGAATGGGAAGAGCATTTCCTGTTCGACTTCGTCAAGCAATCCTACCTGATCACCGCCCGTCACCTGCATGACACCGTGGCCGGCACTGAAGGTCTCGACGAGCAGACGCAACAGAAGGTCAACTTCTTCACCCGTCAGTACATCGACGCACTGTCGCCGTCCAACTTCGCGATGACCAATCCGGAAGTGTTCCGCGAAACCGTCAAGTCGCACGGCCAGAACCTGATCAAGGGCCTGAACAACCTGCTGCACGACGTCGAATCCGGTGACGGCCAGCTGCGCATCCGCATGACCGACACCTCGGCCTTCGAAATGGGCAAGAACGTTGCCACGACGCCGGGTAAGGTGGTTTTCCAGAACGAACTGTTCCAGCTGATCCAGTACAACCCGACCACCCCGGAACAGAACAAGAAGCCTTTCCTGATCGTTCCGCCGTGGATCAACAAGTACTACATCCTCGACCTGCGCGAGAAGAACTCGATGGTCAAGTGGGCGACCGACCAGGGACACACCACCTTCATCATGTCCTGGACCAACCCGGACGAGAAGCTGGCCGCCAAGTCCTTCGAAAACTACCTGCTTGAAGGCTCGCTCGAAGCCATCAACCAGGTCTGTGCCCACACCGGCGAAGACAGCGTCAATCTGGCCGGCTACTGCCTGGGCGGTACGCTGACCATGACCACGCTGGCCTACATGGCCGCCAAGAAGGACAAGCGCGCCAATTCGGCCACCTTCTTCACGACCATGCTCGATTTCTCCGAGCCGGGCGAACTGGGCATCTTCCTCGATGAAGGTGCGGTTTCCGGTCTGGAAAAGAAGATGGCCGAACGCGGCTTCCTGGAAGGTTCGGAAATGGCCGGCACCTTCAACATGCTGCGCGCCAACGACCTGATCTGGTCCTTTGTGGTGAACAACTACCTGATGGGCAAGGATCCGTTCCCGTTCGACCTGCTCTACTGGAACTCCGATTCGACCCGCATGCCGGCCGCGATGCACAGCTTCTACCTGCGCAACATGTACCTCGCCAACCTGCTGCGCGAACCGGGTGGCATCACGCTCGGCGGCGTCAAGATCGACATCAGCAAGGTCAAGACCCCGTGCTACTTCATCTCGACGATCGAAGACCACATCGCACCGTGGAAGAGTACCTACATGGGCGCCCGCCTGCCGTCCGGCAATACCAAGTTCGTGCTCGGCGGCTCCGGCCACATCGCTGGTATCGTCAATCCGCCGGCGGCCAACAAGTATGGCTTCTGGACCAATGATGCAACCGACGGTAACCTGCCGGAAAGCCCGGATGACTTCCTGGCTGGCGCCACGCAGAACGCCGGTTCGTGGTGGACGCACTGGAATGCATGGGTCAACGCCCTGCCGGGTGGTTCGGCCAAGGTGCCGGCCCGCAAGCCGGAAGCCGGTGCCCTCAAGGTGATCGAAGATGCACCGGGCAGCTACGTCAAGTTCCGTCTGGATACGCAGAAAAAGGCTTGATGCCCTGATGGGCTGACAGCAAAACGGGAGGCCGAGGCCTCCCGTTTTTTATTGTCTGCTTGTCGCTGGAAATATGGCTGTGCGTCGCAGTCGACCGCAGGATTTCAGTTAGCGGCCGAACCTCGGCAGTTGCGGCAGGCTGGGCCACTCGATGGCATCGAGCATGTTTTTGACGATCAGGCCCAGTTCCGTATCGCCAGTGATTTCGAGTTCACGGCTGAAAAACAGGGTGTCTGGATCTTCCTGGCGGGCAATCAGCTGCAGGTAAGCCGAGAGATTGGCGGCAAATGCCAGATCGGGCTCACGTTCCGGGCGAAAAATTGGCCGGAAAAGACCATCGCGAAAAGTGTACGAGGCTTCGCCGCCGGTATCGAGCACTCGGACCCGGAAAATCTTGTCTTCCAGCGCGGTCAACCCGTCTTCCGGCAGCAATTTCATTTTCAGTGCAGCATTCAGGCCAGCAACCAGAACCAGGGCGTGCGGCCATTGCGGCAGTTTCTGGCCGAGGCTGGCGACAAAAGCGGGCAAGCGGAACTTCGGAATGGTGAAATCGGTGCTCATGCGCTGGCTCCCAGTTGGGCAAGGGCTTGTGTGTGGCGCTGGACGATGCCGGCATCGCCGAACCAGTATCCATCGACCAGACCGCAATCATCCCAGTGCCCGGTAGTGATGCTGACGGCCTGACCTCGTCGGGCTTGATCAAAGGCCGCGATGATTTCATCCATGTGCTGCTTTTGCGGGCTGATCCGGGCGATATCGATACCCATCTGCAACATGTCGGGAATTTCGTGCAGCAGGTTGTAGCTCTGCGCCGACATGGTCTGAATCCCGTTGATGTTCAGGAAGGGTTGTCCTTCACGGGTCTTCAGGGTCAATCCCTCGCTGTGGTCGAGGCATTTGAACTGGCAGTCATCCTTGTTCAGATCATAGTGGCGCGCCGTGAAACAGCGTGCCGAGAACGCCAGCGGAATCCGGCCATAGACGAAAACTTCGGTTTCGATGCCGGCTGGCTTGCTGGCGTGCAGCGTGTCGACCAGCGTCCGAGTGGCCTCAAGGGGCGGTACCCAGCGTTTCAGGCCGTAGCGGGCGTAGGTCGCCAGGGTGGCTTCGTTGTAAATATTCAGGTGCGGTCCGGCGACGAAATTGCTGCCGTGCACGAGGTTGACCGCGCCAAGGTCATTGGCTTCGAGCATGCAACCCGCATCGTCGATCAGTCGGCGCAGCGCTTTCAGGTCGCTTTCCGACTCAAGCAGTGCCTGGGCGGAAACCACGACCTGCTTACCGGCATCGGTCAGGTCGCGGGCCAGTCCGACCCAGTCGGCCGTCCGCAGTTGTTGGCGGCGGGAGCAGACAACTTCGCCGACGTAGATGATGTCGATGGCCGGGTTCTGTGCCATCTGGGCGTAGAACTCCATGACTTCGGCCTTGGGCCAGAAGTAGAGCAGGGGACCGAGCGATAATTTCATGCGAACTCCTTCAGCGCCACGGACGGTTGTAGGCGCCGAGCGTGGCCTGGCTGCCTTCTGATACTTTGGACAGCTCGGCCTGCCAGGCCGGTTTCACGTGGAACCGTTCACTGCCGTCGCGCAGCGAATCGAGCGCCGCCCGCAGGGTGCGTGTGACCTGGGTGACATAAGCCGGGCTGCGCTGGCGTCCTTCGACCTTGATGGCCTTGACGCCGATCTTGATGATTTCCGGCAGGATGGAAACGACGTTGAGGCTGGTCGGCTCTTCCAGTGCGTAATAAGTTTCGCCCTGAACCTCGAAACGACCTTTGCAGAGCGTCGGGTAGCCGGCCGGTTCGTCGTCGCCGAAGCGATCGATGAGAATGCCGTTGAGGCGGGTTTCCATCGTGCCGGGCTGTTTGTCCCACTTGACGTACTTGGCGGGCGAGCAGGCGCCGACCGTATTGGGCGATTCGCCACAGGCGTAGGAAGAAAGCCAGCATCGGCCTTCGTTCATGACGCAAAGACTGCCAAAACCGAAAACTTCGATTTCAACGGTGGTGTGCTTGATCACGTGTTCAACCTGGGCCAGCGTCAAGACGCGCGGCAACACGGCACGGCGAATGCCGAACTCGCGCTGGCAGAAATTGATTGCCTCGTAACTGGTCGCCGAGCCTTGGACCGAAAGGTGCAAACGCTGCTGTGGATGGCGCTGGCGGGCGTAATCGAGCAAACCGACGTCGGCCAGGATAATGGCATCGACACCCTGGTCGACCGCGGCATCAACGGCTTTGTACCAGTCGGCAACACGGCCGGCCTGGGCAAAGGTATTGATCGCCAGCAGCACTTCGCAACCTTTGGCATGGGCGTAACGAATGCCTTCGCTCATGGTTTTCTGGTCGAAGTTCAAGCCGGCAAAGTTGCGGGCGTTGGTATCGTTCTTGAAGCCGAGGTAGACGGCATTGGCGCCATTATCAACGGCAGCCTTGAGTGCCGGCAGGCTGCCGGCCGGGCAAATAAGGTCGGGCAGGGAGCTCATGGGGGCATCCTGAAGGTCAAGCGTGGAAGTATAGCCAGCCATCCGGTCAGGCCATTGATCCTGGTCAAATGCCTGGTTCGTGCTAGGATCGTAGATCGTTATTCAACATCGCGCGCCATGTCGGAAATGACCGATCCGCCTGCCAGACCCACGCTCAAAGCGCCGCTTGAGGGGTTCGCCAAACCTGCGTTTCGTGTTGGCTTGACGGTCGCGCTGTTTCTTGCCCTCTTTCCGCCGGCTATTTATTTTCTGCTCGAATACGGTCGGGTAACCGAGCAGGTTGCCACCGAGGCGCGGGCCCAGGCGAATCTGGCTTCCCGAGTCGTGGCGCGGAATCCGGCTGGCTGGACGGTGGCGGCTGATAGCCTGGTCGAAGCGATGGTGGACGTTCGTCATCCGGCGCATCAAAGCCAGGTCGAGGCGGTGGGTGGTGGCTTGATCATGACGACAGGCAGCCCGCAACCGTGGCCCAGTGTTGCGGCAACGGCAGATTTTCTTTCCCGAGGTTCGGCGGTGGGCGCTGTCACGGTCAACGCCTCGATTCGACGTGAAATTGGCGAGGCCCTGTTGATTTCACTCGGTAGCGGCTTACTTGGCCTGCTGATTTTTTTCCCCTTTTATCGTTTGCATCTGGCCAGCCTGCGCAAGGCCAGTTCGGTGCTGGCGCGCAGCGAAGAGCGGTTTCGCGTACTGGCGATGATTTCTTCCGACTGGGTGTGGGAACAGGACGCTGATTTTCGTTTTACAGACATGTCTTCCGGGCTGATGCGTGCCGGATTGATCAATACGTCGACCCTGGGTAAAACCCGCTGGGAGCTGCCCATTTTATTCGCTGAAAACGACTGGGTGGCACACAAGGCCGATCTCAATGCTCATCGCCCATTTTCAGATCTCGAATATCCAATCAAAACAGAAGCAGGAGCGATTCACTGGTTCAGCATTTCAGGCGCCCCTACCTTCGATGCCGCTGGCAAATTCACCGGTTACCGGGGAACCGGGCGCGACATTACGCGGGCCAAGGCGGCGGAAGCCGAGTTGCGAGAGCATCGTGACCATCTTCAGGAACTGGTCGATGCCCGGACGGCCGATCTCGTTCATGCCAAGGAAACGGCTGAGCGGGCCAGCCGGGCAAAATCCGAATTTCTCTCGAACATGTCGCATGAACTCCGGACGCCGCTGCATGGCATTCTTTCAGGTGCCCGGCTGGGGGGCGACAAGGTAGGCAAGGCAGATGAGGCGCGTTTGCGCGAATATTTCAGAATCATTCACGAGAGCGGTACCCGCTTGCTGATCTTGCTGAACGATTTGCTTGACCTCTCCAAACTCGAAGCCGGGCGGATGGTCATGCACCGTCAGGCGATGGATCTGGAGGTGCTGGTGCGGCGTATTGCCCTTGAATTACATGCTGTTTTTGAAATGCGCAACCTGCAATTGCGTGTTGAGGTCAGTGGAGACGCGCAGATCAATGGCGACCCTGAACGTATCGGGCAAGTTGTGCGTAATCTCATGTCGAATGCCAGCAAATATTCCCCGCTGGGCGGCACGATCACCCTGTTGCTCGACAAGGCCAGCCTTGGCACGGATGCTGTGCCTGCCGTACGGCTGCGTGTCGAGGATCAAGGGCCGGGAATTCCCGAGGGCGAACTGGAAAGTATTTTCGAAAAATTCGTCCAAAGCTCACAAACGATGACCGGTGCAGGCGGAACGGGATTGGGGCTGGCTATCTGCCACGAAATCGTTACGCAACATTGCGGTATGATCTACGCAGAAAATCGCGCCGCTGGCGGCGCCTGTCTGACGGCCCTGCTTCCCGCACAAAATCTCGATTCCTACGAAATCAATCACTGATATGTCCAAAGAGCGCGTACTGGTTGTCGATGACGAGCAACTCAATCTATTCATCATCGATGAGTTTCTCGAACAGGAAGAGCTTGAGCTTGAGTCTCATACCGATCCATTGCAGGCCTGGGAAAGCCTGCAGGCGCCCGGCAGTGATTTTTCGCTGGTGGTGCTCGACCGGATGATGCCGGGGCTTGATGGCATGGAACTGCTCCGTCGCATGAAGCGTGAACCGCGCTTCGCCGATATTCCGGTAATCATGCAGACGGCGGCTTCTTCACCGGATCAGGTGCGTGAGGGGTTGGAGGCCGGGGCTTATTACTACCTGACCAAGCCTTATGAGCCGGAAGCACTGATTTCCATCGTTCGGGCAGCGCTTGATGATCGTCGTGGGCGCAGCCAGTTGCGCACGCGCGCAGCGCGCCTGGAAGACGCGCAAAGACTGATTTCGACGGTTGAATACCGGTTTGTCACGCTGGCCGATGTCAGCAGCCTGGTGCCGATTCTGGCCGGCCTGTGTCCGGTACCGGATGTCGCTGCGCCGGGCTTGTCGGATCTCATGGTCAACGCGGTTGAACACGGCAATCTCGGGGTGACTTACCAGGAAAAATCCCTTTTGCGCTGGGAAGGCGACTGGGAGGCAGAGATTGAACGGCGCCTTGTCCTGC
The DNA here is from genome assembly GCF_020510665.1 of Dechloromonas denitrificans. Lineage (NCBI taxonomy): Bacteria > Pseudomonadati > Pseudomonadota > Betaproteobacteria > Rhodocyclales > Azonexaceae > Dechloromonas > Dechloromonas denitrificans. The sequence continues at coordinate 102,657 of NZ_CP075187.1, forward strand.
CGCAGTTTGCGCACCGCTATGCCACGGTCAGGGCGGAGCGTTTGCCTCGCGGTGTGGTGTTCACCATCACGGATCAGGGCGATGGTTTCGATTGGAGCAAATATCTGGCCTTTGATCCGGACCGTGCATTCGATCCGAACGGACGTGGTATTGCCATGGCCAAGATGATGAGCTTTTCACGGCTCGAATATCTCGGCAAGGGTAATGTGGTTGTCGCAACCGTCAGCCTCGACGGTTGATCAGCGGCTGATGATCGTCGGCCTGTAGCCCAGGGCTGCCTGTATTTTCTCGGCGGTACGATCGGCATCGCTCCGGCTGGCATAAGGTCCGAGTTGCAGTCGGTGCATGCCGTTGCCGGGCTGGATGAACATGCGTTCATTGATCCATTCCAGTTCGCGCGCGAGATGATTTTTCAGGTTCTCGGCATTGTCTACGTTGGCGAACGCGCCAAGCTGCAGATAAATACCTTTCGGTGCCGGTTTGTCATCGAGCAGCGGCTTTTGTGCCATCTCACCGATGTCATCCGGCCGGGCTACTTTGGCGGGCGGCGAGACCTGGTTGTAGGCTGTCCCGGCATATTCGCCCGGGATGATCGCTTCGACTTCAACTTGCCCGCTGCCACCGTTGATCAAACCCAGCTTGTAGGCGGCAGTGTAGGAAAGATCGATGACCCGGTCGGCGTGGAAAGGACCGCGGTCGGTAATCCGCACCACGACCGATTTGCCGCTTTGGATATTGGTGACCCGAACGTATGACGGCAGGGCCAGTGTGGGGTGAGCGGCGGTCATCGCAAACATGTCGTACGGTTCACCGATCGATGTTTTCTGCCCGTGGAATTTTTTGCCATACCAACTGGCAATGCCGCGCGTTTTGTAGGGACGAACACTGTTGTTCGGAACGTATTCCTTGCCCAGTACAACATAGGGTTTGGTGGCCGGCTTGTGCAGCGGCTCCCACTTGGGTTCGGCGTCAGGGATGTCGTCCAGTCCGTCCGGAATTTCATCGGCCGGGCCGTCATCCTTGTAGAAGCCGCCACCCCGTTTGAGCACTGCGCCTGGTTTTCGGGTGGGCGTCGGCGATTTCGAAAACGGCCCTTTGGCGGTGTCGACCGTGCCATCCGGCAGGTGGGGCGAGGTGCTGCCGCAGGCTGCCAGCAGCAGTAGCGAAACCAGGCCGAGTGCTGTTCTGAGGCTCATTTCTTGACCAGCATCCGATGGGTGTGGATCGACATCAGAATGCCAATCCCGAGGAACAGGGTGACCAGTGCGGTACCGCCGTAGCTCATGAAGGGAAGCGGAACACCGACGACGGGCAGAATGCCGCTGACCATGCCCATATTGATGAAGGCGTAGGTGAAGAAGCCCAGTGTGATGGCCCCGGCCAACAGTCTGGAGAACAGTGTCGGCGCAGCCGAGGCGATCATCAGGCCACGACCGATCAGCAGGATGTAGAGGAAAACCAGCAGGGCATTGCCCAATAATCCCCATTCCTCGGAGTAGACCGCGAAAATGAAATCAGTGTGTTTTTCCGGGATGAATTCGAGGTGAGTCTGCGTACCGTTCAGATAGCCTTTGCCGATCGGGCCGCCGGAGCCGATGGCAATGGTCGACTGAATGATGTGATAGCCCGAACCCAGCGGGTCAGTGGTTGGGTCTATCAGGGTCATGATGCGTTTGCGCTGGTAGTCGTGCAGCATGTGCCAGAGAAAAGGCGCTGCTGCAGCTCCGGCGGTGATCAAGCCAAGAATCACTTTCCACGGCAGGCCGGCAAAGAAGATGACGTAGAAACCGGCCGCGCCGACGAGCAGGGCGGTGCCGAGGTCAGGCTGTTTGGCAATCAGGGCGAAAGGGATGAGCAAGAGCAGTGATGCAACGATGTAATGCTTGAATTTGAGCGTGGCTTCGTATTTCTGGAAGTACCAGGCAAGCATCAACGGCATGCCGATTTTCATGATTTCGGAGGGTTGAATCCGTGTGAAGCCGAGTGGTAGCCAGCGTTTTGCGCCATTGACCTTGATCCCGAAAAGAAACACGGCAACCAGCAGGATGACGCCGATGACGTAGAGCGGGATGGCAAAGCTCATCAGTTTCTGGGGCGGCAGGCGGGAGACGAACCACATGATGACCATGGCGACCCCCATGTTGCCGGCTTGCGAAAACATCCGCTGATTACCGTCAATGGTTGCCGAATGTACCGTGGCAAGTCCAATCGCCATGATCGCCATGGTGATGAACAGCAGTGGAAAGTCGATGTGGGCAATCAATTGTTGCCAGCCGCGCCTGAGCGAACCAACGACGTCAATCATTCTTCGGTGTCCTCTTCGATCGCATCGCTGTCTTCTTTCGCTGCGCCGGCCGGCAGTTTGCCCAGCAGGTAGTAATCGAGCACCATCCGGGCAATCGGGGCTGCCGATTGGGCACCAAAACCGCCATTTTCAACCAGCACGGCGAGGGCAATCGTCGGTTTGTCGGCCGGGGCGTAGGCAATGAACAAGGCGTGGTCGCGCAATTCCTTTTTAACAGCCCCTTCCTTGTACTGAGCTCCCTTCAGGGAAAAAACCTGGGCCGTTCCGGTTTTGCCGGCTGCTTCGTAAGGCGCACCAGCGAAAGCCCGCGTCCCCGTTCCTTCCTTGTTCACGCCGACCATCGCCCGGCGGATGACGTCGACGTTCTGCTGCTTGAGTTGGAGGTCGCGAATGGGCTGTGGCTCGACCGGGCGCTTCTCGCCTGTTTTGGTATCGACGATATAACGCACAAGATGCGGGCGGAACATGACCCCGTTATTGGCCACGGTGGCCGTCGCCTGGGCGAGCTGAATCGGGGTGTAGGCGTTGTAGCCTTGCCCGATCCCGATCGAAATCGTTTCGCCGGCGTACCATTTCTGCTGCTCCGGTTTTTTGAAGCGCTGCTTTTTCCACTCTTGCGAGGGCAACACGCCTTTTGATTCGCCGTAATCATCCTTGCCGATATCAATACCGGTCCGCTGGCCAAAACCAAGCTGCCCCATGAACTTGGCAATATTGTCGATCCCCATGTCATTGGCCAGGATGTAGTAATACGTGTCACAGGAATGGACGATGGATTTGTACATATCCACGCTGCCATGTCCGCCTTTTTTATCATCGCGGAACTGGTGATTGCCGAAATTGAAGTAGCCAGGATCGTTGATGGCCTGATTCGGTGTTCGCTTGCCCATTTCAAGTGCGGCAAGCGCCATGAATGGCTTGAAGGTCGAGCCGGGAGGGTAGGCGCCGTTGATCGCACGGTTGACCATCGGCTTGCTTGGGTGCTCGTTCAGTTCCCGCCAGTTTTCCGGGGTGATGCCATCGACAAACAGATTGGGGTCGTACGTCGGATTTGAAACCAGGGCCAGGATGCCGCCGGTCGATGGTTCAATGGCAACCAGCGCCCCTTTGCGATCACCGAAGGCCTGTTCGGTAATTTGCTGAAGCTTGGCATCCAGTGTCAGTGCCAGATTGTTGCCGGAAACCGGGGCAATTCGTTTCAGACTGCGCAGGGCGCGGCCACCGGCATCGATTTCGACTTCTTCATAGCCGGTTTCACCATGCAGTTCAAATTCGTAATGCTGCTCCAGGCCGGTTTTGCCGATGTGGTCGGTGCCTTTGTAGGTGGCCTGTTTTTCAGACTCTTCGATCCATTTCAGGTCGCGGTCGGTGATGCGGCCAATGTAGCCGATGGCATGTGACGCAACATTGGCCAGCGGATATTGGCGGAACAGTCGGGCTTTGACCTCGATGCCTGGGAAGCGGTAACGCTGGGCGGCAAATTTGGCGACTTCGGCATCGGTCAGGCGAGTCCGGATGGGAATCGATTCGAAATTCTTGGCCTCATCGAGCAGGCGCTTGAAACGTTTGCGATCCTTCGGCTGGATATCGATGATGGCTGACAACTCATCGATCGCCGTTTCAAGGTTGTCGACCTGGGAGGGGGTGATTTCGAGCGTGAAGGCTGAGTAATTGCGCGCCAGAACTACGCCGTTGCGGTCGGTAATGACGCCACGATTGGGGACGATCGGAATCAGGGCAATGCGGTTATCTTCGGCCCGTGTCCGGTAAAAATCGTAATGGATGACCTGCAGCCAGATGAAGCGACCGAGCAGAATGCCGAAGGCGAGCAGAACGGCAACCGCTGCGAAACCGACGCGGAAGCGGAATCGGTCGATATCGGCTTCGGGATTATGGAAATCGCCCACGGGCTGATCCTGTTAAATCGGTCGGTCGGGGTCCTGCTCGACCGGCTGGTACTGTGGCAGAAGCAGGATGAACGTGGCGGGAATCCAGAGCAGGGTCGCGACGAATGGGGCGATGAAATAGCCCCATCCCGGAAAATCCGCACCCACGGCCAGGCGCATCAAGGCCTGGACGAGCTGGGCAGCAAAGAGCAGCGGCATGACCTGCAAAGCCTGCTGGATCAGCGGAAACCAGAGCAGGCGGCGCGACAGGGCGGCCGAGGCATAAGCCAGCAGGACATACGAGAAACAGTGCTGGCCGAGAACGGCGCCATCGGCGACATCCATCAGCAGGCCCATGATGAAGGCCCAGCCCATGCCGACACGGCGGAATTCGCGGACGCTCCAGAAACACAACACCAGCGCGACCCAGTCCGGCATGCCAGGCCAGTTGGCTGTCGGCAGGAAATTGAGTAGCAAGGCGCCGATCAGGCTCAGAAAAATGAACCACGGGCGGACTGGGAGCAGAATGCGCGAGGAAGAAAAGGTCGGTTGCATCAGTTGCTCTTCATGCCGCGTTTTTTCTTGACGCGCTGCCCGGATTTTTCGCCGCCATCACCCCGGCTGCGTGATTCGGGCGGCGCTGGCGGAAGTGGCTGGCGCGGATCGAGAATCATCATTTCGCCGAAATTCTCCACCCCGGCAACCGGTACGCAGAAAATTCGGGCAAATGAATAGGCGCTGTCGCGTTCGATGTTGATGACCTTGGCCACCGGGAAGCCTGGCAGGAAAATGCCATCCAGGCCGGACGTGACGAGCACATCGCCCACCTGGACATCGGCATTAGCCGGCATGTAGCGCAATTCGAGCTGGCCGTTGCCAAGGCCGAAAATGACCGAGCGCTGGCCGCTGCGCACGATCTGGACCGGCACGGCCTGATCCTTGTCGGTGATCAGCGTGATTTCAGCCGAGAATGGAAAGACGCGCGTTACCTGGCCGACAACGCCGCTTTCATCAATGGCCGGCTGACCGGAAACGATGCCGGATTGCTGGCCCTTGTCGACGATCACCTTGCGGGAAAAAGGATCGCGGGCGGTGTAGAGAATCTGGGCAACCTGTCCGTTGGCTTTCTCGCGCTCCTTGACGGTGAGCAGTTTGCGCAAGCGCTCGTTCTCGGCCTCAAGTTGAACCAGTCGTTGCAGGTTGGGTGCAGTATTGAGCTGCGCGTGCTTGAGTTCGAGATTTTCGTTCTGCAGTGCTTGCAGGCCTTGCAGATAATTGGCTGCATAGTCAACCAGGCTGCCCGGTGTCTGGGCCACGCGCTGAACAGGATCGATCAGCAGGGCAACGCTCTGGCGGACCAGGTCAAGGCTGCGGAAGCGCAAGTCGAGCACGAACGTCGCCAGCGAAATGGCGACGTAGAAAGTCAGGAGGGCCAGCGGTGCTGGCCCTCGCTTGAAGAACGGCGGCGGAGCGTGGTCGATGCCGGCCATCGCGATCAGTACGTGTGTGCTGCGGTCGACTGATTAATCCGAGGCAAAAATGCTAGCCAGTTTGTCCATCTTTTCCAGCGCCAGACCGCAACCCTGGGCAACGCAAACCAGCGGTTCGTCAGCGACGATCACCGGCAGGCCGGTTTCTTCCATCAGCAGACGGTCGAGGTCGCGCAGCAGGGCGCCGCCACCGGTCAGGACCATGCCTTTTTCGGCAATGTCGGCACCCAGTTCCGGCGGAGTCTTTTCCAGCGCAGACTTCACGGCGGAAACGATCTGGTTAAGCGGATCGGTCAGCGCTTCAAGGATTTCGTTAGAGGAAATAGTGAACTTGCGCGGAATACCTTCGGCCTTGTTGATGCCGGAAACTTCCATTTCGCGTACTTCGGCGCCCGGGAAGGCGGAACCGATGCGTTTCTTGATGTTTTCCGCGGTGTTCTCGCCAATCATCATGCCGTAGTTGCGGCTGATGTAATTGATGATCGCTTCGTCGAGCTTGTCGCCACCGACGCGGACCGAGCCGGCATAGACCATGCCGCCAAGCGAGATGACGCCGACTTCCGTTGTGCCACCACCGATATCGACGACCATCGAGCCAGTCGCTTCGGCAACCGGCAGGCCGGCACCAATTGCGGCGGCCATCGGTTCCTCGATCAGGTAGACTTGGCTGGCACCGGCGCCGATGGCGGATTCGCGAATGGCGCGGCGTTCAACCTGGGTCGAGCCGGAGGGCACACAGATGATGATGCGTGGGCTCGGGCTGAACAGCTTGGAGTCGTGCACCTTCTTGATGAACTGCTTGAGCATCTGTTCGGTGACGGTGAAGTCGGCGATCACGCCGTCTTTCATCGGGCGGATGACGGTGATGCTACCCGGTGCCTTGCCAAGCATTTCCTTGGCTTCCTTGCCGACGGCCTGGATGGTTTTTTTGGCGTTGGGGCCGCCTTCGAGGCGAATGGCGACGACCGAAGGTTCATCAAGTACGATGCCACGATCACGCACATAAATGAGCGTGTTTGCCGTGCCAAGGTCGATGGCTAGGTCGTTGGAGAAATATTTGCTGAGAAAACCGAACATCTTGAACTCCGCTGGGGCGCTGGGGGTGCGGTAGAGAAAGCTTTTATGATACCTTATAACGCTCTTCATTTTAAGACTTTGTGCACTGCAAAAAAGTCTTTTGACACCATGTCGCTTACATTGGAACAGGTCCAGCGCATCGCCCATCTCGCCCGCATCGAGGTCAGCGAATCCGAAGCGCTTGCTACTCAGGGGCACCTCAACGGGATTTTTGAATTGATCGAGCAGATGCAGGCGGTTGATACGACAGGCATCGAGCCGATGGCCCATGCCCAGGATCTGGCGCAGCGCCTGCGCGAAGATGCCGTCACCGAGGCGGATCGCCGTGCAGCTTATCTCGCCGTTGCGCCGGAAACCGAAGCCGGTCTTTATCTTGTGCCGAAGGTGATCGAATGATCAACGCCAGCCTCAAGCAGTTGTCGCAGGCGCTTGCCGCCAAGCAGATTTCCAGCGTTGAACTGACCCAGCTGTTTCTTGACCGGATCAATCGTCACAACCCGACGATCAACGCCTTTGTCACGGTCGACGCTGAAAAAAGCCTGAATTCGGCGCGCGCCGCCGATGCCCGTATCGCAGCGGGTACCGCCGGCCTGCTGACCGGCATTCCGATCGCCCAGAAGGATATTTTCTGTGCCGAAGGCTGGCGGACAACCTGTGGCTCGAAGATGCTGGCCAATTTCGTTTCGCCCTACGACGCCACCGTGATCCGCAAGATGGAAGCCGAAGCCGGCCTCGTTTCGCTCGGCAAGACCAATATGGACGAATTTGCCATGGGCTCGTCGAACGAAACCTCGTTCTTCGGCTCGGTGCGCAATCCGTGGGATATCGAACGCGTTCCCGGCGGCTCTTCCGGCGGTTCGGCCGCGGCCGTCGCGGCGCGCCTTGCTCCAGCGGCAACCGGCACCGATACCGGTGGCTCGATCCGCCAGCCGGCTGCGCTGTGCAACCTGACCGGCCTCAAGCCGACTTACGGTGTGGTCTCGCGTTACGGCATGATCGCCTTTGCCTCATCGCTCGATCAGGCCGGCCCGATGGCCGCCAGCGCCGAAGATTGCGCCCTGCTGCTCAACACCATGGTGGGTTTTGACGAGCGTGACTCAACTTCGCTCGAACGCCCGGCCGAAGACTACGCTCGCGATCTGGAAAAGCCGCTGGCCGGCTTGCGTATCGGTTTGCCCAAGGAGTTCTTCGGCGATGGTTGCGATGCTGAAGTAATGGCTGCTGTGCGCGCCGCTATTGCCGAATACGAGAAGCTCGGTGCGACGACGGTCGAGGTTTCGCTGCCCAACTCGCATCTGTCGGTCCCGGCGTATTACGTGATCGCCCCGGCCGAGGCCAGTTCCAACCTGTCGCGTTTCGACGGCGTGCGTTACGGCTATCGCGCCCCGGAATACGGCAACCTTGACGACATGTACCAGAAGAGCCGCGCCCAGGGCTTTGGCGACGAAGTGAAGCGCCGCATCATGATCGGTGCCTACGTGCTGTCGCACGGCTACTACGACGCCTATTACCTGCAGGCCCAGCGTATCCGCCGCCTGATCGCCAACGACTTCGTCGAGGCCTTCAAGCAGTGCGACGTGATCATGGGGCCGACCTCACCATCGACCGCCTTCAAGCTCGGCGAAAAGGCGGCCGACCCGGTCCAGATGTACCTTTCGGACATCTACACGATTGCCGTCAATCTGGCCGGCTTGCCCGGCATGTCGGTGCCTTGCGGTTTCGCGGGCGGTTTGCCGGTCGGTTTGCAACTGGTCGGTAATTACTTTGCCGAAGCGCAATTGCTCAATGTGGCGCATCGCTACCAGCAGGCGACGGACTGGCATCAGCGCCGCCCCGTCGGCCTCGAATAAGCATGCGTTTTAGCTGGGCGCTGCTCGCGCTGCTCTTGCTTGTCGGTGCTTGCGCCGAGGTCGAGAAGCAACCGGAAAGCGCGGGGCCTGCAGAAACTGCGGTCGACAGTGTGTCGACCGCGGAAGAAACGCCGAAATTCAAGAATTCGACGCTCAAGTACCTGGCTAACCGCAAGCTCAAGCCACAGCCGACCCGGCCGCTCAACGTCAAATCGAAATGCTCGCATCGCGATGCGATCGGTACGACAACGAAGCTTGATCTGCTGGTCAAGGAGGCGCAGGTCAAGACCTTCGCTGCCCAGGTGTCGATCAAGGGTTACGGTACATGCCGCTTCAATCTGGCTGATTTCGAGCAGACCGAAAAATTGCCCCAGGCCCTGCTCAAGCACAAGCGCGACGACGGTTGTCTGGTCCGCATGTGGGAGCAGGGGCCCAAAGTAACGATTGCTTTCAACAGTTGCCCGAAGTCCTGCGAAGGGGATGCTTTCAGCTATCTCTGGCCGATTATGGTCGAGCAGAAATCCGGGCGTTGTTTCTGAACGGATAGAACTATGAATCAGTGGGAAGTCGTAATTGGCATCGAAACGCACGCGCAACTGGCGACCGTTTCCAAAATTTTCTCCGGCGCATCGACCGCCTTCGGTGCCGAGCCGAATACCCAGGCTTGCGCGGTCGACCTCGCTTTGCCGGGCGTTTTGCCAGTGCTCAACAAGAAGGCCGTCGAGTGTGCCATTCGCTTCGGTCTGGCGATTGATGCCGAAGTCGCCAAAAAATCGGTTTTTGCCCGCAAGAACTACTTCTATCCCGATCTGCCCAAGGGCTACCAGATCAGCCAGATGGATCTGCCGGTCGTCGTCGGCGGCAAAATTACGCTGCAGGTTGGTCAGGGTGACAAGGCTTACGAAAAGGTCGTCAGCCTGACTCGCGCCCACCTCGAAGAGGATGCCGGCAAGTCACTGCACGAGGATTTCCAGGGCAAGTCCGGGATCGACCTGAACCGGGCTGGCACGCCGCTGCTGGAAATCGTTTCCGAGCCTGACATGCGCTCGTCCGATGAAGCCGTGGCCTACGCCAAGTCGCTGCACGCACTGGTCCAGTGGATCGGCATCTGCGATGGCAACATGCAGGAAGGCTCTTTCCGCTGTGATGCCAACGTTTCGGTACGCCCGAAAGGCCAGGCCGAGTTTGGTACGCGCCGCGAGATCAAGAACCTGAACTCCTTCCGTTTTCTCAAGGAAGCGATCGATTTCGAAGTCCAGTGGCAGATCAACGAAATCGAGGAAGGTCGCAAGATCCAGCAGGCCACCGTGCTGTTCGATCCAGATAGCGGCGAGACGCGGATGATGCGCAGCAAGGAAGACGCGCACGATTACCGCTATTTCCCCGATCCCGACCTGCTACCGCTGATCATTTCGTCTGAGTGGATCGACCGTGTACGCAGCGAAATGCCGGAATTGCCCGGCCAGATGCGCGACCGTTTCATCAACGAACTGGGTTTGTCAGCCTACGACGCCGCAACGCTGACCGCCAGCCAGGAAATGGCTGCTTATTTCGAGTCGACCGTGGTAGTCGCCGGCAAGGCCAGCGCCAAGCCCTGTGCCAACTGGGTGATGGTCGATCTGGCCGCACGCCTCAACAAGGAAGGCCAGGAAATCGGTACTTCGCCGGTTACCGCTCAGCAACTGGGTGGTCTGATCCTGCGTATTGCCGACAACACCATTTCCAACAACATCGCCAAGAAAGTCTTCGATGCGCTGTGGACCGGTGAAGGCGACACGGCCGACGAGATCATCGACAAGCAAGGCCTCAAGCAGATTACCGATAGCAGTGCCATCGAGGCGATTGTCGATCAGGTGCTGGCAGCGAACGCAGCCAATGTCGCCGAATTCAAGGCAGGCAAGGAAAAAGCCTTCAATGCGCTGGTCGGTCAGGTGATGAAGGCCGCCAAGGGTAAGGCCAATCCGCAACAGGTCAACGACCTGCTGCGCCAGAAACTGACGGCCTGATCAGGGGCGACGCGGGGCCGCGCCGTTGTTTGGCGCGGTCGACGAAGTTTTTCCGGTCAATTCCTGATAGCGCTTGCGGTCGGCATCGTATTTGTTGCGAATGGTCGTGAAGTCCTGCTTCTTGACGTTAAGCAACTCTTGCTGGACCTTGATTTCGTTGTCCAGCGTGCGCAATTCCTTGTCCAGCTCTGGCGGCAAGGCTTTCTTTTTGTAGAACTCGGCTTCAGCCTCGGCCTTTTTGCGCTTTTTGCGGGCGATATCGATCTGGGCCTGCGCTGCTGCAATTGCCTGATTGATGTCGGCCTCGGCATTACGCTGAGAAATGTCGATGTCCTGAGGGGTGGCGTAGGTATCAAGCAGGGCTTGATCCTTGCGGCGCTGCTCGCGGTTGGCTTCCTCCAGCTTGGCTTGCTGGCGCTTTTCGGCAATCTGCTCGGCTTTTTGCTCGGCAGTCAGCGGAGGCCCGACTTCCTTCAGAACGTTGCCGCCGGCATCGAAAATCTTGTAACCCCGGCCGCGACACTGGTCGGGCAGGGTGTCGGCACAAATCCGCCGGCCAGTGGCCGGATCCTGACAGCAATAGGATTCTCCGGCAGCCTGGACGGACCCTGCCAGCAGCAAGAGCAGAGGGCCGATCAGCAGCTTAGACATCGACGCCGTATTGCTCCCGGTAGTGAGCGACAGCGGCACGATGCGCGCCAAATTCCGCGTTGTGCTCAAGGTAGGCCATCAAGTCGGCCAGGCCGGCCACGGCAATGACTGGAATACCGTAGTCACGCTGGACCTCCTGGACTGCCGACAAATCGCCCTGGCCGCGTTCCTGACGGTCAAGTGCGATTAAAACCCCTGCCGGTGTGGCGCCGGCGGCGCGGATCAGTTCAACCGATTCACGTACCGAGGTGCCAGCCGAAATGACGTCGTCGACGATCAGGACGCGTCCTTGCAGCGGTGCGCCGACGATGTTCCCGCCTTCGCCGTGATCCTTGGCTTCCTTGCGGTTGAAGGCGAACGAATAGTTTTGACCGCGTTGGGCCAGGCCAATCGAAATTGCCGCAACCAGCGGGATGCCCTTGTAGGCAGGGCCGAACAGCATGTCGAAACTGACCCCGCCGACCTCGGCTGCTTTGGCGTAAAATTCGGCCAGTTGCCCGAGCGAATTGCCGTCGTTGAACAAGCCGGCATTAAAGAAGTAGGGCGACATCCGCCCTGCCTTGGTTTTGAATTCCCCAAAGCGTAGCACCTTGCAGCCGAGGGCGAATTTGATGAAATCCTGACGAAAATCCATAATTTTCCATTCTCCATGGCCGTGAATTCAGGCCAGTTAGAAGCCAATGTTACGCATCATCTCCCTGAATCTCAATGGCATCCGCTCCGCATGGAGCAAAAATGTGCTTCCCTGGTCTGTGCTCCAGCAAGCCGACATCATTTGTTTGCAGGAATTGAAGGCGCAGATTCCCGATTTGTCGAGCGAAATGCTTGCGCCGAATGGTATGTACGCGGTTTATCACTGCGCCGAGAAAAAAGGCTATAGCGGCGTGGGCATCTGGAGCAAGAATAAGCCGGATCGGGTGATCGAAGGTTTTGATGGTGGTGAGTTCGACACCGAGGGGCGCTACATTCAGGCTGATTTCGGTAATTTGTCGGTGATCTCGCTGTACCTGCCTTCCGGCTCCTCGTCACCCGAACGTCAGGAAGCCAAGTTCCGCTTTCTTGATGTCTTCTTCCCGAAAATGCAGGCCCTGCGTGCCGAGGGGCGCGAAGTTGTTCTTTGCGGCGACTGGAATATTGCGCATCACGAGATTGATCTGAAAAACTGGAAGGGCAATCGCAAAAATAGCGGTTTCCTGCCCGAAGAACGCGCCTGGTTGAGTCGTGTGTTTGATGAGCTGGGCTGGGTCGATGTTTACCGTCGCTTGTACCCGGATGTCGGCGAGGCGTCTTATACGTGGTGGAGCAATCGCGGGCAGGCCTGGGCCAAGAATGTTGGTTGGCGGATCGACTACCAGATTGCAACACCGGGTATTGCCGCGGCGGCAAAAGAGGCTGCGGTCTATAAGGCTGAACGTTTTTCCGACCACGCTCCCCTGATTATCGATTACGAATACTTGCTGCCCGGTGATGCGAATTGATTTCGCTGCACGGACGGGCTACCCTGTGTTCTTTGTTTAACTGATCACAACGAGGTTGAATATGTCTGATGATATGACCCTGGCCAACAAGGAAAAGCTTGTCTCCGATCTGAAGGTCGTGATTTCCGATACCGAAGAACTGCTACGTGCCACGGCCGGTGCTGCCGGTGAAAAGGTTGGCGAACTGCGTGAGCGCCTTGGCGTGCGTTTGCGCGATGCCAAGGAACGCGTGATCGACCTGGAAGTTGCCCTCGTCGACAAGACCAAGGCGGCTGCCCGTGCGACCGATGATTTCGTCCACGAAGAGCCATGGAAGGCCGTTGGTGTTGCGGCTGCACTTGGGCTGGCGCTCGGCGTACTGATCGGTCGTCGTTAATTCATGACGCAGCCGACAGGTAGCGAAGGGGCGCGCGAGGGCCTCTTCCCTGCCTTGAAGAACCTGATCGCGACTTTGCTTGCGATTGGCAAGACGCGCGCTGAATTGCTGGTCAATGAGCTTGAGGAAGAGAAGTATCGCCTCATGTCGCTTTGGTCGAAGGCAATCGGCGCCGCATTTCTGCTTGCCGTTGGCGTGATCATGGCCGTTTTTTGCCTGGCACTGGCGCTCTGGGAGCACCGTGTTGCTGTTTTTGGTATCTTTGCCGTGCTCTTCATTGTCGGTGGCTTGCTGCTGATTTTTTCGCTGAAGCGTCAGGCGGACCAGCCGAGCAAACTGTTTCGCTCCAGTCTTGCCGAACTTGAGGCCGACATGGCCCAGTTGCGTCGTCGCGGGAAAGACCAGTCCTGATGCAGGAAAAACGCCTGACCCTTGCTACGCGACACGGTGCCTTGCGCGCGCGTATCGAGCAACAGCGTCACCAGCTTGCAGCGCATGCCGCACCGCTGGAAGTTGCGCTGGCACGGGGGGATAGCGTCCTGCGTGGCGTTGACTGGCTGAAGCATCATCCGGCAGCAGTCGGGGCGGCGGTGGCTGCCGTCGTTGTTGCCCGTCCCGCACGGGCATGGCGTTGGGCCAAGCGTGGCTTGTTTGTCTGGCGGGGCTGGCAGGCGTTGCGAAATTCACTTGCTGGCGGGCGTTGACCGTGACAGAGGGAGAACGCATCGAGGCCGTTTTGCCTGGCTGGTGGCAGCAAATGCTGTCGGCTCAGCGGCGCGAAGTCCGGCGGGTTTTGTCCGAATTGCTGTCGACGCGCGGCATGATGCCTTTGCTGATGAAAGTCCGGAACGGCGGTCAGTGGACGCCGGAGGAAAAGGACGAGATTCTCGGCCACATGCGCCGCATGGTGCATCTCTCGCCTTACCTTGTCGTGATGATCATGCCCGGTTCAATGCTGTTCTTGCCGGTTTATGCCTGGTGGCTGGACCGGCGACGCCTCAAGCGGGATGATGAGTAACATCCTCGGCACGCGTATTCCATGGCGCGACTCGAAGTAGCAGCAACATGCCGGGAATCGCCAGTACGGCGCATAGCCAGAAGAAATTCAGCCACCCGAGATTTTCGACCAGCCATCCGGCCGATGCATTGATGAAGGTGCGCGGCACGGCGGCCAGGCTGGTAAACAGGGCCATTTGTGTGGCTGTATAAGCCGGGTGGGTGGTGCGTGCAATAAAGGCAACGAAGGCTGCTGTGCCGAGCCCGACGCCAAAGGCTTCAAGACCGATCACGAAGGCCAGCGCAATACGCTCGCTGGCACCGATGCTGTCGTAGTGTCCTTGTGCCGATAGCCAGGCAAAGCCGAATATCGAGACAAGCTGCACGACGCCAAATAGCCACAGCGCCCGGTTGATGCCCAACCTGACCATCCACAGTCCACCGAATAGGGCGCCGATGACGGCCGGCCAGAGGCCGGCATGTTTGGCGATCAGACCGATGTCGGTCTTGGTGAAGCCCATGTCGATGTAGAAGGGGGTGGCCAGTGCCGTGCACAGACTGTCGCCCAATTTGTAGAGGAAGATGAAGCCGAGGATCATCGCTGCGCCGCGCCAGCCCTGGCGACCGATGAACTCCTGAAACGGTTCGGTAATCGCCTGGCGCAGGGTTTTGGGTTGTCCGGTGACTTTGGGTTCGCTGACCAGCCAGGCCATGGCCATGCCGGGCAGCATGAAGGCACCGGTGATCCAGAAAACCTGATCCCATGGCAGACGGTCCGCCAGAATCAGCGAGAGCGAGCCGGGAATCAGGCCGGCAATCCGGTAGGCATTGACGTGTACGGCATTGCCCAGACCGAGTTCGAGATCGCTCAAAATCTCTCTTCTGAAGGCGTCGACCGCGATATCCTGGGTTGCCGAAAGTAGCGAGAGCAGCGTGGCCAGCCAGAGAATCGGCCAGATATTGTCCTTCGGACTGAGTCCACCGAGTGCGCCGATGGTGAACAACAGGCCGATCTGGGTGATCAGCATCCAGCCACGGCGGCGGCCGAAGCCGGGCAGGTTGAAACGGTCGAGCAGTGGTGCCCAGACAAATTTCCAGGTGTAGGGAAACTGGATCAGCGCAAAGAAGCCGATCGTCTTGAGATCGACGCCTTCACTGCGTAGCCAGGCCGGCAAGAGGTTGAGCAGCAGATAGAGCGGCAGGCCGGAACTGAAGCCGGTGAAGATGCAGATCAGCATCCTCCGGGTGAGCAAGGCGCTCAGCCAGGCCGGCATCAGCGTTTGCAGGTCAGGCGATAGACCGCCAGACTGCCAAGGAAATTGGCTTCGTTTTCGACGATGTTTCCTTGTTCATCGAGCACATGGCGCTCACGGATGATCAGGCCCATTTTGTTGCACAAGGCTTCGAAGTCGAGCAGCGTGAAAAAGCGGACATTCGGCGAGTCGTACCACTGGTAAGGCAGATCTTCCGAAACCGGCATCTGGCCGTCGAGCACTGAGCGCAGGTTTTTCCAGTAGGCAAAATTCGGGAAGGAAATGACGGCTTCGCGGCCGACCCGCAGCATTTCGCGCAGGATGCCTTCGGTGTGGCGCACAGTCTGCAGCGTGCGCGACAGCACCACATGGTCGAATGCCTGATCGGCAAATTCGTCCAGGCCTTTTTCCAGGTTGCCCTGGATGACGTTGATCCCGTTGCGGATGGCGGCGAGGATGTTGGCATCGTCAATTTCAACCCCGACGCCGCGTACACCGCGTGTTTCGATCAGGTGTTTGAGCAAGGTGCCATCGCCGCAACCGAGGTCGAGGACGCGGTGGCCCGGTTCGATCCAGTCGGCGATCAGTTCAAAATCGGGTCTGCCCAGCGTGTGCGTCATAGCTTGATGTTCCGCAGGTAGGCGTCGACCACGCCGTGGTAGTGAGCGTCATCCATCAGGAAGGAGTCGTGGCCGAAGTTGAGGTCGATTTCGGCATAGGAGACATTGCGTCCGTTGGCCAGCAGTGCGGCGACGATTTCTTTCGAGCGGGCCGGCGAGAAACGCCAGTCGGTAGTGAACGAGGCGATCAGGAAGTTGGCTTTGGTGCGTGCCAGCGTCGCGTTGAGTTCGCCGTTGTCTTCGCGCGAAGGATCGAAATAGTCGAGCGCCTTGGTCATCAACAAATAAGTATTGGCGTCGAAATAGCCGGCAAATTTGTCGCCTTGGTAGCGCAGGTAGGACTCGACTTCAAATTCGACATCGAAGCCGAAGGAAAAGGCGCTGTTGCGTAGTTCGCGGCCGAATTTCTCACCCATCTGATCATCCGAGAGATAGGTGATATGGCCGAGCATGCGCGCCAGGCGCAGACCACGGACCGGTCGCGTATTGTGTTCGTAATAATTGCCGCCGTGGAAGTCTGGGTCGGTCAGGATGGCCTGGCGGGCGACATCGTTGAAGGCGATATTCTGGGCAGAAAGCTTGGGGGCCGAGGCGATCACGATGGCATTGCGGACGCGCTCCGGGAAAGTGATGCTCCAGCGCAGCGCCTGCATGCCGCCTAGGCTGCCGCCGATAACGGCGGCCCAGCTGTCGATGCCAAGTCGGTCGGCCAGTCTGGATTGTGCGTGTACCCAGTCGTTGACCGCGACAATCGGAAAATCCGAGCCCCATGGCTTGCCGGTGGCCGGATTGATCGACGAAGGCCCGGTCGATCCGTGGCAGCCGCCCAGATTATTCAGGCCGACGATGAAGAATTTGTCGGTGTCGAGCGGTCGGCCCGGGCCGACGATGTTGTCCCACCAACCGATATTGTCGGGCTGGTTGGCGTAGTAGCCGGCGACATGGTGGTGGCCGGAGAGTGCGTGGCAAACCAGAATCGCATTTGATTTTGCGGCATTCAGCGTGCCGTAGGTTTCGTAAACCAGATCGTAGGCGGGCAATATCCCGCCGCTACGCAAATGCAGTGGCTGGTCGAAGTGGGCGCGCTGCGACTCGACGGCGCCGACAGATTGTCCTGGCATGCTATTCCTGAAAACAAAAAAACCCAGTTGGCCATAAACGCGAACTGGGTGGTTCCCGTTTTAGCAGTATTTATTCAGCGCCCGCAATCAGAGCTCAAATCGGCGCCGCTGCGATGCTTGCAGCGTGTTTCGGACAATACCGAGCAGGCCGTCAAAAGTCAATTGTGCGAGGCTTGATACACTGTAACGACCATGCCTAAAGATTTGTTAATATGGCGCAAAACATGCATTAACAGGAAAGATCTGGTTTTTGATGCAAGAACAGCGTCGTCATCAGCGGATACGTTTCGGTCATCCGCCGACAGTGAAAATCGGGTACGGGGGGGCTATCAGCCAGGGGGGGATCGAAAATATTTCGATGTCCGGCTTGATGCTGCGTACTGATATGGCGCTGACCATCGGCCATGTGGCAGGTTGCGAGTTTTCACTCTTCGGGTCGCCGTTGATTGATGTGCCGGCAACGATCGTCAGCCAGGTGGGCGATTTATTCGGTGCCCGTTTTCAGACCGGGCCGATCAACCAGGTCATGATCGACGATGCAATCACTCACGCGCTGGCTTGTGGACAGGCATCCATCCTGTCGATGCATGAGCTTGGCGGGCGCAAGGTCATGCGTCTATCTGGCGGTTTGAACGGAGCGATGCGCAACGATTTCATGCATGCCCTGACCCGAGTCGGGGTCGATGAAATCGATGCCGAAGGAATTACTGCGGTCGACCCTGCCGGGCTGGCACTTTGCATGGTTGCGCTCCACCGTCACGGCGTCACGATCGGTGCCCGTTCTGTGTGCTTTTCCGAGGCTTGGGAGAGCGCCCTTCTGGTTGCCGGCAGTGGTGTGAATACGGCTGAAGTACTCACGAGGACGGGGCAATGAACAGGCATCAGCTAATCGGTCGCATCTTGCTCGGTGGCATCGCACTGTCAGCCGATGCTGTTTTCGCCGACGAAGAACTTTTTTTTGCCGAACTGCCTTTGGTCGCTTCAGTCAGTCGTTTACCGCAACCGCTCTCGGAAGCACCGGGGGCTGTGACGGTCATTGATCGCGACATGATTCGTGCTTCTGGTGCGCGTAACTTTGCCGATCTCCTGCGTCTGGTCCCCGGCTTCCAGGTGACGCCACCGAATCAGGATGGTGCCGTGGTGGCCTATCACGGGCTGAGCAATGAAGAATACACACCGCGTGTTCAGGTGCTGATCGATGGTCGTTCGCAGTATTCGCCGCTGTTCAATTCCGGGGTGAACTGGAATTTGCTGCCCGTGGTGCTTGAGAATATCGACCGCATCGAAGTCATGCGCGGTTCGAATACGGTTTCCTATGGTTCGAACGCCTTTCTCGGCGTGGTTAACATCATCACCCTCGATGCTTCGCAAACGCGCGGCTGGATGATGTCGACTAATTACGGCAATGCCAATGTGCGCGACCAGACCCTACGCTGGGGCGGCAAAGCGGGGTCAGCCGATGTCCGGATGACCTACCGGCAGCTCAATGATTCCGGCATGGAAAAGATGTTCGATGCCGGAAACTGGTTTGATCCTCATGATAGCCGGCATAACCAGGTTTTTGATTTGCGCGTCGATGCCCCGCTGACGGACCGGGACGAACTGCAGCTGACAATCAGCCATGCCGAAGAGGTTTCACAGTACGGACGCCCATCCAGCCTGACCGATCCTTACCGCGATCTGAGCCAGAACAGCACGGCCCTGAGCGCAGAGTGGCGTCATATTGTGGCACCAGGCGAAGAGTTGAAGCTGCGTTACTCGCACGTTGAAGACTGGGCTTCCGGGCGCTATCTCGAGCGTTTGTCCTATTCCGGCAATACGTATTTTTATCCGGCCAATCCTGGCGGCGAATCACGGACCGATGAGCTGGAGTTCCAGCATATGCTGGCTCCTTCGAGCAAAACACGGGCGGTCTGGGGGCTGGGAATGCGCCGGGCCCAGGTTACGTCATTCCAGCAGTTTTCAAACTACGACTGGCAGCAACGTAACGCATATCGCCTGTTCGGCAATCTTGAGTGGCGGCCGGCCAAGGATTGGCTGTTCAACCTGGGCGCCAGTTACGAGCATGATACGGTGGTCGGCGAGTTGTTCGACCCCCGCGCCAGTGTCAGCTATCACCTGTTCAAGGACCACACGCTGCGTCTTGTTGCCTCGCGGGCTCACCGTACGCCAAGCCTTTACGAAGCCTACGGCAACACATCCAAAGCTGCTGCCGGGACAGTTACGCCGGTTGATCGTACTTACTACGCTACCCCGGGTATCAATGCCGAGCGGATCGATACGCTGGAGCTCGGCTATCTAGGTGAAGTCAAGCCGTGGCGCGCCAGTCTGGATGTCCGGGCGTTCCATGAGCGGATTCCCAACCGGATCACGATTGTTCCCTCGGCACTGCCGCCATGGGCCGCTGACAGCCGGCCTGAGGCCGGGCTGCCTTATGGTCGCAACGATACGGCCTTGAATCTTGAGCGGGTCGTGGCGCAGGGTTACGAGTACCAATTGCGCTGGCAGCCGTTCGAAAAGACCCGCCTGCTTTATAACCACGCATATATTCGAACATATGCGTTTCTGAGCAGCGAGGCGGTCATTGTTGATGCGCCGTCGAACATCCCGAAAATTTCCCGTCAGACGGAAGAGTCGGCACCGCGTAATTCGCAATCGGCAATGATCATACAAAAATTGCCGTACGACCTCGAAGCTTCAGCCATGTATTACAAGAGTGGCTGGATGCGCTGGCGCCGGAATTCCTACACGAGCCCTTACGAGCGAGTGGACTGGCGTCTGGCCATGCCTTTCCGTTTGGGCAGTACCAAGGCTGAGCTGGCCTATATGGCACAGATGGCCAACCATACGATGGAAGGCCGGCGCGAAACCCGCCTGGCGACGGAAATGCACTGGCTGACGCTGCGCCTGGACTTCTAGTCTGTTTGGGAACTTGAACCCTTAGCGCATCACCGCGCCTTCGAGCCAGACCTCGAAAGGCTCGCACGGTGCGATGGCCTTTCCTTGGGCGTAGCTGATACCGAGTGCCTTGAGCTGTTCGATAGCCGGGGTTTCATCGATATTCTCGGCAATCGAATAAATGCCGAGGTCAGCTGTGATTTCTTGAACGGCACGCAATAGCGCGGTCGACGCCCGATTTCCACCCAAATCGCGGGTCAGGCTGGTACTCAGCTTGATATAGCTGGGTGAAATCGTGTGCAAATGGCTGAAGGATGAAAGTCCGCCACCAAAATCGGAAAGTCCGACCTGGCAGCCCAGAATGCGGATCTGGCGAAGGAATTCGGGGATCTGGCTACTCTGATGTGTTGAAACATCTTCGGAGAAGAGAAGGCACAAGCCACTGCCCGGCAGGTTATGGCTGGCCAGGCCACGGGCAATGTGCTCGACCACCTTGCTTTGGCCGAGTGATGCCCGTGAAATCGGAACGAGGCAGTGCAGTGTCCGCTGGGCCTGTTTGGCCCTGGCCAGTGCAGCGATTGCGCAGTCGATGAAACGCAGGTCGATGGTGGGCGCCAGATCATAGCGTTCGGCCGCATCCATCAAGGCGGAGAGGGCGATCGGCGGCTGTCCCGGCTCATTCAGGCGGGCCCCGATTTCAACCAGGTGACCTGTGACGACATCGTCCTGCAAAGCTGCCAGTGGCAAGGCTTCAAGGATCAAACGATCATCGGCCAGGGCAATCGAAATCCGGCTGGCCCAGTTGCCGGGCTCCTGGCGGCGCTCCTGGGTATTCAGCGTCTCTTGCTCGCAAACCTGGTTCCGGCCGCTTTCCTTGGCGCGATAACAAGCCGCATCGCCTGCCGCCAGAATTTCGGTGATGTTGCGCACGCGCCGATTGACCGAGGCCAGTCCGATACTGGCGCCGATGGCAAAAACCTTGTCTTGCCAGATAAAGCGATAGGCGGCGGCCAGCCCGCAAATGTCGTCGGCTACCTGCCGTGCTCGCTGGCCGCTGCAGTTGGCCAGCAGTACGCCAAATTCGTCACCGCCCAGGCGGGCCAGCGAATCCTCTTCCCGCAAGCGTCCCTGGAAGAGCTGGGAAATCTGGCGGAGCAGCTCGTCACCGGCCAGGTGGCCACAGGTATCGTTGACCGGTTTGAAGCGGTCGAGGTCGATGAACAGCACGCTGAATTCATCGCCGCCAGCCTGGACGCTGCTCAGGGCGCGGTCCAGCCGATGTTCGAATTCGCGGCGATTGAAAAGGCCGGTGAGCGGGTCGTGGCGGGCCTGGAAAGCGAGTTGCGCAGTGGCTTCCTCGATGCGCGACTGCATCGAGCGATGAACCTCTTCAATGTGATTGGCCATTTCATTGAAGCCATGTTCAAGAATGCCAAGCTCGCCACTGGACGTGGCGTTGACGCGTGTTCCAAAGTGCCCGGATGACATCTGCCGAACGGCCAGCGCCAGTTGGTGCAGCGGCTTGGCGAGCGTGTCGGCAATGGCGATGGCGAGTACAGCGAGCAGGATCAGGCCGACCAGCACAATGATCAGCCCGCGCTGGAAAAGATCGGCCTGG
This sequence comes from Dechloromonas denitrificans, assembly GCF_020510665.1. Lineage (NCBI taxonomy): Bacteria > Pseudomonadati > Pseudomonadota > Betaproteobacteria > Rhodocyclales > Azonexaceae > Dechloromonas > Dechloromonas denitrificans. The sequence goes on from NZ_CP075187.1 coordinate 124,282, forward strand.
CGGGCATTCAGTTCTGTCTTGTCGAACTCGACAAAGACATGCCCGATCACCTCGGGCGGGCTTCCTTTTTGTTCAGGATGGAGCGGCTCGAACAGGCTGTCTGCTTCATTGAGCGAGCGAACGACCGGTGCGCCGAAGGCGACCCAGCGATCGTTTTCGGCAACCTGACGCGGGCCGTCCGGGGTCTGGCGCAGAATTTCGCCCGACAGCGATACGCGGCCGCTGACGGCCATGGCCCGCCCTTTTTGATTGACGATGATGGCCGCCTTGACGCCGGAGTCCTGAACCGTTGCCTGGGCAAGTGAATGCAGGCTTTCGATCTGCCCTGAAATGATGCTGTATTCGCTGATCGGTGCCAGGTAGCGGACCGTGGACAGCCCTTTGGTTCGCAGCTCGGCTTCCAGCGTATTGATGCCGCTGTAAGTGAAATAGGCGACCAGTGCAATTGCAATCAGCGTGCTGGGTAGCAGCGTCAGCAGTAGCAGGCGTTGGCGCAGGGTGATCTGGTTCATCGTTGTTCCCGTTCGGCGAGCATGGCGCGCCGGATGGTGGCTTCATCCGGGACGGAAAGATTGAGCGCATCGGCAACATTGCGATTGATGCTGACGGCAAACATGTCCGGGCTTTGCGGCAGTGGCAGATTGGCGCCGCTGGCCTTGATCAGTTCGGCGGTCTGGTTGCCGATCTGGGTCGGCGTCGAGTAAATCGCAGCCAAGGCTCCGGCACTGGCAAATGCAGCAGAGAAGGCGACAACCGGACGTTGGTAGCGGTAGCTGGTGACCAGAATCGACTTGATGTTGTCGCGCTTGTAGATGGAGCTGTCGGGAATCGCCAGCAGGACATCGACCCGGGGCAGGAGGGTGCCGAGCGCCGCGACCAGGCTGCTGTCGGTATCGCTGTCTTCGCCGCTCAATACCAGTTTTGCGCTTGAAAAGACCTGTTTGTACTGATTGTAGAGAGTGCGTGTTTCATTGCTCAGGAGCATCCCGACCCGTTTGTGTTCAGGCAGTAAGTAACGCAGAAAAGCGGCCAGTCGAACCGGCGGCTGGTCGAGGTAGATTGCGGAGGTTCGGCCGCGCAATTTGCCGGCATCGGCAAGGATTTTCTCGTAGGTTTGCCGGGGCAGGAGGGTGGCCAGTACGGGTTGAGCACTATTTCGGCCCAGGGTCTGGCGCAGGGCTTCGGCCCCGGCGGTGATGACCAGGTCGGTCCGGATGACCGATAGTTCGATGGTTTCCGGCGTGCCGGAAGTGACTACGTTCCAGTTGCTGCCCTCCAGTGTTTTTTGCAGGGCAGTCGAAAACTCGGCGTAAGGCCCGCCCTGCTGGCTGAGTACGAGCGCAATGCCGCCTGCCCGGGCAATCGGGGCAAGCAGGAACAGTAATACGAGGGCGCGCAGAAACGCTCGGTACATCGGCAGACTATAGCCTCAGCCCCTATGCCAATGCAATGAGTGTTTTCCTGCAGTTAAGGCGAGTTGATGTAAGCCTCGAGCTGGCGCGAGATTTCGCCAACCGGCATGGCGAAGGGGAATTTTTTGATGAATTGGCCATCGGGGCCGAGCAAAATCATCCCTGCCGAATGGTCGACCGCATAACGGTCGGCCGGGGTGTCCGGCTCAAAAACCTTGCTGTAGCGGATCTTGAAATTGTCTGCCGAGCGGCGGACGAGTGCGACCGGGCCGGTCAGGCCGAGAATGCGGGGGTCGAAAAATTCGGTATAGGTCTTGAGCACCTTGCCGGTGTCGCGTTCCGGGTCGACCGTAATGAAGATTGCCTGGACGCGTGCCGCCTTGTCGCCCAGTTGTTTCAGGATTTCAGCCATTTCAACCAGGGTGGTCGGGCAGATATCAGGGCAATAGGTGTAGCCAAAGGAAATCAGCTGGTAGCGTCCGCGAAAGTCCTCACTGTTGACCGAACGACCGTTCGGGTCCTGCAGGAGATAGCGCGGAATAATGCCGGCACTGCTGTTGCTGCGCAGAGCCTCCCATGATTCAGCCAGAGCGGGGGGAGCCAGCCACAAGCCAATCAGCAGCAGTGCGCAAAGACGGATCATTGAGCCGACTTGAAGACCGCTTGCAGGCGTTGTTCGGCAGCGCCGAGCTGGTTGGCGAGCGTTGCGGCCTCCGGACACTTGGCTTTGCCTTGAGCCAGGAAGGCGGCATTGGTCGCGTTTTCAAACGTTTCGCCATTGGCGCGCGTCTTGGGGGCCGTGGTGGCGACCGAGTTGCGCGCCCGGCTGACCAGTGCCGGCTGCTTGCAGGCCAGTGCCGTACCGTTGATCTGGCCGATGGCTTCCAGCGCGGCCGTGCCTTCATCGGCGGCAAAAGTCGGAGTGGTGGCACAGAGCAGGCTGAGCAAGAGGGTCGATACGGCGATTTTCATGGTCTGGATCCTTGGCGGAGAGGCTGATTATAGTCAGCGGGTTTCGAGCTGCTTTCTTACAGATCAAATATTTCGAGCAGTTGAGGCAGTCCTTCGCTGATTGCCACCGGCCCTGGCGTCAGGATGACGGCTGATTTGATTTCATGCATTTTTCCGTTGTTGACCGCGGGAATCTCCCGCCAGCCGGGTCGGGCGGCGACCCGTTCGGGGCGGAAGTGCTTGCCGCACCATGAGCCGATGATGATGTCCGGCGCGGCGGCAATCACGTCTTCGGCAGAAGGGCGGCGGTCCTTGGCCAGCGGCGAGCGGGCTTGTTCGGCAAAAACATCTTCGCCGCCGGCGATTTCGATCAGCTCGGAAGCCCAGCGGATACCGCTGATCAGCGGCTCGTCCCACTCCTCGAAATAAACGCGCGGCTTCTTGCCGGTTTTGGCCAAGCGTTCGGCCGCGATCGCTCGGGTCTGGGCGATTTGAGCTTCCAGTCCGGCGACGATGGCGAGCGCCTTATCTTCCGCCCCGACCAGCCGGCCGAGCGTTTCGATCATGCCGAGAATGTCGTCGACACTACGCATGTTGAAGGCGTAGACCGGGACACCGGCCTTGATCAAGTCGCGCGAAATTTCGCTCTGCAGATCGGAGAAAGTGAGGACGAGATCGGGCTGGGTGGCGAGGATCTTGTCGATGTCGCCGGTCGTGAAGGCAAAAACCTTGGGCTTCTCCTTGCGCGCTTCGGGCGGACGGACGGTGTAACCGGAAATGCCGACGATGCGGTCTTGTTCGCCCAGGGCGTAAAGCACTTCGACGGTTTCGGTGGTCAGGCAGACGATGCGTTGCGGCAGACGGGGCATGGTTTTACTTGGCTGGACGATGGCTGCGTGCGACATCGAGATGAGCGCAAAGTTTCTCTGCGCCATCGAGAATGCGCGGCGTGTGGCGCTGCATGATGTCCGGATTGATATGGAACAGATTGTCGCGTTTGACCGCAGTCATTCGCGTCCATTTGTCCCAGTCGTGCAGCCATTCCGGCTTGGCATCGCCCATGCCGGTTGCGATGATGGCTTCCGGATCGGCCGCCAGTACGGCTTCGACGCTGACCGTCGGCGCCATCTGCGGTAGTTGGCCAAACACGTTTTCGCCGCCGCACAGCGTGATTGCATCGCTGATGATCTGCGGACCGCCGACGGTCATCAGCGGCGATTTCCAGATCTGGTAGAAAACGCGGATTTTCGGCTTGCCGGCATTGGCCTTGCGCAAGCCTTCCAGGCGCTTGCGGAACTGTTCAGCCGCTGCGTTGGCCGCCGTTTCGGTGCCGGCCAGCTGACCCATGCGGATCAACTGGTCGGCGACGTTTTCCATTTTGTTCGGTTGCGAGACGTAAACTGTCAGGCCGAGCGCCCGGAGTTTGTCGACCTGCGTCAGGTTGTTGCCGCTTTGCCAGGCCAGCACGAGGTCCGGCTTGAGCGCCGCCACCGCTTCGAGGTCGATGCGGGAATAGCCGCCGACGCGGGCGACTTTCTTCGCCTCCGGCGGGTAGTCGCTGTAATCGACGGTGCCGACCAGCTTGCTGCCGGCGCCTGCGGCGTAAAGACTTTCGGCCGCATGCGGCGCCAGTGTGACGATGCGCGTTGCTGCCTTCTTCAGGCGCACCTCGTAGCCGGTGTCGTCCTTGAAGACCAGATCGGCAGCACTGGCCGGATTGCTGGCGAGTGCTGCGGTCAACAGTGCGAAAAGGTGGTTTTTCATGCGGCTTTCCAGTCGTTCAGGGCGGCGGCCAGGCGCTGCCATTCCGCTTCATTGGCCGGCAGGCCGAAGCGAAGCAGCGGCTGCTGGTCGAAATGGCGGGTCAAAATGCCGCGTCGAGCGAGAAACTCGTGCAGTTCGCCGGTTTCTGCGGCGTTCAGCGTGGCAAACAAGGCCGTGCTGCTGACGTCGCCCAGCGGTGCCAGCAAGGCATGCAGGCGGGCGGCAGCGGCTTGCAGTTCGATCCGGGCATTCGCCTGCCAGGCCGTATCCGACAAGGCCAGCCGGGCGGCAACGCGCGACGGCCCGGCAACCGACCACGGGCCGATCAGTTCGGCCAGCTTGGCGAGCAGGTCGGGGGCGGCGAAAACGAAGCCGACGCGGGCGCCGGCCAGACCGAAAAACTTGCCGATCGAGCGCAGCACGATCAGGTTCGGCGCTTCCGGGGTGCCGGCCAGTGCGGTCAGGCTGTCTTCCGGCGTCGGGTCCATGAAGGCTTCATCGACAATCAGCCAGCCGCCGCGCTTTTTGAGCTGGATGGCCGCGTCGACCGCGACATCGCGCGGGTGACGGCCGGCCGTCGGATTGTTCGGATTGCACATCAGCACATACGGTGTCGCCGTGGCCAGGGCGCGCGGGAGCGTGGCGTTCTGCAGGAAGCGCAGACGATGGCCGGCGCGCTGCCAGGCGTGCGGATGTTCGGCGTACAGCGGGCTGATGCAGGCAACGACGGCGCGCGGCAATAAATGCGGCAGTAACTGGATGGCGGCTTGCGAACCGGCCACCGGCAGCAGATTGCTGTTGCCGTAGTAGGCGGCGGCGGCCGCTTCCAGGCCATCGTCGTTTTCCGGCAGGCGGAGCCAGCAATCGGCCGGCATTTCTGGCACCGGCCAGCAGTTCGGGTTGATCCCGGTCGACAGGTCGAGCCAGTCGCCGAGCGGAATGTCGTATCGGACTGCGGCTTGGCGCAGGCGTCCGCCATGCTCAAGCATGCAGGATTCCAATCATGAAAAAGACGGCCAGCCACAGCCACAGGCTGCGTTGGATCAGGGTGATCGCCCGGCCAAGATCAGCGGCCAGCGGGGCCGGCCCGGTGCCGAGCGGCGGGCGGATTTCTTCCTGGCCGTGATACATCGCCGCGCCGCCGAGCAGCACGCCGAGGCTGCCGGCACCGGCTGACATGACCGGCCCGGCGTTCGGGCTTTCCCAGCCCGGCGCCTGGGTTTTCCAGCAAGCCAGCGCATTGCGCGTCCGGCCAAGCAGGGCGTAGGTCAGCGCGGTCAGGCGGGCCGGCAGCCAGTTGAGCAGATCGTCGAAACGTGCCGCAAAGCGCCCGAACAGGTTGTAGCGTTCGGTGCGGTAGCCCCACATCGCATCCAGCGTGTTGGCCAGCCGGAAGAGCAGTGCGCCGGGCCCGCCGAGCAGGGCGAACCAGAACAGCGTGCCAAAGATCGCGTCGTTGCCGTTTTCAAGCACCGATTCGACGCCCGCCTTGGCGACGCCGGACTCGTCGAGTTGCGATGTTTCACGGGAAACCATCCAGCTGACCCGCGTCCGCGCCTCGTCCAGCCGGCCTTCGCGCAACGGCCGGGCGACGGCTTCGGCGTGTTCGGCCAGGCTTTGCGCGCCGAGGGCGAAGTAGAGCAGGGCGACATCGACGGCAAAGGGCGCGAATGGCCGCAGCCAGAATGCCAGTGCAACCCATGGTCCGACAACAAGTAGCCAGGCGAGCAGGCCGCTGGAGATGTGTCGATTGTTGAGTTTCTTTTCCAGCATCGACGCCAGATTGCCGAAGCCGACCAGCGGATGCCAGCGCCGTGGCTCGCCGAGTACACGGTCGAGCAGGACAGCGGCGAGGGCGGCCAGCGGCATGGCAAAGGCGTCGATGCTGAGGTTCATTTCGGGAAAATGCCTGGCCCTTGAATGTCGGCCTGCATTTCACGCAATGCTGCGGTCAACGGCTCGTTCTGGCCGGAATCCGTGGCTCCCCATTGCTCGAAATAGACCAGATCCTCGATCGGCAAACGCGGTAGCCAGCCGGCTTTTTCCAGTTCGGGTTTGTCGTGGAAATGGCTGACATAGCCGATGCACAGGTAGGCAATCGGCACGATATGGTGCGGAATGCCGAGCGCGTCCTGCAGTTCGGCTTCATTGAAAATGCTCACCCAGCCGACGCCCAGGCCCTCGGCACGGGCGGCCAGCCAGAGATTCTGGACGGCACAGACGCTGCTGTAGAGATCCATCGTCGGGATGTGCGTGCGACCGATGACGACCGGCCCGGTACGCGTCCGGTCGCAGGTGATGCACAGGCTGATCGGCGCTTCGAGAATGCCTTGCAGCTTGAGCTTGCTGTAGATCTCACGCTTGCCGTCCGGAAACATTCGGGCCGCTTCCTGGTTGGCCTGGTCGAAGATGGCATGGACGCGTTGCTTGACCTCGTTGGAGCGCACGAGCAGGAAGTTCCACGGCTGCATGAAACCGACCGAAGGGGCGTGGTGCGCTGCCATCAATACGCGACTCAGGACATCGTCCGGCACCGGCGTCGGCAAAAACTGACCACGCACGTCGCGGCGATTGAAAATGGCTTGATAGACGGCAGCCCGATCGGCATCGGAAAAGGCGGGTGCCATTGGTGTGGCTTGGTTTTCCATGGATTCCCCTTCTGGAAAGATGTGGACTGCCGGGCCTGACAGCCTGTGATTTGCCTCCCGGCCGGTCTTCTGACTTGGATTCAGCCTGGCGATGCGCCTTCCCGGTCGGGATTCCCGTCCAGTGGCCTGATGCATCGCCCGTCATCCTTACAGCGTTGGGCACGTGGCGGATTTGCACCGCCTTCCCGATTCTCCGTCCAGTGTTGGCTGAACGGCACCCGGAGACACTCGCCCAAACAAATGGGCGGGGCTGATGGTGCCATAATTACGGACTTTTTTCACATTTGGTCGCTATGTCCTGCTTTTCACTGATGGTCCAGGGGACCACGTCGGATGCCGGTAAATCCACGCTGGTCGCGGCTTTATGCCGGATTCTCAAGCGTCGCGGGATCAATGTCGCGCCGTTCAAGCCGCAGAACATGGCGCTCAATTCGGCCGTCACCGTCGACGGTGGCGAAATCGGTCGGGCCCAGGCGCTGCAGGCGCTGGCTTGCGGCCTGTTGCCGCATACTGATTTCAACCCGGTGCTGCTCAAGCCGACGACCGACAAGAAGTCGCAGGTGATCATTCACGGCAAAGTCGCGATGGACCTCAATGCGCGCGACTACCAGGAATACAAGCCACGGGCGATGCAGGCCGTTTTGGCCTCCTGGGGGCGGTTGACCGCGCAATACGACGCGGTGATGGTCGAAGGCGCCGGATCGCCGGCCGAAATCAACCTGCGGGCGCGCGACATTGCCAACATGGGCTTTGCCGAAGCGGTCGATTGCCCGGTGATCATCGTCGCCGACATCGATCGTGGCGGCGTCTTCGCCCATCTGGTCGGGACCTTGGAACTGCTCTCGCCGTCCGAACAGAACCGGGTCAAGGGTTTCGTGATCAACCGTTTTCGCGGCGATATTTCGCTGCTGGAATCCGGCCTGACCTGGCTTGAAGAGCGTACCGGCAAGCCGGTGCTCGGCGTATTACCCTACTTGCACGGCCTGATGCTCGACGCGGAAGATGCGATTGCCACCGCTGCGGTCGACGGTAAAAAAGCGGCCCGTTTGAAAGTGATCGCGCCAGCTTATCCGCGTGTTTCGAATCACAACGATCTCGATCCGCTGCGCCTGCACCCGGAAGTCGATTTCCAATGGATCGGCCCGGGCGAAACGCCGCCGGCCGCCGATTTGATCGTCCTGCCCGGCTCCAAGGCGGTGCGTGCCGACATCGACTGGCTGCGCCAGCAGGGTTGGGCGGCGGCGATCCAGAAACACCTGCGTTACGGCGGCAAGGTCGTCGGCCTGTGCGGCGGCTACCAGATGCTCGGCCGGATGATTCACGATCCGCTCGGGCTGGAAGGCCAGCCGGGCAGCACGCCGGGGCTGGCGGCGCTCGATCTGGAAACGACGCTGGAAACCGAGAAACAGTTGCGCAATGTCAGCGGCCATCTTGCGTTGCCGGGCAATCCGGCCATGACCGGCTACGAAATTCACCTGGGCGTGACGCGCGGCGATGCTCTGGCTCAGGTCGCGGTGCAACTGGCCGATGGCCGGACGGATGGGGCGGTTTCAGCCGACAACCAGGTCTTTGCGACGTATTGCCACGGCGTTTTCGATCATCCCGAGGCGTTGACCGCGCTACTTGCCTGGGCCGGCTTGCAGGAAAGCGGGCAGGTCGATTTTGCCGCCCGGCGCGAAGCCGATCTCGACCGCTTGGCCGATTCAGTGGAAGCGGCGCTCGACTGGCAAAAAATGGCGACTTTCCTGCCGCTTTAAGACACGTTGGCCGGACTTTGCCTCAGCCGGCCGGCTTGGGCTCTTCGTGATGAATCCGCTTGAGCGCGACCTGGCGCTGGATCTCGCGGAAATCCATTTCCCGGCCGTGCAGTGCGTAATGTTTGCGGATGCTGCCGAACACCTTTTTGGCATCCGGACTGCTCATTAGTTCTTCGGTATGGCGGTCGGCCAGCTCACGATCGCCGACCGAGAGTGCGGCACGCATCACATCGAGTCGCACTGTGGCGCTGAGTTCGGTGGCGAGCAAAGCCGGGCGAAGACCGGCAAAGCGTTTCTTGCCGCGATCCGGCGAGGCCAGCGCGAGCAGTGAAGCGTAGCTGCCCTGTTCGTTGAGGCTCAGGTTCTGCAATTCCGATTCGCGAATGCCGACCAGCACTTTTTCGGCGGTAATCAGGTCGCCGGCATCGACATAGCTGCGGGCCAGGGTCAGTTGGTCGTCGGCTGAAACGGCGCCGGGCATGGTGTCGTTGGCAATGACATCGGCCATCGCCGCCCGAGCCGCCTCGCTGTCGCCATTGAGCGTTGCCGCTTCGGCCAGCAGGCGCTTGCGGACATAGTTGCGCGGGGTTTTTTTGGCCACTTCATCGAGCACCTTCTGGGCTTCTTCGTGTTCGCCCTGGGCCATGCAGATGCTGGCCTTGATGTCCGAGGCATCAAAGAAGTGTGGCGTGCCGGCGACAACGCGATCAATTTCCTCGCGCGCTTCGGTCAGCCGGTTCTGCTGGTGCAGCGAGCGTGCCACGCCGGCTCTGGCCCAGGGGAAATCGTAATTTTCCAGAATCCGGCGATAAGCCGTTTCGGCCGAGCTTGAATCGCCGGTGGCGAGCAGCACTTCGGCTTGCTGGCGAAGAATTTCGAAACGGTAGGGACGGCCAGCTTCGCTATCGCGCTGCGCAGCCAGGATAGCCAGTGCTTTTTGGTATTCCTGCTGGCGTTTTTCCCGGTAATAAGCGGCGAAAAAATCCTTTTTCTGAACAATCCGATTGAGCCGCAAGAGCAGTTTGTCGGGCGAAAAAGGTTTGATGATGTAGTCGTCGGGCACCAGCTCAACCGCAGAAACCACCTGTTCGTAGGATTGTTCGCCGGTCACCATCATGAAGATGGTTTCGTCCGGCAGCAGGTTGAAGCGGCGCAATTCTTCGAGCAATTGCTGGCCGGAGCGACCGTCGCCGAGGATGTAGTCGCAGAGGATGATGTCCGGTACGTTGTTGCGAATGCGGTAGATCGCATCCTGGTAATTCGAGGCGAATTCGACGGCGAAGGCACCGACCGTCTGGGCGATGCTGCGCAGCGCGTCGCGGGCCAGCGGCTGGTCGTCAATGACGAGAAAACGCTTTTTGCTGTAATCGCTCATCTACGGAATGAACAACTCAAAACGAGCGCCGCCCAGCCGGCTGTCGTTGCTCAGGCGCAAGCTGCCATGCCGCTCCTGCCGGCAGTGCAGCCGGGCCAGCCGTTCGGCCAGCAGCAGCCCGGTCCCGCTGGAAGGTGGAAAATTGGCAAAGCCGGGGCCGTCGTCTTCGACCAACAAATGCAGGCCATCGCTGCATTCGCTGGCGGTCAGGCGCACTTGGCTGCGGGCAAAGCGGCCGGCATTTTGGACTGCGTTGCCGAGCATGTCGGTCATCAGGTCACGGTCCAGCGGCCAGGCATCTGGTGCCTGGCAATCGATGCTCAGGGTGATGCCGTTGGCGGCAAGGTGGGCTTTCTGGGCCAGCCCGACTTCGGCACAAAGATCGCCAATGATGGTTGGTACGATGGCCAGTTGGGCGCCGTGGCGGAGCAGCCGATAGCTGGCGAGCGTGCGCGACAGGCGCTCGGCGGCCGCTTCAATGGCGTAGCGTGCCTCGCCGAGATCGATGCGGTGTTCGGCTTCGCGCGCGGCAATCAGCGCTTCGGCGACGAACAGCTGATTCTTGGTGTCATGGATGCCGGAGGCCAGAATGTCGAGCAAGCGCTGCATGGTTCCTCCGCCGCATTAAAGTACGAAGAATAACCCTACTTCAGTGATAGTGGCAGTCCGGCTGCAACCAGTGTGACGCGGTCGCAAACAGCGGCGACGCGTTGGTTGAGGCGTCCCTGTTCATCGGCGAACAGTCGGGAAACCGGATGCATCGGCACGATGCCCCAGCCGACTTCGTTGGAGACGAGGATGATGCGTCCGGGCAGGCCCGGCAGGCATTCGATCAGGCCGGCCGTCTCGCCGTCGAACAGCGGACAGTCGATGGCCTGGCCGGCTTCGGCCTGGGTGCCGGCCAGGCCGGCAAAAAGCAGGTTGGAAAGCCATAGGGTCAGGCAGTCGACCAGGATGCAGGTGTCCGGCGCGGCCAGTTCGCGCAAACGTTGCGCCAGGTGAAGAGTTTCTTCGGCACAGCCCCATTCGGCCGGGCGGCGGGCGCGGTGATGGGCGATGCGGCGCGACATTTCGCCGTCGCGGGGTTCGGCCGTGGCCAGGTAGACGACCTTGAGGCCGGATTCGGCTGCCCGTTTTTCAGCGTGAACGCTTTTGCCCGAACGGGCACCACCAAGAATGAGTTCTTTCATGGTCGGCACTTTAGGTGATTGCGCCGGGTCGCCGCAAGCCGGATAATTCGGCCCGATTCGATGTAACGGAACACGGTGCAATTCCGTGGCGGGCCCGCCGCTGTAATCGGGGACGGATGTCGCGACAAACCACTGCCTATGGGGAAACAGACCCGGCGGGAAGGTGCGGCAAACGGCTGATCCGAGAGCCAGAAGACGTATCGAGTCAGTTTGGGCCGGAAGCCTGTGGACAGGGCTTCGTGGCGACGTTTTTGCAAACGTTGCCGCGAGGCCCTTTTGCTTTTTCGAACAGAAAGAATCGGATGCATTCAAAATTCAATATCACTCGCCCCGACCAGGGGCTGGCCGTTACGCTGCAACACAAAATCGACCAGAAAACCAAGCCGCTTGGCGCGCTTGGCCAGCTTGAAACGCTTGCCAGGAAAATCGGGCTGATCCAGCACAGCCTGACGCCGCAGCTCACGCAGCCGCAGATGCTGGTTTTTGCCGGCGACCATGGTGCGGCCAAGGCCGGTGTGTCAGCTTTCCCGCAGGAAGTGACCTGGCAGATGGTGGAAAATTTCCTGGCCGGCGGTGCGGCGATCAATGTTTTCTCCCGCCAGAACGGTATGGCGCTTTCCGTGGTCGACGCGGGGGTGGCCCATGAATTCGGTCGTCGTCCGGGTCTGATCGACGCCAAGGTCGCCGCTGGAACGGCCAGCTACATCGATGAGCCGGCAATGACCCTGGCGCAATGCGAAGTGGCGATTGCCAGCGGCGCCGAGATCGTGCGCGGTCTGGCGGCGGGCGGTTGCAATGTTGTTGGCTTCGGCGAAATGGGGATCGGCAACACGGCATCGGCGTCGCTGATTACACATTGTCTGACCGGGGTTTCGCTGGCCGAGGCGGTTGGCCGCGGCACCGGGCTGGACGATGCCGGCCTGGTTCGTAAACAGGCTTTGCTGGATAAGGCGTTGAGTCGTTACCGGGCCACCGGAGGCAGCGATGAAGCGCTCGCCGTGCTGGCCGAATTCGGGGGTTTCGAGATCGCCATGATGGTTGGCGCCATGCTGGCGGCGGCGGAAGCCAAAATGGTGTTGCTGATCGACGGCTTTATTGTCAGTTCGGCCGCGTTGACCGCAGCAAAGCTTTTCCCGGCATTGACCGATTACTGCATTTTCTGCCATCGCTCGGCCGAGCCAGGGCATCAGGCCCAACTGCGCGCAATGCAGGCCGAGCCTCTGCTTGATCTCGGCTTGCGGCTCGGCGAAGGTACCGGAGCGGCGCTGGCTTATCCGCTGGTCCGTGCGGCGCTGGCTTTCCTCAATGAAATGGCCAGTTTCGAGTCGGCCGGCGTGTCCGAGCAGGAATAAGCCCCGATGTTGAAGCGTGAGCTGGAATATTTTTTCGGGGCTATCCGTTTTTTCACCCGGCTGCCGGTACCCGGCTGGGTTGGGCATTCGGCCGAGGCACTGAATTCAGCCGCGCGCTATTTCCCTGCCGTCGGCCTGCTGGTCGGCGGTATCGGGGCGCTGGTTTATCTCGGGGCGGCCTGGCTCTGGCCCAAGCCGGTGGCTGTCCTGCTATCGATGGCGGCGACGATTTATGCGACCGGGGCTTTTCACGAAGATGGCCTGTCCGATACGGCCGATGGCCTGGGCGGCGGTTGGGAAAAGCAGCGCATTCTTGAAATCATGAAGGATTCGCGGGTCGGAAGTTATGGCGTGGTAGCGCTGGTCCTGGCCTTGTCCGGCAAGTTCACCTTGCTGGTCGCGCTGGACGAAGCCCTGCTGCCTTGGGTGCTGCTCGCCGGGCATGCCGTTTCACGCTTTTGCGCAACGTCCTTGCTGGCGTGCATGGATTATGTCCGCGACGATGCGCTTTCCAAGGCCAGGCCGCTGGCCAATCGTCTTTCCTGGCCGGCCTGGCTGATGGCCGCGGGGTTTGCCTTGCTGCCTTTGGCCGGGCTGCCGCCGGTCAAGGCGGTGGCCGGGTGTTTGCTCGCTGCACTGATGACGGCTTGGCTGTCACGGCTTTTCATGCGCTGGCTGGGCGGTTATACCGGCGACTGTCTCGGCGCCACCCAGCAGTTGAGTGAAATTGCGTTCTATCTTGGCGTGCTGGCATTGTTGCCGGTCTGAGCCGTCGGTAACGTTTCATGCAATCGGCTTATGTCGTTCGGCTTTGCTGTTGTGCGACAATGTGACGAAAAGTTAGAGGGCGGGTTTGGCATGCATAAAAATTACGATGCGGTAGTGTGGGACCCTGCCATGAGCGTCGGGCAGCCGCGTCTGGATTATGACCACAAGCTGTTCATCGGTTTCTTCAATGAAATGATGGCGCACGCCGATGCCGACGTTCATTCGGAATTCATCTCCGGTTTTCTCGACAAATTCATGCGCTATGTAGGCGCTCATTTTGTTGAGGAAGAACGCTATATGACCGATATTGCGTATCCCGGCGCCGAGGAGCATCGCCGTTTGCATAATGAAACGGTCGAGCAGCTGACGCATATTTTCGAACTGACCATTCTTGGCGAGCAGCGCGCCGTCAGCATGCTGGTCGACTTCATCGTCCAGGGTTACGAACATCACTTGCTGGTCGAGGATCGCAAACTGGCCGAATTTGTTCGCCTCCGCGCGCGGCCGATTCGCTACGCCTGACGCGTGAAATTTGTGGCGCCTGGATGATTCTTCACCTTGTTCGTCATCCGCGGCCACGGGTCGAGGCCGGTATTTGCTACGGTCAACTCGATCTGGCAGCCGAAAATGTCGAGGCCGCCGCGTGCGCCTTGCGTCCTCGCCTGCCGTCCGGCTTGCCTGTGTGGAGCAGTCCCTTGCAGCGTTGCCGGCATCTGGCCGAGGCCCTGCATCCTTCGCCCCGGCTTGATGCCCGTCTGGCGGAAATCAATTTTGGCGATTGGGAAGGTCGACCGTGGGATGCCATTCCGCGTCAGCAGATCGACGCCTGGGCGAGCGATGTCGCGCATTTCGTGCCGCCTGGCGGCGAGTCGCCGTTCATGCTGCAGCAACGGGCACTCGATTTCGTGGCCGGGCTGGACGTGCCGGAAGCGGTGCTTGTCACGCACGCCGGGGTGATCCGGGTGTTGCTGGCACATTGGCGGAATTTGTCGCCGGAACGCTGGAGCGAACTGGTTTTTGACTACGGATCGCTGACGACGGTCGAGCTAGCCCGGTAAAATACCGGGATGCAAATATTCAATCCTCTGGGCGATGCCGTGCCGCTCGGCGAAGTTCGCCGGGTGCTGGTCATCAAGCTGCGCCATCACGGCGATGTGCTGGTCAGTTCGCCAGTGTTTTCGGTGCTCAAGGCGCATGCGCCGCAAGTCGAGATCGATGCGCTGGTTTATGCCGACACGGCCGAGATGGTGACTTTGCATCCGGCAATTGCGCAGGTTCACACCATCGACCGCAAATGGAAGAAACTCGGTATCGTCGGCCAGAGCAAGGCTGAACTGGCGCTCTACAACGCGCTCAAGTCCCGTGGTTACGACCTGGTCATCCACCTGACCGAACATTGGCGTGGGGCCTGGCTGTGCCGCCTGCTCAAGCCGCGCTGGTCGGTCGGGCCGTCGGTCGGTGGCCGGAGCAAGCGCTGGAAGCAGAGCTTTACGCATCTCCAGACTGCGCCGCGCAATGCTTTCCGGCACATGGTCGAGGCCAATCTCGACGCGCTGCGCCGGATCGGCATTCAGCCGACGCCTGAAGAACGGCGCATGTGCCTGGTTCCGGGGCCGACGGCCGAAGCCAGTGTGGCGGCGCATTTGCAGGGATTCGGCCTGAATGGCGGTGATTTCATCCACATTCACCCGGCCTCGCGCTGGTTTTTCAAATGCTGGCCGGTTGAGCGCATGGTTGCGCTGATCAGCCGCCTGCAGGCCGAAGGTCATGCGGTGGTGCTGACGGCAGCGCCAAGCAAGGATGAACAGGCCATGCTCGATGCGATCCAGGCCGCGCTGGAAAAGCCGGCTTTCAGCCTGTCCGGCGTGCTTTCGCTCAAGGAACTGGCGGCGTTGACCCAGTCGGCAAAGCTGTTTATCGGCGTCGACTCGGCGCCGATGCATATCGCTGCGGCCGTAGGCACACCAACCGTCGCGCTGTTCGGTCCTTCCGGTGACAAGCAGTGGGGGCCGTGGGGCATTCCCTTCCGCGTTGTCAGCAGTACCCAGCATCCCTGCCGGCCTTGCGGTATCGACGGTTGTGGCGGCGGCAAGCTCAGCGATTGCCTGGTCAGCCTGGGGGTGGATGAAGTACTGGCGGCGGCTCACGAGTTGCTCGCGCTGTGAAGATCGCCATCGTTCGCCAGCGGTACAACCCGTTTGGCGGGGCCGAGCGCTTTGTCGAGCGGGCCTTGGCGGCGCTGGCGGCCGAAGGGGCGGAAGTCACGCTGATTACGCGCAGTTGGGATGGTGCGCCGCGTGAAGGGTTTCGTCAGGTGACCTGCGATCCGGCGTATTCCCGCTTGCTGGGTGGACGGGCGGCGCGCGACCGCAGTTTTGCAGCAGCGGCACAGCGCGAGATGGCGGTGGGGGCATTCGACATCACCCAGTCGCACGAGCGCATTCCCGGTTGCATGATCTTTCGGGCCGGCGATGGCGTGCATGCCGCATGGCTGGTTCATCGGGCGCGCATTCTTGGGCCATTGCAGCGTCTGATGCAGCGTTTCTCGCCCTATCACCGTTATGTTTGCGTGACGGAACGGGCGATGTTCGAACATCCGGCCTTGTGCCGCGTGATCTGCAATTCGCAGATGGTGGCCGATGAAATCAGACGTTTTTACGGTGTCGACCGCAGCAAGCTCGCAGTAATCTACAACGGCGTCGATACGGCGGTGTTTTATCCCGGGCTGGCTGACGAATTCCGTAGTGCAACCCGCGCCGCAGCCGGGATTCCGCAGGATGTGCCGGTGCTGCTTTTTGTCGGCAGCGGTTTTGAACGCAAGGGCGTGCCGCAGTTGTTGCGCGCTTTTGCTGCGGCCCGGCATGCGACGGCGCATCTGGTGGTGGTTGGCGCCGACCGCAAGCTCAAGACCATGCGGGCGCTGGCCGGCTCGCTCGGTTTGGGCGATCGCGTTCATTTCACCGGCCCGCTCAAGGATGTGCGCCCGTGGTACGGCGCGGCGGACGGTTTTGTCCTGCCGACGCTGTACGACCCTTGTCCGAATGCAGCGCTTGAGGCGCTGGCTTGCGGCTTGCCGATTGTCACCTCGACGACCTGTGGTGCTCAGGAATGGGTACAGGCCGGGGTGAATGGCTGGGTGGTCGATGCCGTTGATCGGGCCGAACTGTCTGCCCGGCTCGACGACCTGTGCGTATTGGCCGGTAACCAGACGGCGCGTGCGGCGGCCCGGGCCAGTGTCGAGGCGCTGACCCTGCCGGCGATGGCCGACCGGCTGCTCGCCCTTTACCGTTCGCTCAGTCCCGCTCCGGTCGGGCAGGTATAATCACGGGTTCTACTTTTCGCATCAGGGATTTGCATGGCCAGTGACATGACCAGTCGTCAGCTTTACCTCCGGCTGTTGACCTATGTCCGCCCCTACTGGAAGGCGTTTGCCGCCGCACTGGTAGCGATGGGTTTGTCGGCCCTGGCCGAGCCGGTTTTTCCGGCGATGATGAAGAAACTGCTCGACGACGGCTTTTCGGCCGCGGCTGGCGAGTGGGACTGGTTGCTTTTCCCGGCGGCGATCATGGGCATTTTCCTGGCCCGCGCCGTCTTCGGCTTCATTGGCGAATACGCCATGAGCTGGGTGTCGAACAATGTCATCACCGAGCTGCGCCAGGCGATGTTTGCCCGCATGGTCCGCCTGCCGACCAAGTATTACAGCGACAATCTCTCGGGTCGCCTGATGTCGCGCATTGCCTATGACGTGGCTGGCGTGGCCGGAGCGGCGACCAATGCGCTGACTTCGCTGATCAAGGATTCGCTGGCCATCGTCGGCCTGATGGCCTGGTTGCTCTACCTGAACTGGCAACTGACGCTGATCACCCTGTCCGTCGTGCCGTTCATTGCCTTTGTCGTGCGTTTTTTCAGCAAGCGTCTGCGCAGCGTAGCCAAGGGCCAGCAGGAATCGATGGGCAAGATTACCCAGGTGCTGCAGGAAACCATCGAAGGTCACAAGGTGGTCAAGATTTTTGGCGGCCAGACCTACGAGGAAGCCCGCTTCTACAAATCGGTCCGTGAGCAGCGCCGGCTGGCCATGCGGGCGACCATGGCGGTTGCCGCACAAAGTCCGATCGTCCAGTTCTTCGCTGCATCCGGCGTGGCAATCATCATGGGCGTCGCGCTCAAGCAGGCTTCCGGCGACCAGACGACGGTCGGCAGTTTCGTTTCCTTCATTACCGCGATGCTGATGATCCTGCCGCCGCTGCGCCGGATCACCGACGTCAATGCGCCGATCCAGCGCGGTCTGGCTGCGGCTGAAAGCGTCTTTTCGCTGATCGACGAAGAGGCCGAAGAAGATAAGGGACAGACCGATCTGGGCCGGGCAAAAGGCTTGGTCGAGTTCGACAAGGTCAGTTTTACCTATCCCGGCGCCGAGCGTCCGGCGCTCGACAATGTTTCCTTGACGGTCAGACCGGGCGAGTGCATTGCGCTGGTCGGACCGTCCGGCAGCGGCAAGACGACAGCAGCCAACCTGTTGCCACGGTTTTACCAGATCGATGCCGGCGAAATCCGCGTTGATGGTCATGCCATCCAGGACATCAAGCTCGACAGCCTGCGCGACAACATCGCGCTGGTCAGCCAGGATGTCGTGCTGTTCAATGACACGCTCGGTGCCAATATCGCTTATGGCGGCAAGCACGACGCGACGGTCGAGGAAATCCGCGCCGCGGCCAAGGCGGCGCATGCGCTGGAGTTCATCGACGCGCTGCCCGAGGGGCTGGAGACGATGATCGGCGAAAACGGCGTCAAGCTTTCCGGCGGCCAGCGCCAGCGTCTGGCCATTGCCCGCGCCATCCTGAAAGATGCGCCGATCCTGATTCTCGATGAGGCGACGTCGGCGCTCGATACCGAGTCCGAGCGCCATGTCCAGGCGGCCCTTGATGAGTTGATGCGGGGGCGCAGCACGCTGGTCATTGCCCATCGTCTTTCTACCGTCGAGCGAGCCGACCGCATCGTTGCGCTGGCCCACGGCCACAAGCAGGAAGAGGGTTCGCACGCCGAACTGCTGGCTCACGACGGCCTGTATGCCCGCCTGTACCGGATGCAGAAAGCGGAAGAGAGCGCCGTCTGATGCGCATTCTCCATACCGAGTCGTCGAAGGGTTGGGGCGGTCAGGAAAACCGCACGATGAACGAACTGGTCACGATGCGCGAGCGCGGCCACGAACTGGCGGTGGTCGGCCGGCCCGGCGCACGCATTCTGGACCGGGCGAAGGAGGCGGGTTTCGCCACTTTCACGGTCGACATGCGTGGCGCGATCGATTTGCCGGCGATCATCAAGCTGCGCCGGGTGATCTGTGAGTTCGGTGCCGACGTGGTCAATACGCACAGCGGTCGCGATACCCAGCTGGCCGGCATGGCGGCACGAACGCTGGGCCAACGCCCGCGCATTGTGCGTACGCGGCATCTGGCGCTGCCCATTACCTCGAAATTTACCTACAGTATCCTGCCCGACCAGGTGGTCACCGTCAGCCGCTTTGTCGAGCGTTACCTGGTCAGTGCCGGCGTGCCACAAAACAAGGTGTGCACCATCGCCACCGGCGTTGATTTCGGCCGTTACCAGCCGTCGACCGCAGGCGGTACCTTGAAGGCCGAGCTGGGCTTGCCGCCCGAGACCTTGCTTGTTGGCACCGTGGCCATCCTGCGCGCCAAGAAGGGGCATGCCGAGATTCTCGATGCGGCGCCCGCCGTGCTCGCCCGCTTTCCCGATGCGCATTTCGTCTTTGCCGGCGATGGTCCGCAAACTGATAATTTGAAGGCGCGCATTGCCGCCGAAGGGCTGGATGGCCGTGTGCATCTGCTCGGTCTGCGCCGCGATGTAACCAATGTGCTCGAATCGCTCGACCTCTTCGTTCTGCCGACGCATCAGGAGGCGCTGGGTACGGCCTTCATCGAAGCCGCGGCGCTCGGTGTGCCGGCGATTGGCACGAATATCGATGGTGTGCCCGAAATTGTCCAGGACGGTTCGACCGGCCTGCTCGTGCCGCCGCATGACGGCAAGGCGCTGGGTGAGGCGATCATCAGCTTGCTTGCCGATCCTGATCGCCGCGCCGAGATGAGCCGGACAGCCAGCGAATTCGTCCGTCGCCAGTTCTCGCGCGAGAAAATGGCCGCAGGCATGGAAGCGCTATACCAGCGCCTGCTGGACGCCCGATGAGCTTCAGCCAGCCGCTGCCGGTGCTGATGTATCACCACATCAGTCCGAAGCCCGGACTGGTGACCTGCTCGCCGGAAAATTTCCGGGCGCAGATGCAGTGGCTGGCGAAAAATGGCTGGACGACGCTGTCGACCGCGGCATTTGCCGACGCCGTGGCGAGCGGCCAGGTGCCGAAGAAAAGCGTGCTGGTGACGTTTGACGACGGCTATCTCGACAACTGGGTTTATGCCCATCCGGTGTTGCAGGAGTTTGGTCAGCAGGCGACGATTTTTCTGATCACCGGCTGGGTCGGCGATGGGCCGCAACGTCCGCACGCGGGTCAATCCGACATTCCCGATGTGCCGACCCACAAGCAGGCGATGGCTGCGGCAGCCGAGGGCAAGCTCGATACGGCTTTCCTGCGCTGGTCCGAAGTCGAGGCCATGCGCGCGGCCGGTACGGTCGAATTTCACTCGCATACCCACAGCCACACCCGCTGGGATCGCAAGATCGCCGATCAGGCCGAACGCGATGCCGCGCTGGCCGCGGATCTTGCCGTTTCACGTGAAACCCTGGCGGCGCGTTTGGGGGAGGCCAGCCCGCACTTGTGCTGGCCGCAAGGCTATTACGATGCCACCTACCAGCGGATTGCCCGGGCCGCCGGTTTTTCGCACCTGTACACCACCGAACACGGTGTCGCCCGGCGTGACGTCGACCCGGCCCGGATTCCCCGGCTTGTCGCCAAGGACAAGCCGGCTGGCTGGTTTGGCCGACGCATGACGATCTACGGCAATTCGTTGCTCTCGGCCCTGTATCTCGGCCTCAAGTCGGACAAGAAGAGGCACTGATGCGCCTGCGTCTGCGCGAACCGCTGCTCTATCGCTGGCTGCGTCTCAAACGTGCCCTGGATCGCCGGCCACGTTCGGCGGACGAACTGGCGACGCCGGCGATCAAGCGCATCCTGGCCATTTCGTGCACGGCGCTGGGTGATACGCTGCTGTCCACGCCGGGCTTGCGTGCCCTGCGCCAGACCTATCCGCAAGCCCACATCACACTACTCGTGCATCCAGCCTTGCAGACCCTGTTTGCCGGGCTGGACGAGGTCGATGAACTGATTCCCTACGATGGCAAATGGCGTGGTTTTGGTCGGCTGGCAAGGCTGCTCAAGGACTACGATCTGGCGGCCATTTTCCACGGCAACGAACCGCAGGCGACGCCGCTGGCTTATTTGTCGGGGGCGCGTTACATCTTCAAGCTGCCGAACAATAACCGCTGGAATTTCCTGCTCAGCAACCGCGAACCGGTCGTTGGCTGGGATGATCTGGGGCATGGCATTGAACAACGGCTGGCTGTTGCCCGGCTGGCCGGTGCGCAAGGCGATTTTTCCCCGCGCATGACGGTGCCGCTGTCGCCGGCCGGTGATCTCGCCCTGGCTGATGCCTTGGCCGAACGTGGCTGGCAGGCGGCGACCATCGTGGCCTTGCAGCCCGGTGCATCGACGATGAGCCGGCGCTGGCCGCGCTCGCGTTTTATTGCCGCAGCGGTGGCGCTGAGCCAGAAATATCCTGAGTTGCGCTTTGTCGTGACCGGTTCGCCGGCCGAAGCGGCGCTGTGCCAGGAAGTGGCGGCCGGCATCGCGGCGGCCGCACCCTTGGTCGGCGGTATACGTGCCTGGGCCTCGGCCGGACAGTTGCCGCTGATCGCCTTGCCGGCCTTGCTTAAACGGGCCAGCCTGCTGGTGACCGGCGATACCGGCCCGATGCATCTGGCGGTGACGGTCGATACGCCTGTCGTGGCCTTGTTTGCCGTGTCCGATCCGGCCCGCTCCGGTCCGGGCTACGATCCAGAAAAGCATCTGGTGATCCGCAAGTGGCGTACTTGCGATCCCTGTCAGTCCAAGAACTGTCCTTACGCCGAACCGCTGTGCATGGACAACATCTCGGTCGATGAGGTGATTGCTGCGGTCGACACGATTTTGAGCCGAAAATCCGCATGACAAATCCGAAAAAAATCCTTCTGCTTGATACCGGCAACGAATGGGGCGGCGGGACTAACAGCATGATCGAACTGCTCAAACGTCTCGACCGCGAGCAATTCGCCGTGACTTGCTGTTTCTACAAGGATTACCGCAAGGGTGGCGAAGGACGACTGTTGTCCGAGGAATTGGCGGATATCGGCATTCCGTTGATCATCCTGCCCACTCGCCAGCAGCCTTTGTGGGCCAAGTTGGGCAAAGAACTGGTGCGGGGCTTGTTTTCCTGGTCGGCCCGGCTGAAAAAGCGCAGTGTACGGGCGATCGACCGGCGCTGGCGCATGGTGCCGCGCGGTGCGGCCTTGCAAAAAATCTTGCTGGAGGGGGGCTTCGACCTGCTCTACATGAATAACCAGCCGTCCACCAATCTTGAAGGTTACCTGGCGGCGGGGCCGATCGGCTTGCCGATTGTTCAGCACTGCCGGGTGCAGCCGGAATTGCTGATTGAAGAGGCCGAGGTGGTCAATCGCCTGGTCAGCCGTGTCATTTGCGTTTCGCACGGTTCGGCGGATGTGATGGCGGCTTGTGGTGTTGAACGCAAGCATATTACGGTGGTTCACAACGCAATCGATCATCGCCGGCCGATGCCCGCACCGATCGAGCCGGATTCGTCGTGGAACGGGCTGGTGATCGGAACGGTGGGTCGATTGACCCCGCTGAAGAGTATTCCGCATCTGATTGAAGCCGTGGCCCAGTTGAAGGCCGAGGGGCTGGATGTGACCTGCCTGATTCTGGGTGAAGGGCCACAGCAGGAAGCGCTGCAAGCTTTGGCCGCCGAGCGGCAGGTTGCCGGGCAGGTCAGGTTTGTCGGCTTCCAATCCTTGCCGCTGGCCTGGGTGCAACGCATGGATGTTTGTGTGCTGTGTTCGAGCAAGGAAGGACTGCCGCGCGTCGTGCTCGAAGCGATGCTTTCGGGCAAGCCTGTCGTCGGTTCCGATGTCACCGGGACTCGCGAACTGGTGGTCAATGAACAAACCGGGCTGCTTTATGGCTACGGTGACATACCCGCGCTCACCGCGGCCTTGCGTCGCTTGCTGTCCGATCCGGCCCTGCGCGAACGGATGGGGCAGGCCGGGTATCAACGTGTTGTCGAACACTTTTCGATCGAAGCCTATGTGGCCGGTGTTACCCGCGTGTTGACCGAGGCGATCCGGTGATTTACCTGCTGCTGACCTGGCTGGCTGCCCCCTGGCTGTGGTGGCGTGCTTCGCGACGGAGCAAAAATGAAATCCGGCGCGTGCTGGTCATCCAGACCGCCAAGATTGGTGATTTTGTCGCCACGACGCCGGTTTTCAGTGCTTTGCGCAGCCGTCTGCCGCAGGCGGAAATCGTCGCCTTGCTGCACCCGGTCAATCTGCCGCTGGCCGAAGGGTTGGACAGCATCGATCGAATTGTTACCCTGCCGCCTGGCGGCTACAAAGGTTGGGCCGGCAAGCGCTGGCTGTTGGGGGTGCTGGGCGAAGGCTACGATGCGGTGCTGGTGCTCAGTCCTAACCTGACCAACCTGCTGGTCCCCTTCTGGGCCGGCGTACTGCATCGGGTTGCGGTGCTGGCCGACCGTCGCCAGGGAAGCGCTCGTCTGGCCTGGCCATTCCTGACGCACGGCGAGACTCATCGACCCGGCTCCCTGTTTCGGGAAACGGCTGTGCGGGCATTGTCCGGTGTCGGGCTGGGCGTGGATGCTCCTTTGCTTGCGCTGCCAAATCGCGTGGCCGTTCCAGCCAATGGCGAGTTACGTCGCCAGGCGCTGTTTTCCGGGTTTCAGCCGCCTCTGGTCGGTCTGGGGCTGGGGGCTGGCAACCGGATGAAGGCCCTTGAGGCAGCCCAGCTGCTGGAATTGGCACGGGGGATCGTCGAGCAGACGTCAGCCAGCCTGATTTTGATCGGTACTGCGGTCGACCAGCCGATTGCCGCTGAATTGACTGCGGCATTGCCGGCCGGCCGGATCATCGATACGACCGGACAATGGAGTCTGGCCGAACTTCCGGCTCTGTTGGCCGGGCTGGATTGCTTTGTCGGGGTCGATTCGGGGGCGACTTACATGGCCGATGCCCTGGGCGTGCCGGTGATCGATTTCATGGGCCCGGCCGATGCCGACGATCAACGTCCGATTGGTGCTCGCGCCATCGTCATTTCGAGCAAGGAAGCCTGCGCTCCTTGTTCGCACGCCTTTGATGCGCCGTATCGCTGCCGTCTGGGTAGCCGGGCCTGTATCGTCAATGCACCGCTTGCCGCTATCATAGCGGCCGTTGTCAAAACCCTGCGGCGACCGGTGTCATGAGCTGGCATAAATACAAAAAATCCCTGCTGAAAATTTATCGCCGCCTGCGTTGTTCATTGCTTGGCGGCCACCGGATATTGATCCTGGGCGATTCGCACGCAGGCGTGTTCGAATATGTCTTCGATCACGACTTGCTGACCCCGCATCTGCTCAACTGCGAAATCGTCGGCGGGGCAACGGCGGGCGGCCTGAACAACGACCATTCTGTCACGGCCGCTTTTGCCAAATATCAGCAATCCCTGCGGCGCTTCGCTGATTACGATGTCGTGGTGCTCATGCTGGGTGAAGTCGATTGCAGTTTTGCGCTGTGGAATCGCGCCAAGCAACGGAATGAATCGGTTTTCGAGCAAATTCCGCGCGCCATGCAGGGCATCGTGCGCTTGCTCGACTGGGCCGGAGAACACTATCCACAACGTCGCTTCATGTTGGCCGGCACCATCCTGCCAACCATCAAGGACGATGAAATCGATCTGCAATACTATGAATTGCGGCGCAGTGTCCGGGCTACCCAGCGTGAGCGGAGCGAACTGGTCCTGGCTTTCAACCAAGCTGTCCGGCAGTTGGCCGGGCAGCGCGGCCTGTCCTACATGGATATCAGCAACCAGACGATCGATACCGAAAAAGGTGTCGTGCGCGATGAGTTCCTGGTTCATGAAAAACTCGATCATCACCAGTCTCAGGCAATGACGGCACCTTTGTGGGTTGAAGAATTCAGGCGCGTGCTTGATGAGCCTGCCCAGGATGGTGCGCGATGACTGCCCGGCAAGTGCTTTCCCTGCGCCGTGAAGGTCTGCTCCTGTTGGTTTTCGGGCTCTTGCTGTTTGTTCTGCCGGTGCCGGGAACGATCGCCTTACGTCATTCGCTGCTTGCTGTGCTGCTGCTTGCTCTGGCGCTGCGCTACCGCGACCAGTGGCCTGTGGCTGCCCGCTCGGCGAGCGCTCCGCTGCTGGCACTTGGTGCGCTGTCTGCCTGGTTGTTGATCCAGGCATTCTTCATTTCCCCCGAAACAGCCTGGGCCTGGCGTGAAATCAAAAGCCAATGGTGGCCGGCCGTCCTGGCTTTTGTGGGGGGTATCGTGCTGGCCTGCACCATTCGCAGCGAGAGCAAGCTGGTCGCTTTTTCGGTTCTCGCACTACTGGCCCAAACTATTTTTGCCCTGCTGGCGTGCTTCCCTGATTTTCTGTCACAAGGCGAATTTCCTCAGGCGGCAACCCGGTGGACCGCCGGGAAGCTCGAAATCAGTTATGCCAACAATCTGTTGCTGGCTTTTCTGGCGGTCGAGCTTGTTTTTCTTGCTTTGTACCGACGTGCCGTTAGTCATTTGCCGATCTGGCTCTTGTTGACCGGTGTTGTGCTGGTCATTGTTTCCAACCTCGCATTTGGTGCGCGCAACGGGATCATCGGCAGTGTCTTGATGCTTGTTTCCCTGTCTTTGGTGGTTTTCTGGCGCGAGCGCCGCTGTTTGTGTTCGCGCCGGGTGACGGCCGGCATACTGATTTGCATTGGACTGGTCGGGGCGATCGGCTGGATCAGCTACCGCGCCGATGCGCGCTGGCAAAAGCTGGCTGAAACTGCCGCGGTTGGCTGGGATATTGATGCCAGCAAGGCCTGGCTGGATCGAACAAAGCACGAGTATCCGGTGTTGCAGAATGGCGAGCCGATCGATCCTTCAGCCTATGTTCGCATCGCATGGATGCATGCCGGTTTGCGTCTGGCCATGGAAAATCCGCTCGGGGTCGGTTATGGGCGAAATGCTTTCGGTCATGCCCTCAGGCAACATGCCGACACCCCGCTTGGTCATGCGCATAGCGGTATTGTCGATCTGACCATCGCCGCCGGGATTCCGGGATTGATTCTCTGGCTGGCATTCATCGGGATCTGTTTGCGGACAGGCTGGCGACGCTATCGGGATCAACGCGACCCGCGCGGCCTGATCCTGTTTTTCGTGACAGCCGGCTTTCTCGGTCGCATGTTGCTCGACAGCATCAACCGCGATCACATGCTGGTGATGTTCTTCCTGCTGCTTGGTACCCTGTTGCCTGTCCTGTCAGACAATGACCCAAAAGGAAAAGTGAATGAATGAAGGGCCGAAGGCGACGATGAAGATTCTCGTCATCCGGCGCGACAACATCGGCGATCTGATTTGCACGACGCCCTTGTTCGAAGCCATTCGCCGGCAATACCCGCAGGCTTACATTGCCGCCCTGGTCAATAGCTATAACGCACCGGCAATCGAGGGCAATCCCCACCTCGATGCCATCTTTGCCTATACCAAAGGCAAGCATGCAGCCGGTGAGTCGGTCTGGCAGGCGTATTTCCGACGCGTCAAACTGCTCTGGCAACTGCGCCGGATGAGGTTCGATTACGTCGTGCTGGCGACCAGCGGGTTTGCCGTACGGGCGTTGAAACTGGCCCGGATGCTGGCGCCCAGGCATATCGTCGGTTTCGTCACCGAACAGGCCTCTTCCCGATCGATCGATCAGGCCATTTCGCATGCCGATGGTGCGCAACTGCATGAAACGCAGGACATGTTCCGCTTGCTCGCGCCGCTCGGCATTTCGGGTGAAATTCCCGGGTTGACCGTGGTACCCGATCCCCGGCTCGCCAACCATCTGCGCGAGCAGTTGCCGGAGACGGTGCGCCAGGGGAGCGGGCCGCTGCTGGCCCTGCATATCAGCGCGCGCAAGGAAAAACAGCGCTGGCCGGTCGAACATTTTGTCGAGTTGGCGCGTCAGCTGCATGCCCGGCATGCAGCACGGTTTCTGGTTTTCTGGTCGCCGGGTGACGAAAACAATCCCTTTCACCCCGGTGATGACGGCAAGGCGGCCAAACTGTTGGCTGCGTTGGCTGATTTGCCGGTGGCACCCGTACATACAGCGCATCTTTCCGAACTGATTGCCGGCTTGTCCCTGTGCGATGCCGCGGTTCTCTCCGATGGCGGCGGGATGCATGTCGCTGCCGGCCTGGGCAAGCCGCTAGTCTGCTTCTTCGGCAACTCACCGGCCGCCCGCTGGCATCCCTGGGGTGTGCCTTACCAACTGCTGCAAAACGAGTCACGCGATGTGCGGACGATTACGCCGGACGAGGCGCTGATGGCTTTTGAGCGACTGCTGCCGGCCGTCGCCACTCATAAATAGAAAGAAATTCATGGAAACCCTGCTTGTCGGCCTGCTCAAGTTGCCGGTCATCGGCCCTGTCGTCAATGCACTGTGCGCCTGGCAATACCGTTTGGTCGCTGCCGCCATGCGGCGTGCACGGCGTCATGAAGTACGGCCGCGTGAATGGTCGAATCGCGAGCTGGCCAAGATCGCCGGCCAGTTTGAGGGTGCGGTGATCAATGTCAGCGGCTGGCGCGATGAAGACCAGCGCGGCGGTCACTACCGCGATTACTTCTCGCGTGCCTCGGCCTACGCGGTGTCCAACTTCAAAGGCACCAAAGGTATGGAAGACCAGTCGGGCGATGCGGTTTTCATCGATCTTGAGGAAGATCTGCCGGCCGAGTTGCGTGGCAAGTATCAAGTGGCTTACAACCACACGACGCTGGAACACGTTTTTGAGATCCATAAGGCGATCGAGAATATCTGCGCCCTGAGCCACGACACAGTGATTCTGGTGACGCCTTTCCTCCAGTCGGTGCATTTCGAGGAGGGGGCGTTTGGCGATTACTGGCGGCCGACGCCGATGTGTCTTAGCCGGATTCTCGAAACCAACGGCTTTGCCACGGTCTACCAGTCGTCAAACGACAATCCGTGGCACTACGCCTACATCTTCACCGTGGCCGTGCGTGATCCGAAAACCTCCGTCTGCAAGACCGGGCCCTTGTCCGTGCCGCTGGTCGGTTCGGGACATTTCTCGGTGTGAGATTTTCAGCCGGATTGCAGTCCGGCTGAACCATCCTCAGTGCGCCGCTTCCCAGTTCGGGCCGACGCCGACTTCGACGATCAGCGGCACCTTCAGTTCAGCCACCTGACCCATCAGGCGCGGTAGCTGGAGGCGGATTTCGGCCAGTTCCTCGTCCGGCACTTCGAGCACCAGTTCATCGTGCACCTGCAGGACAAGGCGTGATTTGCGCGCCGATTTTTCCAGCCAGTCCTGAACGGCGATCATCGATAGCTTGATCAGGTCGGCCGCCGTGCCCTGCATCGGCGCGTTGATCGCGGCCCGTTCCGCCCCCTGGCGGCGATTGCCGTTGCTTGAGCGAATGTCCGGGAACCACAGTCGACGGCCGAAAGCGGTTTCGACGTAGCCGGTCTGGCGAGCCGCTTCGCGGGCTTCTTCCATGTAGCGGGCGACGCCCGGATAACGGTTGAAGTAGCGGTCGATATAGGTCTGTGCCGCGCTGCGCTCCAGCCCGAGCTGACGAGCCAGCCCGAAGGCACTCATGCCGTAGATCAGGCCGAAGTTGATGCTCTTGGCGACGCGGCGCTGATCGGGGCCGACTTCGAGTGGCGTGACGCCGAAAATTTCGCCGGCGGTGGCACGGTGTACGTCTTCGCCAAGCGCAAAAGCCTCAAGCAAGCGCTCATCACCCGACAGATGCGCCATGATGCGTAGCTCGATCTGCGAGTAGTCGGCTGAAACGATGTGGTGGCCGGCCGGGGCGACGAAGGCGGTGCGGATGCGCCGGCCTTCCTCGGTGCGTACCGGAATGTTCTGCAGATTGGGGTCGCTCGACGCGAGTCGTCCGGTCACCACCGAGGCCTGCGAAAAGTGCGTATGAACGCGACCGGTCGCCGGGTTGATCATGCGCGGCAGCTTGTCGGTATAGGTGCCCTTGAGCTTGGCCAGGCTGCGGTGTTCGAGTAGCAATTTGGGCAATGGGTAATCGAGCGCCAGTTCGGAAAGCACTTCTTCGTCGGTTGACGGGCCGCCCGAAGGTGTTTTCTTCTTGATCGGCAAACCCTGCTTTTCGAACAGGATCTCGGCCAGTTGCTTGGGCGAAGCGAGGTTGAACGGCTGGCCGGCCAGTTCGTAAGCCTGGGCCTCAAGAGCCATGATCTTCTGGCCGATTTCGTGGCTCTGGCGCGACAGGGTGCTTGCATCGATCAGGATACCGGTTCGTTCCATCTGCCAGATAACCTGGCGGGCCGGCATTTCGATCGCGCGGTAGATGTAGTCGAGGCCTTTTTCGCCGCTGAATTGCGGATGCAGCGTTTGATGGACGCGCAAAGTGACATCGGCATCTTCGGCGGCGTAGGTGGCGGCGCGCTCGATATCGACCTGGTCGAAGCCGATCTGTTTGGCACCCTTGCCGCACAGGTCTTCGTAGGCGATGGTGGCGAGGCCGAGATGGCGGCTGCACAACTGACCAAGGTCGTGGCCCTTGTCGGACTCGATGACGTAGCTTTGCAGCATCGTGTCGTGGGCGATGCCGGCCAGCGCAATGCCGTGATTGGCAAAGACATGCTGGTCGTACTTGGCGTTTTGCAGCACTTTCTTGCGGTCGACTGCTTCCAGCCACGGTTTCAAGCGGGCCAGCACAGCATCGAGCGGCAGCTGGTCGGCAACGCCGGGGGCGGTGTGGCCGAGCGGGATGTAGCAGGCTTCGCCCGGTGTGACCGAGAGCGAAATGCCGACAATGCGTGCGGCGAAGGAATCGAGGCTGGTCGTCTCGGTATCGAGAGCCGTCAGTTCGGCCGCTTCGATCTTGCGCAGCCAGGCTTCGAATTGCGTCCACTCGAAAACGGTTTCGTAACTGACTTCGACCGGCGCCGCAGCCGGGACGGGTGTCTCGGCGAGGGCATGGGTCGGTGAATCGGGCGCCGGTTGCGTATTGCCCGGCGTATCGAGCTCCCGCCGCCAGGTGCGGAATTCGTAACGCTCGTACAGCGTGCGCAGCGTGTCGCTGTCGCGCTCTGTCGTGGTCAACGTGCCGGGAGCCGGCAAATTGGACAGGTCGCAGGCGACGGTGACCAGTTTCTTGCCGAGCGGCAGGAAAGCAAGGTGATCGCGCAGGTTCTGGCCGACGACACCACCGATGTCGTTGGCGTGAGCGACGATTTCATCCAGCGAACCGTATTGGTTGAGCCACTTCAGTGCCGTCTTCGGGCCACATTTGGCGACGCCGGGGACGCCATCGACGGTATCGCCGACCAGCGCCAGATAGTCGACGATTTTGCCCGGTGGCACGCCAAACTTGGCTTCCACGCCGGCTTCGTCGAGCAGCTCGTTGCTCATCGTGTTGTACCAGCGGGTCAGTGGATTGACCAATTGGGTCAAGTCCTTGTCGCCGGTGGAAATCAGCGTTTCGATGCCGTCGACCGCGGCATGCGTCGCCAGCGTGCCGATCACGTCATCAGCTTCGACCCCATCGACCATCAGCAGCGGCCAGCCGGCAGCGCGGATCGCGGCGTGCAGCGGTTCGATCTGGCTGACCATCTCGGGCGGCATTGGCGGCCGGTGGGCCTTGTATTCCGGATACCAGTCGTCGCGGAAAGTCTTGCCCTTGGCATCGAAGACGACGGCCTTGTAGTCTGCCTTGTGGTCGCTTTCCAGCCGGCGTAGCATGTTCAGGACGCCGTAGATGGCGCCCGTCGGCTCGCCGGCCTTGTTGCGCAGGTCGGGCAGGGCGTGGAAGGCGCGATAGAGATAGGACGAACCGTCCACCAACAATAAGAGAGGCATGAGACGTGACTGAGAGCGATAAGCTGGTGATGGGGGTGGAATCCGAGGCCTTGCTGAATTCGGCATCGGCCCGCGAGTCCTGGCGGATTTTCGGCATTATGTCAGAGTTCGTCGAAGCGACGGAGCGGCTGGCCGCCATTCGTCCGGCCGTGACGATTTTCGGCAGCGCCCGCGTCAAGCCGGGGTCGCCGTATTACGAACTGACTGAAAACATTGCCCGTTTGCTGTCGGATTCCGGCTTCTCGGTCATTTCCGGCGGTGGTCCGGGGATCATGGAAGCGGCCAACAAAGGGGCGTATTTTGGCAAGTCGCCCTCGGTCGGCCTCAATATCCAGTTGCCGCATGAACAATCGTCGAACCCGTATCAGGATATTTCACAGACCTTCCGCCACTTTTTTGCCCGCAAGTACATGTTCGTCCGCTTTGCCAGCGCTTATGTCGTGATGCCGGGCGGCTTCGGGACGCTGGATGAGTTGATGGAAGCGCTGACCCTGATCCAGACCGGCAAGGCGCGCAAGATTCCGCTGATTCTGGTCTGCTCCGATTTCTGGAAAGGGCTGATCGACTGGTTCAAGCAGCGTCTGGTCGAGGAAAAAATGGTCGATCCGGAAGACATCGACCTGATCCAGCTGATCGATGAACCGTCGCAGGTGGTCGAGGCCATCTTCAAGCATTACGAGGCTCGTCCCTTCGCTCCCTTGCCAAGCGAACGCGAGATGATGCTCAACCTGTAATAAAATCGGCTTCAGATAACCGAGGAAATTTTCATGCGCCGCATTGTCCCCCTTCTCATGCTTGCTGCCTTGCCGGTCTGGGCCCAGCAAGGCGATCTCCAGCCGTTGCCGGCTGTCCCGCCGCCGCCTCCCGGCATGGAGGCTTTCGACGCCGCGCTTGAACCGCAGGTCAATATCGTCAAGACCGAAAAGGAAACGCGCGAGGAATTCCGCATCAAGGGCAAGCTTTACATGGTCAAGGTCACGCCGTCGATCGGCAAGACCTACTACCTGGTCGACCGTCAGGGTGACGGTAATTTCATTGAATCCGACACCTTCGGGCCGAACGTCAAGCCGCCGATGTGGATTCTGCATTCCTGGTAAAACTTGTCCGTCTATACCACCGTCGGGCGCGACGAACTTTCCGCCTGGCTCCAGCCGCTTGGGCTGGGTGAGTTGATCAGTCATGCCGGCATCGCTGCCGGCATGCAGAACTCCAACTATTTCGTGACGACGGCGAGCGGTCGCTATGTGCTGACGCTGTTCGAACGCATCGAGCCGCAGGCGCTCGACTTCTACCTGATGCTGATGGCCCGGCTGTCCGGGCGCGGCATTCCGTGTCCACAGCCATTGGCCGATGCGGCTGGCCAATTGTGGCGGCCGCTGTCCGGCAAGCCGGCTGCGCTGCTCAGCTGCCTGCCCGGCACTGCCGATGAAGCGCCGACGCCGGCGCGTTGCCGCCTGCTTGGTGCCACCTTGGCTGACCTGCATGCAGCCGGCGCCGATCTACCGAATCCGCTGCCCAACCCCTGCGGCGCTGCCTGGCGCCAGGCGGTCGGTACGGCTTTGCTGCCTCTGCTGGATCGCGACGAGCAAAGCTTGCTGGCCGATGAACTGGCTTTCCAGCAGGCACAGGATTATTTGGCCTTGCCGCGCGGCATCATCCATGCCGATCTGTTCCGCGACAACGTATTGTGGGATTCCCGCGGTCAACTCGGTGGCGTGCTCGATTTCTATTTTGCTGGCGAAGATGTCCTGCTCTTCGATCTGGCGGTCGTTGCCAACGACTGGTGCTTTGATGATCTCGCCCTGACCGCCCTGATTGAGGGTTACACCAGCCGGCGTCGTCTGTCAGATGCCGAAGTGGCTGCCTGGCCGGCCATCCGGCGGGCTGCGGCCTTGCGTTTCTGGCTGCTGCGGCTTGAGGTTCGTCAGCAGCCGCGGCATGGCGATGTGGTGACAATCAAGGACCCGGACCATTTTCGGCGCATGTTGCAAGGTTTTCGCCTTGCTCCCGAAGCGCTGTCCCGTTAGCATCCGCGCATGAACGAATCCACTGCATTCCCGATGGCCCCGGCCCCGTTTACCGGCGCCAGCCGCGAAGTCGATCCCGGTGCCTGCTTTGACTGGCTGCGCCAGGGCTGGGCCATGTTCCTGGCGAATCCCGGCTTGTGGATCGGCAGTGCCGTCTTGCTGCTCATCATGCTGATGGCGATTTCCATCGTGCCATTTTTCGGCCAGATCGCTGCCCATTTGCTGGTGCCGCTGTTCGGCGCCGGCATGGTGCAGATCTGCCGCCACCTGGCGGAAGAAAAACCGGCCGAAATTGCCGATCTGTTCGCCGGTTTTCGCCATGGCGCCGGTGAACTGGTCATGGTCGGCGTGTTCTTTGCCACCGGTATCTTCGGCATCGCCTTTCTTGCCTTCCTGCTCGTCAGCGGCGGCATTCTCGGCGGCGTTGTGACCGGCCGCGTCGGTGGTTTCGGGATCGCGCTGGGCGGCGTCATGCTGGCCGGCCTGCTGGTCATGGTGCTGTCGATACCGGTCATCATGGCCACATGGTTTGCCCCGGCCCTGGTTTTCTTCCACGACATGAAGCCGCTCGATGCGATGAAGGCGAGCTTTGCCGCTGGTGCGAAAAACTGGCTGGCGATGACCATCTTCGGGGTTTTCCTCGTGGTCGCGCTGTTTTTCGCGATGTTGCCGCTCGGTTTGGGCCTGCTGCTGTTCCTGCCGGTCTTCTCCGGCGCGGTCTACGCCTCCTACCGCGATATTTTCGAGGGCGTCTGAGATGCGCGCCCTGACTCTTCCGGCCAATGCCGGCTGGCGTTGGATCGCCGCCGGCTTTGCCATTTTCCGGCGCAATCCGCCGATGTTGTCGATGTTGGTGATGACCTACTGGTTTGTCATGATCTTCCTCAACATCGTGCCGCTGATCGGTGCGCTGGCGGCTTCGATGGCCATTCCGGGCCTGTCGGTCGGCCTGATGCAGGCGGCGCGCAATCTGGAACGTGGCCAGCCGGTTGGTATCCAGACGCTGTTCGGTGGTTTTCGTGAAAACGCCCGGACGCTGGTCCTGCTCGGCGCTCTGTACCTTTGTTGCACGCTCGGCGTGCTCGGTATTTCTGCGCTGTTCGATGGCGGCGACCTGCTGCGTTACATGCTCTCGGGCAGCAAGGCAGAGCGTGCGGCACTTGAAGAGGCTGATTTCCTGCTGCCGTCGCTGGTCGTCGTTCTCTTGCTGCTGCCGGTCATGATGGCCTGGTGGTTTGCCCCGGTACTCGCCGCCTGGCATCGTCTGTCGCTCGCCAAGTCGCTGTTCTTCAGCTTCGTTGCCTGCTGGATGAACTGGCGCCCCTTCCTGACCTACGGTCTTGGCCTGTTGCTGGTCTGCGGCGTTGCGCCGGGTGTGTTGCTCGGCTTGCTGCTGGTGATTTTTCCGGAAGGGCAGTCGTTCATGACGGCGCTGGTCACCGTACCGATGGCCCTGATCATCGCGCCGGCTGTCTTTGCCAGCTTCTACGCCTGCTATCGCGACATCTTCGGCATTTCGGAAATTGTCTGAACCGCTAGGCCTGTTCGGCGGGACTTTTGATCCCGTCCATTTCGGCCACCTTCGCCTGGCTGAAGAATCCATCGCCCATCTCGGCCTGGCTGGCGTGCGCTGGATTCCGGCCGGGCATCCGCCGCATCGCGGCACGCCGCAGGTGACGCCGGCCCAGCGGCTTGAGATGGTGCTGCGGTCGACGGCTGAAAATGAGCAATTTTCAGTCGATCCCGGTGAAGTCGAAGCGACCGTGCCAAGTTACACCGTGCTGACGCTCGAACGTTTGCGCCGCGAACTGGGCAGCGAACAGTCGCTCGTCCTGCTGGTCGGGGCCGATGCTTTTGCCGGTCTGGCCACCTGGCATCGCTGGCGCGACATATTTTCGCTGGCGCACGTGGCGGTTTCGCACCGGCCTGGTTTTCCGGTCGAAGTGGCCAGTTTGCCGGAAGAACTGGCCGCCGAATTCAGCGCCCGCCGATTGCTCGATGCCGATGCACTGAAAGCCAGACCAGCCGGCGGAATCGTGACTTTTGCGATGACCCAGCTGGCGATTTCGGCAACCCAGATCCGTACCCTGCTGAGCAACGGAAAATCGGCGCGCTATTTGCTGCCGGATACCGTTCTCGACTATATTCGGACCCATTCTCTCTACAGAAACGCCTAATGGACATCCCAAAGCTGCAAAAAATCGTCGTCGCCGCCCTTGAAGACATCAAAGGCAAGGATATCGAAGTACTCAACACCAGCAAGCTGACCTCGATGTTCGATCGTCTGGTCATCGCGACCGGCGACTCGAATCGTCAGGTCAAGGCACTGGCCCGCAATGTTTCCGAAAAAGTGCGCGAAGCCGGTGGCGAAGTGCTCTCGATGGAAGGTGAAGACACCGGTGAATGGGTGCTGGTCGACCTCGGCGATATCGTCGTGCACGTCATGCAACCGACCATCCGCACCTATTACAACCTTGAGGAACTGTGGAAGGCCACGCCAGCCCAGCGCCGCAAGGCAGCGGAGCCGGCTGCCGGCGAATGAAGCTGAGCGTACTCGCCGTCGGCCATCGCCAACCCGACTGGGTGAGCGCCGGTTGTGCCGAGTACCTCAAGCGCATGCCGCGCGAACTGCCGGCCAGCGTCACCGAAATCAAGCCCGAACCGCGCGGCTCCAAGACCCGCGAGCAATTGCTGTCAGCTGAAAAGGGCCGCATCCGCGAAGCCCTGGCCAGCGGCAGCCGCATTGTCGTGCTCGATGAAAAAGGCGACGACCTGACCACGCTCAAGCTGGCCAAACGGCTTGAAGCCTGGATGCTCGACGGGCGCGACGTGGCGCTGCTGATCGGTGGGGCCGATGGCCTCGATGAAGAATTCAAGCAACAGGCCGACGACCGTCTGCGCCTTTCCAGCCTGACCCTGCCGCATGGCATGGCCCGGCTGCTGCTCTGCGAACAGCTTTATCGTGCGGTCAGCGTCCTGAAAAACCACCCTTACCACCGGGAGGGATGATGCGCATCTATCTCGCTTCGCGCAGTCCGCGCCGTCGTGAACTGTTGACCCAGATCGGCGTCGATTTCGATACCGTGATTTTCCGCACCGGCGAGCGCAGTGATCCGCAGACCGATGAAACGCCCTTACCGGGTGAAGCTGCGCTCGACTATGTCGAGCGTGTTGCCCGCGCCAAGGCAGAACATGGCGCCCGTCTGCTTGCCTGGCGCAAGTTGCCGCTGCGTCCGGTTTTGTCGGCTGACACGACGCTGGAGTTCGATGGGCAGATTATTGGCAAGCCGCTCGACGAACATGATGCGGTGGTCATCCTGCGCCGCTTGTCCGGCCAGACGCATCGCGTGCTGACCGGTGTCGCCGTGGCTTTTGCCGGGCGTGTCGACTACGTTTTGTCGCGCAGCGAAGTGACTTTCCGGGTCATCGAAGAGGCTGAAATCCAGCATTACGTGCGTAGCGGCGAGCCGATGGACAAGGCCGGTGCCTACGGCATCCAAGGCCGTGCCGGGATGTTTGTCGAGCATCTTTCCGGCAGCTACACCGGCGTCATGGGCCTGCCGCTTTGTGCGACCGGTGAATTGCTCAAGCGCGTCGGGCTCAAGCCTGACTGAACGGTCGAGTCCGCTGCTCTCTGGCGCAGTACTCAGGCTGGCATCCGGGTTGGGCTGACGCACAGCGTGCCGACATGGCTGGCCGGTAAAGCCAGCCGCATGCAGCGACATTGAGCGAGCCTTTCCGCCAGCGCCGGGGTCCATTCTTCTAACGCCAGGCCCAGGCATTTCAGGCTGGCCTCATGTGCCGTCCAGGCGGCCGCAAAGGCGGGCGGATCGGCCAGTTGCCGTTGCACCATGCCGGGGCCCAGATAGTCGCTGGCCAATTGCCGGATTTCCGTCGTGTCGGGCAGCCCGGCATCAAGCCGCATCAGATCGATGCCGACCGGCCCATTGAAATGAATGGCCGCCAGTGAAAGCCCGGGCTCGTGTGTGCACGACAGGCCGATGCCTGGATGTCGCTCCAGGCGCGGGGGGCGGCCTGCTTCCACGATCAGCCGATCGGCGATGCCTTGCTCGGCCAAAACTTCGCTCAGTGCCTGTCGCAATCGTTGGCGGGCTGCATCGCGAATTGGCGTTTCGGGCGTGTCGACCGCGATAACGATCAGGCCCTCATGCCGAATGGCCTGCCCGGCACACGCCGGCCAGTGGTGGATGGGCGGAGCGCGCACCGGCGGCGATCAGTTGCGGGCCGGCGCCGCAGGACAGCCACGCCAGCTTGAGCCGGCCGGCAGGCTTTCACCCTTCATGACCAGTGTCAGTGGTCCGAGGCGAACATTGTCGGCGACCACCGCACCGTAGAGCACGGTACTGCGTGGCCCCATGTAAACCCGTTTGCCAATGACCACTTCGTCAATTTTCATGACGCGATCTTCAAACAAATGGGTTTGCGGGCAGGCCAGGGCGTTGATTTCGCTGTGTTCGCCAATCCGGACGCAATCGAATTCGGTGACATCGGTGGTGTCGATATAAACCCCGCGTCCGATACGGCAACCCAGCATGTTGAGTGCGATCGGCAACCACGGCGTCCCGCGCAGGTAGCGCATGAAGTTGGGGACGGCGATGCCTTCGTACAGGCTGGTGACGGCTTCCGACAGCCAGACAAACGGCGTCCACATCGGGGCCGAGGCTTTGCGGTAATTGCCGATGAACAGCCATTTGAAAAGTACGACGAAGAAAAATGCGCCGATCCCGAACAGCAGTCCGGCCAGGGTCAGGGCCGTAAAGGCTGCGCGCCACTCACCGGTTTCGGCCAGCGGCATGACGTTGAGTACGACGGTGTAGCCGACGGCAATGACCAGCGCGTGCGGCGAGATGATGCGGAAAGCTTCGACCAGGGCGCGGCCCAGGCGGCGGGCGCGTGACGGGCGGAAAGTCAGGGCTTCGGGGAAGCCGGCGGTTTGTTCGCGGGCTGGCAGGTTGATGGGTGGTGAGCCGAGCCAGGTGTCGCCCGGTTGCATCCGGGCATTGTCCGGTGCGCGTGAATGAACGCCGATCAGCACGTTTTCCGGCAGGATGGTGCCATCCGGAATGAAGGCGCCGTTGCCGACGAAACTGCGCTGCGAAACGATGGTTGGCTGGATCGACATCCAGCCGCCATCGATTTCTTCATCGCCGAGCATGACTGCATCGGCGATGAAGGTTTCGTCGCCGAGCGTCAGCAGGTCGGGCACCAGGCCCTGGGCGGTCGAGATTTCGGCATCACGTCCGACCTTGGCGCCGAGCAATCTGTACCAGAATGGGGCGTAGACCGTGGCATAGATGCCGTGCAGGATATTCAGGCTGGACTCCTGGATCTGGTTGACCAGCCAGCGGCTGCAATAGACCCGGCTGTGAATCGCCCAGCGTCCGGCTTTCAGGCGGGGGAGCAGCGTCCAGCGGAAAAGTGCCGAACCGAGCAGGGTGCCGATGATCAGGACGGCGGTGCCCGGAAAGGCGAAGCCGAAATATTTGATCAGCTGCCAGGGAATGCCCGGCACGGGCTGCCCCGGGTCGCTGTCCAGCCAGTCGACCAACATGAAGCTGGGGAATACCGGCATGAAAAACAGGATTGCCGTGGTCAACACGCCGCCGACATAAAAAATGGCTTCCCCGGTAATTCGCCAGCCGGAAACTTGTGGCCTGGGAGGCAGCGCATCCGCCTCGAAGGGGCCGACATCACGGGCCGGCGAGCCGCTCCAGATACGGCTAGCCGGTATTTCCTGTGCATCGCTCAGGGCGGATTGCCCTTCGAGATGGCCGGCCTGACGGATGCGGGTGTTGCCTTCCAGGACGGAATAGGAGCCGATGTTGGCATCGTCTTCCAGGGTGATGCGGCCAAGGTGTAACTGGCCGCGCTCGACCCGTGCATTTTCCAGATTGACGGCATTGCCGATGCTCACGCCGTGGCCGATTTCAAGCAGGTCATGGGCGCGCAGCGTGATGTTGCCGATCAGGGCTTCGCGGCCAATCCGGGCGCCCAAGGCGCGCAGCCACCAGACCATCAGGGGGGAGCCGCTGAGCATGTAGGCCGGTGCGCCTTCGATCATCCGGTCGGCCAGCCACCAGCGGAAATAGGTCATCCCCCAGAGTGGGTAACTGCCGGCTTTCAGACGGCCGGCAACCAGCCACTTGCCGGCAATGGCCAGGGCGAAACCGAGCAGCGTCGCGAAGAGGAAGACACCGACCGAAACGGCGACGGCGCGGGCAATCGAGTCACCGGGGTCGCCGGTGAAGAAATGGTAGGTGAAGAACGGGGCCAGCCACTGGCCCATGCGCAGGCCGACCAGCAAGGGCAGGATGCAGGCCTGGGCAATGCCGCACAGCCAGCGTTTCAGTGGCGACGGAGTGGCCCAGCTTGCCGCACTGCTGTCGCTGGTCAGTTCCGTGGTGGCGTCGAGAGCTTCGACAATCCTGCCGATTTGCCGATTGAGATAAATGTCGCGGACCGAGAATCCGGCGAAGCGTGTTTCTGTCCGCAAACTGGAAGCCAGGCGAGCGGCGAGCAGCGAATGGCCACCGAGATCGCTGAAAAAATCGGCGGCCCGTTGGATGGGCTGGCCGGGAAACAAACGGGCGAGGGCGGCAAACAGGATTTCTTCGGTCGGCGTTTGTGGCTCGTCCGACTCGCCGCTCAGTCCGGCCGGCATGTCGAGCGGCCGGGCGCGCAGCGCCTTGCGGTCGATCTTGCCGGAAGTCAGGCGCGGCATGCTGTCGAGCATTTCGAAATGGGCCGGCACCATATAGGGCGGCAAGGTCTCGCTCAGT
The DNA here is from genome assembly GCF_020510665.1 of Dechloromonas denitrificans. Lineage (NCBI taxonomy): Bacteria > Pseudomonadati > Pseudomonadota > Betaproteobacteria > Rhodocyclales > Azonexaceae > Dechloromonas > Dechloromonas denitrificans. The sequence goes on from NZ_CP075187.1 coordinate 163,440, forward strand.
GCGCTGCGCAGCGTTCCGGCGTTGGTCGCGCTGTTTTCCTCCAGCACAAGGTAGGCGACCAAACGCTCGATTTCCTCGTCCTGGCGCAGGATGACCGCCGCCGTGCCGACCCCCGGCTGGCGGGTCAGGGTGGCTTCGATCTCGCCGAGTTCGACGCGGAAACCGCGGATCTTGACCTGATCATCGGTTCGCCCGAGGCAGTGGATCTGACCGTTTTCATCGATGCGTGCCAGATCGCCGGTACGGTAGAGCCGGCTTTCATGCGGCGTGCCGGCCCACGGATTGGCGAGGAATTTCTCGGCGGTCAGATCGGGGCGGCCAAGATAGCCTGCGGCGACCCCCGGCCCGGCGATGCATAGCTCCCCGGTTTCGCCTTGGGAAAGCAGGCGCAAAGGCTGGTCGACCGCAGCATCGACGATCAGCAGGCCGTAATTCGGCAAAGGCCGGCCGATGGTGACCGGCTGGCCGGGGTGCAGTTCGGCCAGGCTGGCCGAGACGGTCGCCTCGGTCGGGCCGTAGGTATTGAACACCTGGCGACCGGCGTTGGCCCAGCGTTCGACGATGGCTTGCGGGCAGGCTTCACCGCCGAGATTGATCAGCCGCAGACCGGGTACGTCGCAGTTGAACAGTGCCAGCAAGGTCGGGACGGCATGCAGGACGCTGACCCGGTTTTTGATCAGCGCTAGCGGCAGGGCTTCGGGATCGGTCGCTACTTCCTTGGGCGCGAGCCAGAGCGTTGCGCCGACCAGGTAGCTGATCCAGATTTCCTCGAAGGACATGTCGAAGGCGACCGAAAAGCCCTGATAGACGCGATCGCTTTCCCGGATGCCGAGAATGGCATTCTCGCTGCGCAGGAAGTGGCAGATGGCGCCCTGGTTGATCAGGATGCCTTTTGGTTTGCCGGTCGAGCCGGAGGTGTAGATGACGTAGGCCGGATCTTCCGGCCGGGCGTCATGGCGATGATTGAGCGGCCCCGGGTGAGCCGCCTGCAGTTCGCTGCTCAGCCAGCCGCGGCAAGCCAGCGGACTGACCGGCGTGTGGCTGACCAAACCGGCGGCGCAGGCATCGTCGAGGCAGACATTGATGCGGTCGACCGGCGTATCGGCATCAAAAGGCAGCCAGGCAGCACCGGTCTTGGCAATGCCCAGTTGCATGACGAGCAGGTCGATGCCGCGCGGCAGCCACAGCCCGACAATCTGGCCGGGACGAACGCCATCGGCGATCAGGCGCGAGGCAACCCGGTCGGCTGCTGCATTCAATTCGCCGTAGCTGAGTTGGCGACCGGCAAAGGTCAGTGCCGTTTTGTCCGCCAGACGCGCTGCCGTTGCTTCAAAAAGATCGGCCAGTACTTCATGGCGGATCAGGTCGGGGGCATCGGGGCCGGCGAGACGGCCGGGCTGGTCGGGAACGGGGCAATTTTCGAGCATGCCGGATTGTGCCAAATCCTGCGCCCAAGCGGGGGCGAAGGGCGCGGATCGGGTAAAAATTATTATTAGATGAGCATGGCCAGTTGCCGGGCCGCTTGCTCGATGCCATCGGGCAAAGGCAAGGCCGGCATCGCCTGACGGTCGAGTTGTGCGAGTGCAGCCGCGAGATCGCCGTTAACGAGTTGCCGGGCCTCGATTTCATGGCAGCGCCCATGGCTGGCCAGCCAGGCAATCAGGCAGTCCTGTTCGGGCCAGTCATCGCGTCGCTGGTAGAGCACCGGCGTGCCGTTGCAGGCGGCCTCGGTGAATGTGCCATAGCCGGGTTTGGTGATGACTGCATCGACGGAACAGAGCAAGTCGGTAAACGACAGCTTGAAGTGTTCGATGGCGATTGCATCCGGGTGTCGGCATTGCCAGTTGCCCGGTACCAGCCAGCGCACGCCGGGCAGGCGCGGCCACTGTTCGACGGGCAGGTGATGGGCAATGCCGCCCATGGCCACGAGCACGCCTTTATCTGTCCCCAGGCCGAGATCGTGGGCGAGACCGCGGGCGGCAATCGGCGCAACGGGCTGAAGATTGTTCAGTGCCGGCATCGGCATGCCGGGAGTGACGCGCAAGAAGGCCTGTGCGGCGTTGTAGGCGGACAGCATCTCGCGGTGTATCGGCCCGGCCCAGCTTTGATCGCCGAAAAAGTGGGCAAAGAGATCGGCCCAGTTGAGTGAACACAGGCTAGCCGAAGGAATCCCGGCGTTGGCTGCCGCCGCCAGCGGCAGATAGCTGACGTTGGTCAGGACCAGATCAGGTGCGAGTCTGGCCAGAAATTCGCTTTCGGCTGCGACGCGCCCCGGCCAGTCGGCATGTGCCTGGCGATAGGCGGCGGCACTGGCATTCAGATCGACGCGGGTCGAGTCGAGCATGACGTAGCCGAAATCGGTGCTTCCTTCGATCAGGCGGTAAGGCGACTGGATACGTTGGGCCAGCTTGCGGGCCGGCAAGCTGCTGCGCACGGTCAACTGCAAATCAGGCTGCAATTTGCCCAGCGCGTTGAGGACCGGTGCGGTAATCGCCAGATGGCCGAAGCCGTGGCTGGAAATATCGACAAATAAATGCATGACGCATTTTAGCGCGAGACGGCTGTCGCGCCGGCCATTGAAAAAGGCAGCGCGAAGCTGCCTTTCAGGTCCAAACCAGCCTTGCGGCTTAGCGGTTCTTGAACACCGGCTTGCGCTTCTCGACGAAGGCGGCCATGCCTTCCTTCTGGTCTTCCAGTGCGAAAGCCGAGTGGAAGACGCGGCGCTCGAACAGCAGACCTTCGTTGAGCGAGCTTTCGTAGGCGCGGTTGACCGTTTCCTTGATCATCATCGCCACCGGCAGCGAGAAGCCGGCGATGGTCTGGGCGGCCTTCAGGGTTTCTTCGAGCAACTGTTCGGCCGGGATGATGCGGGCGACCAGGCCGGCTTTTTCGGCTTCGGCAGCGTCCATCATGCGCCCGGTCAGGCACATGTCCATGGCTTTGGCCTTGCCGATGGCGCGCGGCAGGCGCTGTGTGCCGCCGGCGCCGGGCATGGTGCCGAGCTTGATTTCCGGCTGGCCGAACTTGGCGGTGTCGGCGGCATAGATCATGTCGCACATCATCGCCATTTCACAGCCGCCGCCCAGCGCGAAGCCCGCCACCGCAGCGATCACCGGCTTGCGGGCAGTTTTGACGCGCTCCCAGTTGCGGGTGATGAAATCGGTCTTGTAGGCGTGCATGTAATCGAAGTCCTTCATGAAGCCGATGTCGGCTCCGGCGGCGAAGGCTTTCTCATTACCGGTGATGACGATACAGCCGATGTTTTCGTCGGCTTCGAAGGCGTCGACCGCGGCACCGATGCCATCGACTACGTCATTGTTCAGTGCATTCATCGCCTCCGGGCGGTTGATGCGGATCAGACCCACTTTGCCGTGGATTTCGGTCAGGACTACTTGTGTCATTGCTGCTCTCCAGAGTGCAAAAAAATGGCCGCCAAGGGCATGCCCCGGGCGGCCCAAGTCGAATGAATCTTGTTATTGAACGAGCGACCAGTCGCCGTTCTTGATCTCAAGCAGGCGGAAAGCCGAGAGATCGAGGCCCATGTGGTCGGTCGCAGACATATTAACCACGCCGCCGGTTCCGACATAGCCCTTGGTCGCTTCGATGGCATCGCGCACGGCGGCCTTATCGGTCGATTTGGCCCGTTTGATGGCGTCGACCGCGATCATCAGACCGTCATAAGCGTGACCGCCGAACGAGGAAACATCGTTCTTCCACTTGTCGTTGTAAGCCTTGGTGTAGGCCGTGACCACCGGCTTTTGCGGGTCCTTGGCATCGAGCTTGTCGGCAACGAGCAGTGCGGCCGCCGGCAGGCGAACCCCTTCGGCGGCCGGGCCGGCGAGTTTGATGAACTCTTCGGAAGCGACGCCGTGGGCGTGATAGATCGGCAGGCTGATGCCCAGTTGCTTGTAGTTCTTGGTGACGATGGCCGGACCCTGGCCGAGACCGAAGACAAACACGGCCTGGACGCCGGCGGTGTTCTTGATCTTGGTCAGTTGCGGGCTCATGTCGGTGTCTTTCGGACCGTAGGTCTCGTTGGCTACCAGCGTGACGCCGTACTTGGCTGCCACGCCTTCGGTTTCCTTCTTGCCGGAATTGCCGAAGCCGCTGGTTTCGGAGAGCAGGGCCACCTTGGTCAGGCCGCGCCTCTTCATGTCCTCGAAGACTTTTTCAGCCGCCATGCGGTCGGTGTGCGGGGTCTTGAAAATCCATTTCTTGACCGGCTCGACAATGACCACGGCACCGGCCAGCGAAATGAAGGGGATGCCGGCTTTTTCAACCAGCGGGGCCATCGACATGGTGGCGCCGGTGGTCGTGCCGCCGACCAGGATGTCGACCTTGTCGTCATCGATCAGTCGCTTGGCAAAGCCGTTGGCCTTGTTGGCATCGCTACCGTCGTCGTAATGCACCAGCTGGAGCGGACGTCCGAGCAGGCCGCCTTTCTTGTTGATGTCTTCGACATACATCTGGATCGTTTTCAGTTCCGGATCGCCGAGGAAGGCGGCCGGGCCGGTGACCGAGAGTACCGAGCCGATCTTGATCGGTTCGGCGGCGATGGCGCCAAAGGCACCGAGGACCAGCGCAGCACCGGCAACCAGCTTCTTGATGGTTTGTTTCATGGTTTGTCTCCTCTGTTTTAATCGTTACGAATTATGGAACACATTCTACTAAAAGAAAACACGGCAAAAATCAGACACGCTCGATCACCATCGCGATGCCTTGCCCGACACCGATACACATGGTGCACAGGGCGTAGCGGCCGCCACGGCGTTTGAGTTCATAAGCGGCGGTGGTGACCAGCCGGGCGCCGCTCATGCCGAGCGGGTGGCCGAGGGCAATCGCCCCGCCGTTGGGATTGACATGCGCCGCATCGTCGGCCAGGCCGAGGTCGCGCAGGACAGCCAGCCCTTGCGCAGCGAAAGCTTCGTTGAGCTCGATGACGTTCATCTGGTCGAGGCGCAGGCCGGTTTTGGCGAGCACCTTGCGCACTGCCGGTGCCGGGCCGAAACCCATGATGCGCGGCAGCAGGCCGGCCGTCGCCATGCCGACGACGCGAACCAGCGGCGTCAGGCCGTACTGGCTGGCGGCGGCGCCGGAAGCGAGCAGCAGGGCGCAGGCGCCGTCATTGACACCGGATGCATTGCCGGCCGTGACCGACAGTTCCGGGCCATTGACGCCTTTCAGCTTGGCGAGCATTTCCAGCGTCGTTTCGGGCCGTGGATGCTCGTCGACCGCGACAATGACCGGGTCGCCCTTTTTCTTCGCGATGCTGACCGGGATGATTTCGTCGGCGAAGCGCCCGGCCGCCTGTGCGGCGGCCCAGCGTTGTTGCGAACGGACGGCGAAGGCATCCTGATCGGCGCGGTTGATGGCAAAGTCGGCGGCGACATTGTCGGCCGTTTGCGGCATCGAATGCGTTTCGTACAACTTCTTCATTTGCGGATTGGCGAAGCGCCAGCCGATCGTCGTGTCGTAGATTGCCGCGCTGCGCGAGAAAGCCGATTCGGCCTTGCCCATGACGAAGGGGGCGCGCGACATGCTTTCGACGCCGCCGGCGATCATCAGTTCGGTTTCACCCGACTTGATCGAACGTGCGGCCAGCCCGATGGCGTCCATGCCCGAGCCACACAAGCGGTTGACCGTGGTACCCGGCACTTCGACCGGCAGGCCGGCGAGCAGGCCGGACATGCGGGCGACGTTGCGGTTGTCTTCGCCGGCCTGGTTGGCGCAGCCGTAGATGATGTCCTCGACGGCCGTCCAGTCGACTTGCGGGTTGCGTTCCATCAACGCCTTGAGCGGGATGGCACCGAGATCGTCGGCGCGCACGCCGGACAGGGCGCCGCCGTAGCGGCCGATCGGGGTGCGGATGGCGTCGCAGATAAAGGCTTCGTTCATCGTCATGTCCTCAGTTCTGCTTCGGGCGTTCGTCGAGCACACGGCGGGCCTTGCCGACCTGGGTGCGCGGAATGGAGTCGAATTCCATGACCGTGACCTTGGTCGAAATGCCGATGATGGTCTTGATCCGGTGCTGCAGTTCCTTGGTGATGGTCTGGATGTCGGCCGTACTCAGCTTGCCGGCCAGTTCGTGCTGGGTTTCGCAGCGTACTTCGACATTGTCGAGGTGGCCGTCACGGGTCACGACGACCTGGTAATTGCCGGACAGGCGCTGGTCGCGCAGGATCTGTTCCTCGATTTGGGTCGGGAAGACATTGACGCCGCGGATGATCAGCATGTCGTCGGAGCGGCCGGTGATCTTGCCGATCCGGCGGAAAGAGCGGGCAGTCGGCGGCAGCAGGCGGGTCAGGTCGCGGGTGCGGTAGCGGATGACCGGGAAGGCTTCCTTGGTCAGCGAGGTGAACACCAGTTCGCCTTCTTCGCCATCGGCTACCGGTTCACCGGTTTCCGGGTTGATGATCTCGGGGTAGAAATGGTCTTCCCAGATCACCGGGCCATCCTTGGTTTCGATGCATTCACAGGCGACGCCCGGCCCCATGACTTCGGTCAGGCCGTAGATGTCGATCGCGTCGATGCCCAGCTTGCGCTCGATTTCGGCGCGCATGCCTTCACCCCACGGCTCAGCGCCGAAGATGCCGACCTTGAGTGAAATATCTTCCGGCTTGATGCCCTGGCGCTCGAACTCCTCGGCGATGACCAGCGAGTAGGACGGCGTGACCATGATGATGTCCGGCTGGAAATCGACGATCTGCTGAACTTGCTTCTCGGTCTGGCCGCCGGACATTGGCACGACGGTGCAGCCGAGGCGTTCGGCACCGGCATGGGCGCCCAGGCCGCCGGTGAACATCCCGTAGCCGTAGGCGTTATGCAGCATGTCGCCGGCCCGGCCGCCAGCGGCGCGGATCGAGCGGGCGACCAGGTTGGCCCAGTTGTCGAGGTCGTTCTTGGTGTAGCCAACGACGACCGATTTGCCGGTCGTGCCGCTGGAAGCATGCAGGCGGGCGACTTTTTCGCGCGGCACGGCAAACAGGCCGAAAGGATAGTTGTCGCGCAGGTCGGTCTTGGTCATGAACGGGAACTTGGCGATATCGGCCAGCGTTTGCAGTTCATCCGGGTGCACGCCCTTGTCTACGCACTTCTTGCGATAGGCCTCGACGTTGTCGTAAGTGTGGCGGACCGACCATTTCAGGCGTTCGAGCTGGAGCGCCGAGATTTCTTCGCGGCTGGCGGTTTCAATCGGCTCAAGCTCGCCGGGCAGCGGTTTTTTTGCAGTCATGATGTCTCTCTCCGTTGTTTTGGTCAGGCGGCCTGATCGGCCTGTTGTAATCCGGCGATGACTTCGCCGGCGATACGGTAGCTCTTGCCCCGGAACAGGGCGATGGTCTGGCCGTTTTCACCGCGCACGGTGATGTCGTACACGCCGGTCCGGCCGGCCAGCGAACGTTCGACGGCTTCGGCTTCCAACGTTTCGCCTTCCTTGCCGGGCGCGAGAAAGTCGATGTGGCAGGCCGAGGCGACGGTGTTGCGGTTGTAGCTGTTGCAGGCGAAGGCGAAGGTGCTGTCGGCCAGCGTGAAAATGAAACCGCCGTGACAGATGTGATGCCCGTTGACCATGTCGCCGCGGACTTTCATCGCAATCCGGGCATAACCCGGCCTCACTTCGCGGATTTCCATGCCCATGCCCTGGCTGGCGCGGTCGCGCGACCACATGGCCTGCGTGACTTCTTCAGCCAGCGCCTGGGCAGCGTTGTCGTGTGGATCAGCCATGAATCTTCCTTCCGGCAAAAACGGCGCGCTGGATCAGCGGTGAAATGCGGTAGCGGTCCTCGCCGTAGCTCGCGCCGAGGTGGGCCAGTACGTCGCGGATCGTTTCAACGCCGACCTGATCGGCCCAGGCGAGCGGCCCTTGCGGATAATTGACACCAAGTCGCATCGCGGCATCGGCCGCGGTTTCCGAGCAAACGCCCTGGTTGACCGCGTCAGCCGCTTCATTGGCCAGCATGGCAACGGTACGCATGACGGCCAGTCCGGGAATGTCGAGAAAGCGGCTGACGGCGAAACCGGCTGCTTGCAGCAGCCCGGTGGCGGCGGCGATGGCCGATGGCTCGCATTGTTCGGCCGCAGCCATGGCCAGTCGGGTCGCCTTGTCGTAGTCGAGCGCCAGATCGATCAGCACGGTGTTGTCTACGCCCGATTCGGCGGCGCGCTGGGTGGCGCTGCGGCCGTCGGTGACGTAGATCACGGCGCGGCCGATTTCGGCGATCCGGCCGTCCCCCAAGGGGACTTCCTTCGGGGCGCCCCCCAAGGGGACTTCCTTCGGGGCGTCACTGTCCGGGGCGCGGCTGAACGACAGGCCGGAGTGGGTCAGGCGATCGGCCAAGGCTTCGGCCGCGATGGACTCGCCACAAACGACGATCATCCCGGCCGGTACCTGGGCGGCTTCGGTTTGTGCTGTTGGGCGTACGGCACCCTCGCGATAGTCATAGAAACCACGGCCGGTCTTCTTGCCGAAGAAACCGGCATCGACCAGTTCCTGCTGAATCAGCGAGGGCAGAAAACGCTGGTCGTTGTAGAAGGCGCGCCACACCGAGTTGGTCACGGCGAAATTGACGTCGTGGCCGATCATGTCCATCAGCTCGAACGGGCCCATGCGGAAACCGCCGGCTTCGCGGCAGCAGGCGTCGATCGTTGCGTAATCGGCCGCGCCTTCCTGGGCCAGGCGCAGGGCCTCGGCGTAGTAAGGACGGGCGACGCGATTGACGATGAAACCGGGTGTCGACTTGGCATGCACCGGGGTCTTGCCCCAGGCCGCGGCGCTGGCGAACAGCGTGTCGGCGACGTTTTTGTCGGTGGCCAGGCCGGAAACAATCTCGACCAGCGCCATCAGCGGGGCCGGATTGAAAAAGTGCAGCCCGGCCAGACGTTCCGGATGTTTCAGTGCCGCGCCGATGGCGGTCACCGAAATCGACGAGGTGTTGGTCCCGAAAATGCAGTCCGGGTCGACGATGGCTTCGAGATCGCGGTACAGCGTCTGTTTGGCTTCCAGGCTTTCGACAATCGCTTCGACGATCAGGCCGGCATCGGCCAGATCGGCCAGTTGATGTACGGCACTCAGCCGGGCGCTGGCTGCGGCGGCAGCTTCCGCGGTCAACTTGCCTTTTTCGGCCATTTTGGCGAATTGGGCACGAATGCCTTCAACCGCACGGGCGGCGGCATCCGGCCGGTTGTCGAGCAGCTTGACCGGGTGGCCGGCCGCGGCCGCCACCTGGGCAATGCCGGCGCCCATCGCGCCGGTGCCGACAACGGCAATGATGGTCTGCTGGGGCAGGGGCGTGTGGCTCACGCTTTCACTCTCCGGTGAAATTCGGCGCACGCTTTTCGGTGAAGGCCTTGACGCCCTCGGCGTAGTCCGGCGACCAGCCGAGTTCGCGCATCATGCCGCCTTCGAAGGACAGCTGTTGTTCGAGCGTGTGGCCGGGGGCGGCATGCATTGCCTGACGGGTGCGGACCAGGGCCTTGGTTGGCGCGGTCGACAGCTGTTTGGCCAGCGAATCGATCCGTGCGGCAAACTCGGCATCCTCGACACATTCCCAGATCAGGCCCCATTCGGCGGCCTTCTCGGCCGGCATTTTCTCGGCCAGCAGGGCCAGGCCCATGGCGCGGGCCATGCCGACGCGCTGCGGCAGGAACCAGGTGCCGCCGGTATCCGGAATCAGGCCGATCTTGCTGAAAGCCTGCAGGAAGGAGGCGGACTTGGTGGCGATGACCAGATCGCAGGCCAGCGCAACCGACGCCCCAGCCCCGGCCGCAATGCCGTTGACCGCGGCAATGGTCGGCACGCGCAGGTTCTGCAGGCGCAGCACGAGCGGCTTGTAATTGCGTTCGACGGTGTTGCCGATGTCCGGCATCTTGCCGGCCTGGATCTGCATGGCACGGTCACCGAGATCCTGTCCGGCCGAGAAGCCGCGCCCGGCGCCGGTCAGCACCAGGACGCGAATCGAGGTGTCGGCCTGGACCTGGTCGAGCGCGACGCGCAGTTCGGCATGCATGTCGTCGGTGAAGCTGTTGAGCTTGTCCGGACGGTTCAGGGTCAGGCGGGCGATGCCGTCCTGGACTTCAAACTTGATGTTCTCGAAATTCATTTAGTTCTCCTGGGCAACGTGATAGCGGCGCTGGACGACCCGGAAACGATTGGCGACGAAGGCCGAATCGGCGTAGGACGCATTGGCTGCCGGGTTGCCGCCGGTGCCATGGTAGTCGGAGAAAGCGGCCGACTGATTGACGAAGACGCCGCCGGTCAGGTTGATCGACAGGGCGACTTTGGAGCGCATCGTGGCGGCGGTCATTGCATCGATCACTTCGGCCTTGGTCGAATAGACGCCGGCGGTCAGGGCGCCGTGGGTGCGGACGATGCGCTCGGACAGGGCGATGGCGGCTGCCGTGTCGGCGACCTTGACGATGAAGCTGATCGGGCCGAAACGCTCTTCCATATAGGCTTTTTCGTCGGAAGCATCGCAGGCAAGCAAGACCGGGGTACGGACTTCGGCGTTCGGGAATTCCGGGTTTTCCAGCTTCTGCGAAGCGAGGATGACCTTGCCGAGCGAGCCGCTGTCGGCTTCGGCAACGCGCTTGATGGTGTCGGCCGACTGCATGGCGCCGAGTACGGCGTGCGCCACTTCCGGCTTGGACAGGAAGCCGGAGACGGCCTTGGCCAGGTCGGCGCAGACATCGTCGTAGGACTTGTGGCCATCTTCGGTGTCGATGCCGCCGGCCGGTACGAACAGGGCCTGCGAGGTGGTGCACATCTGGCCGGAGTAGAGCGACAGCGTGAAGGCCAGGTTGCGCAGCATCGGCTTGTAGGCATCGGTCGAGTCGATGACGATGTTGTTCACACCGGCCAGCTCGGCATAGACCTGAGCCTGGCGGCAATTGTCGATCAGCCACTGGCCGAAAACGTTGCCGCCGGTGAAGTCGATCGACTTGACGGCCGGATCGGTCACCAGCTTCTGCGTCGTTTCGCGCTGGTCGGTCACGCACAGCGTGACCAGGTTGGGATCGATGCCGTTTTCGGCGAGCACGGCGCGGATCGTGCGCACCGTGATGGCGGCCGGTAGGATGGCCTGGCTGTGCGGCTTGACGATCACGGCGTTGCCGGTGGCCAGCGCAGCGAAAACGCCGGGGTAGGTATTCCAGGTCGGGAAGGTGCCGCAGCCGACGACGACGCCGACGCCGCGTCCGACGATTTCAAAATGCTTCTTCAGGACCAGCGACGGGTTCTTGCCCTGCGGTTTTTCCCAGATCGTTTCAGCCGGGACAAAAGACTGTTCGCGCCAGGCGTAGGCGACGGCTTCAAGGCCGCGGTCCTGGGCGTGCGGGGCGCCGGCCTGGAAGGCCATCATCCAGCCCTGGCCGGTGGTCAGCATCACGGCGTGGGCCAGTTCGAAACTTTGCTTGTTCAGACGATCGAGGATTTCGACACAGATGCCGGTGCGGCCTTCGGCGCCGACTTTCTGCCAGCCGTCCATGGCCTTTTCGCCGGCGGCGATCAGCGCGGCGTGATCACACACCGGGTATTGCACATTCAGTTCGACGCCATAGGGCGATTTTTCACCGCCGGTCCAGCCGCTCTGGCCGGGCTGGCCCAGTTCGAATTGCTTACCGAGATGGGCTTCGAAAGCCTTCTTGCCGTCTTCCGGGGCGGTTTCGCCATAAGCGCGCGGGCTCGGCATTTCGTTGAAGGCTGCCCAGTAGCCGCGCGTGGCGATGGCATTCAGGGCGCTGTCGATGGTGGTGCGGTGTTTGTCGAACATGGGATGGGACATCTTTTTCTCCTGGGATGAGCGTTTTCTGGGCAGGCACAGCACTTTATCCATGACTGAAAAGGCTGTTGCGTTACCAATGTATCGATCTGTTGTTGATGCAATGTATCACATTGGAGGGTAATGTAAACCAGTTTTGAATAACGTAATTTGTTCCATTGTGTTCCAAAAACAATAATTAAAACAACAAATGTTTCTTGTTTATGAAAGGATTTTTGGACGTTGAATTATGTATTTTCGGATTGGTTCCATAAATAATTTGCTCAACGTGATACAAAAAGCGTTGACAAGATGCTTTGTTGTGTAACATGATGTTTCCACGGCAGCCAGTGATTGGCCCGGCCCCCAACCTGAAGACATGAATTAGGAGGAGATATGGCAAGTAAAGAAAAATTCGCGGACAAAATGGAATTTCCGCCGGCAATCGAGCAGCCGAACATCTATCCGCTGTCCTGGAACAGCAAGACCAAGAAGCTGCAGGAAGTCTGGGAAGCCGCCCGTCGTGAAGACTGGGACCCGGAAAAGCTGCCCTGGGACACGCTGGATGTCGATACCTACACCTGGGAAGAGCGCGAATCCATCGCCTACTGGTGGAGCCTGCTTTCCGTGTTCGACGCATCGGCCCCGCCGGTTTTTGCCGAAGCCCTGATCAAGACCTACGAAGTGCATGAGGAAGATCCGGTTCGCAAGTGCTTCTTCTCGGTCACCCGTGACGAGCAGAACCACGAAATCATGTGTGGCCTGGCGATCACCAAGCTGCTCGGCCATCCGGACCCGATCACCTACGTGCCGAAGACCGACCTCGGCCGCCGCCTGCAGAAGAACGTGCAGTGGCTGTATTTCAACGGTGCGCGTTACTGGAACGGCTACAAGCAAGCCGTGCCGAAGTACGACCTGGCCGTGCTGTTCAGCTCCTTCCTGATGGGCGAAATCGCTGCCGCCACCATCTTCAAGCAGATGTTCGACAACTCCCGCGAAGCTGTCTTCAAGGAAGGTTTCAAGAACATCGGCCGTGATGAAGGCCGCCACATGGCGATCTGCATGGCCGTGATGGAACGCGATTACCCGGGCCTCAAGGAGGAAACCAAGGCGGTTGTTACCAAGCAGATCCGCGCCGGTTACCTGTTCCTGTCGGCCGTGCTGTTCGAGCCGCCGATGGAATTCTGGGACCTGCCGGCCGACTTCATCGCCAACCAGCGCGAAGGTGAAGAAGTGGCGCGTGGCGCCGGCTTCGGTATCCCGACCTACGAGGCCAAGAAGGAAAACTGGAAGAATGCGATGATCAACCTGAAGGGTGTGCTCGATCGCTACAACATCCCGTTCCCGGCCATTCCGGAAGTCGGCATCACCGGCCAGGAAGTCAGCGATGTGGATCTGGATGACATCATTCCGGTCTTCTGATCGACGCCGTTCAGTCAATCACCCGTTCCAGTGATGAATTTCACCCGGAACGGGCGGTAGACCGCAGTATTTGCTCCGGCCGGTGCCCTGAAAAGGGTGCCGGCCTTGCCGCAACAGAGAAACCAATAAAACTAGGGGAAGAAAAATGGCTCGCATCATCATGCAACCCTCGGGCAAGTCGGTCGAATGCGCTTATGGCGATACCGTGCTGATGGCCCTTGAAAAGGCCGGCTACGCGCTGCCCAACAACTGCCGCGCCGGTGCTTGCGGCGAATGCAAGGTCAAGGTCACAACCGGCCAGTTCGATCAGGGCATGGTGCTCGACATGGCGCTGTCGCAGGACGAGCGCAAGCAAGGCTACGGCCTGATGTGCATGGCCAAGCCGATTTCCGAAGAACTGGTGATCGAGTGGGGCACCGAGGACGCCAAGCCAAAACTCTTCCCGCCGCGCGAAGATGCGCTGTTCGTGGTCACCGACAAGCGGCCGATTGCCGCCCGTGTCGTTGAACTGCGCTTGCGTCCGGTCGGCCAGCCGATCCGCTACTGGCCGGGCCAGTACGTGACCGTCGGCAATCCCCGTGCCGAAGTGCCGTCGCGTGCCTATTCGATTTCCAATGCCCCGCGTCCGGACGGCGAACTGGTGCTGCAGGTTGCCCGGGCCGAGGGCGGCGTGACCAGCAACTGGATTCACGACAGCCTGAACATCGGCGAAAACGTCAAGATTTCCGGCGCCTACGGGACTTTTATCGGCGATCCGTCGGTCGATACGCCGGTGCTCTGCCTGGCGGCAGGAACCGGTCTGGCACCGGTCCTGGCGCTGGCCGAAGCGGCGCTGCGCCGTGGCTTCAAGAAGCCGGTGACGATGGTTTTCTCGGCCCGCACCAAGGAAGACGTTTACAGCCAGGGGATGATGGCCTGGTGGCGCACCAAGCATCGCAATTTCGACTACAAGGTGACGCTGACCCGCGAAGAAACCGAGGGTTATCTCAATGGCCGGGTCGATGCCGTGTTGCCGAAACTCTTCCCCGATCTCTCCAAACACACCATCTTTGCCGCCGGCAGCCCTGAATTTGTCGAGACCTGCGTCGCGACCGTCAAGGCGCTCGGTGCCCGCGAAGAACTGATCCATACCGAAGGTTTCTTCGCCCAGCAGCAACCCGTCGTGGCGGATGCCGACCATCTGTTGCCGCTGTGATTACCTGATTATCCTGTTCAGGCGGGGGCGGAGCCGTTAACATGCGCAAGTTATCCGCCCCGCCCGTTCAGGTCATTTCCGTGATTCAACCGATCCACAGTCGTCTCGAAGACTTTCGGCAGCAACGCCGGGTGCAGGCCGGCTCGCTCATCATTTCTGTCTTCGGCGACGCCGTCCTGCCGCGCGGCGGCCGCATCTGGCTTGGTAGCCTGATCCGCCTGCTCGAACCGCTCGAACTCAACGAACGCTTGATTCGCACCTCCGTGTTCCGGCTGGCCAAGGAAGAGTGGCTGCGCACCGAAACGGTCGGTCGGCGTGCCGACTATGTCCTGACCAACTCCGGGCGGCGACGTTTCGAAGAGGCTTCGCGGCACATCTACGCAGCCCACGCACCGCTCTGGGATCGCCGCTGGCGGCTGATTCTGGCGGTCGGCGATTTTGACCCGAAAGAGCGCGAACGCTTGCGTCGCGCGCTCTTCTGGCAAGGCTTCGGCGTGCTCGGGGCCGACTGTTTCGTGCATCCCTCGGCCGATCTGACGGCCGCCTTCGATGCGCTGGTGGCCGAAGGCCTGTCCGACTTGCTCGACCGACTGATGCCGCTGCTCGCCGCCGATTCGCGTTCCGGCCTGTCGGCCAACGACGCCGACCTGGTGCGCCGGGCCTGGAATCTCGAAGAGCTCGGCACGGCTTATGCCGGGTTTGTCAGCACCTACCTGCCTATCCTGGCCGAACTGCGCCGCGACCGGCAGGTCGAGGTCGATCCGGAAGATGCCTTCCTGCTGCGCACCTTGCTGATCCACGACTATCGCCGCCTGCTGCTGCGCGACCCGGAACTGCCCGACGTGCTGCTGACGGCCGACTGGCCGGGCCAGAAGGCGCGGCTGTTGTGCAAGGAACTCTATCGTCGCCTGGCACTGGCTTCCGAGCGGCATCTCGACAAGTTCCTGACGCTGGCGGATGGCAGTGCCCCGGCCAGCGACCCGGCCTATGCCGAACGTTTCCCGCTCGACGACCCGCTCAACTCGATGGCGCTGTAAGCCGCAGGCTACGCCGACCAGTTTCGGCGCGTCCCGATTTCCCCCTGTTTTCGCGGTCGACCGCGGCATCCGGCAAAAAATACGGCCTTTGATTCAAGCGGCATGAAGCCAGCGAAGCTGCCGTTTTTTTGTCATTGAACCGCAACAATGGCTTCATAAGATGAGCGCCCACTCGTGCTCTTCCTGGTTGCCATGAAACTTTTCGAACCTGCGGTTCGCCTGGTCGGACATCTCTCCTTTCGCAACAAGCTGCGTGCCACCGCCATCGTCTTCGGCCTGCCGCTCCTACTGGCTGCCGGTTTGCTGGTGTACGAATTGCAGGCCCGCGTTGCCACCTTGCAGAATGAGCGGGCAGAACTCAGCCTGCAAGTCCCGGCACTGGCCCTGCTTGGTCATCTGCACCAGATCGTCGCGGCCGGGCAGGCCTTGCAGGAGGGCGATGCATCAAGCGAGGCCCTGCTGACCGATAGCCGGCAACAGGCCAGGAATGCCCTGGATACGCTGGATGTCGGGTTTTCTGCGACGAAGCTGCAAGCGGTGGCCGGGGCCGACGGCAATCCGGCATGGTTGTCGCGTCGTGCCGCGCTGGCCGAACAGATCGAACACGCCGGTGCCGACGATATTGCCGCGCTGATTCCCTTGCTGCGCAGCGAGCTTGAACGGATGAACGAAAAAGCCGGTTTGCTGATCGACGGCGATACGGCGAGCAGCCGCCTGCTCGATATCATCACGGCTCATTTGCCGGGCCTGATCGAAACCAACGGGCAGGCTGCGCGGCTGGGCACGAATGTGCTGCTCAAGAAAAGCGTGCGCGGCAGTCGGCGGACCGATCTGACCTTGCAGCGCGGCAATTTCGACGCGCTGGTGCTGTGGAGCATGGATGGTCTGCAGAAAGTGGCCAGCGAGCATCCGGAACGTTCGGCTGCGCTGAGTCAGGCCGGGGCGCAGATGAACACCGCCTACCTGGCCGTCCAGGAAGCGATCACGATCAAGATGCTGGATACGACCGATTACGACATGACGCCGGCGGCCTATCTCGATCTGACGGCCAAGGCGATGAACGAAACGCTGGCCGTCGCCGACATCCTGATTGCCCAGGCCGATGTGCTGCTGCATGAGCGGCTGAGTGTGCTGCAGACCCAGCGCAATATCGTGGTTGCCGTGATGGCGATCATCCTGGCGATTGTCGCGGCCGGTTTCGTTGCCGCCTACATTTCGATCATGCGCGGCCTGAACGGCCTGGCTGACGCGGTCAACACCATGGCCGAGGGCAATCTCGAAGCGCGTGTCGATGTCACCAGCCGCGACGAAATCGGGGCGGTCGGCACGCAGTTCAACAACATGGCGGAAAGCCTGGCCGAACGGACTTCGCAGCTGCGCGAAAAGACCAAGGACATTCACGGCATGTTGCAGAACATGACGCAGGGCATCCTGACGATCATGGCCGACGGCAAGGTGCACCACGAGTACTCGGCTTATCTCGAAACAATTTTCGAAACCCGCGAAATCGCCCGGCGGCCGGCGCTGGATTTCCTGTTTTCTGGCAGCGATGTCGGGGCGGATGCCCTGTCGCAGATCGAGGCAACGGTCGCTTCCTGCATCGGCGAAGAGCGGATGAATTTCGATTTCAATGCCCATCTGCTGGTCAACGAAGTGCGCCAGACCTGGCCGGATGGCCGCGAGAAATATCTCGATCTGGTCTGGTCGCCGATTTGCGACGAAAACGATGTGGTCGAGAAACTGATGGTTTGCGTCCGCGATGTCACCGAATTGCGTCAGCTGGTCGCCGAGGCCGAGCACCAGAAGCGCGAGCTGGACATGATCGGCCAGATTCTCAAGGTGACGCACGAAAAATTCCACGACTTCATCGACAGTTCGCGCCGTTTCATTGTCGATAACGAAGCCTTGCTCCAGTCGGCGGTCAGTCTGTCGCCCGATCTGGTGACGCAGTTGTTCCGCAACATGCACACGATCAAGGGCAACGCGCGCACGTATGGGCTGTTGCACATGACCAATGTCGTGCACCTGGCCGAGCAATCCTACGAAGCCTTGCGCCAGGGCCGTGCGGCTTTCGTGCCGGATGTCCTGCTGGCCGAGCTGGATGCGGTGCGCTGCAGCCTGGAGGAATACGCCCACCTCAACGATGTGACGCTGGGCCGCAAGGGGCCGGGCCGGCGCGGCAGTGCCGAGAAGTACGCCATGGTCGAGCACGGCCATCTGGCCAGCATGCGTGCGGCACTCGATGCCTACGACCTGTCGGCTTGCCACCGCGATACGCTGGTCGCGCTGGTTCGCCAGATCAAGCTGGATCTCGATTTGATCGGAACGGAGTCGATCAACACGATTCTCGCCCCGGTGTTCGATTCGTTGCCGTCGCTGGCCGCCGAACTGGGCAAGGAAGCGCCTCGGCTGGTCGTCAGCGATCATGGCATCCGGCTGCGTAACCAGGTGTCCGACCTGCTGCGCAACGTTTTCATGCACCTCTACCGCAATGCGATGGATCACGGTGTCGAAGTCGCGGTCGACCGGCTGGCCAAAGGCAAAACGGCCAGCGGCACGATCGGCCTGCGCCTGAGCATGAATGGTGGATTGCTCAAATTCCATCTGGGCGACGATGGCAAGGGCCTGGCGCTCGGTCACATTCGGCGCAAGGCAATCGCTCAGGGGCTGATTGCCGAAGGGGTTGAGGTGGCCGATGAAACCGTCGCCAACCTGATTTTTGCCGCCGGTTTCTCGACCGCCGCAGCCGTCACCGAAGTTTCCGGGCGTGGGGTCGGCATGGATGCGGTGCAGGACTTCATCAAGCGCGAAGGCGGCAAGATTGCCTTGCACTTTGTCGATCAGCGGATCGGCGAGGATTTCCGGGCATTTGAAACCGTCATCGAATTGCCGGCCCGGTTTGCCGTCCTCAGTGTGCAGCAGCCCGAAAGTGCGGGGCCGAAACCGGCTGCACAGGGGCTGTCTCCATTGTTACCGGTCCGTCTGGCCGAGGCGTGATCTTGAGCCTCGATCAGATCGTCGGTGCATTGGTCCTGGCGCTGTCGTGCGGGCTGCTGGTTGCCTGGTCGGTCCGCCGTCACTATCTGGCCATCCTGCTCAGCCAGCATGTCCGCCAGGCGGGCCTGATTCAGAGCGCCGAAAGTGAGCAGGCGCGGCTTGCCGATCAACTGGCATCGGTCCAGGGGGAACTGGCCGTCAGCCAGCGCGAATTGCTCGCCGCGCAGGCGGATAGCGAGGTCCAGCAAGCCGAGCTGGTTCGACGCTCGGCCGATTTTGAGGCCGCCCAGGCCGTCGACCGCGACATGCAGGCCGCGTTGAACGCAGCACATGCCCGCTTCAAGGATGATGTGCTGCGCGATGCGACGGCGCTGGCCCGTGAGGTGGCCGAGCTACGCAATGTGGCGGTGACTTTCGAACACTGGCACGAGCAGATGGATGCGCTGATGGCGCAGAACCAGGAAATGCACCGGCAGAATCGCGAGTTCGGCGACATCGTCAAGCACGTCATCATTTTGTCGCTCAACGCCGCGATCGAGGCGGCGCGGGCCGGCGATTCCGGGCGCGGCTTTGCGGTCGTGGCCGACGAGGTACGCAATCTGGCGGCGCGTTCGGAAATGTTGTCGAAGGATTTCAGCAAGAGCCTGCACAAGAACGACCTGACGACGACGGCGACCTTCCAGGAAATCCAGGCCGACGGGAAAATGATTTCAGCCGCGATCAGCAGCCTGGAATCGCGCATCACCCAGTTGCAGGCGGCGGTCTGATGGTCAGCGAACAGGCCCGGCACAGCATCGAGACACTGTTCGGCAAGGCGGTTCGGGCCAATCTGGCGGTCGACCGCGAGACGGATGTGATTGATGTCTCGGTCAATTACTCGGCCAGCGCCGACCGGCCCGGTACCCGCTTGCACGTGCTGACCATCGCCTCCTACCTGTTTCGTCTGACGACGGTGTTTCATCTGCCGCAAGACCCGGCGGTCAGTGCCTATTTCACCCGGCAGGGTGAAGCGGGCAGCCTGACCGAGGTTTTCGGTGAAATGGCCAATATGTGCTGCGGCGCGATGAACCGCGAACTCGGCCACCATTTCATGCATCTCGGCATGTCGACGCCGAATGTTCTGGACAGCGCCTGCGTCCCCTTTTTCGACGAGCTGAAGGCCAATTACATCGCCCGCCAGCGGATCAGCATTAATCACGCCATCGCCATCGATGCCACCCTTTTTCTCAAGGCTTATGCGCCGATCGATTTTCGGATCGATGCCGGCGCACCGGTTGAGGAAACGGGGACGATCGAATTGTTCTGAACGGCGGCCCGGTCTCAAAATCCATGGAGCAAACATGACGCAAAAGCTGGTCAGCAAGGTGCTGGTCCTCGACAACAGCCCGGCTCATTCCGAACGCATCAAACAGTTTTGCGACGAAAACAGTCTCGTTGCCCTGAAGGTGCGCAAAAACCGCCTGATGTCGGTGCTGCGCTCGAATATCGATCTCGGGGCCATTCTCTATGCCGACAATTACGGCACTTCGCCGGAAGAGAATGCCGAGATCGCGCTGCGCATCCACACCATTCGTCCGGAGCTGCCGATTATCCTGCGGCGTGAATCCGGGGCCAGTCTGGACGGTATTGGCGAAGCGTTGCGCCATGTTTTCTGCGCTGCCTGGAATGCCGAAGAGATCGGCCGCCTGAAGGACATCGTCGATGAATACATCTTCAGCCTGTATTTCCCTTGCGCGCTGGTGCGCGGCATTTCCGAGATCACCGAAAACATCCTGTCGGCCCAGTTCAAGGCATTGACGACGCGCTGGGATACGCCCTGCATCGTGCGCGACAAGGTGATTTTCGGCGAAGTGTTCAGCCTGATTCCGCTCGAAAGCAGTTGGTGCCGCGGCTACATGATGTTGCAGACCGAGGAGGGGCCGATTCTCGATGCCCTTGACGGTCCGGAGGCGGAGCGCAACTTCCGCCAGGTCAACAACCTGCTCGGCGAAATCACCAACCTGATCTGGGGCGCCTTCAAGAATCGCTACATCGGCGATGCGGCAGCGGCCAGCAATATCCAGGTGCCGCTGATCGTCAATCACAAGCACAAGTTCATTTCGTTCGGCACAGACAACCCGCAGCTGTGTTTTCTCTACACCTTGAGCGATGAAAGCGGTGAGAAAACCATCCGCCTTTACCAGCGCTTCATTTTCAATCTCAGCTGGTCGCCCGAGGATTTCAGCGAAATCGTCCATGACACGGCTGAACTCGTCGAATCCGGCGAGCTTGAACTTTTCTAATTCACCATCCTGTTCTGGAAGGACATCAACATGGCAAAAATTCTCGTGGTTGACGATTCAAGCACCGTGCGCGACGAAGTCGGCGGTTTTCTGAAAAAGGCCGGTCTGGACGTGTCGACCGCGGTAGACGGCAAGGACGGCCTGGCCAAGATGAAGGCCGATCCGGCCATCCGCCTGGTTGTCACCGACGTCAACATGCCGAACATGGACGGCCTGACGATGGCTGAAAAGATCCGCGGCGAGCTGGGCAACGCCAGCGTGAACATCATCATGCTGACTACCGAAAGCAGCCCAAGCATGAAGGAACGCGGCAAGGCGGCCGGGATCAAGGGCTGGATCGTCAAACCCTTCAACGGCGCCGCCGTGCTCGAAACTTTCAAGAAGCTGGCGGCCTGAGTCTGGGCGTCTCAGTAAGGGTAGTGGTCGAAGCTGACGACGCTGTAGCCGGCGGCTTCGATGCCTTGCCGGATATGGCGGGCGGTGGCGACGGCTTCAGGATTGTCGCCGTGCACGCAGATGCTTTCAATCTTGGTTGGCAGCTGCTTGCCGGACTGGCTGATGATCGCCTGGGCATCGAGCATGCGTCGGACGTGTTCCAGTGAGGCGTCGGCCCCGTGGATCAGCGCACCCGGCTGGCTGCGCGGGACCAGTTGGCCGTCGTCCTGATAAGCCCGGTCGGCAAAGACTTCGAGAATCACGGTCAGGCCGTGCTGTCGGCCGGTGGCGGCGAGTACCGAATGGGCCGGGGCGAGCAGGATCAGCTCGGGATTGACGGCCAGCATGGCGCGGACGATCGTTTCGGCCACCTCGCGGTTGGCGCAGGCGATATTGTTCAGCGCACCGTGCGGCTTGACGTGGCTGACGTGGCCGCCTTCGGCCACGGCCAGCGCCTGTAGTGCGCCGATCTGGTAAATGATGCCGGCTTCGAGTTCGGCGGCCGGAATATCCATGCGCCGGCGACCGAAACCCTGCAGATCAGGAAAGGCCGGATGCGCTCCGAGGCTGACGCCGCGTTGCAGCGCGGCGCGGACCGTCTGGCGCATGACCAGCGGGTCGCCGGCGTGAAAACCGCAGGCGATGTTGGCGCTGCTGACGATATCGAGCAAGGCGGCGTCGGCCCCCATCTGCCAGGCGCCGAAGCTTTCGCCGAGATCGGCATTCAGATTGATCAAATTGGCCATGGCATGGCTCCTGTCGGCAATCAAGGTTCGGCGCGGACCATGCCGCTGACCAGATTGAGGTTATACAAAGCGGATTCGTCGAGGCTGCCCGGTGGCAGGAAGGCTTGCAGGCCATTTTGCCAGGCCGCCAGTTGCTGCATTTGGGCGGCGAGCAATTGGCCGGCTTGCGTCAGGTCGACCGCAGCAAAGCGGATTTCCTGCCCCGGCTGCCAGTGCGCCAGGCGCGGCAGGTCGGCGGTGATCACCGTGGCGATCTTGGGGTAGCCGCCAACCGTCTGGCAATCGGCCAGCAGGATGATCGGCTGGCCGTTGGCCGGCACCTGGATGGCACCGGGCGTCACGCCGTCGGACACGATATCGGCCGCCTCCGGCGTGATGTGGCTGAGTTTCGGGCCGCTCAGGCGCATCCCCATGCGGTCCATTTCCGGGGTGGCGACGAAGGCGCTGTTCAGAAAATCGAACCACGCTATCGTGCTGAAATGTTCATCCTGCGGGCCGGGGATGACGCGGATCGGGCCGTCGTCATGGCGTAATGGTTCGGCCCGCCATTCACGCAAATCGCGTTGCGTCGGCTGGCTGCACGGCAATGTGTCGCCGGTCTGCACGGCCCGGCCGTTGATGCCGCCGATGGCCGCCCGTTGGTAGGTGGCGCGGCTGCCCAGCTCGGGGGCTACGCGAATTCCGCCGGAAACGGCCAGATAGGCCACGCCATCGGCAATGGCGCCGATCTTGACGACATCGCTGGCGTCCAGTGTCGTACTGCACCATGCTGCCAGCGGCTGGGTGTTGCCGTTGGCCCGGATCAGGGTGGCGCGGGTTTGCCCGGCAATTGCGATGCGCACAGGCCCGTGCTGCACCTTGAGGGTTGGGCCGATGCCGCGCATTTCGAGACTGGCGGCATCGGGGTGATTGCCGGCCAGCAGGTTGGCGCAAGCCGCCAGCGGGCGATCCAGCGTACCGGAAACGGCGACACCGATGTGCCGATAACCGCGCCGACCAGGGTCCTGGATGCTGTTGCCCAGGCCGCCGTCAATCAGTTCGATCAGACCGTCCATGCGGCCTCCGGGGCGAGCAGAAAGCTGTCGCGGGCCAGTGTCCGGCTGGCCAGGGCGGCTTCCTGCGCCCGGTACGTGTCGCGGTCGACGGCCAGCCAGCGGACTTCGTCGCCCGAGGCGAGCAGGGCAGGGTTGTCGCGGTCGACGGCGTCAAACAGTGAAATTGGCGTGCGCCCGAGCAAATGCCAGCCGCCCGGGCTTTCCCACGGGTAGACCGCGCACATTTCGCCGGCGATGGCCAGCGAGCGGGCCGGCACCGCCTTGCGCGGCGAGGCCAGACGCGGTGTGTTGAGTTCGTCCGGCAAACCGCCCATGTACGGAAAACCGGGCATGAAGCCGATCATGTAGACGTGGAAGGTGGTGCTGGTCAGGCGTTCGATGATCGTTTCCCGGCTCAGCCCTTTGCTGGCGGCCAGCGCGTCGAGGTCGGGCGCCAGATCGCTATCGAAACAGACCGGCAGTTGCCAGCGCCGGCCGCTGGTCGCGGCTTGTCCGGCGTTCTCGGCCAGTTCGAGCAACTGTCTGCCGAGCATTTCGCCGCTGCCGTGCAAGGGATCGTAATGCACAGTCAGGGAGCGGAAGGTCGGCACGACGTCGACAATGCTGGCCAGCGCCGGGCAGTCGCTGACGGTTCGCGCGTGTCGCAGTTGTTCGGCCAGCCCCATGACCCGGCCATGCAGCGCCGGATCGATGCTGGTCCCGAACTCTACTGTCCAGGCCGCATCGCCCAGCGGCAGCAGCCGGGGCGATGGGCGGTGAGCGTCGTGGTTCATGCCTGGAGACTTAGCCGGCCATCTGCTGCGGCAACCAGGTGATGATGCCGGGGAAGAAGTAAATCAGCAGCACGGCGGCAACCATCAGGAAGAACATCGGCATCGAGTGCTTGGCCAGCCAGGTGATTTCCTTCTTGGTCATGCCTTGCAGCACGAACAGGTTGAAGCCGACCGGCGGTGTGATTTGCGCCATTTCGACGACGAGCACGACAAAAATGCCGAACCAGACGAGGTCAATGCCGGCTTTTTCGATGGTCGGCAGCAGGACGCCCATGGTCAGCACGACGATGGAGATACCGTCGAGGAAGCAGCCGAGCACGATGAAGAAGACCATCAGTGCCAGGATCAGGGCGAACGGCGAGAGGTGCAGCGAGCTGATCCACTCGGCCAGATGACGCGGTAGGCCGATGTAGCCCATGGCCAGCGTCAGGAAGGCGGCGCCGGCGAGAATCAACGCGATCATGCAGTACAGGCGGGTGGCACCGATCAGGCTGTCGCTGAAATTCTTCCACGACAGTTCGCCCTGCAATGCGGCGATGATCAGCGATCCGACAACGCCCAGCCCGGCGGCCTCGGTGGCGGTGGCCAGCCCGGTGTAGATCGAGCCGAGCACGGCGGCGATCAGCGAGACAACCGGAATCAGGTTACGCGAGGCGTTGAGCTTTTCGAGGAAGCTCATGTTCTGGTCGGCCGGCGGAATCTGGTCCGGGTGAATCAGTGCCCAGACGATGGTGTAGGCCATGAACAAGCCGGCCAGCAGCAGGCCGGGAATGACGCCGGCGATGAACAGCTGGGCAATCGAGACATTGGCCGTGACGCCGTAGACGATCATGATGATCGACGGCGGAATCAGCAGGCCGAGTGTGCCGGCACCGGCCAGCGTGCCAATCGCGATGTGTTCCGGATAGCCGCGGCGTTTCAGTTCGGGCAAGGTCATCTTGCCGATCGTGGCGCAGGTGGCTGCCGAGGAACCGGAGACGGCGGCGAAGATGGTGCAGCCGATGATGTTGGTGTGCAGCAGGCGACCCGGCAGTTTTTCGAGCCAGGGAGCGAGGCCCTTGAACATGTCTTCGGAGAGCTTGGTGCGGAAGAGGATTTCGCCCATCCAGATAAACAGCGGTAGCGCGGTCAACGTCCAGGAAGAGGCCGATCCCCAGATGGTGACGGCCATGCTGTCGCCGACCGGACGGCTGGTGAACAGTTCCATCCCGATCCAGGCGACGCCGGCCAGTGAAAGGCCGATCCAGACGCCGCTGCCGAGAATGATGAACAGCGTGACGATGAGCAGCAGGGTGATGTAGATATCCATGATGTCGCTTCCGGCTTATTCGATGTGGGCGGGTTCGCCGTCCGGCGACTCTTCCCGCAATTGTTTGCCGGCGAGCAGCAGAACGAGATCCATGGCGAATGCCAGGGCAAACAGGCTGGTGCCGACGGCCATGCCAAGCTGGGGAATCCACAGCGGCGTTGCGTCGAGGCCGGTCGAAATATCGACAAACTCACGCGATTGCATGACCAGTCGAATCGAGAACCAGGCCAGCGCGCCGGACATGATCAAGGCGACGAGGTGGCAGAAGATGTCCAGCCAGCGGTGGGCTGCGGCGGGCAGTTGATTGAGGATCAGCGTGACGCGGATATGTTCGCCACGACGCAGCGTCGGGGCCAGCGCCAGGAAGGCGGCGGTCGCCATGCAGTAACCGGCATAGGCATCGGCGCCGGGCAAGTCGATGGCCGGGATCAGGCGGCCAAAGATGCTGGCAAGGACAGCGAGCAGGGTGCCCACCATGAACAGGCCGGCGAGATAGCTCGCACCGGTAAAAAGACGATCCAGCATGGTGCGCATGGGCGTTCCTTCAAATCGAAAAACGGGCTGCCGCAGCAGCCCGGGATGATGAAATTACTTGCGGTAGGCGTCGAGAATGGCCTGGCCGTCGGCGCCGGCCTGCTTGGTCCAGTCGGCAACCATGGCTTCGCCAACCTTCTTGAGATCGGCGCGCAGCTGGGCTGAACCGGCATCGACCGTCATGCCGTTCTTCTTCAGTTGCTCGATATACCAGGTGTTCTTCTCCTGGCTGACCTTCCAGCCGCGCGTTTCGGCCGCAGCAGCAGCCTTCAGGACCGCTTCCTGGCTCGGCTTGTCGAGGCCGTCGAAGGCTTTCTGGGAAACGATGACCAGGTTCTTCGGCAACCAGGCGCTGACGTCGTAGTAATACTTGACCTGTTCCCAGACCTTGCTGTCGTAGCCGGTGGCGCCTGAGGTCATGAAGGTGTTGACTGCGCCGGTAGCCAGCGCCTGCGTCAGTTCGGCGGCCTGCACGGTGACCGGCTGGGCACCGACCAGTTGGGCGATGCGGCTGGTGTTCGGGTTGTAGGCGCGCCACTTGGCACCCTTCAGGTCGGCTGCGCTATTGATCGGCTTGCTGCTGAAAATGCCTTGCGGCGGCCATGGCACCGAATACAGCACCTTCATGCCCTGCTTGGCGAGGCGCGCTTCGGTGGCCGGGCGCGAGGCTTGCCAGAGTTTTTGCGATTCCTGGTAGCTGGTCGCCAGGAAAGGAATCGAATCGACGCCGTAGACCGGGTCTTCATTGGAGTAACCGGAGATGATGATTTCGCCCATCTGGGCCTGGCCACCCTGCACTGAGCGTTTGATTTCGTTGGCCTTGAACAGCGAACCGCCGTCATGCACGGTGATCTTCAATTTGCCGGCGGTGGCCTTGTCGATGTCGCCAGCGAATTGCTGGATGTTTTCGGTGTGAAAGTTCGAGGCCGGGTAGCCGGTCGGCATGTCCCATTTCTGCTGGGCCTGAGCGGCGGACCCGATGAAGCACAGGGCCGAGGTGGCGCCGATGGCGGCGAGAGTCTTCAACATGTACATCTCCTGGTAGGTAGCTGGGTCCGGCGGGCCGGGGGATAAGCTGCGTCACTGGATAAGTCGGGCAGCCAAGTTGCACTACCCCAATCTGGATCAAATCAGTAACGACAATGTAACGTTAAGAAAACGTCGATAAAAAGTCAACGTGATTTTGTTATAATGAAACTCTTCCGTTTAGTGGAAAAATCATGAAACCCAAGGCAAAAATACAAGCTGTCGAACCCCGTCCGGCACTTGCCCAGCCGGGGCAGCGCATCGTTTCCTCATCACACCTGGTTTCGGAAAAATCCCCGGAGCTGTCGGAATTCGAGTTCGGCCTGATCATCGCCGCGCACGCCTTCAACCGCTGGCTGATCCGCTGCATGGGCGCCGCCGGGGTCAAGGACATGGCGCCGGTCGACGTGCTGGTGCTGCATCACATCAACCACCGACGCAGTGAAAAACGCCTGGCCGACATCTGCTTCGTGCTGAATATCGAAGACACCCACGTCGTCACCTACTCGGTCAAGAAACTGGTCGGTATGGGGCTAGTCAGCAGCACCAAGCGTGGAAAGGAAGCCTTCTTCTCGACGACCGAAGAAGGCGCCGAACTGTGCATGCAATACCGTGAAGTGCGCGAAGCCTGCCTGATGCCCGGCTTCTCAGGCGCAGAAGAGGAAAACCAGCGCCTCGGCGAAGTCGCCCGCCTGTTGCGCACCGTTTCCGGTCGTTACGACCAGGCAGCGAGGGCTGCGACTTCGTATTGAGTTGGGGGGAGGGCGGTTTTTCGGCCAAAGCGGTCGATGATCCACCCCAAGAAAAATGGCCGGTACTGGTTACAGACCGGCCATTGGTGTTTTCTGGATCAAATCGTTAGTTTTTCAGCTGATTGGAGAGTGTTTAGAAAATCTGGGACGATTCAGATGCGGAATTTTTACGTCTAATAAAGCGTTTAATAGCAGCTGCCATATCGTCAACGATGGTAAAGACGGCAGGTATGACCAACAGGCTTAGCACGGTGGAAGTGATCAATCCGCCAATTACGGCGACGGCCATCGGGCTACGGAAAGTGGGATCGGCATCGCCAAGCCCCAGCGCAATCGGCAACATGCCGGCCCCCATTGCCAAGGTCGTCATGATGACTGGGCGCGCGCGCTTGTGCCCTGCATCAAGCAGCGCATCAAATCGACTTTTGATTTCGGTTGTCGGCAGGCCCTCTGCGTTCGGATGCCCGCGTCGCGCCTCAATGGCGTACTCCACCAAAAGAATCGAGTTCTTGGTGGCGATACCCATCAGCATGATCAAACCAATCAAAGAAGACAGGGAGAAGCTCTGTCCTGCAACCAAAAGGCCGACGAATGCCCCGCCCAACGACAGCGGGAGCGCGGCAAGAATGGTCAGTGGCTGCAAGAAGTCTTTAAACAGCAGAACCAGCACAACATAAATTGCCAGAATGCC
Source organism: Dechloromonas denitrificans (assembly GCF_020510665.1). Lineage (NCBI taxonomy): Bacteria > Pseudomonadati > Pseudomonadota > Betaproteobacteria > Rhodocyclales > Azonexaceae > Dechloromonas > Dechloromonas denitrificans. Next base: position 191,447 of record NZ_CP075187.1, read on the forward strand.
GGTCACCATGGCTATGCCAAAGCCGACGAAGAGTTCCATCATCATCTCTTCGTCACCCTGAGTGAGTTGGCGTACGCCAGCAGGCAGCTTCTGCATCGACGGCATTTTCGCGACAGCTGCAGTAAGCTCGCCCAATGGCATACCCGATAGCTCAACCTCTATGGTGACGCTACGGGAACGATTTACGCGGTCGATACGCGCAGGGCCGCCACCTTGTTCAATCGAAGCGACTTGACTGAGCATAACCGGGCCTTTCGTAGCAGGGACCCGCAGTCGTTCTAGCTGGTCAAGATTCTTCCTCACATCATCGCGCAACCTAACAACAATGGGGATCTGCCGCTGCTCAAGGTTCAGTTTAGAAACCATCTGCTCATAATCGCCGACGGTCGCCACACGCAAGGTGTCTGCGATGGCCGTTGCCGTGACGCCGAGGTCGGCTGCCTTGGCAAAGTCCGGTCGCAGAATGACCTCATTTCGGATCAGGCTGGCGGTCGATGCGATATTGCCCAACCCGGAAATCTTGCGCAGATCCTTCTTTACCGCTTCTGCTGCCTCTGACAAGGCTTGCGGATCATCTCCAGTCAGTACGAGCTGGTATTTTTCGCCTGACCCGCCCAGGCCTACCTTGCTGCGAACACCGGCAAGTCCGGACATTGCTTTTCTGATTTCTGCCTCAACCACCTGCTTTTTGGGACGCATATTGCGTGGGTCAAGCAATATGGTCAGCGTCGCGGTACGTACTTCGGCTGCACCGCCGGCGGCCATCGGATCTGCACCGGCAGAGCCGCCACCGATCGTTGTGTAGATGTTACGGATATGCTGAACAGCACCCAGACGTTGCCGGGCTTCGTCAGCGACCGAGTGGCTCTGAGCCAATGTGGCACCAGGGGGGAGTTCAAGAAAGACCTGCGTTTGCGAATTGTCGTCGGGAGGGACAAAACCTTGGGGCAGCAAGGGAATCAGCATCAATGAGGCGATAAAGAAAGCGCCCGCCATGCCCAGCGTCAACCAGCGATGGTGTAGTGTCCACCGGCTGATGCGCAGATAAGCTGGCATCCAGAATGGTTCGCGCTTGATATGCGTGGCCGGCTTCATGATGTACGCCGCCATCATCGGCGTCAGCAGTCGGGCAACCAGCAAAGAGGCGAAGACAGCCAGCGCAGCCGTCCAGCCGAATTGCTTGAAGAACTTGCCGGCCATGCCGTCCATGAAGGCGGTAGGCAAAAAAACGGCAATCAGCGAGAAGGTGGTCGCCACCACAGCCAATCCGATTTCTGTGGCTGCCTCGGTAGCAGCCTGCAAGGGTGTTTTTCCCATCGCCATGTGGCGTTCGATGTTTTCCACCTCGACGATGGCGTCGTCGACCAAAATGCCGATGACCAAGGAAAGCGCCAGCAGGGTGATCATGTTGAGCGAAAAGCCCATCATGCTCATGCCGACGAAGGCTGGCAGGATGGATAGAGGCAAAGCGACTGCTGACACCAGGGTCGCACGCACATCGCGCAGGAACAAAAAGACGACAACGACGGCAAGGATGGCTCCTTCAAAGAGCATGTGCATTGATGCACCAAACTCTTCCTCGGCAGTCTGGACGAAGTTGAAGGCTTCCGTGATTTCAAGATCAGGCCTTTCGACCCGCAGTTGGTCTAGCGAAACGTTGACCGCTTCGCCTACTTCGACCTCACCGGCCCCCTTGCTTCGGGAAATTTCAAACCCGACTACCTGCTTCCCATCAAGCGTGGCCAGTGAATTAGGTTCTGCCGCAGTGTCTTGTAGCACGGCGACTTCGTTGAGTCGGAAATGCTGCCCGCCGGGGAGGGTGAGTTCGAGCTTTCCTAATTCATCGACATCCTTGACACGTGCCATCAGCCGTAAAGGCTGTTTGCCTTGCCCAAGATCAGTTTGGCCACCTGTTGCATCGGTCTGTATTTCACGCAATTGCCGAGAAACCTCTGCTGCACTCGCGCCAATCGCCTCCATCCTGAGTGGATCAAGCTCAATCCTGACTTGGCGCGTTAGCCCACCGACCCGTACAACAGAACCGACTCCCTTCAAGCCCATCAACCGGCGTGAAAGGATGTTATCCACGAACCAGGAGAGCTCTCCTTCATCCATTTTTGACGAATGAATGGTGTACGCCAGAATAGGCGTACCCGCCACATTCAACTTGCTGATGACGGGGTCGCGAAGATCGGCGGGCAAATCGGCCCGCACGCTCTGCACGGCAGAACGTACATCGTCGACTGCTTCCTGTACGGCCTTTTCCAGTCGGAATTCGGCGGTGATATTGACCACGCCATCCTGTATCGACGTGCGCAAATTTTTCAGACCCTGTACCGGCGCAATGGCATTCTCCAAACGGCGTGCCACTTCCGATTCCAGTTGGGGTGGTGCTGCGCCAGGCAAGACTGCCGCGACCGTGACCGTCGGAAAGTCCATATCCGGCAGGTTCTGCACCTTCATCGCGTGGAAGGCGAACAGACCTGCAAGGCTCAGCATCAGGAAGAGCATGACTGCCGGGATAGGGTTCCTGATTGACCAGGTTGAGAAATTCATTGTTGTCCCCTTACGGCTTGCGAGCGTCAGCCAACTGCACTGTGTCGCCATCGCTCAGAAACGCGGCACCAGTGGTCACAAAGCGCTCCCCCGCACTTACCCCGTCGAGAATCTCCTGCCGATCACCAACCAAGCGACCGATCTTCACTTTGCGCTGGCTGACGCGCAGGTCGTCACCGACGACAAACAGGAGATGGAAGCCATCGCGAGCGATGACGGCAGATTGCGGCACCACCAAGCCTTGCTGCATCCCCATATCGAGTTCACCATGGACATAGGCGCCCGGCCGGATCGGCTGTGTTTCCTTGCCCTCCGTTACCACGATATCGACATAAGCCAAACCTCGGCGGGTGGCCTGATCGACTGTCGGAGCAGTCTGCCGGACGCTTCCTTTCCATACGTTTCCGGTGGGAGAAACGATACGAACAAGTTGCCCCGGCTGCACCTGCTCAAGCTCTTTGTCCGTGAGTTCTCCACGCCATTCAAGGCGTCCTTTCCGGATCAGCCGAAACATCTCGGCACCTTGCGCAGGTACGGAGCCAATCGTTGCACTTCGCGCCGAAATAATGCCATCGTCCGGCGCTCTTACCGTTGTCTGGCTCAGCCGTAACTGCTGGGCGTCAAGTTGGGCTTGTGCAGACTCAACCCGTGCTAGCGCTGTTTGCTCACGCGTCAGCAACTGCTGAATTTGTTGCTCGCTTAAAGTACCCGTTCCTTGCAGCATACGCGCCCGATCACCGTCTGCCTTGGTTTCGGCAGCTGTCGAACGAGCCTCGCTCAAGGCTGCTTGCGCGAGCCTCACGTCGTTCATTACAGAATCTCGGGCAAGCGTTGCCAAGGACTGCCCCTTTTTAACGTGATCGCCAACATTTACGAATAGCTCTGACACCCGCAATCCATTGACTTCGGTACCAACAATGGCCTCCTGCCAAGCAGCTACGGTACCGTTAGCAGCGAGCATGCTTGGTAGAGATTGCGTGACCGCTGACGTGACATTGACGGTCAGCGCCGGCTTTACTGCATCCGGAGTAGACTCGTTACCCGCCCCGGAACACCCCGTCAGGGAGGTGACCACAGCCAGTGTCAAGGTCAAGACCTTGGCGTGTTGATAAAAGGTTCGGTGGGCGGAAACTTGAGATAAAGGTTGCTGTTTCATCGATTAAGCGATCAGGCAGAAGGAGTTGAAGGATGGAATCCACCACCCACGGCGCGGTACAAGGTGATCCAGGCCCGGTGTCGTTCGAGGTCGAGCGTGCGTGCAGTTGAGTCGGCTAACCAGGATTGACGCTGACTGTCTTCATATTCAAGGCGATTGATCATTCCCTGTTGCAGCAAGTTTCGACTGCTCCCTAAAGCAACACGGGCCTGCTCAGCAATAATGCGGCTTTCCAGCCAGCGCTGTTCAATGCTGTTGAGCAGAACGAGCGCTTCCTCTACCTCGCGTACCCCTTGCCTGACACGTGCCTGGTAGGTGACAAGCGCGGCGCGAAGATCCGCCTCGGCCGCGAGTTGATCCGCTGCGCGTTTGCCCGCATCAAAGATTGGCAAGTTCACGGCTAGTGGTCCGAAGGTCCACGTACTCGCATTCGTTGTGGTCCCGGCGAAAACGAAATTTCCGTAACCGACAAAGCCCTCCAAGCTTAATCTGGGGAGTCGCGCCGATTCAGCCTGCACAACTTTGGCCTGGGCTTGTAAAACATCGCGTTCAGCAATGTAAAGATCAGGACGTTGGGCAAGTGACTGCGCCGGGATGGCCGAAATGGCAAAGGGCGTTGGCGTGCTTTCACGAGCCCAAACAGGTAGCAGGAGCTTTTCCAGATCGCTTTCACTTTTGGCGGTCATTGCCACCAGCCCCTTGAGCTGAATGTCGCAAGTTGCGTGCTGTTGTTGAAGTCGTGCGCGACTATCAGCAGCATTGGTCCGCGCAGAAGCAAGGGCCATATTCGACGCCATGCCTGCCTGTAGGGAAAGTCGAGTCAATCGTTCGGACTCGCCAAATGAAGCAGCCGCCTTCTGAGCCAATTCGAGTTGCTGGCGGCAGATGTGCGAAGCGTGGTAGAGGTCAGCCACTTCTGCGGCAATCAGAATACGAGCATCGTGCCATTGCGCCTGAGCACTTTCGTGCTGCGCCCGCGCCGATGCGGTATTGACGCCGCTCAAGCTGGCCATGTCCAATACCCAACCGATCTGGACACCCGTTTGGTTTTGCGTGTACGTACCGCTATAAAGCGGAGCATGCATCTTGCTGCTCGAAGCCGTTGCAGACAGCTCCGGCAGTAGCTTCGAAACCATTTGTGCCTGCTGAGCCCTTGATTGTTCGATACGTGCCAAGGCCGTAGCCACTGTCGGGCTCACATTCTGGGCTGCTTCAATGAGTTCAGCCAATTCCGGTTCGTCTTGTGATTGCCACCAGTCCTGAAGCTCAATTGATCGAACGTTGTCTGAATGGTGAGCTCCCCATTGTTGCGGAATCTGCGGGTTCTCGATAAGTCGAGGCAGTGGTTGCAGTGTCGAGCATCCGCCCAGAAGTAATGTGGCCGAAGCAGCAAAGGCCACGCCTATCCGGCGAATCAGAGGGGAGAAAGATGATTTCATTGTCTATAGATCAAGATGGATATGCACAAAACGAGTGAGCACATACGCATTTAAATGACGGGGTTGCATAGTGCGAATTGCCACTGTTCTAACTATCGGGAGTGATTGCCTTCCACATCACCGCAAAACCAGCCTTCTTGTAGGCATTGATCAAGTCAGGGTGTGCGGTTGCCAAGGCGACGGTTGTGTTAGCGATTGCTGTCAGAACAGAATCCATAAACTCCGTTGACTCTGCCTGGCTGAGACCTTCGATACAGGCCGCTTCGAGTTTGACTCCGACTTCTCCACAAAGCTTCATCGCTTTGTCGAGTTGCTCCGGCGCCAACTTCCCGGAGACCGCCAACTGGTTCATCGTTGCGTACGCCGCCGGATTTGCAATCCCCCAATCAATGTAGTTATCCCACATGATCTGGGTGCGGTGCTTGATGGAAACAGATGAGTCGCAATTACGATCCAAACACGCTTCCAATTCGTCTATCAGATAATCAAAAACGGATGCCAGCAGGATATCCTTGGTTGCAAAATAGCGAAAGAGAGTCCCCTCCGCAACGCCTGCCAACTTTGCGATAGACGCAGTTGAAGCCCCCAAACCTTGGGTTGCTATTACTTCCGTAGCTGAATGAAGAAGTGCCTGTTGTTTATCTTCACTGCGAGGGCGAGCCATGTTGAGCAATGTCTATTAATGAGTGATTACTCAATTATATAAAGCAAGGGCTAGTGTTGCAAGCGAATTTTTTTGTGGTTGGTCTCGCTGAGGAGAGGGAGCGCTCCTTCTGCTCAAGTAGCTGACTTCTTAAAGGGCTAGCAACGGCTGATACTATGCACTTTGCGGTCACTCAACTGAGTTACCCCGACCGTCCACTTTGGCCGACAAGCAGTCCAACTAACAATAAACCAGCTTTCCACCTACCACCTGCGAAACAACAATCACAGACTCGGCAGGTGTCTTTATTCACCCCAAAACATGGTGCGTTAAAGCAGCCCCTCAATCGTCGTAATCAGTGCTTCCGCATCCGGCTTGGTATCTGGTGCAAAGCGCCGGACGACCTGGCCGTTGCGGTCGACGAGGATTTTTTCGAAATTCCACAGCACTTCCGGGCGCGGGGTTGGTTCGATGCCGTAGCCGCGTAGTTGTTCTTCCATGACGGCGCGTGCCTCGGTGTCCGGGTGGGCGGCGATCAGGTGGCTGTAGAGCGGGTGGCGCGCTTCACCAGTAACGACAATCTTGCTGTAGAGCGGGAAGCGGATGCCGAAATTGCTGGTGCAGAAGCTGGCGATTTCGGCGTTGCTGCCCGGTTCCTGCCCGGCGAAATCGTTGGCCGGAAAGCCGAGGACGGTGAAGCCGCGTTCGGTGTAACGTTCGTGCAGGGCTTCCAGTCCGGCGTATTGCGGTGTCAGGCCGCATTTCGAGGCGACGTTGACGATCAGCATCACCTTGCCCTGGTGCGGGCGCAGGTTGGTGGCGGTGCCGTCGATCTGCTGGAGCGGAATATCGTAGAGTGCGTCGTTCATGAATTGTCCTTGGCGTGGTGAGCGTTGATTTTCAGGCTTCTGCTGCGGTCGACCGCAGCAATCAGACCGTTTTCAGGCGGCCGCGTTTCAGCTCTTGCCGGATTTCTTCAGTTCAACGAGCGGGATCACGTCGGGAATATGGATGCGTTTACGGTCGGCCTCGACTTCGCTCAGCGGATCGGTTTCAACCATGGTCGCCAGGCAGCGCCGGGTCAGGTCCTGATAGGTTTTGGTACCTTCGCCTTTCCAGGCGATTTCTTCGTCGGATAGCGTGCGAATAACCTTGGCCGGCATGCCGGCGACCAGGCTGCGGGCCGGAATTTCGGCGCCGGCCTTGACGAAGGCGCTGGCGGCGACAATGGCTGATTCGCCGATCACGGCATTGTCCATGATCACTGCATTCATGCCGATCAGGGCGTTCTTGCCGATGCGGCAGCCGTGCAATACCGCGCCATGGCCGATGTGGCCGTTTTCCTCGACCACGGTGTCGGTGCCGGGAAAGCCGTGCATGACGCAGGTGTCCTGCAGATTGGCGCCGCGTTCCAGGATCAGCCGGCCGAAATCGCCGCGCAGGCTGGCGCAGGGGCCGATGTAACAGCCCGGTCCGACGATGACGTCGCCGATCAGCACGGCGCTGGGATGAACGAAGGCAGTGGGATCGACGACCGGTACAATGCCGTCGATGGCGTAGACGCGCAGGGAATTCATGACTTGCTCCTGACAAAACGAGCTGGAATTCTATAAAATAAAAGCGATTTCGTAATGCAGAATCTTCAAGGGGCGGTCATGAGTGACGAAATGGAAGGCAAACACGGCGTCCAGTCGCTGGAAATCGGGATGAGTATCCTGCGCGCCATGGTCAAGGGGCAGCGCTCGATGATGCTCAAGGACATTGCGGCGGCGGCGGACATGCCGGCCTCCAAGGCGCACCGCTATCTGGTCAGCCTGATTCGTGCCGGGCTGGTCGGGCAGGACCCGCTGACTTCCCGTTACGACCTCGGACCGTTCGCCTTGAATATCGGCCTGGTGGCGATTGACCGGCTCGACCGGGTGCGCCTCGGCCTGGCGGCAATTGCCGAATTGCGCGACAAGATCAACGAAACGACCGCGCTTGCCGTGTGGGGCGATACCGGGCCGGTGATCGTGCGCTGGGAGCGTCCGCGCCGCCCGATCACCGTCAATGTGGTGACCGGTACGGCGCTTGATCCACTGACTTCGGCCAGCGGCCGGGTTTTTTCTGCCTGGTTGCCCAAGGAAACCGTTGGCCGCCTGATCGAACGTCGTCTCAAGGGGCCGGACCTGCCGCCGGAGTTGCAGACGCGCGCCGAGGTCGAGGCCATGCTGGCGCAAGTGCGGGCCGATGGTTACGCCAGCGTTTCCGGCTACCACCTGGTGCCCGGCGTGGAGGCGCTGGCGGCGCCGGTGTTCAATTTCAAGAATGAAATCACCATCGCCATGCTGGTGGTCGGCGTCAAGGGCATGTTCGACATGGATCCGGCCGGGCCGGTGGTCGGGCCGCTCAAGGAGGCCGCCGCCGAATTGTCGGTGCGTCTCGGGTACACCGGCGACCGCTGAAGGTTTTCCCTCGTGCCGGCTTTGCCTGACAAGACCCGCTATTCGGCGGGTCTTTGCATTTGCCGCGGTCGACACGGGTTTTTGGCAAAAAATGCCGATAAATCAGCCGGATAATTCTTGATACATAAGATGCAAAAAATTGCATTATTTGTATCATTTCCCATTGACAGAAGTTGTTCTGTATTTCAGAATCAATTCCACTAATGTGAAGTAATACTTCCATACGGCTGCGGCCGATAACAACAGGAGGCGAGATGAACGAGAGAGCAGCGGTGCGCACGGCGGCTGCGCCGACAGGGAAGGTGGGTGTCTGATGCTGGCCCAGTTCCTGCAATTCCTATTTTCCGGTGTCACGGTCGGTGCGACTTACGCGCTGGCCGCGCTCGGCTTCACGTTGATCTACAACGCCAGCAACGTCATCAATTTCGCCCAGGGCGAGTTCATCATGCTCGGCGGCATGCTGGCGGTGTTCTTTACCCAGGCTGGCCTGCCTTTGCCGGTTGCGCTGGTGCTGGCCATCCTGATTCCGGCGATTGTCGGCGTGGTCGTTGAAAAACTGGCGATCGAACCGGTCAAGGGAGCCGAAACGGTCACGCTGATCATCATCACCATCGGCGCTTCGCTGGTCATTCGCGGCCTGGTTCAGGTCTGGCTCGGCAAAGGCACGCACAGCCTGCCGGCCTTCTCGGGCGACACGCCGATCGAGATTCTCGGTGCGACGCTGATGCCGCAGAGCTTGTGGGTACTCGGCGTGACGGCGCTGGTCGTCGTCGCACTGTGGTACTTCTTTAACCGTACGCTGCAGGGCAAGGCCATGCTGGCCACCTCGTTCAACCGTCTGGCGGCTGAACTGGTCGGGATCAACACCAGCTGGGTGCTGTTCATGAGCTTCGCGATGTCGGCCGCGCTGGGCGCGCTGGGCGGCATTCTGGTCACGCCGATTACGCTGACTTCCTACGATGTCGGGATCATGCTCGGCCTCAAGGGCTTCGTTGCAGCCGTGGTTGGTGGTCTGGGCAACGGCCTCGGCGCGGTGCTCGGCGGCTTGCTGGTCGGTATTTTGGAAGCCATGGGGGCGGGCTACATTTCGTCCGCCTACAAGGATGCCATTCCCTTCGTGCTGATCCTGCTCATTCTCTTCTTCATGCCGCGCGGTCTGTTTGGCGGCAAATCGACGGATCGGGTGTAAGCATGAAAAAGAACGCGTATTTCGGGCTGTTTATCGTCATGGCCATCCTCGCTGTGTTGCCTTTCGTGCTGCCCAACAGCTTCTACATGGATCTGGCGATCCGCATGGCGATCAATGCCGTGATCGTGCTCGGCCTGAATCTGCTGATCGGCTTTGCCGGTCAGATCAGTCTCGGTCATGCCGGTTTTCTGGGTATCGGCGCCTATGCCTCGGCCGTCCTGCCGACGCATTTCGGCTGGCATCCGGTGCTCGCCATGGCGGCGGGGGCTGTCGCAACTGGTATTCTGGCTGCGCTGGTCGCCCGGCCGATCTTCAAGTTGAAAGGCCACTATCTGGCGATGGCGACGCTCGGTCTCGGCATCATCCTGAGCATCGCCTTGCGCAACGAGGCTGCGTGGACGGGCGGGCCGGACGGTATGCCGGTTCCGGCGATGGCCCTGTTCGGTTTTGAGCTTTCTTCGGACAAGCAGTGGTACTGGGTGGTGGCGTTGCTGCTCTCGGTCAGCGTCTGGGCTTCACTCAACCTGATCGATTCACCGTTCGGCCGCGCTTTGCGCGCCTTGCATGGTTCTGAAGTGGCCTCGCAGGTGGTCGGTGTCGATGTGGTGCGCTACAAGGTTGCGATTTTCGTCATGTCGGCGGTGTTCGCCAGCCTGATGGGCAGCGTCACGGCGCACTACGTGGGTTTCGTGACGCCGAATCTGGCCGATTTCTTCCACTCCATCGAACTGGTCACCATGGTCGTCATCGGCGGCATGGCTTCGGTCTATGGCTCGCTGGTCGGCGCCGTGCTGCTGACCGCGCTGCCGCAGGCGCTGGCTACCTTCGAAGGCTGGGAAACCGTCGCTTTCGGTTCGATTTTGATGATCTGCATGATCTTCATGCCAAAGGGCCTGGTCCCGACGCTGGCCGCCAAGTTCGGCAAGGGAGAATGAGCATGGCTTTGCTCGACGTATCCAACCTTTCCATCCAGTTCGGCGGCGTCAAGGCTGTCCAGAATGTTAGTTTCAGCATTGATGCAGGCATCGTTTATGCCGTGATCGGCCCGAACGGCGCCGGCAAGACGACGCTGTTCAACCTGATTACCGGGGTCTACAAGCCAAGCAGCGGCGAAATCCGGCTGGAGGGCGAGTCGATCGGCGGCAAGTCGCCGAACGAACTGGCGACGCGCGGTGTGGCGCGGACTTTCCAGAACCTGCAGATCTGCATGAATATGAGTGCCATCGAGAACGTGATGGTCGGTGCGCACCTGCGGCTTGACCGCAATTTGCTCAAGGCTGCCTTGCGTTTCCCGACCCTGAAACGGCGTGATGCCGAGATGCGCCGTGAAGCGGCCGAGCTGATGGCTTTTGTCGGCCTCGAAAAATATGTCGAGGCACGGGCCGACGCGATGTCCTACGGCGCGCTCAAGCGGCTTGAAATTGCCCGTGCGCTGGCCATGAAGCCGCGCCTGATTTTCCTCGACGAACCGGCCGCCGGTCTCAATCCGAAGGAAACCATCGAAGTGGATCATCTGGTCCGCAAGATTGCCGATTCTGGCGTGACGGTGGTGCTCGTCGAGCACGACATGAAGATGGTGATGAACCTGTCGGACCGCATCCTGGTGCTCGATTACGGCAAGAAACTGGCCGAAGGCACGGGTGAGGAAGTTCGCCGGAATCCGGACGTGATTGCTGCCTATCTCGGCGCGCACGCATAAGGGGAAGAACATGGAAGCATTGCGCGTTATCAGCGAAGAACACCGCAACCTGTGGCGCATCGCCACGACCATCGACCAGGTGGCCGATGAGATGGAGGCTGGCAGCAAGGTCGATCCGGCTTTTTTTACGTCGATTTTCGATTACATCGAACAGTTCATGGATGCCTGCCACCACACCAAGGAAGATGACTTCCTGTTCCCGGTGTTGCGCCAGCGCAGCGCCGAGGCGGCACTCATCCTTGATCGCCTGCAAGCCGAGCACCGTAATGGTCCCGAGGTCCTGAAGTCGCTGCGTGAGCAACTGGCCGCGACCGCGACAGGCGCATTGGACAATGCCGCTTTTGCCGCTGCCCTGCGGACTTATACGGGCAGCTTGAAAAGTCATATCCGGACTGAAGAAAAGGATGCCATTCCTTTGGCTCGCGAGGCGTTGACCGCAGCAGACTGGGCTGAAATCGACCGGGCATTCCTCGATAACGACGATCCCTTGTTTGGTGAAAAGGCACGCGCCGAGTTTCGTGAGTTGTTCCACCGTATTGCCAGCCTGGCGCCGGAGTCGATCGGCCTGGGTGGACATACGGCCGGCGAACTGCAACCCGGCGCTTCCTCGGCCAAGGTCGATGTGCTGCTCAGTGTCAGGGATGTTGAAAGTTGCTATGGCCGGATCAAGGCCCTGAAAGGCATGAGCCTCGAAGTGCGGCGCGGCGAGACCGTGGCGCTGGTCGGTGCCAACGGTGCCGGCAAGACGACCTTCCTGCGTACCTTGTCCGGTATTCAGCCGATGAGTGCCGGCAGCATCCATTTCGATGGTGAAGACATCAGCAAGCTGCGTTCCGACATGCGGATGCGGCGTGGTATCTGCCAGAGTCCGGAAGGACGCCAGGTTTTCGGGCCGCTATCGATCGAGGATAACCTGCGCCTGGGGGCGTATACCCAGCCGAAAAGCCAGGTCGAAGGCGATCTCGAAAAGGTCTTTGCGATGTTCCCTATTCTCAAGGAAAAGCGCGCGCTGCCTGCCGGCACCTTGTCCGGCGGTCAACAGCAGATGCTGGCGATTGGCCGGGCGCTGATGGGCCGTCCGAAAATGCTGCTGCTCGATGAGCCGTCGATGGGCTTGGCGCCGTTGCTTGTCGAGGAAGTTTTCAATGTGGTCAAAACGCTGAAATCGCAAGGCATGACCATCCTGCTCGTCGAACAGAATGCCTTTGCCGCGCTGGCTATCGCCGACCGTGGCTATGTGCTGGAAACCGGCAATGTCACGTTGACCGGCACCGGCCAGGAACTGATCAGCAACGAGCAGGTGCGTGCGGCCTACCTTGGCATGTAAGTGACCGGGGCGGACTGACGGTCCGCCTGTTCGCCGGTATCGTGTGCTACCGGTGATTTTCTGCCCTATCGTTGGCCCTGCGAGCGCTGGGCCAACCCTTCATCCCCGTTTCAGAGGCTGGACCAGTCCTTTTTCGGCGGAAGTTCGATCCGGGCAATCGGGCCGCGCTCGGCGGCAATGATCCGGTCCATGACCTCGTAAAGCTCCTTGATCAGTTCCGGGCCGAAAGCCTGTTCGATGATCTTGTACTGGGCAACGATCAGCGGGCCGAGTTCGGCGACCAGGCGTTCGCTCTTCGGTGTCAGACGGACAATGACGCGGCGCTGGTCTTCTGCCATGCGGCTGCGTGTGACCAGCCCCATCTCTTCCATGCGCGACAGCACGCCGGTCATGCTCGGGCTGAGAATGTGGCAATGCTCGCAGATCTCGCGCGGTTCCAGTTGCTCCATTTCGGCCAATGCGCGCAGAATGCGCCACTGCTGTTCGGTCAGGCCGAAATGGCTGATGATCGGGCGAAAATGGCAGAGCAGTTCTTCCCGTGCTTTGAGGAAGAGCTGAGGCAGATTGCGGTAGGCGAGCTTACGGGACATGGAATCCGGTTCTCCAGTCAAAGGGGCTGGACCTGATAATTGAATGGATCAGATGATACCAGTTGACTGCTTAATATGTTAGTGATTGAATCAAATCCCGACGCCTTGTCGGCAGGTATCTTGTAATCAGGTTCAGGTGGCGATCATGACCGCGGTTCCCGTTCAGGCAATTCCCGATATTCATATCGGTCGGGTCTACGATCAGCGCGATCCCGAGTGCGAAGTGCACTATGAAACCTTCGGCCGCCTCGCCCAGTTCTTCGGGCGCAACACGCCGCCGCACCGGCATTACTGCTTCTACCAGCTGCACATCCTGGTCAAGGGCAGCATCCGCCTCAATCTCGACGGCCAGGTCTATGGCGGCGCGGCACCGCTGCTGATCTTCACGCCGCCGACCATTCCGCACTCGTTCTATTCCGAGGAAGACACCGACGGCCATGTGCTGACCGTGCGCCAGGAAGTGGTGCGTAGCTGGTACCGGGCGATGCCCGGCCAGTGGCCGGATACCTTGCTGCGCGAAGCGGCCTTCATTGAACTGGCCAGCCTGCCGGCCGCGAGTGGCGAGGATTTTGCCGCCTTGGTGAACACGGTCGAGTTGCTGCAGCGCGAGGCCGATCGCGATGCCAAGGGACATTCCACCTTGCTGCTGGCCTTGGGGGAGTGTGCCTTCATCCATTTGAGCCGCCTGCTGCTGGCGCATGAACCGGTGACGGCGCAGCGTCCGGAGCGCAGTGAAGATCTGCGCCTGTTCCTGAGTTTTTGCGATCTGGTCGAAGCGCATTTCCGCGACCACCTGACCCTGACCGACTATGCCGGCCGCCTGCTGGTCACCGAGGCGCGGCTTAACGACATCTGCCGGCGCATGGCCGAACGCCCGTCCAAGGAAATTGTGCACGAACGCCTGTTGCAGGAGGCGCGCCGTCTTCTGCTTTTCTCGGCGGTGCCGGTCAGTGAGATCAGCTACCAGCTGGGTTTTGCCGATCCGGCGTATTTTTCGCGCTTCTTCACCAAGCGGGCTGGCATGCCGCCGAGCCAGTTCCGTCTGGTCGGGCAGGGCTGACCGTTCCCGGTTACGAAAAGTACAAGTCATTTCCCCAAACGTCCATTCATTAATATCTTAGTAAAAGATTTAATGCACTCCATCAGATAGCTGCCTTTCGGGGCAGTAATAAATCAGGAGTGAGACGACATGGCGACAGGCAGTTTCGACATCACGCGCAAATTCGTGCGCGTCATGCGCACCCGGGCCAACGGTTTGATCGAATTCGAGTTCGCTGTCGGCGATCCCGATGTGGCGGTCGAGCTGGTCATGCCCAAGGCGGCCTTCGATGAATTTTGCGCAGCCAATCACGTTGAGCGCATCGCCGCCGAGTCGGCTGCCTTTGACAGCGATGCAGCCGACGCCGACTTCCACTGGAACCTGCACCAGGCAACGCACCAGCGTTTCCGCTAACGGTTTTTGCCTTTTCGGAGCGGTCGACCGTTCCATTTTCAGTATTTTCAGGAGACAAACATGGCAATTGATTTGAGGACGGTCAGCATCACACCGCTGCGCCAGACCTTTGGCCACCTGGCCCGCCGCATGGGCGCCGACAAGCCGGCTTCGCGCTACATGGAAGCGACGATGGACCTGCAGCCGGTCGAAAACTATCACTATCGCCCGACCTGGGAACCGCAGTACGAAATCTTCGACGAGACACGCACCAAGGTCACGATGAAGGACTGGTACGCGCTGAAAGACCCGCGCCAGTACTACTACGGCGCCTGGACGCTGGCCCGCGGCAAGATGCAGGAAATCGCCGAAGGCGACTTCGACCTGGTCGACGAACTCGGTCTCGCCGCCGCCTATCCGGCTGCCGGCAAGGAAGAAGCGCTCAAGGTCTTCCTGCCGCTGCGCCATGTCGCCTGGGCCTCGAACCTGAACAAGGCTTACGTTTCCTCCTACGGCTACGGCATTGCCATTTCGCAGGCCGCCTGCTACGCCTCGATGGACCAGCTCGGCGTCGCCCAATACACCAGCCGCCTTGGCCTCGCCTTCAACGACCTCGACGCCCTGGCCGCCGCCAAGACAGCCTGGCTGGAAGGCGCCGAATGGCAGGAGCTGCGCCGCTACGTCGAAGACCTGATGGTCGAGAAGGACTGGTTCGAAGTTCTCGTCGCCCAGGACTTCGCCCTCGAAGGCCTGCTCTATCCGCTGATCTTCGAGCGCTACAACGAAAAACTCAACGCCGCCTACAGCCCGGTCTTCTCGATGCTGACCCGCTTCCAGCGCGAATGGTTCGGCGAAACCACCAAGTGGCTGGATTCCATTCTCAAGGTCACCGCCGCCGACAACGCCGACAACAAGGCGCAACTGGCCGAGTGGATCAAGCACTGGCGCGAGCGTGCCCTCAAGGCGATCAAGCCGGTTGCAGTACTCGCCTTTGGTGCCGAAGCCGATGCCATCCTGGACGAACTGGTCCAGAACCTGAATGCCCGCGCCGCCAAGGCCGGTATCACCCTGTAAAGGAAGTCGCATGTCCAACGCATTTATCGCATTCCAGAAGAACGACGACTCCCGCTGCATCGTCGAGGCCATCCTTGAAGACAACCCGGGCGCCATGGTCGACGACCAGCCGTCGATGGTGAAGATCGACGTGCCGAACCGCCTCGTCATCAAGCGCGAAACCGTCGAGGAAAAGATGGGCCGCGAGTTCGATCTGCAGGAACTGCAACTGCACCTGATCACCATTTCCGGTCACCTCGACGAGACCGACGACGAATTCACCCTGAGCTGGAATTCCTGATTTTTCCAATTATTCCGGCCCCCAAGGAGAGAACACCATGGATATGAAAGTTGCCAAGAAGCTCGGCCTCAAGGAGCGCTACAGCCTGATGACCCGCGATCTCGCGTGGGACACGACCTACCAGCCGATGGACAAGGTCTTCCCGCAGACGACCTACGAGGGCATCAAAATTCACGACTGGGACAAGTGGGAAGATCCGTTCCGCCTGACCATGGACGCCTACTGGAAGTACCAGGCCGAGAAGGAGCGCAAGCTGTACGCCATCCTCGACGGCTTCAACCAGAACAACGGCCATCTGTCGGTCACCGATGCCCGCTACATCAACGTGCTCAAGCTCTTCCTCGGCTCGACGCCGCCGCTCGAACTGATGGCCGCCCGTGGCTTTTCGATGATGGGCCGGCAGATGAACGGCGCCGGTCCGCGCGTCGCCTGCCAGATGCAGGCCGTGGATGAGTACCGTCACTTCCAGACGCAGATCCACTCGATCTCCAACTACAACAAGTACTACAACGGGATGGACGAGTTCGCCCATCAACAATCCCGCATGTGGTACCTGTCGGACGGCAAGTCCTTCTTTGACGACGCGATCACCGCCGGCCCCTTCGAATTCATGGTCGCCATCGGCTTCGCCTTCGAATACGTGCTGACCAACATCCTGTTCGTGCCGTTCATTTCCGGCGCTGCCTACAACGGCGACATGGCGGCGATGACCGTCGGCTTCTCGGCCCAGTCCGACGAAGCGCGTCACATGACGCTCGGCCTCGAATGCATCAAGTTCATGCTCGAACAGGACCCGGACAATCTGCCCATCGTCCAGCGCTGGATCGACAAATGGACCTGGCGCGGCACGCGCAAGCTCGCCTCGGTCGGCATGATGATGGATTACATGCTGCCCAAGCGCATCATGAGCTTCAAGGAAGCCTGGGAAATGTACGTCGAGGAAAACGGCGGTGCGCTGTTCAAGGACCTCGCCCGTTACGGCATCACCATCCCGAAGTGCTTCGGCCAGACCATCGAGGAAAAGGAACACGTCACCCACCAGTCGTGGATCGGTTTCTACATGAAGCCGCAGGCGACGCCTTTCCACACCTGGATTCCGACGCCGGACGAAATGGACTGGCTGTCCGAGAAATACCCGAACACCTTCGACAAGTACTACCGTCCGGTGCTCGAGCATCTCGACGCGCAGGAAAAGGCCGGCAACCGTTTCGACAACAAGACGGCGCCGATGAACTGCCAGGTCTGCGTCAGCACCATGAAGTTCAACGAGCCGGGCGATCCCATGGAAATGTGTTTCCGCGAGTCGATCTACAACGGTGAGAAGTTCCACACCTGTTCCGATCACTGCAAGGAAATCTTCGACAACGAGCCGGAGAAGTACATCCAGACCTTCATTTCCTCGCACCAGGTGCTGCAGGGCAACTGCGAGCCGGAAGGCACCGACGTCAATGCCGCCGACTTCAAGCCGGGCCAGAACATGCTCGACTACTGGAAGCTCGACAAGCGCGCGCTCGGCGACTTCAACGGTTCCGAGGACCAGAAGAACTTTGCCGCCTGGCGCGAGCAGGCCACCAAGAACTAAAAGGAGACAGCCATGACCATGTTGAAAACCCTCGCGCCCTACGAAGTGAAGTCGCGCGATGCCGTCGAGAACTACAAGGGCCGCCAGCTGCTGTACGTGAACTGGGAACGTCACCGCATGTTCTCGCGTCCCTTCGTGCTCGCACTGCCGCCCGAAACGCTGTTCTCGGTGATCGTCGACCAGTACATGACCGACTGCTTCAGCTACCACCCGGACTGGAAGCAGATCGACTGGAACACGGTCGTCTGGCAGAACGGCAACACGCCTTTCACGCCGGATCGCGACAAGAGCCTCAAGGAAAACGGCATCGGCCACAAGGACCTGATCCGCTTCCGCACACCGGGCCTGGATGGCATTGCCGGCACCGGCTACTAAAAACAGCAGGGCGTCGTGCGGCCAGTCTGCGCGACAGCCCGGTTTCACCCCGCGGAGATAAAACATGAGCTACGAACTGAGTATCGAGCCGCTCGGCCGGACCATCGAGGTCGAAGACGGCCAGACCATCCTCGACGCCGCGCTGCGCGCCGGCATCTACCTGCCGCACGCCTGCGGCCAGGGCTACTGCGCCACCTGCAAGGTGTGCATCACCGACGGCGAAGTCGACCACCAGAACTCCTCCAGCTTCGCGCTGATGGACTACGAGCGCGAAGAGGGCAAGGCGCTGGCCTGCTGCGCCACGCTCGAAGCCGATACCGCCATCGAAGTCGAGATGGAAATCGACGAAGACGCGCGCGACATCCCGGTCAAGGATTTTCCGGGCGTGGTCAGCCGTATCGAGAACCTGACGCCGACCATCAAGGGCATCTGGCTCAAGCTCGACGAGGCGCTCGACTTCCAGGCCGGCCAGTACGTCAATTTCAACCTGCCCAACGATCTGGGCCACCGAGCCTTTTCGCTGGCTAATTCGCCGTCGACCGGGAAAGAGATCGAACTCAATATCCGCATCGTGCCCGGCGGCGTCGGTACGACCTGGATTCACAACGAACTCAAGGTCGGCGACCAGATCACCGTCTCCGGCCCCTACGGTCGCTTCTTCGTGCACAAGTCGGCCAACGTGCCGTCCCTGTTCATGGCCGGCGGCTCCGGCCTGTCCAGTCCGCGTTCGATGATCCTCGACCTGCTGGAAGAGGGCAGCGACCTGCCGATCACGCTGGTCTACGGCGCGCGCAACCAGGGCGAGCTGTACTACCACCAGGAATTCCTCGATCTGGCCGCGAAATACCCGAACTTCAGCTACGTCCCGGCCTTGAACGATGAGCCGGCCGACAGCGGCTGGACCGGCTTCCGCGGCTTCGTCCACGACGCCGCCAAGGCGCATTTCGACAACGACTTCCGCGGCCGCAAAGCCTACCTGTGCGGTCCGCCGGTGATGATCGAAGCCTGCATCACCACCCTGATGCAGGGCCGCCTGTTCGAACGCGACATCTACACCGAGAAATTCTTCTCGGCGGCCGATGCGCAACAGGTGCGCAGCCCGCTGTTCAAGCGGGTTTGAGCGACCAATCCGGTTGGCAGAGGTGTTGTCGCGCCTCGATCGAATGTCCTGCGGTCAACCGGAAAAACAAGCCCAAAATTAAATCGAATACCTGTTGACTCACTAACATAGTAGTGATTTAATTTGATCACTAACATGTTAATAAACGTGGGTCCGACCCACTCTCTTCGAGGAGATGTCGAATGAACTACCGTCACTTTGCTTTGATCGGCGCCATGGCTGTTTCCGTCCCGGCTCTGGCTCAGGAAGTTACTTTCAAGATTGCCCACTTTTTGCCATCCGCCGCGCCGACGCAGCAAAAGGTGCTGCAGCCGTGGTGTGAAGAGATGGGCAAGCTGTCGAGCGGCCGGATCAAGTGCCAGTTCTACCCGGCCATGCAGTTGGGCGGTACGCCGGCGCAACTGGCCGACCAGGTCAAGAACGGTGTGGCCGATGTTGTGTGGACCGGCCCCGGTTATTCGGCTGGCCGCTTCCCGGCCATCGAAGCCTTTGAACTGCCGTTCATGGTGAAGGATTCAACCTCCAGCTCCAAGGCGTTGTGGACCTACTATCAGCAGCATGCGCAGCAGGAATTTGCTGCCTATAAGGTACTGGCTTTCCATACCGACGGTGGCCAGGCGGTGCATACCGCCAGCAAGCAGATTGCCGGCCTGACCGGGTTTTCCGGCCTCAAGCTGCGCACCTCGACGCGCGTCGGTGCCAAGACCCTGGCTGCGCTCGGTGGTCAGCCGGTCGCCATGCCGCCGGCCCAGGTGACCGAAGCCATCGCCAAGGGCGTGGTTGACGGTTCGCTCGGCGCCTGGGAACTGGTCTATCCGACCAAGTTGTCCGAAGTTACCAAGTTCCATCTGCAGCCGGATAACGGCGTCGCCTACCCGACGGCTACCGTGCTGACCGTGCTGATGAACAAGCAGAAGTACGACGGCCTGCCGGCTGATCTGAAGGCTATCGTCGACAAGACGACCGGCGAAGCGATGGTCGGCAAGTTTGGCGCGATGTTCGATGAAGTCGCCGCCGATACCAAGAAACGCATTGCCGCTCAGGGCAACAAGATCACTACCTTGAGCGCGACGCAGGTGACGGCGATGAAGCAGGCAACCGCCAGCGTCGAGGACGAGTGGGCCAAGCAGGTGAGTGAAAAGGGGCTGGATGGCAAGAAACTGATTGCCGCTGCCCGCGAGCTGACTGGTACCAGCAAGTAATAACGAGAACCCAAGGAGAACAGCATGCAAGATCCTATGGGGCTGCCCCATGAACTGGTCGAGCACGACAAGGTCGAGCACTACCTGATCATGGCGGGCAAGACGATGGCGATTTCCGGTGGCGTCCTGTTCATCGCCCTGATCGCCATGTCGCTGGTGTCGATCATCGGCCGCAAGCTGGGCTTCGGCTCGGTGAACGGCGATATCGAATTGATGCAGGCCGGTACCGCGGTAGCCGCGACGGCTTTCCTGCCGTACTGCACGCTGCTTGGCGAGCATATCAAGGTCGATTTTTTCACCGAGAACATGCGCGACTCCCTGAAGCGCCCGATCGATGGCATTGCGGAAGTCCTGTTTGCCGCAGTTTCCGCACTGCTGGTCTGGCGCACCATCCTGTCGGCGATTGCCACGTATGAATCGCAGGAAGTGACGACGCTGGTTTCGCTGCCGCTGTGGATTCCGACGGCGCTGCTGGTGCCCGGTCTTTTCCTGATGATGATCTGCGCGATCTACCGGGCCTACGCCCACTTCCACCCGACCAAGAACATTCCGGGGAGCAAATAAATGAGCGGTACCTCTATTGGCCTGATCGGTTTCGGCTGTTTGCTGGCAATGCTGGCGGTGCGTGTGCATATCACGATGGCCATGTTCATTACCGGTGCCGGTATCTATCTGGTGATGAATGGTGGCGAAACCTCCGGTTTGTTGTACACCCTCAATAACCTGGTGTATGCGCGGGTTTCCAACTACGACCTGGCAGTCATTCCGCTGTTCATCCTGATGGGCCAGTTCGCCACGCACGGCGGTCTGTCCAAGGCGCTGTTCAAGGCGGCCGGTACGCTGATCGGTCACTGGCGCGGCGGTCTGGCCATGGCCTCGACGGCTGCCTGTGCTGCCTTCGGTGCGATCTGCGGCTCCTCGCTGGCGACTGCAGCAACGATGGGGCAGGTCGCTTTGCCCGAGTTGAAGGCCGCCGGCTATTCCGGCCGGCTGGCCACGGCCACCCTGGCCGCGTCCGGTACGCTGGGCATCCTGATTCCACCGTCGGTTCCGCTGGTCATCTACGCCGTGCTGACCCAGGAGTCGATTGGCAAGCTGTTCGTCGCTGCCGTTGTGCCGGGCATCATCGCGGCGCTGGGTTATATCCTGGTCATCGCCTTCGTCGTTCGCCGCGATCCAAGTGCCGGTCCGGCCGGCAAGAAAGTGCCGTTCGGCGAAATGATCAAGGCCCAGATCAACATCATCCCGGTGCTTTGCGTTTTCCTCGTCGTCATTGTCGGTATCTACGGCGGCTGGGCCAACCCGACCGAGGCTGCTTCGATCGGTGCGGCTGCCTGCGGCGTCATCGCCGCGGTGTCCGGTGGCATGCGGACCAAGGATTTCCTGCAGAGCGTCTATGGTACGGCCCACGCGACTGGCATGATCTTCATGGTGCTGATCGGCGCCGACCTGCTCAACTCCAGCCTCGCGCTGTCGCAAATGCCGACCGAGCTGGCGCTGTGGGTGCAGAACAGCGGCCTGCCGGCGCTGGTCGTGCTGTTCTCCATCCTGCTCATCTACATCCTGCTCGGTTGCGTGATGGATTCGCTGGCCATGATCCTGCTGACCATCCCGATTTTTTATCCGATGGTGATGGGCCTTGAATTTTTCGGCATGAGCGTCGAAGACAAGTCGATCTGGTTCGGTATCCTGGCCCTGATGGTCGTTGAAATCGGCCTGGTGCATCCGCCGGTCGGGATGAATCTCTATGTCATCAACAAGATTGCCAAGGATGTACCGATGAAGGAAACCGCCTGGGGGGTGATGCCCTTCCTGGCTTCCGATTTCCTGCGCATCGTCGGTCTCGTCTTCTTTCCCACCATGTGCCTCGGCCTGGTTCATTACCTCGGCTGATCGGAGTCTCATAACATGATCAAACAGAAAGTCAGCGGCACGGTGTATGGCGTCATTCTCAATGACACCGTCTCCGTCCAGAAAATCGGTTCTCTTGAGGAAGCGCCGTACAAGGGCGCGCCCAAGGCCCCGGTGCTTTACCTGAAACCGGCCAATACCCGGGTTTCCTGCGGTAGCACGGTCGACCTGCCGAAAGGGGCCGATTCCGTCGAAGTCGCCGCCACTATCGGTCTGGTCATGGGCCGCGCCGCTGGCCGACTGACTGCCGGCAATGCACTGGAATCGGTCGCCGGCATCGTGCTCGCCGCCGATCTCAGCCTGCCGCACAGCAGCTACTACCGTCCGGCGATCCGCGAGAAGTGTTTCGACGGTGCCTTGCCGATTTCGTCAGTCAAGCCGCTGGCTGATCTGGCCGGGCTGATGCTGACGACCGAGATCGACGGTCAGGTGGTCGATAGCCGTGCGCTGAATGATCTGATCCGTTCGCCGGCCAAACTGCTGGCCGATGTGACCGAATGGATGACGCTGAGCCAGGGCGATGTGCTGCTCGTCGGTGTGCGTTATATGGCGCCGCAAGCCAAGGCCGGCAGCAGCGTTCGCATCAGTGCCGAAGGATTGGGCAGCCTGAATTTCACCATCGCCGAAGGAGTCGCAGCATGAAGCGCGGTCGTATCAGTTACAACGGGGCCGTTCAGCAAGTTACCGAAGCCAATGGCAAGGTTCGCCTGTCCGACGGTCGACTGCTCAAGGAAGGCGATTTCCAGTGGCTGCCGCCGGTCGAAGTCGGCACCGTCTTCGCGCTCGGCCTGAACTACGCCGACCACGCCAAGGAACTGGCTTTCAAGGCGCCGGAAGTGCCGCTCGTCTTCCTCAAGGGACCGAACGCGATCACCGGCCACAAGGCCAACACCCGCCGCCCGGCTGACGCCACCTACATGCACTACGAGTGCGAGCTGGCCGTGGTTATCGGCAAGACCGGCAAGAACGTCGCCAAGGCCGACGCCATGGACATCGTCGCCGGCTACACCGTGGCCAATGACTACGCCATCCGCGACTACCTGGAAAATTTCTATCGCCCGAACCTGCGCGTCAAGAACCGCGACGCCTGCACACCGCTCGGCCCCTGGCTGGTCGACGCCGCCGACGTGCCGAATCCGGGCGCGCTCAAGCTGACCACCCGCGTCAATGGCAAGACGACGCAGACCGGCACGACGGCCGACATGATTTTCGACATCCCGACGCTGATCGAATACCTGTCGTCCTTCATGACGTTGAATCCGGGCGACGTGATCCTGACCGGCACGCCGGAAGGCCTGGCCGATGTGAAAGCCGGCGACGTGATCGAGACGGAAGTGGAGGGCGTCTGCTGCCTGATCAACACCATCGTCGACGACCAGACTTATTTCGCCAACGCTTAAAAGAAAGCGAGAACAGCACATGATTCAACACATCATCAACGGCCAGAAGGTCGGCAGCAAGGAAACCTTCGAAACCATCAACCCGGCGACCGGCGAAGTCATCGACACCGTCGCCAGCGGCGGCCAGGAAGAAATCAATGCCGCCGTAGCCGCCGCCAAGGCCGCCTTTCCGGGCTGGGCGGCAACGCCGGTCAAGGAACGCGCCCGCCTTGTGCGCAAGCTGGGCGAACTGATCGCCGCCAATGTCGAGCCGATTGCCGACATGGAAACGGCCGACTGCGGCCAGGTCACCAACCAGACCAAGCGCGTGCTGATCCCGCGCGCCTCGGACAACTTCAACTACTTCGCCGAGCTGATCCAGCACATGCACGGCGAAACCTACGATTCCGACACCGGCCACCTCAACTACACGCTGTGGCAGCCGGTCGGCGTTTGCGCGCTGATCTCGCCGTGGAACGTGCCGTTCATGACCGCGACCTGGAAGACCGCGCCGTGCCTGGCTTTCGGCAACACGGCAGTGATGAAAATGTCCGAATTGTCGCCGTTGACCGCCAACCGCCTCGGCGAACTGGCGCTTGAAGCCGGCATCCCGGCCGGCGTCTTCAACGTCGTGCATGGTTTTGGCGACAAGGCCGGCGAACCACTGGTCTCGCATCCGGATGTCCGCTCGATTTCCTTCACCGGCTCGACCGCCACTGGCAATCGCATCGTCAAGGCCGCCGGCCTGAAAAAGTTCTCGATGGAACTGGGCGGCAAGTCGCCGTTCATCATCTTCGACGACGCGGACTACGAACGCGCCCTCGATGCCGCCATCTTCATGATTTTCTCGAACAACGGCGAACGCTGCACCGCCGGTTCGCGGATCATTGTCCAGGAAGGGATCTACGACAAGTTCGTCGCCGATTTCGCGGCGCGTGCCTCGCGCCTGGTGGTTGGCGACCCGATGGACCCGAACACCGTGATCGGCCCGATGATCTCCAAGGGCCACATGGACAAGGTCAATTACTACATCGAACTCGGCAAGCAGGAAGGCGCCGAAGTCGTCTTCGGCGGCGGCACGCCGGTCGTTGCCGACAAGTTCAAGAACGGTTTCTGGGTGCAGCCGACCGTGTTTGCCAATGTCGACAACAAGATGCGCATCGCCCAGGAAGAAATCTTCGGGCCGGTGCCCTGCATCATCCGCTTCAAGACCGAAGAGGATGCCGTGCGCATCGCCAACGACACCATCTACGGCCTGTCTTCGTATTTGTGGACCAACAACACCGGCCGCGCCATCCGCCTGGCCAAGGCCATCGAGTCGGGCATGACCTTCGTCAACAGCCAGAACGTGCGCGACCTGCGTCAGCCCTTCGGTGGCTCCAAGGCTTCAGGCACCGGTCGTGAAGGCAACCACTACAGCTACGACGTGTTCTGCGAAGCCAAGAACATCGCTGTGTCCTACGGCAGTCACCACATTCCGCGCTGGGGGGTGTAAATCATGGGCAAACTCGTACTCGCCGCCAAAATCACCCACGTTCCGTCGATGTACCTGTCGGAACAGGACGGGCCGCACAAAGGCTGCCGTCAGGCGGCCATCGATGGTCACAAGGAAATCGCCCGTCGCATGCGTGAGTTGAAGGTCGACACCATCGTCGTCTTCGACACGCACTGGCTGGTCAATTCCGGCTACCACGTGAATTGCGCGCCGTCGTGGGAGGGCATCTACACCTCCAACGAGCTGCCGCATTTCATCAAGAACATGCCTTTCTCGTACCAGGGCAATCCGGCGCTCGGCCATGCCATCGCCGAGCAGGCCACGGCGGCTGGCGTGCACACCCGCGCCCATGACGCGACCAGCCTGGCGCTTGAATACGGCACGCTGGTGCCGATGCGCTACATGAACGAGGACAAGCAGTTCAAGGTCATCTCGGTCTCCGCGCTATGTACTGTGCATAACCTGCTCGATTCCGTCGAGCTGGGCCGTGCCGTGCGCCGTGCCATCGAGCAGAGCGAAGGCAATGTCGCCGTGCTGGCTTCCGGTTCGCTGTCACACCGCTTCGCGCAGAACGGCGTGTCCGACCAGTTCCTGCACAAGGTCTGGGACCCGTTCCTCGAAACAGTCGATCACCATGTCGTCAATCTGTGGAAGAACGGCGACTGGAAGACCTTCTGCGGCATGTTGCCGGAGTACGCGGTCAAGTGCCACGGCGAAGGCAACATGCACGATACGGCGATGCTGCTCGGCGTGCTGGGCTGGGACCAATACGAAGGCAAGGCCGAAGTCGTCACGCCTTATTTCGGTTCGTCCGGCACCGGCCAGATCAACGTCGTATTCCCCGTCTAAAAGAGCGTAAAGCCGACGATAACCCCGATAGAGAAATCACTTTTCGAGATCAAGGGAGACAGATTCATGGGTGAAATTCTTATGGCCATCAAGTGCACGCACGTGCCGTCGATGCTCATTTCCGAACAGCCGGGCCCGGCCCACGGCTGCCGTCAGGCGGCGATCGATGCCGAGCGCGAGATCGGTCGTCGTGCCGTCGAACTGGGGGTGGATACCTTCATCGTGTTCGACACGCACTGGCTGGTCAATGCGGGTTATCACATCAACAACAATGCGGTGCACAAGGGCAATTACACCAGCCACGAGTTTCCGCATTTCATCCAGGATTTGCCCTACGAGTTTCCGGGTAACCCGGAGCTGGGCAACCTGATCGCCGAAGAAGCTACCGCGATGGGCGTCAAGACGCGCGCCCACCAGGTCGCCTCGCTCGATCTCGAATACGGCACGATTTTGCCGATGCGCTACATGAACCCGGAAGGCAAGATCAAGGTTATCTCGATTGCCGGCTGGAGCACCTTCGGTTCGCTCGAAGAGTCACGCATCCTCGGCGAGGCGCTGGCCAAGGCCGTCGCCCGCAGCAACAGCAAGGTCGCCATCGTCGCCTCCGGCTCGATGTCGCACCAGATCTGGGAAAACCGCCTGGTCGAACAGGGCTTCAACTCAATCAGCCGCGAGTTCAACAAGCAGGTTGACCTGCGTGTCCTGCAACTGTGGGAGAACGGCGAATGGGATACTTTCCTGCGCATGCTGCCGGAATACGCCCAGTACTGCACCGGCGAAGGCAAGATGCACGACACCGCCATGCTGTTCGGCGCAATCGGCTGGGACCAATTCGCCGGCAAGGCCGAAGTGGTCTGCCCTTACTTTGAAAGTTCGGGTACTGGCCAGGTCGTCGTCAGCTTGCCGGTTGCCGGCATCCCGCTCGCTGCGCGCGGTATCGGCGCTGAAATGCCGGTTTCCTGACACAACAATACCAAGGAGCAAGGAATGCCCCATCTGATCTTTGAAGTGACCGACAACCTCGACGTGGCCGAAGCCGACGTCAGGAGCCTGTTGAAAAAAGCCAACCAGGTGTTGATTGACCAGGGTGGGGTGTTCCCGATCGGCGGCATCCGTTCCCGCGTCGTCTGGCTGCACGATTACTGTGTGGCTGACGGCACGGTGGACGATGCCTTCGTGCATGTCACGCTGAAAATCGGTGGTGGACGCAGCGAAGAAGCCAAAAAGAAAGCCGGCGACGAGCTGTTCGCAATGATCTGCGCGCACTTCGCCGCCATTTACGCAAAGCGCACGCTGGCTTTGTCGATGGAAATCGTCGAGTTCAGCGAATCAGGGACCTGGAAGCAAAACAATATCCACGCCCGTTACAAGAAGACTTAAGCCCACCAAGAGGAATGACCATGCTTAGCCAGGACATCATCGAAGCCACCGCGCGTCGCTTCCACGAAGCCGAAAAGACCCGCCAGCAGATCCGCCAGATTTCGCTGGATTACCCGGAAATCACCATTCCCGACGCCTACGCGATCCAGAAGGCCTGGGTCGACATGAAGATCGCCGAAGGGCGCAAGATCGTCGGCCACAAGATCGGCCTGACCTCGCGCGCCATGCAGATGTCGTCGCAGATCAACGAGCCGGATTACGGCACGCTGCTCGATGACATGGTCTTTGCCGACGGCGGCGAAATCCCGGTCGACCGCTTCATCGTGCCGATGATCGAGGTCGAGCTGGCCTTCATCCTCAAGGATCGTCTCGAAGGCGAAAACGTCAGCATGCTCGACGTGCTCTCCGCCACCGACTATGTGATTCCGGCGCTCGAACTGATCGATGCCCGTTCGCAGCGCATCGACCCGGAAAGCAAGCGGCCGCGCAAGGTCTTCGACACCATTTCGGATAATGCCGCCAACGCCGGCATCATCATGGGCGGCCGCCCGGTCAAGCCGATGGACATCGACCTGCGCTGGGTCTCGGCGCTGCTTTACCGCAACGGCGTGATCGAGGAAACCGGCGTCGCCGCCGGCGTGCTGAATCACCCGGCGAACGGCATCTCCTGGCTGGCCAAGCGTTTTGCACCGCATGGCGTGGCGCTCGAACCGGGCCAGATCATCCTGGCCGGTTCCTTCACGCGGCCGGTGCCGGCCAGCCGTGGCGACACCTTCCATGTCGATTACGGCCCCCTCGGCAATATCACCTGCCGTTTTGTCTGAAAAACAGGAGTCGACCGTGCAGATGCCCCGCAATACCTTCAAGCGTGCGCTCGCCGCCCGCGAAACGCAGATCGGCCTGTTCCTCGGCCTGGCCAACGCCTACACCGCCGAAATCGTTGCCACCACCGGCTTCGACTGGCTGCTGATCGATGGCGAGCACGGTCCGAACGACCTGCGCAGCATCATCGAGCAACTGCAGGCGCTGGCGCCGTACCCGGTCAAGCCGGTCGTGCGCACCGTCGACCACGACGTCGCCCGCATCAAGCAATTGCTCGATGGCGGCGTCCAGACGCTGATGGTGCCGATGG
Organism: Dechloromonas denitrificans; assembly: GCF_020510665.1. Taxonomy (NCBI): domain Bacteria; kingdom Pseudomonadati; phylum Pseudomonadota; class Betaproteobacteria; order Rhodocyclales; family Azonexaceae; genus Dechloromonas; species Dechloromonas denitrificans. Next base: position 219,701 of record NZ_CP075187.1, read on the forward strand.
TCGAAACCGCCGCCGATGCCGAAAAGCTGGTCCGCGCCATGCGCTACCCGCCGCACGGCATCCGCGGCGTCGGCACGGCGATGGCGCGCGCTGCCCGCTGGAACGGCGTCGAAGGCTACTTCGCCCACGCTGACCAGGAAATGTGCCTGATCGTGCAGATCGAATCGACGGCTGGCCTGGCCGGCCTCGACGATATCCTCAAGGTTGAGGGCGTCGACGCGGTGTTCATTGGCCCGTCCGACCTGGCCGCTTCGATGGGCCATCTTGGTAATCCGGGGCACGCCGAGGTCAAGGCGGCGGTTGCCGCTGCGATCGGCAAGATCTCGGCCGCCGGCAAGGCGGCGGGCGTGTTCTCGGCTGATCCGGCTGCGGCGGAGGCTTATCGCGAAATGGGGGCGAGCTTCCTGCTGGTCGGCGTCGATGCCCTGTTGCTGCGCAATTCGGCGGTGGCACTGGCCGACAAATTCAAGAAAGCCGACGCAGCCAAGAGCGGCGCGGCCTACTAAAACAACAAAGGAGAACAGAACATGCTGGTCTTGAAAGACACCAACCTGCTGCGCCAGGCTTGCTACATCAACGGCGCCTGGGTCGCCGCCGACGCCGGTGAGACCTTTCCCGTTACCAACCCGGCGACCGGCGAAACCATCGCCAGCGTGCCGCGTTGCGGCGCCGCCGAGACCGAGCGCGCCATCGCCGCTGCCGACGAAGCCCTGAAAACCTGGCGCGAAACCACCGCCGCCGAGCGTTCGCGCATCCTGCGTCGCTGGTTCGACCTGCTGATGACGCACCAGGACGACCTCGCCGCGCTGATGACCGCCGAGCAGGGCAAGCCGCTGGCCGAGGCCAAGGGCGAAATCGCCTACGCCGCCGCCTACATCGAGTGGTTCGCCGAGGAAGCCAAGCGCGCTTACGGAGAAGTCATTCCGTCGCCGTTCAAGGATCGTCAGCTGGTCGTCACCAAGGAGCCGGTCGGTGTCTGCGCCGCGATCACGCCGTGGAACTTCCCGTCGGCCATGATCACCCGCAAGGTTGCCCCGGCACTGGCTGCCGGCTGCACCATCATCTTGAAGCCGGCCGAGCAGACACCGCTGTCGGCGCTCGCTCTGGCTGAACTGGCCGAACGTGCCGGCGTACCGGCCGGTGTGTTCAGCGTGGTGACCGGCAAGGCGTCGGCCATCGGTGGCGTGATGACGGCCAGCCCGATCGTCCGCAAGCTGACTTTCACCGGCTCGACCCCCATCGGTCAGTTGCTGATGCAGCAGTGCGCCGGCACGGTCAAGAAGATGTCGCTCGAACTCGGCGGCAATGCGCCTTTCATCGTCTTCGACGACGCCGATCTCGATGCTGCGGTGGCTGGTGCGCTTGCCTCCAAGTACCGCAACGCCGGCCAGACCTGTGTCTGTTCCAACCGCTTCCTGGTCCAGGATGGTGTCTATGATGCCTTCGCCGCCAAGCTGGCGACGGCCGTTGCCGGTCTGAAGGTCGGGCACGGTACGGAGGAGGGCGTCACGCAAGGCCCGCTGATCGATGATGCAGCGATCAACAAGGTCGAGGAACTGGTCAAGGACGCCGTCGACAAGGGCGCCCGCATCGTCACCGGCGGCAAGCGCCACGCGCTGGGTCGCACCTGGTACGAGCCGACCATCCTGGCCGATGTGACGACCGGCATGGCGGTGGCCAAGGAAGAAATCTTCGGGCCGGTCGCGCCGTTGTTCCGCTTCAAGACCGAAGCCGAAGCGGTACACATGGCTAACGACACCGAATTCGGTCTGGCCGCCTACTTCTTCTCCAAGGATCACGGCCGTGTCTGGCGCGTTTCCAAGCAGCTCGAATACGGCATGGTCGGCGTCAATACCGGCCTGATCTCGACCGAAGTTGCCCCGTTCGGTGGCGTCAAGATGTCCGGCGTTGGCCGTGAAGGCTCCAGCCATGGGCTCGACGAGTACATGGAAACCAAGTACCTCGCTCTAGGCGGCTTGTAATTGGCGCCACGGAATTTGCCTCTTTTCCCGCGTCGACCGTATCCGACGGTCGACCGGCGAATTTGGGCAGATTCCGCGCTTTCCGGTAGGCTTCGTCCTGTTTCACTGATTTTCGAACCATGAACCCTTCCGCTATCGATCCGGCCCGCGAGGGCCGTTTTATTTTGTTGCTCGGTGCGCTGGTCGCTTTCGGGCCGCTGGCCATCGACCTTTACCTGCCGGCTTTGCCGGCTATTGCCAGCAACCTGGTGGCCTCGGCCGAAGCCGTGCAGTTGTCGATTACCGTTTTCCTCGCCGGCTTTTCGCTGGGCATGCTGTTCTATGGGCCGATTTCCGACCGTTACGGCCGGCGCACGGTGATGCTCTCCGGCATCGCGCTGTTTGCCGCGGCCAGCCTGGCTTGCATGCTGGCGACGGCGGTCGAGCAGTTGATCGTCGCGCGCTTCGTCCAGGCGCTGGGCGGCGGCGCGGCCTCGGTGCTGGCGCGGGCCGTGGTGCGCGATGTTTATGCCCCGACCGAGGCGATCCGCAAGCTTTCCCTGATGGCCATGGTGACGGCGATTGCGCCGCTGCTGGCACCGCTGCTCGGCAGCCTGCTGCTCGTCCAGTTCGGCTGGCGCGGCACCTTCGCTGCCGTCGTGCTGTGGGGCGTGCTCAGCCTGGTGGTTGTCTGGTTCCAGTTACCGGAAACCCTGCCGCCCGAACGGCGCGGTCAACTGCCGCTGGGCCGTGCTTTTGCCATCTACGGCAGTTTTCTGATCGATCCTGTGGCGCTGGGTCTGTTGTTGGCCGGCGGCATGTCCTTCGCCGCGATGTTTGCCTACATTACGGCCAGCCCGTTTTATTTCATCGAACTGCACGGTTTTTCGCCCTTCGCCTACAGCGTGCTTTTTGCGAGCAATGCGGTCGGCATTTTTGCCGCCAATTTCGTCAATAGCCGCCTGGTCAAGCGCCGGGGGCCGGCGCTGATGGCCGGTGTCGGCTGTAGCCTGGGTTTTGCCGGGGCGCTGCTGTTATGGGCGGCGACGGGATTTGAGGGGGCCTTGCCGGCGGTGATTCTCGGTCTGTTTGTCGTGGTCAGCATGACCGGTTTGCTGGGGGCCAATTGTGTCGGCTTGTTGATGGCGCGTTATCCGCAGAACGCCGGTGCGGCTGCCGCGCTGTTCGGGGCCAGCCAGTTCGGTCTCGGCATGCTGGCCAGCGCAACGGTCAGCTATGTTCACAGCCCGGACGGCCGGGGCATGGCCTGGGTCATCGTCGTGGTGTCGGGCTTTGCGCTGCTCGGCTGGCTGGTCTTCCGAAGGTACGGCGAACGTCGCCAATAGTCTGGAATGGCACGGAGGGACGACATGAAGGCTGGTTTATCCCGGGACGTTGATACCCCTCTGACCAACGAAACCCGATATCTCGGCGTGCGTGCCGAACATGCGCTGGGCCATCCTGATGCGACGCTGTTCAGTCTTGATGTCGATGAAGCCTCGAATCGGCTCTCCGACGTCTACAACAGCAATCGATTGCGTCTGGCCGGGTGCCCGCAGGATTTCAGGATGCGGCTGCGGACTTCGAAGATCGGCTGCCTCGGCCTGGCGACGCTGTCATTCGGTACTGAAATTGAAATCGAGCAGTCCGGCGATCGCCCTTTTGTCCTGGTGACGACCCAGATCAGCGGCAATTCACGGGTAACGACGCGGGCCGGGACGGCGGATGGTGGTCGCGGTTTCGTGGTGGTCGATTCGGCAGGTCAACTGGTCAGCAAGCGTTTCAGTGCCGATAGCGAGCGTTGCAATGTGCGCGTCGAGCAGGCGGCGCTTGATGCCAAATGTGCGGCCTTGCTGGACCGCCCGCTGGACCAGCCATTGTGTTTCTCGCCGTTTGGTTCCAACAACGGTCAGGTTGAACGCCGCTGGATCGGTTTGCTGCAGATGTTGCTCGGCTATGTCGGGATGCCGCTGCCGGCGAATGCCGGGCCGATCATCCACAATCTCGAAGAAGCGGTACTGCTGCATCTGCTGCTTGAACACGAACACTCGTACAGCGACGACTTGCGCCACGCTACAGGCAGTCTCGCGCCACGTCATGTCAAACGGGCCGAAGATTATATCCGGGCGCATGCCCGCGAAACCCTGAGCCTGGAGCGGATTGCCGAGGCTGTCGGTTGCAGCATCAGAACCCTGTGCGACGGCTTTCACAAGGCACGTGGAACGACGCCGATGAATTTCCTGCGCCAGGTGCGTATGGCCGGTGTGCGCAGCGATTTGCAGGGTGGGGCGCAGCCCGGTGGTATTTCCGGCATCGCCCTGGCCTGGGGCTTCAATCATCTGGGGCGATTTTCAGCCGATTATCGTCGTTCCTTCGGTGAATCTCCCTCGGAAACCCTGCGTCGGGGTGGCTGAGACAAAATCCGCCGGATGCGGATAAGCGCTGCCGGATCCGGATAGTTACCGGTTGGGCGTCTTCCTATGATGTGCCGGTGGGCTTGCAGCCCATCGTGCAAACAACATAAGGAGACACCCCATGAGAATTTCATTATCCCGCCGCCTGCTTGTCGCTGCTGCGACCCTGGCGGCCGCCCAGAGCGCTCACGCCCAGGACGTTACGTTCCGGATTGCCCATTTTCTGCCGGCCGTCGCTTCGACCCAGAAAATCGTGCTGCAGCCGTGGTGCGACGAAATGGGACAGCTATCGAGCGGCCGCATCAAATGCCAGTTCTACCCGTCGATGCAACTCGGCGGTACGCCTGCCCAGCTGGCCGATCAGGTCAAGAACGGCGTGGCCGACATTGCCTGGACGGCGCCGGGCTATTCGACCGGACGTTTCCCGAAAACCGAAGCCCTCGAACTGCCCGGTGTGCTGCCCCTCGGCGGACTGGCCGGCGGGCGCGCCATCTGGGATTTTTTCGGACAGCACCTGAAGGATGAATACAAGGATTACAAGGTCCTGGCCATGCATGGCGATGGCGGCATGAATATCCATACGGCCAGCAAGGCGCTGGCCACGGTGGAGGATTTCAAGGGCGTCAAGTTGCGTTCGCCGAACCGGACGATTGCCCGGACCCTGACGGCATTGGGAGCAACGCCGGTGGCCATGCCGCCGGCTCAGGTGACCGAAGCCATTGCCAAAGGGGTCGTGGATGGCGCTTCGGCCGTCTGGGAGGTGATGTTGCCGACCAAGCTCGATGAGGTCACCAAGTTCCATTTCGAGACGCCCGCCGACCGCCCGGTGATGGGCGCTACCGTGCTGGTCTTGCTGATGAACAAGCAGAAGTACGAAGCCCTGCCGGCCGACCTCAAGGCCATCATCGACAAGACTTCAGGTGCGCAACTGGTCGAGCGTTACGGCAAGGCGTGGGATGAGGCATCGATTGCTGCCCGCAACAAGATCAAATCGGCCCCCGGACACACGTTGACCGTGGTATCCGGTGCGAAATACGACGCCATCCTGAAGCAGGCCGAAGTGGTTGAGAAGGAATGGCTGGCCGACGCCAAGAGCAAAGGCATCAATGGCGAAGCCCTAGTCGCCGCGGCGCGTGCCGCCGCCCGCAAGCAGTCGAACTGAAGCCGTTCATCACAGAGATACAGAGGAGCAAAACCATGAGCAAGTACTACGATCATCCCCAGCGTTTCAGCCAGGAAGAGTGGAATGCCCGCGTCAAGCTGGCCTGCGTCTATCGCATTTTTGCCTATCTCGGCTGGGACGAGCTGATCTACAACCATATCTCGCTGCGTGTGCCGGGGCCGGACAAGCATTTTCTGATCAACCCGTTCGGCCTGCATTACAAGGATGTCTGCGCCTCCAATCTGGTCAAGGTCGATATCAAGGGAAACATCATCGGTCACTCGGACTGGCCGATCAATCCGGCCGGTTTCACCTTCCATTCGGCCATCCACGACAAGGTGGCGGAAGGTCATTGCGTGATGCATGTGCACACGACGGCGACGCAGGCGGTCTGCTGCCTGAAGGATGGTTTGTCGTACAGCAATTTTTACGCCGCACAGCTGTACGGGAAAATTGCCTGGCATGAGTTCGAGGGAATTACCGTCCATCTCGATGAAGGCGAACGTATCCTGGCCAGTGCCGGCGACAAGCCAGTGCTGATGCTGCGCAACCACGGTCCGGTGGTGATCGGTTCAACGCTGGCGCAGGCTTTTTCACTGATGTGGCTGGTCAATCGGGCCTGTGAAATCCAGCTTGCCTCGCAGTCGATGGGCGCCGTGGTCGATATTCCCGAGCCGGTACTCAAGAAATGCGTTGCCGATTCGCTGAACTTCGATCCCAAATACGGCGCCGGCGAAGATGCGTTGGCCGCGCTGACCCGGATCATCGACCGGATCGATCCCTCCTACCGGAACTGATCTGACCAACGGTTGCCTGGCAAGTCACTGGGGCAGACGAGAGGGGTTGATTCACGTTAATATATTAGTGAAATCGACAGTGCGTCGGCACTGTCGCCCCTTTTTCCATTCAGGCCATGCCATGAACTCTGTTGTTGTATTTTGTACTGCCGCCCTCGGCGCCTTGTTGTTCCTGCTGGGTCTGGCTGTCTCGATCATGCGTTTTCGCAGCGGCATCGGTGCCGGTCCGTCGGAGGATCGCAATTCGACACTGAACAAGCTGATCCGGGCGCATGCCAATACGGCGGAGTTTGCCCCGTTCCTGGCCGTGCTTTTTCTCTATTTCGGCTGGCGCGGGCCCTCAGCGCTGGTCATCAATCTGATCATCGCGGTCACGCTCTGCCGCTTCCTGCTGGTCATCGGCCTGGTGGCCTGGCCCAGCATGGGGCGGCCCAATCCGGCCCGTTTTATCGGTGCGCTTGGGACGTATCTGCTGGGCAGCGCACTTTGCGTTGCCATGCTGGCAGGTCTCTAGAATGGCGTTGCCGGCCGGCATGCGGGCGCTGGCCCATCGCAACTTCCGGCTCTATTTTGCCGGGCAGGCGATTTCCATCCTCGGTTCATGGATTCAGCAGGTGGCGCTCGCCTGGCTGGTCTACCGATTGACCGGGTCGGCGGCACTGCTCGGTATCACAGCTTTCTGCGGCCTGATTCCGCAGTTGCTGGTCGGCCCGCTGGCTGGCGCATGGATCGACAAGCACGACAAGAAAAAATGGCTGGTCGGCGTCCAGTCGCTGATGGCCGTACAGGCATTCGTGCTGGCCGGTTTGTGCTGGCTGGACTGGATCAGTCCCGGATTCATCATTTGCATGGCGTTGATCCTCGGTGTCCTGAGCAGCTTCGATGCGCCCTTGCGCCAATCGCTGATCGGCAGCTTTGTCGGTAGTCGGGATGATCTGCCCAACGCGCTGGCGCTGAATGCCATGCTGTTCAACGCGGGGCGTTTTATTGGTCCGCCGATTGCCGGGCTATTGCTTGGCCTGACGTCGGAGGCGTTTTGCTTCGCGATCAATGCTTTTTCCTTCATGGCATTGATCGCTGCCATCCTGTGCGTTCGCAGCCAGCCGCCCTTGCGTGCCAAGGGGTCGGTCGGCGAGGTTTTCAAGGAAGGCGTCATGTTTGCCTGGCGCACCTGGGTGGTCCGCATGCTGATCCTCACCCTGATCGCCTTGAATCTGACCGCCTCGGCCTACGCCGTGCTGTTGCCGGTTTTCGCCCGTGATGTGTTTGCCGGCGATGCCACGACGCTCGGCTGGTTGTGGGGCGCAGCCGGGTGCGGTGCCTTTGCATCAACGATTTTCCTGGCGACCCGCAGGTCGGCGCCGGCCATCGTGTCAGCCGTGGTTGCCGGCGTGCTGATCAGTGCCGTCTCACTGCTTGTCTTCGCAACAACAACCTGGCTGCCGCTCGCGCTGGGGGGCATGGTGGGGATCGGTTTCGGCATTTCGGTGTGCAATGTCGGCATCAACATGGTGCTGCAAAGCACTGCGCCGGAAGCCTTGCGCGGACGCATCGTTTCTTTCTTCACCTCCGCCCGTTTTGGCTTCGATGCCCTGGGCGGTTTGCTGGCCGGTTTTGTTGCGGCCGGTTTTGGCGCCGGGCATACCCTGCTGGCTGAAGGCTGCGTGCTGTTATTGTTTGTCGTTTTCCTGTTTACCCGCCGGCAGCGTCTGCAGGTCCAGATTGCTGCGGCCCATCAAGGAGCCCAGGATGGCCATTGAAATGATTGCTTCCCTCGATCTCGGCGCAGCCGACGAAATTGCTGCCCTGGCCTTGGCCGAGGCCGCCAGGGCGGGGGTCAATATCTGCGTTGCGGTGGTCGACCGTGCCGGTTATCCGCTGGTCTTCAAGCGCCAGCAGGGAGCGCCGTTCCACGCCATCGACATTGCGCTCGACAAGGCCTACACGGCGGTCAGCTTCGGCTTTGCGACCGGCAAGTGGGACAAGCGGCTGGCCGAGGGCAGCGAAATGCTGCGTCATGGCTTGATGCAGCGTGAGCGTTTCGTCAGTTTCGGCGGTGGCTTGCCGATCAAGCTGGGGGGCGCGCGGGTTGGCGCTCTTGGTATTTCGGGGGGCAGCGAAGCTCAGGATGTCGCTTTTGGCGAAGCGGCGCTGGCTGCCTGGCAGGAAAATCAGCCGCTGTAATCAGCCTGTTTTGATTCACAACGTATACTTCGTTTTTTCACTTACTTCTGGAGCCAGACATGCAGTACGGCGCGTATTCAACGGATTCCCTGATGAGCATCACCCACCGTCCCGACCTGGTTTTCGAGCGCGGTGAAGGTTCCTGGCTCTACGACCATCAGGGCAAGGCCTACCTGGATTTCATCCAGGGTTGGGCGGTGAATACCCTGGGCCACTGCCCGCCGGAAATTGCTGCTGCACTGGTTGAGCAGGCCGGTAAACTGATCAATCCGAGCCCGGCTTTCTACAACGGCCCGATGGTCGAACTGGCCGGGCTGCTGACGGCCAACTCGGCCTTCGACCGCGTTTTCTTTGCCAATACCGGGGCCGAGGCCAACGAAGGCGCCATCAAGCTGGCCCGCAAATGGGGGCGCCTCAACAAAGGTGGTGCTCACGAAATCATTACCTTCGACCATTCCTTTCACGGGCGTACGCTGGCAACCATGTCGGCCTCCGGCAAGGCTGGCTGGGACACGCTCTACGCGCCTCAGGTGCCGGGCTTCCCGAAGGCGGTCTACAACGACCTGGCCTCGGTCGAGGCGCTGATCGGGCCGAACACGGTGGCTGTCATGCTTGAGCCGGTCCAGGGCGAGGGCGGGGTGATCCCGGCTGAAATCGAATTTCTCTGCGCCTTGCGCCAACTGACGACGCAGCATGGCATCCTGCTGATCGTCGATGAAGTACAAACCGGCATGGGGCGTACCGGCAAGCTGTTTGCCTACCAGCACGCCGGGATTGAACCGGACATCATGACGCTGGGCAAGGGTATCGGTGGCGGCGTGCCGCTGGCGGCCTTGCTTGCCCGTGAAGCAATCTGCTGTTTCGAGCCGGGCGACCAAGGCGGGACCTATAACGGAAATCCGTTGATGACCGCCGTGGGCGTTGCCGTCATGCAACGTTTACTGGCGCCCGGCTTCCTCGCCGGGATCGAGGCGCGCGGGCAGTATCTGTCCGAACGCCTGCTGGCCTTGTCGGCCAAGCACGGCCTCAAGGGCGAACGTGGCGTCGGCCTGTTGCGGGCCCTGGTGCTGGCTGACGAGCGCGGCCCGGAGATTGTTCGCCAGGCGCTGACATGCAGCCCGAAGGGCTTGCTGCTCAATTCGCCGCGTCCGAATCTGCTGCGTTTCATGCCGGCACTGAATGTCAGCGAGGCTGAAATCGATTTGATGATCAGCATGCTGGACGGCTTTCTAGCGCAATGAGCGAGCATCCGGAACGGGCGATTGTTCGTCGCGCCATCGATGAGCAATTGACCGGGCTGCCTGTCACGACCAATCCGCTGGCCATTTTGTTGAACATGCGGATACTGGCGGCGCGGGATGCCTGGGTCCGGATCGGCTATACGCCGCCGGAGTGCCTGACGCAAGGGAATCAGGTGGTGCAGGGCGGGATCATTTCAGCCATGCTCGATTTCGGGATGATTTTCGCTGCCTTTTCGAAAGCGCCGGCCGATGCAACGCTGGCGACCGTTGCGCAGACCACCAACTATTTCCGGGCAGCCAGCATGGGCGAGCTGACTGTCGAGGCGGAACTGGAAAAGGTCGGGCGCAGGCTGATCAACGCCCGTGCTTCCCTGTTTGGCCCCGATCACGTCCTGTTGGCCAGTGCCTCTGCACCCATTGCCGTAATCCCGCTGCCCCGGGCCTGAGCCGGAAAGTGTCCGGCCGACGACAGTCGACCGTGGCACTTGCTGGTATCTTCCTGATCAATATCCGCTCAGGCAAGCTGACCCGGAACAAAAAATACAGGAGACAACATGACTTACCAGATCGACAGCCAACCCTTGTGGCAACCCACGCCGGCGCAGGTTTCGGCAACGCGCATGGCCGCGCTGATGGGCGAAACCGGCCAGGCGACCTATGCCGAATTGTGGCAATGGTCGGTCGACCAGCCGGAAGCGTTCTGGTCGAAAATCTGGGATTTTTGCGGTGCAGTCGGTGAAAAAGGCAGTGAAATCCTGGTCGACCGCGACAAGATGCCGGGCGCTCGCTGGTTCCCGCAGGCCCGCCTGAATTTTGCCGAAAACCTGCTGCAGAAGCGCGATGACAGCGATGCCCTGGTTTTCTGGGGTGAAGACAAGGTCAAGCGCCGTCTGTCGCGCGCCGCGCTCTATACCGAGGTGGCCCGCTTCCAGCAATTCCTGATTTCTGCCGGGGTCGGCGAGGGCGACCGGGTGGCCGGTTTCCTGCCCAATCTGCCGGAAACGCTGGTCGCCATGCTGGCTGCGACTTCGCTCGGCGCAATCTGGTCGTCGGCATCGCCTGATTTTGGCGTGCAGGGCGTGCTTGACCGCTTTGGCCAGATCGAGCCCAAGGTGCTGATCTGCGTCGATGGTTACTGGTACAACGGCAAGCCGGTCGATTGCCTGGAAAAGAACGCCGAGGTCGTTGCCTGCATGCCGTCGCTGCTCAAGACTGTCGTCGTGCCGTATCTGGCCACGCAGCCGGCGATCGGGGGCATGGCCAATGCCTTGTGCTGGAGTGACTTGCCTGCGGTCGACGCCGGAAAATCGGTGATTTTCAATCGCGTTGCGTTCAATCACCCGCTGTTCATCATGTTCTCCAGCGGCACCACCGGTGTGCCGAAGTGCATCGTTCATTGCCACGGCGGCGTGCTACTGCAGCATCTGAAGGAACATCAACTGCACAGCGATGTGCGGCCGGGCGACCGTCTGTTTTATTTCACGACTTGCGGCTGGATGATGTGGAACTGGCTGATTTCCGGTCTGGCTTGCGGTGCGACGCTGCTGCTTTATGACGGCTCGCCGTTTGCCGCCAAGGGCAAGGTACTGTTCGACTATGCCGAAGCCGAGCAAATGACGCATTTCGGTACCTCGGCCAAGTTCATCGATGCCGCCGCCAAGCTAGGCCTGACGCCGGGCAAGACGCACAATCTGGCGGCCTTGCGCGCCATGTTCTCGACCGGCAGTCCGCTCAGTCCGGAAGGTTTCGACTGGGTCTATCGCGAAATCAAGGCCGACATCCTGCTCGCCTCGATTTCCGGCGGCACCGATATCGTCTCCTGCTTCGTGCTCGGCAACCCGGTGTTGCCGGTCTATCGCGGCGAAATCCAGTGTCGTGGCCTGGGCATGGCGGTTGATGTGTACGACGATGCCGGCCGTCCGGTGCGTTCGGAAAAGGGCGAGCTGGTCTGCGCCAAGCCCTTCCCGGTGATGCCGGTCGGATTCTGGAACGACACGGATGGCAGCAAGTACCGCGCAGCGTATTTCGAGCGTTTCGACAACATCTGGTGCCACGGCGATTTTTCCGAAATCACCGCGCACGACGGCGTGATCATCTACGGCCGTTCGGATGCGACGCTGAATCCCGGCGGTGTGCGGATCGGTACGGCAGAAATCTACCGCCAGGTCGAGCAGTTGCCGGAAATTCTCGAATCGCTGGTCATCGGCCAGGACTGGCCACCGGGCAAGAACGACGACGTGCGCGTCGTGCTCTTCGTCAAGCTGCAGGAAGGGCTGGAGCTCGATGCCGGGCTGATCGAGCGGGTCAAGCAGCAGATCAAGGCCAACACCACGCCGCGTCACGTACCGGCCAAGGTGGTTCAGGTAGCGGATATTCCGCGTACCAAGTCAGGCAAGATCGTCGAACTGGCCGTGCGCAATGTGGTGCATGAGCAGCCGGTCAAGAATGTCGAAGCGCTGGCCAATCCGGAGGCGCTTGAGTTCTTCCGTGGTCGGGCCGAACTGGCCGACTGAGTTGCTTGCCGCGCCTCAGGCGCGGCGTGCGAGCAGGGTGATCAGGGCCGTCAGGCCCGGCACCTTGCGTGCCATTTCCAGGGCTTTGCTGAAAATCCAGCTGAGTGCGGCAGTAATGCGCTTGCTGGCAGCCGGGCTTTCGATCCAGCGATAAAACAGCGTGGCCGAGATGATGCTCGCGGTCAACGCCAGCACGAGGCCCGAAACGGCGGCGCCGGTCGAGCTGAATTCCAGTTTGTTATACAAGCCGTTGGCCAGCAGCAGCACCGGGAAATGGACCAGGAACAGGGAGTAGGAAATCTGGCCCAAAAAGGCGAGCGGACGAATCGTCGGCCAGCTTTCGAGCAGGCCGGTCCGGCGGCTGAAGCCGAGCGTCAGGGCAACGACGAGGGCCAGCGCGATGCGCATGCGGAAATCGACGACCAGTGCCGCAATGGCGATGGTTGCGATGACGCCCAGCCAGGCCGACATTTGCCGGCGGTCCGAAGCCCACCAGGCTGCGGCGCCGAGGCCGTAGGAACCAAAGAAGTAGATGGCCCAGTTGTCCCAGCTGGCGTCGCGGTTGAGCCAGAACAGCGACACCGTCGCCAGGCCCAGAACCAGCGCCGGTGCCAGCAGACGGGTGCGCCCGGACCACAGCAGAACGGCAATCAGTGCAAAGAGCTGGAAATCGATGGCGATGTACCAGACCCCGGCTGACAGGGCATCAAAACCGAGCAGGCCTTGAAGCAGGAAAGCGTGTGCCAGCCACTGGTTGAACGTGGCGCGGGCCGGAACGGCCTCGTCGTCCATCCACTGGTCGGCGATGGCTGCAGCGGCAATGGCCAGGCCGATGGCGGCGAGGTACGGGACGACCAGGCGCAGGTAGCGCTTCCAGATCAGAGGCAATGGCGAGATGCGGAGTGCCTGCCCTTCCGGGGAAAGGGCGCGTGCGGCCAGGAAGCCGGCGACGACGAGAAAGACCTGAACTGCCATCCGGCCATATTCGTAGAACCAGCCGACGGTTGCCGGAAAAGCTTCGCGTACGGCGGCGGCCAGCGGGCCGTAGGACGAGAAATGGTTCAACAGGACAAGCAGGGCCGCAACTGCCTTGAGGGCATCGATTAGCGGCATACGGTTGGAGGTCGTACTCATGGCGCGCATATTACACTGAATTGCTGCGGTGCACAAGCGGCACCGCCTTGTTTTTTATAGATAAATTGATTAAACGAAGCGTGCGATGAAGGCGCCGTTCTGCGCTTCCGGCAACTCGACCCAAACCCGGTGGCCGCTGCCTGAGGCTACCGTCACCGGTTCGCCGGCCTTGTTTTCCATGCGTGCCAGTGTCCAGCTGGTGTTGCCGCTCGGGTGCACGCATTCGAGGCGGTCTCCCACGGTGAACTTGTTTTTCACCTCGATTTCCATCAGGCCGCGAGCCTTGTCGAATTGCACGGCATCGCCGACATAAAGGCTGCGGTCCGATTCCGAATGGCCGCGCAGATAGTTTTGATAGTCGGCGTCGTGGTGGCGTTGCAGGAAACCGTCGGTGTAGCCGCGATTGGCCAAGCCGTCGAGTTCGCGCAGTAGGTTCGGGTCGAGCGGGCGTCCGGCGACAGCGTCGTCAATGGCCTGGCGATAGGTCTGCGCGGTGCGCGCGACGTAGTAGGGGCTCTTGGTGCGGCCTTCGATCTTCAGCGAGTCGACGCCGATCTCGACCAGGCGCTGGACGTGCTCGATGGCCCGCAGGTCCTTGGAGTTCATGATGTAGGTGCCGTGCTCGTCTTCCTCGATCGGCATCAACTCGCCGGGGCGCTGGCGTTCTTCGAGCAGGATTTCCTGTTCCTGCTTGAGTAGTTGGGCCGGCTTGCCGTCGGAAGTGCTGACTTTGTAATCCCAGCGGCAGGAGTTGGTGCAACTGCCCTGGTTCGGATCGCGGTGGTTGAAATAGCCGGAGAGCAGGCAGCGGCCGGAATAGGCGATGCACAGCGCGCCATGGACGAAGACTTCAAGTTCGATATCCGGGCATTGCTGACGGATTTCGGCGACTTCTTCGAGCGACAGTTCGCGCGACAGGATGATGCGGGTCAGCCCCAGCTTCTTCCAGAAACGTACGGCGGCCCAGTTCACGGTATTCGATTGTACGGAAAGGTGGATTGCCTGATCCGGCCAAGCTTCGCGCACCATGTCGATGAGGCCGGGGTCGGACATGATCAGTGCGTCGGGCTTGAGCGCGATGACTGGTGCCATGTCGGCCAGGTAGGTGGTCAGCTTGGCGTTGTGCGGGAAGATGTTGCTGACGACGAAAAACTGCTTGCCGCGGGCGTGGGCTTCATCGATCCCTTCCTTCAGCGCATCGATCGTCCCGAAGCTGTTGTTGCGCACGCGCAGGCTGTAGCGGGGCTGGCCGGCATAGATCGCATCGGCGCCAAAATCGAAGGCGGTACGCATCATTTCGAGCGAGCCGGCTGGGGCGAGAAGTTCGGGCGCCTTGTGCATAGTAGAATCCAGAAAAAACCGCGAATTGTAGAGTGTATGTCCGAAGAAATACTGATCAATTTCACCCCGCAGGAGACACGCGTTGCCGTTATGCAACAGGGTGTTGTCCAGGAACTGCATATCGAGCGTACCGCCAGCCGCGGTCTGGTCGGCAATGTCTATCTCGGACGGGTTTGCCGTATTTTGCCGGGCATGCAGTCGGCATTCATCGATGTCGGCCTGGATCGCACGGCCTTCCTCCATGTGGCCGATATCTGGCAGCCGCGTGAGACGACGACCGAACGACCGATCGAGAAAATCCTGCACGATGGGCAGAGCATCGTTGTCCAGGTCGTCAAGGATCCGATCGGCACCAAGGGCGCGCGTTTGTCGACGCAGATTTCGATTGCCGGCCGGATGCTGGTTTATCTGCCGCAGGAAAAGCACATCGGGATTTCCCAGCGCATCGAGGCCGAGGCCGAGCGCGAAGCCTTGCGCGAGCGAATTACACGCCTGGTGCCGGCTGACGAGCCGGGTGGTTTCATCGTCCGGACCATGGCTGAAAATGCCTGCGATGCCGAGTTCGCCACCGACATCGCCTACCTGCGCAAGACCTGGGCCGATATTCGCGACAAGGCCAGAACTTCGGCGCCACCCAGCGTGCTGTATCAGGAGCTGTCGCTCGGCCAGCGGGTGTTGCGCGATTTCGTCAATCCGGAAACCAGCCGCATGGTCATCGACTCGCGGGAGAACTTCCAGAAACTGACCGCCTTTGCCGAGGAATACACGCCGGCGGTGCTGCCTTTGCTCGATCACTACACCGGCCAGCGACCGCTGTTCGACCTGCACGGGGTGGAAGAGGAAATCCAGAAGGCGCTGGCCCGGCGCGTCGATCTGAAATCGGGCGGCTACCTGATCATCGACCAGACCGAAGCGATGACGACCATCGACGTCAATACCGGTGGCTTTGTCGGCGTGCGCAACTTCGATGACACCATTTTCAAGACCAATCTCGAAGCGGCGGTGACCATCGCCCGCCAGCTGCGCCTGCGCAATCTGGGCGGCATCATCATTGTCGATTTCATCGACATGGAAAACGAAGAACACAAACGTGCCGTGCTCGATGAGTTCAACAAGGCGCTGGCGCACGATCACACGCGTCTCACGGTCAACGGCTTCACGGCCCTTGGTTTGGTCGAAATGACCCGCAAGCGGACGCGCGAATCGCTGGCCCACGTGTTGTGTCAGCCCTGTCCGACCTGTGGTGGGCGCGGCGAGGTCAAGACGGCGCGTACCGTGGCCTACGAAATCCTGCGCGAACTGCTGCGCGAAGCGCGTCAGTTCAATGCCCGCGAATATCGCATCCTGGCCGGCCCTGCCGTGGTCGACCTGTTCCTGGATGAAGAATCGCAATCCCTCGCCATGCTTTCCGACTTCATCGAAAAGCCGGTTTCGCTACAGTCGGAGCCGAGCTACTCACCCGAGCAGTACGACATCGTTTTGATGTAATGCTTTTTCAGGAGCCCATCCATGCCAGACACGCCCCCGGAATTCGACAGCCTTGTTCCTGCCCAGTCCTTTGATCGGCGGAGTTTCATCGTGACCAGCCTGGGGGCGGGGTTCGCTCTGGCGGTTCAGCCAGTGATGGCGCAAACCGCGATCAGCACCGATGTCGCCGGGCTGCTGGCCGGTGAGGTCAAGGTGCCGGTCAAGGGGGGCGAAATGGTCGCCTACCGTGCCACGCCGCAGGGCGTTGCCAAGGCGCCGGTGGTACTGGTGGTTTCCGAAATATTCGGTGTCCATGAATACATCAAGGATACCTGCCGGCGGCTGGCCAAGCTCGGTTACTGCGCCATTGCCCCGGAGCTTTTCGCACGTCAGGGCGATCCGCGCAGTTATGCCGGCATTCCGGAACTGATGGCCAATATCACCGGCAAAACGCCGGATGCGCAGGTGATGAGTGATCTTGATGCCTGCGTTGACTGGGCGGCGCAGCAAGGGGCGGATACCGACCGGCTGGCGATCACCGGTTTCTGCTGGGGAGGGCGCATTACCTGGCTGTACAGTGCGCACAATCCCCGCGTCAAGGCCGGGGTTGCCTGGTATGGCCGTCTGGTTGGCGCCGTCAATGAATTTACCCCTACGCATCCCACCGATCTGGTTGGTGAACTGAAAGCGCCGGTACTGGGGCTTTATGGGGGGCTGGATACCGGCATCCCGCTGGAAACAGTCGAAAAGATGGAAAAAGCGTTGGAGAAAGGTAGTCCTGTCGCACGTGCGTCACAGATTCACCTTTACGATAATGCGCCGCATGCCTTCCACGCCGATTACCGGCCGAGCTATCGCAAGGCTGAAGCGGAAGATGGCTGGTTGCGCATGTTGGCCTGGTTCCGCAAAAACCTTGTATAAAACCTTGTTATCCAGCGGGGCGGGGCGGGCTTCGTGCTACGCTTCGCGCCTTGATCAGAATTTGCTGCCCGAACATGACTACTGCTGAAACGACCCCCCAGGCGACGCCTGAAAAAACCATCGATGCACGTGCGTTGCTCAAGGAACTGCAAGTGCGCTACGACGTTTTTCGCAATTACAGCCCGTTGGCGATCGGCATTGACCGTCAGGTGCTGGCAGATCAGCCGACGCTGGAAAAGAAAGCCCTGCGCCTGGCGATGCGTAGCCACACGATGGCAACCCGCTACCTGAAGGAAATGGAAAAGGCGACGCAGCGCTTCAATCTGGATGGCACGCCTGCTGGCGAGGTCAGCGAAGAGCAGCGTACGCACGCTTCCGAACTGTTGCGTGAACGCTTCAAGAAGCAGGTCGAGCAGCGCAAGGCGGTCGAGGCTGCGGCCAAGGCAGAGCAGCGCCGGACGGAAAAGCTCAACGAGCTGGCAGAGAAATTCGGTCGTAAAGACCGCTAACTGCGTTGTTTACCGGCGCGATGGCATGAGTGGCGAGCCGCAGTCTGCTTTGATCCGTGTGGAGGCGCTGGAGCCGGCATTTGCTGCGCAAGCGTCGCTTTGGGCTGAGCGACTTGCCCTGCCGGTGCAGGGCGACGCCGAATTTGCATTGCAATTCGGGGCGAGTGGTCTGCAATTCGTTGAACTTGCTCCCCAGGCTCCCGGGGCGTTACGCATTGATTTTGTCGAAGGTGCCGTGGCTCATCGGCGCTTGTTCGGGGGCGGTAGCGGGCAAATGATCGCCAAGGCAGTCGGTGTCCAGCCCGGCATACGCCCGGCAGTGCTGGATGCAACGGCTGGTTTGGGGCGCGATGCCTTTGTGCTGGCAAGCCTGGGGTGTTCGCTCACCCTGATTGAGCGTCATCCTGTTGTTGCCGCCTTGTTGGAAGACGGTCTGCGACGTGCGGCGGCCGATCCTGAGGTAGGGCCGATTGTCGGCCGGATGCAACTCATGCACGCCAACGCGATTGCCGAAATGCTGGCGTGGAAGGACGAGTTGCCGCAAGTGATCTATCTTGATCCGATGTTTCCCCATCGGGAAAAGACGGCGCTGGTCAAGAAAGAGATGCGTCTGTTCCGGCCCTTGGTGGGCGATGATGACGATGCGGCCGGGTTGCTGGCGGCAGCGCTTGACCTGGCGACACATCGTGTCGTGGTCAAGCGGCCGCGCAAGGCGCCTTGTATTGAAGGGGCGAAACCGGGCTATGCGCTTGAGGGGAGCTCAAGTCGCTTCGATATTTATCCGAAAAAAACGCTGAAGGCCAAAGTGCTCTGACGAGCCTGTTTCGGCTGGCTTATTTTGCGGCAGGCTTGCGGCCGGGCGCCGGTTTCGGGAAATAGCCGGCTACGCGGCACTGGAAACCTTCGATCGGCTTGCCCTTGACGTAGCTGGTCACGCTGCATTTCGAGATGTCGCCCTGCGAAGAGAGGGTGGACAGCGATGCCCGGACATCCTCGATCGAAATGCCGGTTGCAACTGCGATTTCCAGATCGAGCAATTGCCCGTGTTTTTTCAGGAGTTCCCAGACTTGAGTGGTGTGCATTCAGAATCCTTTATGTAAACAAGGCTCGTACATGGATGAAGTTCACTTGCAAGGTACGCTGATGCAAGACATAAAGCAAAAAGCCTCGGTTTGCGACCGAGGCTTTTTGCAATAATTCCTTGGTGGGGCGTCACAGATTCGAACTGTGGACCTACGGATTAAGAGTCCGCTGCTCTACCAACTGAGCTAACGCCCCAAGGTACCTTTACGACTGGTGGGTCGGGCGAGATTCGAACTCGCGACCAACGGATTAAAAGTCCGCTGCTCTACCGACTGAGCTACCGACCCGCCGAGGGAGCGCGAATTATAGTGAGGTGTCGGAGATTCGTCAACGGATTTTCATCAATGTGAAGAATTGTTTAATCACGGGGGCAGATCGTTACCGTCGTTGAAAGGCTGGATAGAATCGAATTTCCCGGCTTTTTGCCGATTTTTGTCGGTAAACGCCTATTTCAGGAGAAGCAAAATGACAGAGCAGGATGTTTCACGTTATCAGGATATTTTTATCGCTACGGCAACCGATGTTGGTTTGAAAATTCTGGCTGCCATTGCTTTCTGGGTGATCGGTCGCTGGCTGATTGGTCTTGTCCTGAACATGGTTCGTGCGTCGCTTGAGCGCCAGAAAGTCGATCCGACCGTGCTACGTTATCTCGGTTCGGTGATTACGGTGACGCTGAATGTACTGCTGGTGGTCGGTATCCTTGGCTACTTCGGTATCCAGACCACGACATTTGCCGCCTTGATCGCCGCTGCTGGTGTAGCGATTGGTATGGCCTGGTCGGGTTTGCTGGCGCATTTTGCGGCCGGTGCCTTTCTGGTCGTTCTGCGCCCGATGAAAGTCGGTGATTTCGTGACGGTCGGCGGCGTCACCGGGACGGTGATGGAGCTGGGCCTGTTTGCCACGACGATCAATACGCCGGATAACGTCCAGACGGTGATTGGCAACAACAAGGTATTTAGCGACACGATCCAGAATTTCACGGTCAACCCGTTTCGCCGGGTTGATTTGAAATGCCAGTTGGCTGGAGCGGCCGATCATCGGGCGGCGATGGTTTTGTTGCGCGATAAAGTAGCGGCCATTCCGAATGTGCTGGCCGAGCCGAAAGTCGATGTTGAAATTCTCGATTTCACGCTGGTGGGTCCGGTGCTGGCCATTCGTCCCTATTGCCACAATGATCACTATTGGCAGGTTTATTTCGATACCAATAAAGTGATCCGCGAGGCGCTTGCCGAGGCTGGTTTTCCGGCACCCATGCCGGCGCAGAGCGTGGTTGTCACGCAAGCGGCCTGAGTTTTTCCGGACGTTAAAAAACCCGCGAAATCGCGGGTTTTTTAACGTCGACCGCGGCATTGGCCTTAGCCGAGTCTTCGCATGATCTCGGTGGTCAAGGCTGACTGGTTCATGCAATAGAAGTGCAGGCCCGGTGCGCCCCCCTTGAGCAGGCGCTCGCACAGTTCGGTCACGACATCCAGGCCGAAAGCGCGGATCGAGTCGGTGTCATCGCCAAAGCTCTCAAATTTCTTGCGCATCCAGCGCGGCAGTTCGGCGCCGCAGGCATCCGAGAAGCGCGCCAGCTTGGTGAAACCGACGATGGGCATGATGCCGGGAACGATCGGGAGATCGACGCCTTTCGCCTTGGCTTCATCGACGAAATGGAAGTAGGCGTCGGCATTGTAGAAATACTGGGTAATCGCCGAATTGGCGCCGGCCTTGACCTTGCGCACGAAGGCATCCATGTCGTCCTTCGGGCTGCGGGCCTGCGGGTGCCATTCCGGGTAGGCGGCCACTTCGATGCTGAAATGATCACCGGTTTCAGCGCGGATGAATTCGACCAGTTCGTTGGCGTAGCGGAATTCGCCGGTTTCGGCCATGCCGGAGGGCAGGTCGCCGCGCAGGGCGACGGTGCGCTTGATACCGGCCGATTTGTATTCGTTGAGGATTTCGCGAATGCTTTCACGCGTCGAGCCGATGCACGACAGGTGCGGTGCAGCATCGAAGCCTTCGGCGGCGATTTCCTTGACGACATTGAAGGTGCGTTCACGCGTCGAGCCGCCGGCACCGTAGGTCACCGAGAAAAATTCGGGTTTCAGTTTTGCCAGTTCGGCGCGGGTCGACCGCAGCTTTTCGATTCCTTCCGGCGTTTGCGGCGGGAAAAATTCGATGGAAATTTCAGTATTCATGTGTTCAACCAGATGAAGAATTCGCGGTTGCCATCACCGCCGGTAATTGGGCTGTCCAGCCAGGCGCGGACCTTGAGGCCCAGGCTGGCGGCAGATTGGCGCAGTTTGTTCTCGACTTCGCGGTAAAGCGACGGGTCACGGACGATACCGCTTTTCCCGACATTGCCCGGGCCGACTTCAAACTGTGGCTTGACCAGCAGCAGCATGTCGCCGCCATCGGCCAGCAAGGCAGGGAGTTGCGGCAGGATCAGCGTCATCGAAATGAATGACACGTCGCCGACGATCAGATCGAAGCCTTGGGCTGGGTAAGCGGCACCCAGATCGCTTGCGCTCAGGGCCCGGCAGTTGATGCCTTCGATGGCGTTAATGCGGGTGTCGCCGATCAGCTTTTGATGCAGTTGGCCGTGGCCGACATCGACCCCGACCACCTGAGTAGCACCCGATTGCAACAGGCAATCGGTGAAGCCGCCGGTCGACTGCCCGACATCAAGACAGATCTTGCCGGTCGCCGAGACGCCGCTTTCCGCCAGAGCGCCGGCCAGTTTCAAGCCTCCGCGCGAGACGAAACGGTCTTCCGGGTCGCTTGCTACGGTCAACACTGTTTCAAGGGGCAAATCCAGTGCCGGCTTCTTGATCACGCCGCCTGACCAGCTGACGCGACCCGCAGCAATAATGCGTTGGGCAACGGTTCTGGACGAAGCCTGGCCGGATTCGACGAGCAGTTGATCAGCGCGCGGCATTCAGCGCTTGCCTTGGCGGAAAAGCAGGGCGCTGAGCGCCCAGGACATCAGGCTGTAGGCAATCGAGCCGAACAGTGCCGGCCAGAAGCCGCCAACATTGAAGCCATCGACGAGGTTGCCGGCCAGTTGGAAGAGCAGGGCGTTGATCACGAAAATGAACAGGCCCAGCGTCAGCAGCGTGACCGGCAAGGTCAGCAAAACCAGTACGGGACGCAGTACGGCATTGATCAGCCCTAAAACAAGGGCGACGATCAGCGCCGTACCAAAACTAGCCACCTGGACCGACGGCACGACATACGGCAAGGCCAGCAGGGCGAGCGCGTTGATGATCCAGATGGCGAGCAGGCGCATCTTAGTAACGGTAGTGATCAGCCTTGTACGGACCTTCCTTCGGCACGCTGATGTAAGCAGCTTGCTCGTCGGTCAGTTCGGACAACTGGGCATTCAGCGTCTTCAACTGCAGACGGGCGACCTTTTCGTCGAGGTGCTTGGGCAGCGTGTAGACGCCGACCGGGTACTTGTTGGAACCCTTGACGGCTTCCGTCCACAGCTCGATCTGGGCGATCGTCTGGTTGGCGAAGGAGGAGGACATCACGTAGGACGGATGGCCGGTGCCGCAGCCGAGGTTAACCAAACGACCCTTGGCGAGCAGGATGATGCGCTTGCCGTCCGGGAAGATCACGTGGTCGACTTGCGGCTTGATCTCTTCCCACTGGTACTTCTCGATCGAGGCGACGTCGATTTCGTTGTCGAAGTGCCCGATGTTGCAGACGATGGCGTTGTTCTTCATCGCGGCCATATGGTCATGCGTGATGACGTGGAAGTTGCCGGTCGTGGTGACGAAGATATCGGCCTTGTCGGCAGCGTATTCCATGGTGACGACGCGATAGCCTTCCATCGCGGCCTGCAGGGCGCAGATCGGGTCGATTTCGGTAACCCACACTTGAGCGGACAGGGCGCGCATGGCCTGGGCGGAACCCTTGCCCACATCGCCATAGCCGGCGATGACGGCGATCTTGCCTGCGATCATCACGTCGGTGGCGCGCTTGATGCCGTCGACCAGCGATTCGCGGCAACCGTAGAGGTTGTCGAACTTGGACTTGGTGACCGAGTCATTGACGTTGATGCCCGGGAACTTGAGTTCGCCGCGCTGGTGCATCTGGTACAGGCGATGAACGCCGGTGGTGGTTTCTTCGGTGACGCCCTTGACGGCGGCGAGACGAACGGAATACCAGGTTGGATCGACGGCCAGCTTAGCCTTGATGGCGGCGAACAGGATGGTTTCTTCTTCGGAACCCGGCTTGGCCAGTACGGAGATGTCCTTCTCGGCACGGGCGCCGAGGTGCAGCAGCAGCGTGGCATCGCCGCCGTCGTCGAGGATCATGTTGGAGAAGCCACCGTCGGCCCATTCGAAGATACGGTGGGTGTAATCCCAGTAATCGACCAGGGTTTCGCCCTTGACGGCGAAGACCGGGATGTTCTGCGCGGCGATGGCGGCGGCAGCGTGATCCTGGGTCGAGAAGATGTTGCAGGAAGCCCAGCGGACTTCGGCGCCGAGCGCGGTCAGCGTCTCGATCAGCACGGCGGTCTGGATGGTCATGTGCAGCGAACCGGTGATGCGCGCGCCCTTGAGCGGCTGGGTCTTCGCGAATTCTTCGCGAATGGCCATCAGGCCCGGCATTTCGCCTTCGGCAATGAGGATTTCCTTGCGACCCCAGTCGGCAAGGGAAAGATCGGCAATAACGTAGTCTTTGAATTCAGCCACAGTAAGCTCCTAAATAACTGTGACGGGGAGGGGAATAACGGCGTTGTTGCTCACCGGCGGCCCCCTGCGCCCGGCAGGGTTGATCAGTGAGCGCCGTTTTAAACCGAGCCTGGGAGCGATGGTGTCACCGCGCTCCTGCAGCGCCCCTCGGTAGGTTGCGGATTATAAACCGGTTTTAAACTTTGTCGCCGGCCCAGTAGCGATCGATATCCTTGATGCCCCATTTTGCGGCATCTTCACGGCCGGCAATTTTCTCGGCGCTACGCGCCAGATCAATGGTTTCAGGGTTGATGTAGGCTTGCGACTTGGTCGAGAAAAAAACTTTGACTTTCGGTTTGAGCAAGGATTGCTCGCCTTGCTCGGTGACGACGCCTAGCTTGCCCGACTCCAGGCGAACGAATGAACCCACCGGGTAGATGCCGAGACTCTTGACGAAAGCCTGAAAAATGACCGGATCGAAATGGTCTTTCCATTCGGCCATTCGCTTGATCGACTCGGCCGGGTCCCAGCCGGCCTTGTAAGGGCGGTTCGAGGTGACGGCATCATAGACATCGCAGACGGCCCCCATTTTGGCAAACAGGCTCATGCTTTCGCTGTTCAGTCCTTCGGGATAGCCGCTGCCATCGACTTTTTCGTGATGGTGCAGGCAGACATCCAGCGTCATCTGGCTGACTCCGTTGCCGGAGAGCAACAGCTTGTAGCCTTCGGCGGGGTGCGCCTTGACGATGGCGAACTCCTCGTCGGTCAATTTCCCCGGTTTATTGAGGATTTCCATCGGGATCATGGCCTTGCCAAGATCATGCAGCAGGCCGGCCATTCCGGCGTCGCGGGTTTGTTGCTCATCAAGCCCCAGTTGGCGGGCTAGCGCAATCATCAGGGCGCAAACCGCGACAGAGTGCATGAAGGTGTAATCGTCGGCTGTTTTCAGGCGTGCGAGACTGATCAGCGCGCCAGGGTTGCGCAAGACGGAATTCGAGATTTCCTCGACCAGCGGAGCCGCCGCTTCTGCCTCAATGGCTTTCCCCATGCGCGCTTCCTGAAACATCGAAACGACGGCTTCCTTGCCTTTGGCGCATATTTTTGCCGCGCGCTTCACTTCGTCGCCAAACGAGGTTTTTTCCTGAATGGCGGGGGGCGCTGGCGGTATTTCTTCAACCAGAATCATCTCGGCTTCGGTCACTGCCTCTCCGCTGGCCAGATCGAGTCCTCTTGAAACGTCGATCCAGACTTCCCGGATTGGGCTTTCGAGAATCAGGCTGATGTCGTTCGGGTCTGACAGGACGAACTGGGTCCGCCAGAACGGATGATCCAGCCAGGCGCCGCAAAAAGCTTGCAGGTGCATGCCGAGGCGCAGGTGTTCGACGGCAATTTTTTTGAGCATATTTGTTGATTTTAACGAAAAAAGGGAGCCGTCGTGGCTCCCTTTTTAATTCGCTTGTACTTATTTACAGGCCGGCGTCTGCCTTCAGCAGATTGGCGCGGTCGACTGCTTCCCAGGTGAATTCCGGTTCGTCGCGGCCGAAATGGCCGTAGGCGGCGGTCTTCTGGTAAATCGGGCGGAGCAGATCGAGCATGTTGACGATGCCCTTCGGGCGCAGGTCGAAGTGCTTCTTGATCAGTGCGGTCAGGGTTTCGTTGCTGACTTTGCCCGTGCCGAACGTGTCGACCATGATCGAGGTCGGTTCGGCCACGCCGATGGCGTAGGAAACCTGCACCAGGCAGCGCGAGGCCAGGCCGGCAGCAACGATGTTCTTGGCGACGTAGCGGCCAGCGTAGGCGGCGGAACGGTCGACCTTGGAGGGATCCTTGCCGGAGAATGCGCCGCCGCCGTGCGGGGCGGCCCCGCCGTAGGTGTCGACGATGATCTTGCGGCCGGTCAGGCCGCAGTCACCCTGCGGGCCACCAACCACGAAACGGCCCGTCGGATTGACCAGGAACTTGATATCGCCCTTGATCAGTTCCTTCGGAAGCACCGGCTTGATGATTTCTTCGATGGTTGCTTCACGCAGGTCGTTGAGGCTGATGTCCGGCGAGTGCTGGGTCGACAGGACGACGGTATCGATCGAGAACGGCTTGCCATCGACGTACTTGATGGTGACTTGGGACTTGGCGTCCGGGCGGGCCCACGGTAGGCGACCGTCCTTGCGCAGCATGGCCTGGCGTTCGACCAGGCGGTGCGACAGGTAGATCGGCAGCGGCATC
Organism: Dechloromonas denitrificans; assembly: GCF_020510665.1. Taxonomy (NCBI): domain Bacteria; kingdom Pseudomonadati; phylum Pseudomonadota; class Betaproteobacteria; order Rhodocyclales; family Azonexaceae; genus Dechloromonas; species Dechloromonas denitrificans. The sequence continues at coordinate 245,315 of NZ_CP075187.1, forward strand.
AGCGATGGGGTTTCGTCGCAGGCGTAGCCAAACATCAGGCCCTGGTCGCCGGCGCCCTGGTTGAGGTTGTCGTCGTAGGCCTTGTCCACACCTTGGGCGATGTCCGGGCTCTGCTTGTCGTAGGCGACGAGCACAGCACAACCCTTGTAATCGATGCCGTAATCGGTATTGTCGTAGCCGATGCGCTTGATGGTATCGCGGGCAACCTGGATGTAATCGACGTTGGCGTTGGTGGTGATTTCACCCGCCAGCACGACCAGGCCGGTATTGCACAGGGTTTCGGCAGCAACGCGGGAATGCTTGTCCTGAGCCAGAATGGCGTCGAGGATGGCATCGGAAATCTGGTCGGCAACCTTGTCCGGGTGGCCTTCGGAAACGGATTCCGAGGTAAAGAAAAACTCGCTCATGGTAACTCCTGTTGGTCCTTGGGTCCGGCGTTACCGGCTTCGGACCACGAGCGGGTGACGCTTTAGCGGCATTTATTAATCGCCCCGCAAGTTGTCTGTTTAACTCGGCGATCTCATAATATTAATCTTTTCACGGCGGGTTTCAACCCCCGGAGTCGCATGGTTTTCATTTTTCGAATATTAAGCAAGTTGCCCTTGTGCATCGTTCATGCGCTGGGTGGTTTGCTCGGACGGCTGACCTATCTGCTTTCGCCAACCTATCGCCGGCATGTACGCGAGAACATGGCGCAGGCCGGCATTGATCCATCTTTGCGCGGAGCGGCCAGCGCCGAAGCCGGCAAGCAGATGCTTGAACTGGCGCGTATCTGGCTGCGTACGCTGGAGCAAACCAACGCTCAGGTGGCGGAGGTGGTCGGCTGGGAGCATGTTGAAGCGGCCCAGCAGGCGGGCAAGGGGATCGTTTTCCTGACGCCGCACCTGGGGTGCTTTGAAATTACAGCCCAGTATTACTCGGCCTTCGGCGATGTCACCGTGCTTTATCGTCCGCCTCGCCAGGCATCAATTCAGCGGATGATCCTCGATGGTCGCAAGCGTGAGCGCCTGCACCTGGCGCCGGCCGACCTGTCCGGCGTTCGTTCGCTGATCAAGGCGTTGAAAAAAGGCCAGGCGGTCGGCATGTTGCCCGATCAAGCGCCGAAAGTTGGGGAAGGTGTCTGGCTCGATTTCTTCGGCAAGCCGGCTTATACGATGACTTTGGCGGCGCGTCTGACCGAAACCGATGCGACGACCCTGATGGCCTGGGGTGAACGCTTGCCTGGCGGACGCGGTTATCGCTTGCATTTTGGCCCACCGCAACAGGCTTTGACGGGTGGCACGGTCGACCGCGCCCAGCAGATCAATTCTGAAATCGAAACGCTGATTCGTCAGTGTCCAACGCAATATCTCTGGGGTTACAACCGTTATAAACATCCGGGAGGCGCCGAGCCGCCGCCGGCCGAGGTCAAGCTGCCGTGAAGATTTTCCTGACTTACATTCTTGTGGGCTTCCTGTGGCTGTTGCACTGGCTGCCTTTGCCTGTTTTGCGGGCCATTGGCACCTTGCTTGGAAAACTGCTGTATGCCGTCGGGCGTGACCGGCGAAAAGTGGCGCTGATCAATTTACGACTGTGTTTTCCTGAAAAAAGCGAAGCCGAGCGCGAGGATATCGCCCGTCGTCATTTTGTCGCGTTCAGTTGCGCGGTGATTGATCGAACGCTTGGCTGGTGGGCTTCGAAGGAACGTCTGGAGCGGATTATCCGGATCAAAGGGGTCGAACACCTGAATGATCCGGAAGGCAAACCCGTGATCATGCTTTCGCCGCACTTTGTCGGCCTGGATGCCGGTGCAACGCGCATCTCGATGTTTGTTCGCGGCTGCAGCGTGTACTCGAACCAGAAAAATCCGGTTTTCAACAAGTTGCTTTATGATGGCCGGATTCGATTTACCGATGCCGTGCTGCTTTCAAGGCAGGATGGGATGCGCAAAATCATCAAGGCGATGAAGGACGGGTACAAGTTCTACTATCTGCCGGACATGGATTTCGGTCCCAAAGAGTCGATTTTCGTGCCGTTTTTCGGCGTGCAGGCTGCGACCATTCCCGGCGTTTCCCGGTTGGTGCGTCTGACGGGAGCCAAGGTTGTGGCGTGCATTACCCGTCAGGTGGCAGATGGCTACGAAGTCGAGGTGATGCCGGCCTGGAGTGATTTTCCGGGGGAGAGCGTCGAAGCCGATACGGCCAGCGTGAATCGTTTTATTGAAAGCCAGGTACTGACCATGCCGGAGCAGTATTTCTGGTTGCACAAGCGTTTCAAAACCCGGCCACCCGGAGAGCAGAGGTTCTACAAATGAGCTGTAACCTGACTATCGAGATTCGTCCCGTCACGCCGCCCGATGTACCGGCCATTTCCGCGCTGGCCCGCGAAATCTGGCAGGCAACTTACCCTGGCATCATCACGCAGGAGCAGATCGACTTCATGCTCGAGCAGCGTTATGGCCACGAGCGTCTGTATGACGATATCGAAGATGCCGATAAATGGCTCGATCAGGCATTTCATAATGGCCGTCGTGTCGGCTTCGCGTTCAGCGAGCTCTACAAAGGTGAATTCAAGCTCGACAAGCTCTATATCCATCCCGACGTGCAACGTCAGGGCGTCGGCGGTGAGCTGATTGACCACGTCGCAAGGCGAGCTGCCAAGCTGGGCCATTCCTGCGTGGTGCTGGCGGTTAACAAGCGTAACGAGAAAGCCATTGCTTCCTACAAAAAATACGGTTTCACGGTGCGTGAAATGATTGTTGATGACATTGGCCGTGGCTTCGTCATGGACGACTACGTGATGGAGAAAAAACTTTAGGAATTTGAGACAAACCTCTGTCTCTGCTATGCTTTTTGTAGTCAATTAGCGGGGCAGGCCGTGAAACTCAAATTCTCGAAGATGCATGGTCTGGGCAACGATTTCGTTGTCCTGGACGGTATTCGTCAGCACGTCGATCTTTCACCGGCGCAGTTACGTTTCCTTGCCGATCGCAATTTCGGGGTCGGTTGCGACCAGATTTTGCTGGTCGAAAAGCCGGGACAGCCCGGCGTCGATTTCCGCTATCGCATCTTCAATGCCGATGGCAGCGAAGTTGAGCAATGTGGCAACGGCGCTCGTTGTTTCGTCCGCTTTGTGCACGATGTCGGCCTGACCGACAAGCGCGAAATCCGTGTTGAAACGCAAAAAGGCCTGATTTCGCCGCGCCTGGAAGAAAACGGCGATGTCACGGTCGACATGGGAATTCCCCGGTTTTTGCCGAAAGAAATTCCCTTTTTGCACGACGATGATGTCGTGATCTATTCGCTCGACGTGGCCGATGAAACGCTGGAAATCAGTGTTGTTTCGATGGGCAATCCACATGCCGTGCAGGTCGTTGATAGCGTCGACAGCGCGCCGGTCGGCGATCATGGTCCCTTGATCGAAAACCATGAGCTTTTTCCGCAACGGGTTAACGCTGGCTTCATGCAGGTGCTCGGCGAACATGCGATCAAGCTGCGCGTTTATGAGCGTGGTTCTGGCGAAACACTGGCTTGCGGCACCGGTGCCTGTGCTGCCGTGGTGGCCGGTATCCGTCGTGGTCTGCTGGTCTCGCCGGTTCAGGTGACGACGCGTGGCGGCGATCTGAGCATTGCCTGGGGCGGTCCCGGCCAAGCTGTTTTGATGACCGGCCCTGCGGTGACGGTCTTCTCTGGAGAAATTGAATTATGAGCGCCTTGTTTCCTGAGGAAATTGCCGAGTATCTAAAAGATAACCCGGGCTTTTTTGAGCACTATGCCGATCTGATGGCGCAGATTTTCGTCCCACATCCACACGGCGGGCGGGCTGTTTCGCTGGTCGAGCGGCAAATGCTGACCCTGCGCGAGAAAAATCGCCAGACGGAAACCAAACTGGCCGAACTGATTGCTTTCGGCGAGGAAAACGATGCAATTAGCGAGAAAGTGCATCGCCTTGCCGTGGGCCTGGTGGCGGCTGAAACTTTTCAGGCGGTGATCCACCTGCTCAATTTTCACCTGCGCGATGATTTCTCCGTGCCGCACGTTGCCTTGCGCCTGTGGAACAAGCCGGCCGACATCGATGATTTGCCCGAATTTGCGGCAGTGAGCGAAGAGTTGCAGGTGTTTGCCGAAACGCTGGCGCGCCCTTACTGCGGCTCGACCGCCGGGTTCGGAACGGCCTCCTGGTTCGGCGAACATGCCAGCCATATTCGGTCGCAGGCGCTGATCGCCTTGCGTAACGGTGGCGGAACGATCGGCATGATTGCCCTGGGTAGCGAAGAGGCACAACGCTTCTACGCTGACATGGGGACGCTTTATCTGGAGCGTCTCGGCGAAATGGTCTCTGCCGCGCTGGCTCGGGTCACCAAGAGCGTGCTGTGACAGCGCTTTCTGCCGTCGATGCTTACCTGGCCGAGTTGGCCGAGCAACGGCGGCAGTCACCGCATACCATCAGCAATTACGGCCGTGATTTGCGGCGGCTGGTGATGCTGGCCGGCGAACTGCCCTTGGCGGACATTCGCCTGCATCACGTTCGGCGTTTTATCGGGCAGTTGCACGCCCAAGGCTTGTCCGGCCGCTCAATTGCCCGCCTGCTGTCTGCCTGGCGCGGATTTTTCTCCTGGCTGGGGCAGCACGATGCGGTGCCGGCCAATCCCTGTGAAGGACTTCGGCCTCCCAAGTCGCCCAGGCATTTGCCGAATGCCCTGTTGGTTGATGAGGCTGCTCGATTACTCGATCCGGTAGATGAGGGGGATAGCGTTCTGGCAACTCGCGATATCGCGATGTTCGAGTTGTTTTACTCCTCAGGTCTGCGTCTGGCCGAGCTGGCGGCGCTGGATTGCGATGCGCTCGACAGTGCCTTGCATGAAGGCGAGATTCGCGTGCTTGGCAAGCGCAGCAAGATGCGGCTGGTTCCCGTTGGCAGCAAGGCGCGCGAGGCGCTGGCCGCGTGGGCACAGGTGCGTGACTCCCTGGCGGGGCCCGAAGAAACGGCACTGTTTGTCGGTCAGCGCGGTCGACGTCTCGGTCAGCGGATGATTCAGTTGCGCCTGTCGCGTCAAGCCCAACTGGCCGGTTTGTCGCGCCATGTTCATCCGCACATGTTGCGGCATTCCTTTGCTTCGCATGTGCTGCAGTCTTCGGGCGATTTGCGTGCCGTACAGGAAATGCTCGGTCATGCCAGCATTACCTCGACCCAGGTTTATACCCATCTCGACTTCCAGCATCTGGCAAAAGTCTACGATTCGGCCCATCCGCGTGCGAAACGCTGATGTTTGATTGACGGCGGTGCGCCTTCGTCCTATGATTAGTGGTTTCGAAAAATAGCCGGAATCAAGGAGTTAGTCATGGCCATCAACCGTACCCGCCGTTCTTCCCTGGAACGCCGCTGCGTTTCCAAGTCCACCAAGCGTCTGTTCAAGAGCACGGGCAAGACCATGTTCAAGGTCATCTACGCTGCTGAATGCCACGCCCGTAACCGCAAGGCACTGGGTTAATCATTCGCTGAATTCCGAAGCCCCGGTTGCCGCAAGGTAACCGGGGCTTCTTGCTTTGACTGTCGAGAAAAACATGGCCCAGTTGATTCTTATGCCCGGCAAGGAACGCTCCGCGTTCAAGCGCCACCCGTGGTTGTTCGCCGGTTCGGTCGGCCGTCTGGAAGGCCGCGCCCGTCCGGGTGATACGGTCGAAGTGCTGGCTGACAATCTGCGTCCGCTGGGCCGTGCGGCCTACAGTCCGAAATCGCAGATTCGCGCCCGTTTCTGGACTTTCGATGCCGAAGAGTCGGTTGATGACGGTTTCTTCAAGCGCCGGGTTGCTGCGGCCGTGGCGCGTCGCCAGGCCTTGCCAGAATTGCGCGGTCAAGAAGGCCTGCGCCTGATCCATGCCGAATCCGATGGCCTGCCTGGCGTCATCGCCGATCAGTATGGCGATACCGTGGTTATCCAGCTGACCTCGGCCGGGGCTGACAAATGGCGCAAGGCGATTGTTGCTGCCTTGATCCAGGCGACCGGCTGCCAGCGTATTTACGAGCGTTCGGATTCTGATGTGCGCGGCCTGGAAGGCCTGGAGTCGGCGACCGGCTGGTTGCTCGGCGAAGCGCGTGATGAGCCGCTGAGCATTCTGGAAAACGGTGTGCGTCTTGCGGTCGACGTGGCTGGCGGGCACAAAACCGGTTTCTATCTCGATCAGCGCGACAACCGTCAGTTGCTTGGCCAGTTGTCGGCCGGCAAGGATGTGCTCAACTGTTTCTGCTACACCGGCGGCTTCTCGCTGCAGGCGCTGGCCGGCGGGGCGAGCAGCGTGCTGTCGATCGATTCGTCCGGTCCGGCGCTGGTTCAGGCGCGGGCCAATCTGGCACTGAACCCGCAATTGTCGGCCGAACGGGCGCAATGGCAGGAAGCGGACGTGTTCCAGGCGCTGCGCGATTTCCGCAAGGAGGGCAAGTTGTTCGACGTGATCGTGCTCGATCCGCCCAAGTTCGCACCCTCGGCATCGCACGCCGATCGTGCTGCGCGGGCCTACAAGGACATCAATATCCTCGGCTGCCGTTTGCTCAAACCGGGCGGGCTGCTGATGACTTATTCCTGTTCCGGCGGTATCGGCCTGGAATTGTTCCAGAAGATCGTTGCCGCGGCGGCGCTTGATGCCGGGCGCGAGGCGCGCATCGTGCGACGCCTGGCCGGTTCGGCCGATCATCCGGTGGCATTGAACTTTTCCGAAGGCGAATATCTCAAAGGCCTGCTCGTTCAAGTCGATTAAACTTACCCAGTGAATCCGCTGCGCCATCTCCTTCTTGTTGCTGTTCTCTTCTTCGCCCAACTGGCGGCGGGAGCGCATGCGATCGACCATGCGGTCGACAAGGAAGGGGCGTTGCCGAATCATGTGTGCGAGTTGTGCCTGGCGGCGCACGATCTGGGTGCCGCCTTGCCCTCGCTCACCGCCTTGCCGCCGGTGCTGGCTCAATATGTTCGTCCCGAACAGGTGCCGCATCCCGGGCGAACTGCGTTTCCCCCTCCGCTGACCCGTCAGCGCGACCCGCCCATTTCCTGAAAATCGTTCGTTTTTGACAGTCGACCGCAGCCGCCGGGGTATTCCTGTGCGTGCGCGGTCGCGAAACGCATTTTCAGGAGAATTCCATGCACAAGCCATTTGCCATGGCTGCTCTGCTTGCCGCTTCCTGCGGCGCACAGGCGGCTACCGACAGCGATCTTGCGGCCATTCGCAGCCAGATCGATGAGATGAAAAAAACCTACGAGCAGCGTATTGCGTCGCTCGAACAAAAGCTGGCCCAGGCCGAAGCCAGGGATGAAGTCCGCACTGCTGCACCGGTGACAAGCAAGTCTGCCGTAGCAGAAACGGTCACCGGCAATCGCGCCGAAAACACCGCCAGCAGCTTCAATCCCGAGGTGTCGCTGATTCTGCAAGGCCAGTACAAGGACATGAAGAATGGTGCCGGACGCGGCATCACCGGCTTCGTCCCGGCCGGAGGCCATGACCATGGCACGGGCGCGATCGAGGGGATCAACAAGCGCGGCTTCTCGGTCGATCACACCGAGTTGGTCTTTGCAGCCAACATTGATCCGAACTGGCGCGGCCAGGCGATCATCGCGGCGGTCGACGGCAAAGCCGAAGTCGAGGAGGCGTGGTTCCAGTCGCTGGGTCTCGGCCAGGGCATCGGTCTGAAGGGCGGTCGTTTCCGTTCCGGCATCGGCTATCTCAACGAGCAGCATCCGCATACCTGGGATTTTGCTGACGCACCGCTGATGTATCAGGCGATGTTTGGTACCGAGGGCGGTTATGCGCAGGATGGTATCCAGTTGAAATGGCTGGCGCCGACGCCGCTATTTCTTGAGTTCGGTGCCGAATTCGGACGCGGTGCCAATTTCCCCGGCAGCGACCGCAACAAGAACGGCAGCGGCGGCGGTGCGGTCTTTGCCCATCTTGGTGGAGACGTGGGTGAGGCTAACAACTGGCGCGCCGGCGTGTCTTACCTGAAAACGTCGGCCCGTGAGCGTGAGTCGGTGTTCCGCGATGTTGGCGGGCTTGAGGCGCAAGGCTTCTTTGCCGGCGACTCGGCGACCTGGCTGGCTGATTTTGTCTGGAAGTGGGCGCCGAACGGCAATCCGAAATATCAGAATTTCAAGTTCCAGAGCGAGTATTTCGTCCGGCGCGAAGATGGCAACATGACCTGCAAGGATGAGAATGCGGTCGGCAATGCCTGTGCTGCCGAGGTGACGGGGACTTATCGGACCCGGCAGTCGGGCTGGTACGCGCAAGGGATTTATCAATTCACGCCGAACTGGCGGGCTGGTCTGCGCTATGAGCAACTGGACAGCGGAACGCGTGATTTCGGGATCAATGCGGCGAATCTCGCGGTCGACGCCTACAAACCGAAGAAATCGACGGCCATGGTCGATTACAGTTGGAGCGAGTTTTCCCGCGTCCGTTTGCAGTTCGCCCAGGATAAATCGATGCAGGGCGTGACCGACAACCAGATCACCATGCAGTACATCATGAGCCTGGGTGCGCATGGCGCACACAAGTTCTAGGAGCGGACGATGAAACGATTATTCTCCCTGCTGCTGATGCTGGCGGCACTGCCGGCCTGGGCCAGTCTCAACGTTTTTGCCACGGTGCCGGAGTGGGCCAGCCTGGCGCGTGAGATCGGCGGCGACAAGGTCAAGGTCTACAGTGCGACCAATGCGTTCCAGGACCCGCACCGGATTGAAGCCAAGCCATCGCTGCTGGCGCAGGCGCGGCAGGCGAACCTGCTTGTCGCGGCGGGCGCCGATCTGGAAATCGGCTGGCTGCCGCTGGTTATTCGTGATTCGGGAAATTCGGCCATCCAGGTTGGTCGACCGGGGTATTTCGAAGCGGCCAATTACGTCTCGCGCCTTGATATCCCGACGGTACTGGATCGGGCGCATGGCGATGTGCATGCCGCCGGCAACCCGCATATTCACCTTGATCCGCGTAATGTGCTCAAGGTGGGCGAGGCGCTGGCTGCCCGCATGGCCGAACTCGATGCACCGAATGCCGCGGCTTACCAGGCGGCCTACAAGCTGTTCGCCGGAAAATGGCAGGCAGCCATCGGGCGCTGGGAAAAGGAGGCCGCTGGATTGCGCGGTGTGCCGGTGCTGGTGCATCACTCGTCCTTCGTTTATCTGTCCGCATGGCTGGGCTTGAAAGAAGTCGGGATGCTTGAACCGAAGCCTGGCGTTGAGCCAAGCAGCGGACATCTCGGGAATTTGCTGGCACGCCAGCAGAGTGCGCCGGCAAAAATGGTCCTGCGCACCGCCTACAACCAAGAGGGGCCCAGCCAGTGGATTGCCGGAAAGACCGGCATTCCGGCGGTGCTGTTGCCTTATACGGTGGGCGGGACGAACGAAGCGAAGGACCTTTTCGGTTTGTTCGATGACACCCTCCAGCGTTTGCAGAAAGCTGTCCGTTGACGATTTTATTGACTGTTGAAAATCTGGTGGCAGGCTGGCAACAGCCTGTTACGCCGGCGCTCGACCTGAGTCTGGCGGCCGGTGAAATCGTCGGCCTGACCGGACCCAATGGGGCAGGAAAGAGCACGGTCCTCGCTGCGCTGGCCGGCCGGGCGAAAGTTTTTTCAGGCCGCATCGTGCAACCGCCCGGCTTGCGGCTTGCCCTGCAAACGCAGGATGTACCACCGGTTGATGGTTTGCCTTTGTCGGGGCGCGAACTGCTTGCCCTGACAGCGGCCAGCCCCGCGGGGCTGCCGTCCTGGCTGAGCGAACGGCTCGACCTGCGGCTTGATCGATTGTCCGGCGGGCAGCGCCACTATCTTGCCTTGTGGGCCATTCTGCATGCCCCGGCCGACCTGATCCTGCTCGATGAGCCGACCAATAATCTCGATGCGGCAGGGGTACGGCATTTGACGGCCCATCTGCACGATCGCGCCCGCGAAGGCGTCGGCATGATTGTTGTCAGCCACGATGCGGCATTTGTCGAGGCGGCTTGCGATCGTATCGTGACGCTGGGAGGTCGTGATGTGGAATGAACTGTTCCTGATTCCCTTCCTGACCGGGTTGGTGCTGGCTATCGTCCTGCCGCTGCTCGGTTGCTACCTGCGTTTGCGTGACGAGTGGCTGGCTGCCTTGGCCTATTCGCACGTGGCCGCTGCCGGCGCTTTGCTGGCGTTGGTTTGCGGAATGGTGCCGATGATCGGTGGTGTTGCCGCCGCCGGTCTGGCAGGTGCGGCCAAGCGCCTGTTTGCCAGACGGCTCGACGGGGGAGCCAGCTTTGCCTTGCTGCTGATCGGCGGCTGGGCCGTCTCCGTCCTGCTCGCCGCCAATCATCCGATGGCCGAGCGTCTCGGCCATGCGTTGTTCGATGGCCAGCTTTATTTCGCTGCCACCGAGCAGTTCTGGCTGGCCGCCGGTGGTGGCTTGCTGGTCATGATCCTGCTTCGCAAGCTATCGTCCCATCTCCTGTTGGCGCATGTCTATCCTGATTTCTTCCGGATTCGTCGTCTCAAGACCTGGCCTGTCCAGACCGGGTTCGATGTGCTGGCCGCTTTGTGCCTGGCGTTGGCCACCATGAGCATGGGCGTGATGGGCGCTTTCGCGCTGGTCTTCATTCCCCCCTGGCTGGCTTTCCGGCGCGCACCGCGCTGGGCGGCAGGCTTGCGCATGGCCGTGTTGAGCGGGGTGCTGGCCTATGTCGCCGCCTTCCTGCTCGCCCTCGGGCTGGACCAGCCTTTCGGGCCTGTTTTGGCGGTCTTGCTGATCCTTGTCGGGCTGGTGATTGCGTGAGGCCGGGGAGCATGCTAAAACACCGGCTCTGTACGCGGAGTCGTCATGGTTTTTTCCTTTTTCAAGAAGCAGCCTCAGCAAATGCCGAAGCGCCCGGCTGCCCAGCCTCGAGCCCAAGAGCCGGTTGTGCCGCCTTTTTCGCCGCCGCCCGCACCCGAGGCGTTGAGCGAGCCTCTGCCGGATCTTGAATTTACCGTAACACCCTTGCCCAAGCCGGTAGCGGCCCAGCCAGCCGCTCCGCCGGTCGCTGCGGCGGCAAAGCCACTGCCGCGTTCGCCGGAGCCGAACGACGATCTGGATTTCACCATTTCGCAGTTCGAGCGCGATTTTACCGACTCCAGCGTCATGGCCATCAATGTCGAGCACGATCTTGATCCGGCGCAGGGCGAGGTCGAGCGTATCGTCCTGTTGTTTGCCAACCGCCAGGATGCGGCAGCCCGCAGCGTTCTTGAAACCCTGATCCGTCACTACCAGGGTAGCGAAGGGCGGCGTTTCTGGATGCTGCTGTTCGATCTCCTGCAAGTCATCGGCGACCGGCCTGCCTTCGAGCAACTCGGCATTGAATTTGCCGAGGCCTGTGAAACATCGCCACCGGCCTGGCGCGAGGCCGTGGGTGAAGCGTTGGCTACCACCACCCTGTCCGGCGTTTTTACCTTGCAGGGTGTGTTGACCGCGGAAGATCTGAAAAGTGTGGCCAACATCGCCGGGGTGCTGGCCAAACGCCAGCCGGTCCGGATCGATTGCAGTCGTCTGATCGGTTGCGACGATGAGGTGGCCGGGCAATTGGCGGCCATGCTGGCTCAGGCGCGCCGCGAAGGTGTTGCGGTTGCCGTCGACGGTGTCGAGGCTTTTCTGGTCCGCCTGAATGAACGCCTGCAGACCGGAACGGCCAGTCATGAACCGGCATGGCTGCTGCTGCTGGAGCTGCTGCAACGCTATGCGGCGCAGGATGCTTTTGAAGAGCGGGCGGTCGATTATGCGATCACCTTCGAACGTTCTCCCCCTTCCTGGGAAAGCTCGCCGATTGTTCGCGGTACCCCGCCTGCCCGTCCTCCCGTGCTCGATGATGCGCACTTCCTGCACGGCGATTTGCGCGATCAGCGGTTTACCGAATTGTCTGCCGCACTTGCCCAGGTCGAGCTGCCGGTGATCGATTTTTCCGGTGTCAGCCGGATGGACTTTTTCTCGGCCAGCCAGCTGGCCAATTGCCTGACCCCCTTGAAGGCGGCCGGGCGTGAGGTGGTGATCCGCAGTCCGCATCATCTGGTGGCTGAACTGATGGCCCTGGTCGGACTGAACAAGGTAGCCCGCATCATCGTTCCCAAATCTTGAATCTTAGGAAATAGCATGGAGCAATATCACGGCACGACCATCCTGTCCGTGCGCCGCGGCAATTCGGTGGCCATGGGCGGCGACGGTCAGGTCACGCTGGGCAATGTGGTGATCAAATCGACCGCGCGCAAGGTGCGCCGGCTTTACCAAGGCCGGATCCTGGCCGGCTTTGCCGGTGGTACGGCCGATGCCTTCACGCTTTTCGAGCGTTTTGAAGCCAAGCTGGAGAAGCATCAGGGCAATCTGCTGCGTTCGGCTGTCGAGCTGGCCAAGGACTGGCGCTCCGATCGCGCCCTGCGCCGTCTGGAAGCGATGCTTTCGGTCGCCGACAAGGAGGTCTCGCTGATCATCACCGGCAACGGGGATGTGCTTGAACCGGAACACGGTATCGTCGCCATTGGTTCAGGCGGTTCCTACGCCCAGAGCGCAGCGCGTGCGCTGCTTGAAAATACCGAGCTGTCGCCGCGCGACATCGTGACCAAGTCGCTGGAGATTGCCGGCGATATTTGTATCTATACCAACCGCAACTTTACGATCGAGGCGCTCGAATGAGTGGTGCAGAGATGACGCCGCAGGAAATTGTCTCCGAACTGGACAAGCATATCGTTGGCCAGCACAACGCCAAAAAATCCGTCGCAATTGCGCTGCGTAACCGCTGGCGCCGCGCTCAGGTGGCGGAGCCGCTGCGCCAGGAAATCACGCCGAAAAACATTTTGATGATCGGGCCGACCGGTGTCGGCAAGACTGAAATTGCGCGTCGTCTGGCCCGTTTGGCCAACGCGCCATTCATCAAGATCGAAGCGACGAAATTTACCGAAGTCGGCTATGTCGGCCGCGATGTCGAGACGATCATCCGCGATCTGGTCGAAATGGCCATCAAATCGCACCGTGAGCGGGCGATGAAGAGCATGCGTGCCCGGGCCGAGGATGCTGCCGAAGATCGTATCCTCGACGTGCTGCTGCCGCCGGCACGCAGCCCCGGCTTTTTTGCCGAAAACAGCGAGTCGACCGCGACGGATAACACGACGCGCCAGAAATTCCGCAAGAAGCTGCGCGAAGGTGAACTGGACGACAAGGAAATCGATGTCGATCTCGCGGCGCCATCGATGCAGGCTGAAATCTTTGCGCCGCCAGGCATGGAGGAGCTGACCCAGCAGATTCAGGGGATGTTCCAGAACATGGGCGGCGGCAAGAAAAAATCGCGCAAGCTGAAGGTCAAGGAGGCGCTCAGGCTGCTGACTGATGAAGAGGCGGCCAAGCTGGTCAATGATGAAGAGGTCAAGCTGGAGGCGGTCAAGGCGGTCGAGCAGAACGGTATCGTTTTTCTCGATGAGCTCGACAAGATAGCCAGCCGCTCCGACAGCCACGGTGCCGATGTCTCGCGCCAGGGCGTGCAGCGTGACCTGTTGCCGCTGGTCGAAGGAACCACGGTGTCGACCAAGTACGGCATGATCAAGACCGACCATATCCTGTTCATTGCTTCCGGTGCCTTCCATTTGTCGAAGCCGTCCGACCTGATCCCGGAACTGCAGGGCCGTTTCCCGATTCGTGTCGAGCTGGATTCGCTGTCAGTGGCCGATTTTGAATGCATCCTGACCCAGACCGATGCTTGCCTGACGCGCCAGTATCAGGCCCTGCTCGAAACCGAGGGCGTGCATCTCGAATTTGCCGCCGACGGTATTCGCCGCTTGGCCGAGATTGCTTACCAGGTTAATGAGAAAACCGAGAATATCGGTGCCCGTCGCCTGCATACCGTGATGGAAAAGCTGCTGGAAGAGATTTCCTTCGACGCCGGCAAGGCTGGGGTAGAAACGATCCTGATCGATGCGGCGGTGGTCAATCAGCGGCTCGGTGAATTGGCGGCTGACGAGGATTTGTCGCGCTACGTGCTGTAAACGGTCGCTTCCGGCCATTTTCATCAATTATTTTCGGGGCATGAGTTGGCCGATCAGAGTTTGACCTTCCGCTTGTTGGCGATTCTTTTCCCCATTTTCGGGATTGTCGCAGCCGGGTTCTTTTATGCCCGCAAACACAAGCCGGAAATGGCGGTGGCGAATCGCCTGAATATGGATATTTTCGTTCCAGCCCTGGTTTTTGCGGCGATGGCCGGCAAGTCCTTCGATCTGCAGGCGTACGCCCCGCTTGCCCTGGGCGGCTTCATCGTCCTGGCTACCTGCGGCATTCTGGCTTGGGGTATTGCCGGATTGGTTGGCAGCCAGCCGAAAACGTTGGCGCCGCCGATGATGTTCAACAACTCCGGCAACATCGGCCTGCCGCTTGCCGTGCTGGCCTGGGGAGAAGCCGCTTTGCCGGCGGCGGTCATCTTGTTCATGGTCGAGAATACGCTGCATTTTTCCTTCGGCGCCCGCCTGCTCGATCCGACGACCCGAATTCTGACCTTGTGGCGCATCCCCGTGGTTTTTGCCGCAATTGCAGGGTTGACCGTGGCGTTGCTCAATATCGCCATCTGGCCGCCGCTGATCATCGCCATCAAGATGCTCGGCGATGTTTCCGTACCGCTGCTGCTGTTTTCACTCGGTGTGCGGATGACCGATGTGTCGTTCAGCGAATGGAAAGTGGCGACCGGCAGTGCCATTCTCCGCCCGCTGGCCGGGATGCTGATTGCCGCCGGCGCGATTCAACTGCTTGGTTTGCAAGGGCGGGATGCCGCGATGTTGCTGGTTTTTGGCGCTTTGCCGCCGGCTGTGCTTAATTTTCTGTTTGCCGAACGCTACAAGCAGGAGCCACATCGCGTTGCTTCTATCGTATTGATCGGCAACCTTGGCGCCTTGTTTTTCCTGCCGCTGGCCCTGGTGCTGGTGCTTTAGACGGCGTTACCAGGCTTGGCTGGCGTGAATCAGCCTAGTCGTCCGAGTTGGCGACGGTCGCGCTTGGTCGGGCGGCCGTGCAGGTCGGCTGCCGGATCGGCCTGATACTTGCGCATTTCCTGCCGAGCTTCACGGGCAGCAATGCTCTCGGCGCTTTCTTCATAAAGCAGCCGGGCTTCGGGGGCGGGGCCGCGTTTGTCGGACAGCGCCTTGACGCTGACCTGCCAGCAAACTTCGCCGTTGCTGATTTCAAGCCGGTCGTCGATCCTGATTTCGCGAGCCGCCTTGACTCGGGCGCCATTGACTTGAACCTTGCCGCCGTTGATCGCTTCGCTGGCGAGGGAGCGTGTCTTGAAGAAACGCCCTGCCCACAGCCACTTATCGAGGCGCAACTCGGGCTCCTGCAGGTTGGCACTGGCCTTCGCCCCGGTCGATGATCTGGCCATCGACGCTGATTGCCTGCCAGCGATAACGCTGTTCATCCAGTTCCAGGCGCATGAAGCCCCAGTTGCCGTAGTGCGCCCGGTTTGAGCGGGCGTTGCTCCAGCCTGCGCCATAAAGGACGGCTCCGGCATTGCCGCTGATGAATGAGGCGACGCCGAAGGGCGAGGGTTTACCGTCGCGGTCGACGGCCGGCAAGGCTTCGAAATGATGGTCGTGCCCATGCAGCGTGAAGCTGGCCTGACCTTGCAGGCGCTCCCACAGCGGCTGGGTAAAGCGGTTGTCGCCGTGCTTGCCGGATGACCAGCGCGGGTGATGCCAGGCGGCGATCAGGCATAGCCCGGCTTGTGCCGGCAGTTGCTTGTCGAGCCAGCCCAATTGCTTTTCCCATGCGTCATCGCGCAGATTGCTGTTGAGCATGAGCAGGCGCCACGGCCCGCCCAGCGATTCGATGCGCGGCACCGGGCCGGGAAATACACTGAAAAATCCGCTTTGTTCGCCGGCGTGCCAATCATGGTTGCCGGGGACGGCAAACCGGGTTTTGAAGGGCGCGTAATGCTTTTCGTGACAAGCTTGCAGTTGCTCATGAGTTGCGACCGGGTAGCCCAGATCGCCGACCTCGATCAGGCTGGCCTTGGTCCAGTCGGCTTGCTGCTGCAGCGCTCGCGCCACTTGCGCGGTCCCTTCCAGCTCGCAATCGCCGGTATCGCCGATCACGAAAAACACCCGGTTTTCGGCGTTGACCGCAAGGCTGGCAGCACCAAGCAGTGCGGCCAGCAGGGCATGCCTCCAGCGTCGTTTCATGACTTACGGCAGCAGTTGTTCGCCGGCGTAGAGTTGCTCAACCGTTTCACGCTGGCGAATCAGATGAACCTTGTCGCCATCGACCATGACTTCTACTGCGCGCGGCCGGGTGTTGTAGTTGGAGCTCATTGCCATGCCATAGGCGCCGGCTGACATCACGGCCAGCAGGTCGCCCGGTGCGATGGTCAGCGGGCGTGCCTGGCCGAGGAAATCGCCGGTTTCGCACACCGGACCGACCACGTCATAGGCCCGGCTTTCACCGTCACGCGGGACGACCGGCAGGATGTCGTGCCAGGCTTCGTAGAGCGCCGGACGCATCAGGTCGTTCATCGCCGCATCGATGATTGCAAAGCTCTTGCCTTCGCCGGGCTTGAGATATTCGACGCGAGTCAGCAGCAGGCCGGCATTGCCGACCAGGCGACGACCCGGTTCGAGCACGATCTGCAGGCCGCGGCCTGCCAGCTTGTCGAGCAGTGGCGTCAGGTAGGCGTCGACGGTTGGCTGAACCTGATCGTCCTTGTACTTGATGCCCAGGCCGCCACCGAGATCAAGGTGGTGAATGGCGATGCCTTCTGCGGTCAACTGGTCAATCAGAGCCAAAATGCGCTCAAGGGCTTCGACAAAGGGCGAAGGGTCGAGCAACTGCGAACCAATGTGGCAGTCGATGCCGGCTACTTCGATATTCGGCAGGGCGGCGGCGCGGCGGTAAATGCCGAGCGCGTCATCGTAGGCCACGCCGAACTTGGCTTCCTTCAGGCCGGTCGAGATATACGGGTGGGTTTTCGGATCAACGTTGGGATTGACCCGCAGGCTGATCGGCGCTTTTTTGCCGCATTGGCCGGCGACTTCGTTCAAGCGCTCGAGTTCGGCAGCCGATTCGATGTTAAAGCAGAAAATGCCGACATCCAGCGCCAGCTTCATTTCGGCTGCGGTTTTTCCGACGCCGGAGAAAACGACCTTTTTCGGATCGGCGCCGGCCGCCAGAACGCGCTGCAACTCGCCGCCGGAGACAATGTCGAAACCGGCGCCGAGGCGGGCGAAGACATTCAGGATGGCGAGGTTGGAGTTGGCTTTGACGGCAAAGCAGACGAGCGAACCCTGGCCGGCCGGGTGGGCGCCCAGTACGTCATGAAACTCGCCGAGCGAAGCTTCAAGTGCCGCGCGCGAATAGACGTAGGCTGGCGTGCCGAATTGTTCTGCAATGGCGGGCAGGGCGACGGATTCGGCGTGCAGGACGCCGTTTTTCAGGGTAAATGAGCTCATTGGGTATTTGATTTGGCGTCCGTGTTAACATCCGGCGCGCTGGGTTTGGGGGCTGGTTTTGTTGGTTTTGAGTTGCCGAGCAGCGGGCTCGGCGGCGGGCCCGGCGGCAGTTCAAGTCCGGGGCCTTTCATGCCGCAGCCGGCAAGGCAGAGAGTCAGTAAAATAGCGGCAGTTCGGGACATGAGTGACGGACCGGTCAGCAAAGAACAGGATGGTAGCACACGATGGATGACAAGGAATTCAACGGCTTGGCCGATGCTGCGCTCGCCCGGATCGACGCTGCGCTGGATGTTTGCGAGGCAGATATCGACTTCGAACTCGCCGCGGGTGGCGTGCTGGAAATCGAATTTGAGGATGGCAGCAAGATCATCGTCAATCGCCACGGGGTGGCGCGGGAAATCTGGGTTGCGGCTCGTGCCGGCGGATTTCACTTCCGCTGGGACGGTCGTGCCTGGGTCGATACCCGCGATGGCACCGAACTGATGCAAAAACTTTCGGCGCTCGCCAGTCAGCAGGCTGGCGAGGCCGTCGTTCTCGGCTGATCAGTCGCTCGGCGGTTTGTCCAGTTCAGGCTTTGGTTCCGGCGTGTTTGCGTCGCTGTCGCCCGGGGCGTGTTCGCCACCGACATTCTCGCTGTACACGTAATTCCGGTTGCGCCCTTCGCCGTAGCTGGCCAATCCTTCCGGCATCTGTGGCGTTTGGATGGGTACATCCTTGAGGGCGCGCGCCATGTAGCCAATCCAGATCGGCAGTGCAGCCGTTCCGCCTGTTTCCTTGTCGCCCAGCTTTTTCGGTGTGTCAAAACCAATCCAGGCACAACCGGCAGCCGTCATCTGGTAGCCGCAGAACCAGGCATCGACATATTCGTTCGTGGTGCCGGTTTTGCCTGCCAGGTCCTGGCGTTTGAGTGTGGCTGAAGCACGCGCCGCCGTGCCGTAGATCGTTACGTCACGGAGCATCGAATCCATCATGAAGGCATTGCGTGGATCGATGGCGCGAATCGACTCATCGCCGGCCGGGATTTCAGCTGATTGAGCCAGCACCGTATTTTTCTCGTCGCGGATTTCACGGACGACGTAGGGATTGACCTTGAAGCCGCCGTTGGCAAAGACGGCATAGCCCGTCACCATCTGCCACGGCGTCACTGAGCCGGCACCCAGCGCCATCGTCAGGTAGGGCGGGTGTTTGGCCGGATCAAAACCGAAGCGCCCGGCATAATCCTGGGCGTATTGGGTGCCAATCGATTGTAGCAGGCGGATTGACACCATGTTTTTCGATTTGGCCAGGGCCGTACGCATTTTCATCGGGCCTTCGTACTTGCCATCGTAATTGTGCGGTTCCCAGGCCTGAGAGCCCGTCTGGCTGGCCGGAATGACAATCGGCTCGTCGGCAATGACGCTGCCTGGGTTGTAGCCTTTTTCAAGCGATGCCGAGTAAATGAAGGGCTTGAAGCTTGAGCCAGGTTGGCGCCAAGCCTGGGTGACATGGTTGAATTTGTTGCGATTGAAATCAAACCCGCCGACCAGCGCACGAATCGCCCCATCTTTTGGGTCGACCGCGACAAAGGCGGATTCCACTTCAGGCAGCTGGCTGATTTGCCAGGCGGCTTTTTCATCCTTCTGCAGACGGATGACGGCTCCGCGCTTGAGTCGCTTGGTCGGCGGAGCCTTGTCGTCGAGCATCTTGGTGGCAAACTTGATCGCATCACCGGTCAGTGTGACGATTTCGCCGCCCTTGCGATAAACCTTGACTTGCTTTGTGTCGGCCGACAGAACCAGTGCCGGGAACAGGTCGCCGGCATCGGCAATGTCCTGCAAGGCTTCATCAATGGCTTCATCCTGGTCCAACTTGATGTCCTTCATGTCCAGATAGGATTCTGCGCCGCGATATCCGTGGCGTCGGTCATAGGCCATGACGCCCTTGCGCAGGCTGGTATAGGCGGCTTCCTGCTCGGCTTTGATGATCGTCGTGTAGACCTTCATGCCGCGCGAGTAAATGTCCTCGGGGAAGCGTTCGGCGGTGATCTGTCGAGCCATTTCGGCAACGAATTCGGCGTGGACCGCGTAATCGCCCAGTTCACGTTTGACGACGAGCGGCTCCTTGAGTGCGGCTTCGTGTTCGCTGGCAGTGATATGTCCCAGTTCATGCATCCGGCGCAATACATATTGCTGGCGCAGTTTGGCCCGCTTCGGATTGACGATCGGATTGTAGGCAGACGGCGCCTTAGGCAACCCGGCCAGCATCGCAGCCTCGGCAATCGAAATGTCTTTCAGCGGTTTGCCAAAGTAAATCTGGGCTGCAGCAGCAAAACCATAGGCTCGCTGGCCGAGAAAAATCTGGTTGATGTACAACTCGAAAATCTGGTCCTTGGACAGATTGCTTTCAATCTTGAAAGAAAGCAGCACCTCGTAAAGCTTGCGGGTGTAGGTTTTTTCGGCGGTCAGGAAGAAGTTGCGGGCGACTTGCTGGGTGATTGTTGACGCACCTTGGCGTTTTCCGCCACCCAAAAAATTGCTGCCGGCGGCGCGCAAAACGCCGAGGTAATCAATCCCGCCGTGTTGATAAAAGCGATCATCTTCTGCCGACAGAATGGCGTGCTTCATCACGTCGGGGACTTCACGGATAGTCACGACCGCGCGCCGCTCCTCGCCGAATTCGCCGATCAGGTAGCCATCCGCGGTGTAAATGCGCAGCGGAATCTTGGGGCGGTAGTCGGTCAGAACTTCCAGCGAAGGGAGGTTCGGGTAGGTGAGAACCAGCATGATCATGGCGATGGCAATGCCAATGGCAATAAAACCAACTGCGAGAATCAGCGGATAAAGGAGGACACGAAGCGTCGGGCTGAGAGATGAGGGCAAGATGGCTTGATGATCAAATTGGTCTTGAAGCGATTATACGCTGACGCCAAGGTGCGCCGTTAAAGTGCTTTACATGCCTATACGTTGTTGCTAGCATCTGAAGTGAATTATTGGTTTTTAAGCTAACTTCGCATTCCGTAAGGACTTTTTGGGGGTCTGGTGGGCTTCGATATCTCCACATTATTAAATCCCAAGGCTCGCTCCCTGCTCGGATTGGACATCAGTTCGTCTGCTGTGAAAATGGTTGAGTTGGCCTCGAACGGGAAGAAGGATGGTTACCGCGTCGAGCGCTACACGATAGAGGTGTTGCCGAAAGATGCTGTGCTGGATGGCAACATTGCCAATCTGGATGCCGTGGTCGACTCTGTCAGACGTGCCTGGAAGCGCTTGGGAACCTCGACGCGCAACGTCGCGATGGCCTTGCCCAGTTCTGCCGTCATTTCGAAAAAAATCATTGTCCCGGCCGGTTTGCGTGACGAAGAGCTTGAGGCTCAGGTTGAGCTGGAAGCCAATCAGTACATCCCGTTTTCGATCGATGAAGTCAATCTGGACTATCAGGTTCTTGGGCCGGCGCCTTCCGCGCCAGAAGAGCTTGAGGTGCTGATTGCTGCATCAAAGAAAGAGCGTGTCGAAGACCGGGTGGCTGTCGCCGATGCGGCGGGCCTGAAAGCGGTAGTGCTTGATGTGGATACGCTGGCAGCCTTGTCGGCATTCGAGTTGATTGAGCAACAACTGCCTGCCGCCGGTAAAAACCAAGTCATCGCCTTGATCGACGCTGGTGCTCATGTCATGAATTTGACCGTTCTCCGGAATGGGCAGCAGGTCTATGCGCGTGAGCAGGCTTTCGGTGGCGCTCAACTGACTTCAGATATTGTTCGGCATTACGGCATGACGCATGAAGATGCCGAGGCTGCCAAGCGGGCTGGCAAACTTCCTGAGGGTTATGAAGCTGAGTTGCTCAACCCCTTCATGGAGGGGTTGGCACTTGAAGTCTCACGCGCCCTGCAGTTTTTCTTTACCTCGACCCAATACAATCAGGTGGATCACATCGTCCTGGCTGGGGGGTGTGCGGTAATTCCTGGTATCGATGAGGTCGTCGCAACCAGGACCCAGGTCAATACGCTGTTGGCCAATCCATTTGCCAACATGTCAATTTCTGATCGGGTCAGGGCCAAGAGCCTGCTTGTTGATTCCTCTTCGCTGATGGTTGCTTGTGGCTTGGCTTTGCGGAGGTTTGATCCATCATGATCCGCATCAACCTCCTGCCCCACCGCGAAGCCGCACGCAAGGAACGGCGCGAGCAGTTTTTTGTTCTGGCTGGCTTGGTCACCGTCTTGGCGACCTTGATCGTTTTTGCGGTTTACACCTTGATTGCCGGTTATGTAAGCAATCAGGAGAGCAGTAACGATTTTCTGAAAAAAGAAATCAGCACTCTCGATAAGCAACTAGATCAGATCAAGCGCCTCAAGGAGCAAACCCAAGCGCTGCTGTCCCGTAAGCAAGTCATCGAAAACCTGCAGCGAGACCGCGGTGAAACTGTTTATCTATTGAGCGAATTGGTCAAGCAGGTCCCTGAGGGCGTCTATCTGAAGTCGCTCAAGCAGGATGGCCTGAAAGTCAGCATCACCGGATATGCCCAGTCAAATGCACGCGTGTCAGCCTTGATGCGGACAATCGAGGCATCGCCCTGGCTTGAAAATCCACAGCTCATTGAAGTTAAGGCTTCCGTATTAAACGGGCGTCGAATCAATGAATTTGGCATGACTTTTGTGTTGACGCGAGTCAAGTCTGAAGAAGTTAAGGGGAAATAATGGACGCGAAGGCTGTTTCATTACCCAAGGCCCTGTCTGAAATTAATTTCCAGGCAATTCTTGACGATTTTCGTTACATGAATCCCCAGGACCCTGGGGCTTGGCCTGTTGTGCCAAAGATTGCAGTTCTGTTAGGTGTTTTTGTTTCTATCTTGCTTGCTGGCTGGTGGTTTGTCTGGAGCGATCAACTCACTGATCTGGAAATAAAAGAGCAGGAAGAGTCACAACTCAAACAACAGTACATCGATAAAAAGCGTCAGGCAGTCAATCTCGATTTGTACACGCAACAATTGGCTGATATTGATCGGTCATTTGGAGCGTTGCTTAAGCAACTGCCAAACAAGTCCGAAATTGAGGCGTTGCTGATTGAGGTTAATCAGGCAGGGCTTGGGCGTGGGCTTCAGTTTGAGTTCTTTCGTCCAGGCCAGGAGCAAGTAAAAGATTTTTATGCAGAGTTGCCTATTTCAGTAAAAATAAATGGGAATTACCATGACTTTGGTGCTTTTGCGGCGGATATCGCAAAATTGCCACGCATTGTTACGCTGAATAATATTTCGATTACACCTCTGGCATCAGGTGTTCTGTCGCTTGATGCAACGACAAAGACATTTCGTTATCTTGACGAAGATGAGTTGGCCAAGCAGAAAAAGGCACAGCAGGGAGCTAAAAAGTGATGCGTTTACTACTTTTTGTTCTATGTGTTTTGTTGAGTGCCTGCTCAGCGGAGGATCATGAGGGATTGAAGCAGTGGATGGCTGACAACACAAAAGATTTACGTGGGAATGTTGCAAAGCTGCCTGAAGTTCTGCCTTACCAACCGGTTCCTTATGATGTTGAATCAATTCTTGATCCATTCAAGCCAGGAAAAATAGAGCCAGAGTCAAAATATAAACAGGCGTCCGGTAAAGGCGGTGCATTCCAGCCAGATTTTGAGGCAAGGGAATTGCGTAATAGTCTGCTTGAGAAATACCCGCTGGAGTCGCTGAAAATGATCGGCTATATGAATGTTAATAAACGTCCTATGGCAGTAATTTTGGTGGATGAAAAAATCAAACAGGTTAAGGTCGGCGACTATATCGGCTTAGACTTTGGAATGGTGACACAAATTTCTGACAAGGAAATTGAGCTCCGAGAATTGATTCAGGATTCTGCGGGTGATTGGAGTGAGCGAAAAAGTTCGCTGTATCTGCAGAGTACGGAGGGAAGCAGGAAATGAAATTTATCAACTATATCGTGATTGCTGTTTCGGCTTGCTTGGCCTTGGGTTCATCCGCTTTTGCACAAGATGCAAATAATGCAATTGAAGCTATCAATGTTGTACAACACGGTAATGAAATCGCAGTAAAAATTGATTTGAAAGAGCCGCTTAGTAGCGTGCCTACGGGTTTTAGCGTGGCTAGTCCCGCAAAAATCGCTCTGGATTTTCCTTCTACCGCAAATGCACTTGGCAAGAATAGCCAGGCCCTTAATGAAGGGGACTTGCGCAGCATGAATATAGTGCAGGTCGGCGACAGGACGCGTTTGGTTCTGAATCTGGTTCGTGGCATGAACTATTCAACAAGGCTTGATGGAAAGTCGCTTTACGTCACTCTGGCTCCGATTGGTCGGGCTAGTGATTCTGTTGCTCAGCGTGTGACCCGATTTACTGAGGAAAATACTGTTTCAAGCAAGCACGCAATAAGGGATGTCGTTTTCCGTCGAGGTAAGGATGGAGAAGGTCGTATTGTTGTTGATTTGAGCGATGCAGGTACTGGTATTGATATTCGTCAGCAAGGTGCTGGCTTGGTTGTTGATTTTATGAAAACATCATTGCCGGATAGTTTGCGGCGAAAGCTTGATGTTACTGACTTTGCAACGCCTGTGACATTTGTAGAGACAAAGTCGCAAGGTGAAAATGTGCGTATGGTGATTACGCCAAAAGGGCAGTGGGAGCATAACGCCTATCAAAGCGATAACCAATTTGTGATTGAAGTAAAACGGATTATTGAAGACCCAAATAAATTGGTTCAAGGTACAAAAATTGGATATCAGGGGCCGCGAGTAAGCATCAATTACCAAAATGGCGATGTTCGTGCCTTGTTGCGTTTGATGGCAGAGGAGCTCGGCCTCAATGCTGTAATTAGTGAAACGGTTACAGGAACAACGACATTAGTATTGAAGGATGTGCCGGCAGATCAGGTCATCGATATTATTTTCCAGCAAAAAGGTTTAGACATGCGAAAGAAGGGCAATATCATCATGATTGCCCCGCGTGACGAAATTGCCACTAGAGAAAAACTCGACTTTGAATCAAAGCAGCAGATTGGCGAATTGGAGCCATTGAAATCGGAACAGTTCAATCTCAACTACCAAAAGGCGGCTGATGTCGCAAAGTTGTTGGCGGGTATGTCGCCTCTGCCTGGTGCTTCGGCAAACACGGCGTTGCGCATGCTAGGTAAGCGCGGGAGTGTTATTGCCGATGAGCGTTCAAACATACTTTTTGTGAGTGATACCCCGGCAAAGCTTGAAGAAATTGCTGCGTTCATCAAAGCAATTGATTTTGGGGCCAAGCAAGTGCTGATTGAAGCTCGTGTTCTTGAAGCCAGTGACGAATTTAATAAAAGTCTTGGTGTAAAGATGAATTTTCTCAATCAGGTAACTACCGGATTGGGTGGAAGTGGTTTGGGATTTACTGGTGGAGCAGTCAAGCCGGGTACGTATACCTCATCAACGACCGATGGCAAAACATCGACATCATCTACCCCCGCAACTCAGACAACGGCACAAACGGTTGGTGTTAATCTGCCCAACTTTACTTCAACAGGAGGGACGCTGGCTTTGTCGCTCTTTAACTCCGCGGCAACACGCATCTTGAATTTGGAGATTGCAGCGATGGAGTCGGATGGAGTCGGGAAGGTGATATCAAGCCCCCGGGTTGTTACTGCAAATAACGTTAAAGCAAAGATTGAAGATGGTACTGAAATTCCTTATGTCACAACGTCAAGTTCAGGTGGTGTGACAACACAAACAGTGAGTTTCAAGCCGGCCAAGTTGACTTTGGAGGCTACGCCGCAAATTACACCGGAAGGAACGGTGAAAATGGCATTGGTCATCAAAAAGGAAGACCCAGATTGGACGAGGGCTATTTTGGGCAATCCTCCAATCAAGAGTTCTATTGTTGAGACTAATGTCGTCGTTGAGAATGGTGGAACAGTTGTTGTTGGCGGCGTCTATATTACAGATAACACAGAGGCAGTTCAGAAAGTGCCTTTGCTTGGTGATATTCCATTTGTTGGGTGGCTTTTCAAATACAAAAATGACATTGGCAAGCGCCGGGAGTTGTTGGTCTTCATCACCCCTCGCGTTATTTCCGACAAAATGCGATTCGACTAAATACTTGGTTCTCTGATTGCAGGGCCGGCATTGCCGGCCCTTTTTTTGTCGGTTTGGCGGATAGCGGATAAAATTCGGTTGTGGATAATTGTCGAAATATTTACCTTGTGGGCCTGATGGGGGCCGGAAAGACGACCGTGGGGCGGCAGTTGGCCCGGCGTCTTGGGCGTCCGTTCTATGACTCGGACCACGAAATTGTCGAGCGTACAGGCGTTCCTATCCCCACTATTTTTGAAATCGAGGGCGAAGAAGGTTTTCGCCGTCGTGAGGCACAGACCATCGCCGAGCTCTGTGAGCAATCCAATGTAGTCATGGCAACCGGAGGCGGGGTTGTGTTGAATCCCGAAAATCGTCGCTGTTTGCATGACTCAGGTTGGGTGGTTTACCTGAACGTTCCTCCCGCCATGCTCTATGAGCGCACCAAGCACGACAGGAACCGGCCGTTATTGCGGGTCCCTGATCCCTTGGCGCGCCTGGAGGAACTTCACACGCTTCGTGATCCCCTTTATCGTGATGCGGCACATCTGGTTGTCGAGGGGTCGCATCTGGTTGCTGCCGGAATTGTTCAGCATTTACTGCGAGAGTACACCCGTTTATGCAAGACCTGACGCATACGTTGAATGTCGCTCTGGATGAGCGCGCCTATTCGATTCACATTGGTTGTGGCGTACTGTCCAGGCCGGAGTTGCTGCTGCCGCACATCAAGCAAAAAAAGGCGGTAATCGTCAGTAACACGACCGTCGCGCCGCTCTATCTTGGAATGCTGCGGTCTACGCTTGAAAATGCGGGTATTTCGGTATTGCCCGTTGTCTTGCCCGACGGTGAGGCATTCAAAAACTGGGAAACATTGAACCTGGTTTTTGATGCGCTGCTCGGGGCGCATTGCGAACGAAATACGATGCTGATTGCGTTGGGTGGCGGCGTCATCGGTGACATGGGTGGCTTTGCAGCATCTTGTTACCAACGCGGCATGCCTTTCATCCAGGTACCAACCACACTCCTTTCGCTGGTTGATTCATCGGTCGGCGGCAAAACTGCGATCAATCATCCGCTGGGCAAAAACATGATCGGGGCGTTTTACCAGCCCAAGCTGGTTTTGGCCGATATTTCAACGCTGGATACGCTCCCCGATCGGGAATTAAAGGCCGGCTTGGCCGAGGTAATCAAGTATGGCCTGATTCGTGATGGCGAATTTTTTGTCTGGCTTGAAAGCAACATCGAGAAACTGATGGCGCGTGATAAGGATGCGCTGGCTTTTGCGGTGCATCGCTCGTGTGCCAACAAGGCGGAAGTGGTTGTGGCGGACGAACGTGAAACCGGCGAGCGTGCATTGCTCAACTTGGGACACACCTTCGGTCATGCCATCGAAACCGGCCTGGGATACGGCGAGTGGTTGCACGGAGAGGCTGTTGCTGCCGGCACGTTAATTGCTGCTGAGCTTTCTCGTCTGCTCGGGTGGTTGACCGCGGAAGATGTTTCTCGAATTGAAAAACTGTTTGTGCGGGCTGGTTTGCCTGTTGTGGGGCCTGCGCTGGGGGCTGGGCGCTACCTTGAATTGATGCGGCACGACAAAAAAGTGCTGGACGGCAAGCTGCGGCTTGTTTTGCTGGAAAAAATAGGGCGCGCGGTGATGTCTGATGTGGCTACCGAATCCCAGATCATTGCTGCCATCGAGTCACGCAGCACCTGAAAAGGGCGTGTTCGCAGCGATGTGCTGCAGATTGGTGCGTTGCAGCATCTTGAATTGACAGGGGTTTACCAGTATATTTAATGGTTGCCTCAAAATTTCGTACAGGCCGGCGCCCAATTGCGCCCGGCTTTTTTCATCATTGGCCGAATGTTCTTGGCCAAGTTATTTGAAGGAATGCGTGTGATGGAACCGGCAGTACCTGAGCGGCAGGGTTTGTACGACCCAGCCAACGAGCACGACGCTTGCGGCGTGGGTTTTGTAGCCCATTTCAAAGGCCAGAAAAGTCATAGCATCGTCGAGCAGGGTTTGTTGATCCTGAAAAATCTCGATCACCGCGGTGCTGTTGGTGCCGACCCCCTGCAGGGCGACGGCGCCGGCATTCTTATCCAGATTCCCGACCAGTTCTATCGCGAGGAAATGGCCAAGCAAGGCGTTGAACTCCCGCCTCTGGGCGAGTACGGCGTCGGCATGGTCTTCCTGCCGCAAGAAGCTGCTTCGCGTTACGCCTGTATCGAAGAGATCGAACGTTCTGTCATCGCCGAAGGCCAGGTTATCCTTGGCTGGCGTGATGTGCCGGTCAATCGCGACATGCCAATGTCGCCGACCGTGCGCGCCAAAGAGCCGGTAATCCGTCAGGTTTTCGTCGGCCGTGGTCCCGATGTTTTCGTGACCGACGCCCTCGAGCGCAAGCTGTACATTATCCGTCGTCGCGCTGCCAACGCCATCAAGTCGTTGAAGCTCAAACACGGCCAAGAGTTTTACGTGCCGTCCTTCTCGGCTCGTACCGTGAACTACAAGGGCCTGCTGCTGGCCGATCAGGTTGGCGTGTACTACGACGACCTGCAGGACAAGCGCACTGTTTCCGCCCTGGCGCTCGTGCACCAGCGTTTCTCGACCA
This sequence comes from Dechloromonas denitrificans, assembly GCF_020510665.1. NCBI lineage: Bacteria > Pseudomonadati > Pseudomonadota > Betaproteobacteria > Rhodocyclales > Azonexaceae > Dechloromonas > Dechloromonas denitrificans. The sequence goes on from NZ_CP075187.1 coordinate 273,368, forward strand.
ATACCTTCCCAACCTGGGACCTGGCTCACCCGTTCCGTTATATCGCCCACAACGGCGAAATCAATACGGTGCGCGGTAACGTCAACTGGTTCAAGGCGCGCGAACAAGCCATTTCTTCGCCGATTCTTGGCGATGACCTGAAGAAGGTCTGGCCGCTGCATTACCCAGGTCAATCCGACTCGGCTTCGTTCGATAATGCGCTCGAACTGCTGGTCATGGGCGGCGGCTACTCGCTGGCTCAGGCCGTGATGCTGATGATCCCGGAAGCCTGGGAAAAGCACACGACGATGGACGAGAACCGTCGCGCCTTCTACGAATACCATGCCGCGATGATGGAACCATGGGACGGTCCTGCCGCTGTGGCCTTCACCGATGGCCGCCAGATCGGCGCGACGCTCGACCGTAACGGTCTGCGTCCGGCGCGTTACCTGGTGACCGACGATGACCTCGTGGTCATGGCTTCCGAATCCGGCGTGCTGCCGATTCCGGAAAAGAAGATCGTCAAGAAATGGCGTCTGCAGCCGGGCAAGATGTTCCTGATCGACATGGAGCAAGGCCGCATCATCGACGACCAGGAACTGAAAAACTCGCTGGCCAACGCCAAGCCTTACCGCGAGTGGATCGACAAGATCCGCATCAAGCTGGATGAAGTCGCTGCACCGGCCGAAGACTGTGCCGCTGCTACGGCATCTCTGCTCGATCGCCAGCAGGCTTTCGGTTACACCCAGGAAGACATCAAGGTCATCCTTGAGCCGATGGTCCAGAACGGTGAAGAAGCCACGGGTTCGATGGGTACCGACTCCGCATTGCCGGTGTTGTCGAGCAAGAACAAGACGCTCTATACCTACTTCAAGCAGTTGTTCGCCCAGGTGACCAACCCGCCGATCGACCCGATTCGCGAAGAGCTGGTCATGTCGCTGGTGTCCTTCGTCGGTCCGAAGCCGAATCTGCTGAACACTGCCGATATCAATCCGCCAATCCGTCTCGAAGTTTCCCAGCCGGTCCTGACCAAGGGCGATATCGAGAAGCTGCGCCATATTGGCAAGTACACCTCAGGCAAGTTCAAGTCCTTCGAGCTGGATATCTGCTATCCGGTGGCTTGGGGCAAGGCCGGCATCGAAGCACGCCTGGCCTCCCTGGCGGCGGATGCCGAAGATGCCGTTCGTTCCGGTGCCAATGTGCTGATCGTTTCCGATCGCAAACTGGATGCCGAGCAGGTTGCCATTCCGGCGCTGCTCGCTACTTCGGCGATCCATCAGCATCTGGTCAAGAAGGGCCTGCGGACCAGTACTGGTCTGGTGGTCGAAACCGGTTCGGCTCGCGAGACGCATCACTTCGCATTGCTCGGCGGTTTTGGCGCCGAAGCGGTTCACCCGTACTTGGCCCTCGAAACCATCGAGAGCTTTGCCAAGGGCGACGCCGAAAAGGCCGAGAAGTACGTCAAGAACTTCGTCAAGGCTATCGGCAAGGGTCTGTGCAAGGTCATGTCCAAGATGGGCATCTCGACCTATATGTCCTACACCGGCGCGCAGATTTTCGAAGCCATCGGTCTGCAGAAGGAATTCGTCGAGAAGTACTTCACCGGCACACCTTCCAACATTGAAGGTATCGGCCTGTTTGAAGTTGCCGAAGAAGCGATTCGTCTGCACGACGAAGCCTTCTCGGCCGACCCGGTTCTGGCCAGCATGCTCGATGCCGGGGGCGAATACGCCTACCGCACGCGTGGCGAAGAGCACACCTGGACGCCGGATTCGATCGCCAAGCTGCAGCACGCAACGCGTTCGGGCAAAACCGAGACCTACAAGGAATACGCCAAGCTGATCAACGATCAGACCAAGCGTCACCTGACCCTGCGCGGCCTGTTCGATTTCAAGCCGACCGGCGCTGCCGTGCCGCTCGAAGAAGTCGAGTCCGCCAAGGAAATCGTCAAGCGCTTTGCGACTGGCGCCATGTCGCTCGGTTCGATTTCGACCGAAGCGCACACCACGCTCGCCCTGGCGATGAACCGCATTGGCGGTAAATCGAATACCGGCGAAGGTGGTGAGGATGCCAAGCGTTTTGCACCGGTCAAGGCCGGTACGATGCTCTCCGACATCATCGGCAAGGGGCGTATCGAACGCGATATCGAGATGAAGGAAGGCGATTCACTGCGTTCTGCCATCAAGCAGGTCGCTTCGGGGCGTTTCGGTGTAACGACCGAGTATCTGGTCAATGCTGACCAAATCCAGATCAAGATGGCTCAGGGCGCCAAGCCGGGCGAAGGTGGTCAGTTGCCGGGGCACAAGGTTTCCGAATACATCGGTTTCCTGCGTCACTCTGTACCGGGCGTTGGCCTGATTTCGCCGCCGCCGCACCATGACATCTACTCGATCGAAGATCTGGCACAGCTGATTCACGATCTGAAGAACGCCAATGACCGTGCTTCCATCTCGGTCAAGCTGGTTTCCGAAGTCGGTGTCGGTACGGTTGCTGCCGGTGTCGCCAAGGCCAAGGCCGATCACGTCGTGATCGCCGGTTTTGACGGTGGTACCGGTGCTTCGCCGCAATCCTCGATCAAGCACGCCGGTACGCCGTGGGAACTCGGCCTGGCCGAAACCCAGCAGACCCTGGTGTTGAACCGCCTGCGTTCGCGCATTCGTGTTCAGGTCGATGGTCAGCTCAAGACTGGCCGTGACGTTGTGGTTGGTGCGCTGCTCGGCGCTGATGAGTTTGGCTTCGCGACCGCTCCGCTGGTTGTCGAAGGTTGCGTCATGATGCGCAAATGTCATCTGAACACCTGCCCGGTCGGCGTTGCCACCCAGGATCCGGAACTGCGCAAGCGCTTTACCGGTCAGCCGGAACACGTCGTGAACTACTTCTTCTTCATCGCTGAAGAAGTGCGCGAAATCATGGCCCAGCTGGGTATCCGCAAGTTTGACGATCTCGTTGGCCGGGCCGATTTGCTGGACATGCGTAGTGGTATCGAGCACTGGAAGGCCAAGGGTCTCGATTTCACCAAGGTCTTCTTCCAGCCTGCCGTGCCGGCCGATGTGCCGCGTCGTCATACCGAAGTCCAGGACCATGGTCTCGACAAGGCGCTTGATCATCAACTGATCGAACAGGCCAAGCCGGCCCTCGAAAAGGGCCAGAAGGTCCAGATCGAAACGAAGATCATCAACGTCAATCGCACCTGCGGCACCATGCTGTCGGGCGAAGTTGCCCGCCGTTACGGTAACGCCGGCCTGCCGGACGATACCATCCACGTCAAACTGACCGGTACTGCTGGTCAGGCTTTTGGTGCCTTCCTGGCCCGTGGCGTGACCTTGGAACTGACTGGCGAAGGCAATGACTACGTTGGCAAGGGCTTGTCGGGTGGCCGCATCATCATCAAGCCGAGCCCGGATTTCCGTGGCAATACCCAGGAAAACATCATTGTCGGCAATACCGTCATGTACGGTGCGACCGATGGTGAAGCCTATCTGGCCGGTGTTGGTGGCGAACGTTTCTGCGTCCGCAATTCCGGAGGTACGGCAGTGGTCGAAGGTGTTGGCGATCACGGCTGCGAGTACATGACCGGTGGTACGGTTGTCGTGCTTGGCCTGACGGGGCGTAATTTTGCAGCCGGCATGTCGGGCGGTATCGCCTATGTGCTCGACGAGGATGGCAGCTTCAAGCAGCGCGCCAATCTGGCCCAGGTTGCACTTGAGAAGGTTTTGCCGGCCAGCCGTCAGGCTGCTGGTGAGCCGCTCCATCTGGGTCTGGCTGACGAAACCCTGCTCAAGGAATTGATCACCCGCCATGCCGAATTTGCTGGCAGTGAGACAGCCAAGGCCATTCTGGCTAACTGGGATGCCTACCGCGAGAAGTTCGTCAAAGTTTATCCGCACGAATACAAGCGCGCCCTCACCGAGATGGCCGCTGCACAGAAGGAGGCCGCATAATGGGCAAGCCGACTGGTTTCATGGAGTTCGAGCGTCTTTCCGAGTCTTACGACCCGGTTGAGCACCGTTTGAAGCACTACAAGGAGTTTGTGCATACCCTCAACGACGAGGATGCCAAGACTCAGGGCGCGCGTTGCATGGATTGCGGCATTCCGTTCTGCAACAACGGTTGCCCGGTGAACAACATCATTCCGGACTGGAATGATCTGGTTTTCCGCGGCAACTGGAAGCAGGCGCTGGAAGTACTTCACTCCACCAACAATTTCCCGGACTTTACCGGCCGCATCTGCCCGGCTCCTTGCGAGGCTGCCTGTACGCTGGGTATTAACGCGGCGCCGGTGGGTATCAAGTCGATCGAGCATTTCATCATCGACAAAGGCTGGGAATCTGGCTGGGTTGTGCCGCAGCCAGCCAAGACCAAGACGGGCAAGAAAATCGCCATCGTTGGCTCCGGGCCGGCCGGTATGGCTGCCGCCCAGCAACTGGCGCGCGTCGGTCATGACGTGACGGTGTTCGAGAAGAGCGACCGTATCGGTGGTCTGCTTGGCTATGGCATCCCCGACTTCAAGCTGGAAAAAACGGTGATCGATCGCCGGGTTGCCCAGATGGAAGCCGAAGGCGTTACGTTCAAGACCAAGGTGGTGATCGGTTCGAAGGACGTGCCGGCCGGAATCAACAACGATGCCAAGGAATTTGTCTCTGCCGAGCAGTTGACCGCAGCATTTGATGCTGTGATCCTGGCTGCCGGTTCCGAAGTGCCGCGCGATCTGCCGGTGCCGGGCCGCGAGTTGAAGGGTATCTACGCCGCTCTGGAATTCCTGATTCCGCAGAACAAGGAAGTCCAGCAGGGCAAGGCCAACCCGATCAACGTCAAGGGCAAGCACGTCATCGTCATCGGTGGCGGCGATACCGGTTCCGATTGCGTTGGTACTTCGAATCGCCATGGTGCTGCTTCGGTAACCCAGTTCGAACTGATGCCGATGCCGCCAGAGCAGGAAAACAAGGCGCTGACCTGGCCGTACTGGCCGTACAAGCTGCGCACTTCTTCTTCGCACGACGAAGGTTGTACGCGCGATTTCGCCGTGGCCACCAAGGGCTTCGTCGATGATGGCAAGGGTAACGTCAAGGCACTGAAGGCTGTTCGCCTTGAATGGACGGATGGCAAGATGACCGAGGTGGCCGGTTCGGAATTCGAACTGCCTTGCGACAACGCCTTCCTCGCCATGGGCTTTACCAATCCGGTGGGCAAGCTGCTCGAGGCCTTTGGCGTCGACAAGGACAACCGCGGTAATGCCAAGGCAACGACGGATGGCGAAGGTTGCTATGCAACCAACGTCGCCAGGGTCTTTGCTGCCGGTGACGTGCGCCGTGGTCAGTCGCTGGTCGTCTGGGCGATCCGCGAAGGTCGCCAGGCTGCACGTGAAGTCGACGCATTCCTGATGGGTTCGACGACCCTGCCACGCTAAGCGCCTCAGGCAATACAAAAAGCCCCGCGGATCTTCCCGATCCCGGGGCTTTTTTATCGCCTCAAAACAATGCGCTTTCTTCGACAGCGCCGGACAATCGTGTAAAAATGTGAAATAGACCAATAAGGGGATGAGCATGTCGTCTGAATTGCAGCCAGCACTGCTGGTAACAATGCCTGGGGGGGCACTGGACGGGCATATGCTGCTCATTCTGGCAATCATGATTCTGGCCGGTGCCTTGGGCGGACTGGCCAATGCCTTCATGGTTGACCGGCAGGTTGAGCCGAGCCGGCGAGAGTGGCTCAAATACACCATTTTGGGCATTGTGGCGGCGTTGACCGTGCCATTGTTCCTGAACATGATTTCCAGCACCTTGCTCGAAGGTGCGCGGACCAAACCCGTCGATTTCTTTGCTTTTGCCGGTTTTTGCCTGATTTATGTCGTCGCCTCACGGCGTGTTGTCGATAACGTGGCACAACGGCTGGGCGGGCAACTGGAGCAGGTGAAGCGCGAAGTCGGCCAGCTCAAGCAGCAAAAGCAGGCCGAACCCATCGTCATGCCGGTTCGTGAGGAGCCGGCTCCGCTCCCCGAGGTCAAGCTTGAGCCACGGGAAGTCCTGTCGTACAACGACGTTGAAATACTTCGGGCTTTGGCCGAAGAGAGTTTTGTCTATGGCAATCTGGCGGCGATCTGCGAGCGTACCGGGCTGGCCCGTGATTTTGTCAGTCAGCGTTTGACCGTCATGAAAACAATGGGCGTCATTGAAACCCGGATCAATGACAAGAATGTTCTGCACTGGGGTGTTTCGTCGCGCGGCAAAGCCGTGCTGGGCGATATCCTGAACGGGCAGGATGAAAAGAAAACGGCATGAACCACACCCGCTTTGCCGGGTTTATCCTTTGAATACACTATGAACATCGTCATTCTCGCTGCCGGCCAAGGCAAGCGCATGCATTCCAATCTTCCCAAGGTGCTGCATCCGGTTGCCGGCAAGGCACTCGCCCAGCACGTCATTGATACTGCCCGCAGTTTGTCGCCGAGCAAGTTGGTGGTGATCTACGGTCATGGCGGCGATGTGGTGCGGTCTACCCTTGCCGCCGACGATATTTCCTGGGCACTGCAGGAGCCGCAACTCGGGACTGGCCATGCTGTGATGCAGGCTGTTCCGGCGTTGGGCGATAGCGGGCAGACACTGGTTCTTTACGGCGACGTACCACTGACCCTGGCATCTACCTTGAAACGCCTGCTTCAGGCCGGCAAGGATGGCCTGGCGATCCTGACCGTCGAGCTTGAGAACTCGACCGGTTACGGGCGTATCGTCCGCGATGCGACGGGCAAGGTCTTGCGCATTGTCGAGGAGAAGGATGCGACGGCGGCCGAAAAAACCATACGCGAAGTGAATACCGGCATCATGTCGATTCCGTCAGCACGTCTGGCTGAATGGCTGAGCAAACTGTCGAACAGCAATGCGCAAGGCGAGTATTACCTGACAGACATCGTGGCGCTGGCTGTTGCCGAAGGCGTGCCGGTACACACCGCCCAGCCGGATGGTGAATGGGAAGTGCTGGGGGTGAACAGCAAGGTTCAACTGGCCGAACTGGAACGCGTGCATCAACGCAACATCGCCGATGCCATGCTGGTCGGCGGCGTGCGTCTGGCCGACCCGAATCGTATCGATGTGCGGGGCGAGCTAGCTTACGGGCGCGATGTTTCAATCGATGTCGGTTGTGTTTTCGAGGGCCGGGTCGAATTGGCCGATGCGGTCGAAGTCGGGCCGTACTGCGTGCTGAAAAACGTCAAGGTCGGGGCGGGGACGCGCATTGCCGCCTTCTGTCATTTTGAGGATGCGATGATCGGTCCGGATGGCATCCTTGGCCCTTATGCCCGCCTGCGTCCCGGTACCGAATTGGGGCCGGAAGTGCATGTCGGCAACTTCGTCGAAATCAAGAAAAGCACGCTCGGTGCGCAATCCAAGGCCAATCACCTGGCCTATATCGGTGATGCCGAAATCGGTCAGCGGGTCAATGTCGGTGCCGGCACGATTACCTGCAATTACGACGGCGCCAACAAGTTCAAGACGATTATCGAGGACGATGCATTCATCGGCTCGGACAGCCAGCTGGTCGCGCCGGTGACGGTCGGGCGTGGGGCGACATTGGGCGCCGGTACGACCCTGACCAAAAATGCCCCGCCGGATTCGTTGACCGTGTCACGCGCCAAGCAAGTGACCTTGACCGGCTGGGTTCGTCCGCAAAAGGTGAAGAAATAATGGATTTCTGGTTTACCGCCTTCGTTTTTGCGGTCGCCATTCTGGTTGCTGTCGGTGGCTCGCTGCTTCTGGTGGGCTATGTCGGCACCTTGCCGGCGTCCTTTGCCTTTGGCTGGCAACGCTGGGTGCCGACCCTGACCCTGCCCGTGATCGGGCCGCTCTGGTTTTCAGCAACTCACTGGCAGGATTTTTCTCGCCCGGGCAAACAGTTGATTGCCGGGGTGGTGTTGATTGTCGCGGCTGTTGCGCTGCTCTACGGCTTCGGGCCGCATTTTGTTGATCGTTTGGCAGCGGGTGTGAAATGAACCCCCGCTGAATTCTGCAAAGCTCAGGGAGAATAAGATGTCCAAGTACACTACCGAGGCCATTCGTTCCGTTGCTCTGGTTGGTCATGGCGCTGTTGGCAAGACCACACTGGCCGAAGCTTTACTCCACGCGGCAGGGGCCATTCCCTCCCGCGGCAGTGTCGAAAAAGGCAGCACTGTCTGCGACTTCGATAGCCAGGAGAAGGAAACCGGACACTCCCTGAATTCAGCCATCATCAATTTTGGCTACGAAAATACGCATGTTCACCTGATCGACACACCGGGTTACCCGGATTTCTCCGGTCAGTCGATTGCCGCCCTGGCGGGGGTCGATAGTGCGCTGATCGTGATCAATGCCCAGACCGGCATCGAACTGATGACCGAGCGCATGATGGCGCTGGCGGCCGAGCGCAAGTTGTGCCGGATGATCGTGATCAATAAGATCGATGCCGACAATCTTGATTTGCCAGCCCTGGTCGCCGATATTCGCGACCGCTTCGGCAAGCAGTGCATGCTGCTGGATTTGCCGTCACACGGCGCGGCCGATGTTGTCGAAGTCCTTGAGGGGACGGCCGGGGAGGTTGATTTCGAGTCGGTCGCCGCCGTTCATCGTGCCTTGATCGACCAGATTGTCGAAGAAGACGAGAGCCTGCTGGCCCAGTACCTTGAGGATGGTGCCGATCCCGATCTGGCGGCGTTGCACGCGCCATTCGAGAAGGCTTTGCGTGAAGGCCACCTGATTCCGATTTTGTTTACCTCGGCCAAAACGGGGGCCGGCATCAAGGCCTTGCTGCATGTGCTGGCTTCGCTGGCGCCCAATCCGGCGGAAGGCAATCCGCCGCCGTTCTACAAGGGGCTGCCGGGTGATCAGCGTGAGTCGTTCCAGGCTGTGCCGGACCCGGACAAGCATGTGCTGGCCCATGTTTTCAAAGTCGTTGCCGATCCTTACATGGGCAAGATCGGTATTTTCCGCGTGCACCAGGGAACGATCCGCAAGGATGCCCAACTCTTTGTCGGTGACAGCAAGCGGCCATTCAAGGTGGCCCATCTGTATCAACTTCAGGGCAAGGATGTGCTTGAAGTCGACCAACTGCTGCCCGGTGACATCGGGGCGATTGCCAAGGTCGAGGAAGTGGATTTCGACGCCGTGCTGCACGATTCGCATGATGAAGATCACATCCACCTTGTTCCGCTGGAGTTCCCGAAGCCGATGGTTGGGCTGGCGGTCGAGACAAAGAAGAAGGGCGATGAACAGCGCTTGTTCGATATTCTCGGCAAGCTGGCGATGGAAGATCCGACTTTCCTGATCGAGCGCCATCCGACCAGCAATGAAACCGTGATTCGCGGCCTGGGCGAGATTCATCTCAAGGCCAAGCTGGAGAAGATGGCCAGCCAGTACAAGCTCGATGTCGATACCAAGCCGCCGCGCATTCCCTACCGTGAAACGATTACCGGCCCGGCCGAGGGGATTCATCGCCACAAGAAGCAAAGCGGCGGTGCCGGCCAGTTCGGTGAAGTCCATCTGCGGATCGAGCCGAAAGGGCGTGGTGAAGGTTTTGAATTTGTTGATGCCGTCAAAGGCGGCGTCATTCCCGGTGTGTTCATGGCGGCGGTTGAAAAAGGGGTGCGTCAGGGCCTGGCCGGCGGTGTTGTTGCCGGTTACGCGGTCGACGACTTGAAAGTCACCGTTTTCGACGGGAAAACCCATGCGGTCGATGGCAAGGAAGTGGCTTTCGTGACGGCGGGCCGCAAGGCGGTCGTCGAGGCCATCCGGGCCGCCAGACCGATTGTTCTCGAACCGATCGTCAACATTGAAATCATGGTGCCCGAATCGGCCATTGGCGATCTGAGCGGCGATCTGGCCGGACGACGTGGCCACATTACCGGTACTGACGGGCGTGGCCGCGGCATGGCTGCCATTTCCGGCGAGGTGCCGCTGGCCGAACTGAACGACTACCAGTCGCGTCTCAAGTCGCTGACCGGCGGCCAGGGCAGCTATCGCATCGAGTTTGCCCGTTACTCGGCTGTGCCGGCCAATGTGCAGCAGCAACTGGCCAGCAAATTCCAGTTGCACGACGAAGACGACTGAAACAGCAAGAGGGCAGCCGGAGGGTTGCCCTTTTTCCGTGGAGGCAGCATGCCAACGAATATTCCACGCTTCATGAGCCAGCGCGCCCGCTGGCTGGTTCTCCTGGCGCTCTGGGTCGGCGCGGTCGGCTGGTCGCTGCATAGTTCGATCGACGATATCCGCCGCCACAATCAGGATGTCGTGACGGAGGGCGCACGCAACATGTTCCGCATGGTGGTGCTGACCCGGCTGTGGAATTCGCAACATGGCGGCGTCTATGTTGCGGTCGACGAGCAAACCAAGCCGAATCCCTACCTCAAGCATCCGTTGCGCGATATTTCGGATAATCACGGGCGACAACTGACGCTGATCAATCCGGCCTACATGACGCGCCTGATCAGCGAACTGGCCCGGCAGGACGAAGGCGTCGTTTTCCGCATTACCAGTCTCAAGCCGGTCAATCCGCGCAATGCGGCGGATGACTGGGAGCGCAATGCGCTGGAAGCCTTCGAACGTGGCGTTCCCGAGGTCAGCGGTTTCGAGTCGAATGGCAGTGACGGTCTCAAGCACCGCTACATGGCCCCGCTCCTGGTGGTCGATGCCTGCCTCAAATGCCATGCGGCACAAGGCTATCAAGTCGGCGATGTGCGCGGCGGCATCAGCGTGACACAGCGTTATGAGCCTTTCCTGGCGGCGGCCCGGCCAAGCGAGCGGCAAGCCTGGATCATCCACGGCCTGATTTTCATTCTGGTGACGGGGGGCGTCTGGTGGTTGCTTGAGCAACTCCGCCGTCGCTGGGAAGATTTGCTTGGCAAGATTGCCGAAGTCGAAACCGCGCGCGACGAGCTGGTGCAGAGTGAAAAGCTGGCCTCGCTTGGCCGGATGGTGGCCGGCTTTGCCCATGAAATAAATACGCCAATCGGCGTGGCCGTCGGGGCGGTGACCAACAGCGAACATACGCTCGATGAAATCGACCGTTTGCTGGGCAGTGAAGAGGTCAGCGAGGATGATTTGCGGGCGGCACTGGCCACCTTGCGACAGGGCGACGAACTGGCGATGAGCAATCTGCGTCGGGCGGCGGCGCTGGTCCAGAGTTTCAAGCGGACCTCGATCGACCAGAGTGCCGATCATGAACGTATCTTTTCACTGCGTGAGTTGATCGAGGATGTCCTGCACAGTTTGCAGAACCAGCTCAAGCGTCTGCCGGTCAGCGTCACGGTCGACTGTCCCGAAAACCTCAAAATCGATGGCTTGCCGGGGCTGCTCGAACAATTGATGACCAACCTGCTGATGAACAGCGTGACCCACGGCTTCGATCAGGGAACCCAGTCCGGCAAGATCTCGATCCAGGCAAAGCGTCAGGGCGAGCGGCTGATCCTGAGCTATGCCGATACCGGTGCCGGCATGACGCCGGAAGTGCTGTCTCATCTTTTCGAACCCTTTTTCACCACCCGGCGCGGGCAGGGCGGCTCGGGGCTGGGCATGTACATCTGCCACAACATCGTCAAGGCCAAGCTGGGCGGGACGATTGCCTGCCAGAGCAAAGCGGGTGAAGGCGTGCATTTCCTGATCGATCTGCCGGCCCGCTTCGTGGAGTAAACGCCATGGATGCTTTTGTCTGGGATACACGTTTTGAAACCGGCCTGGCAACGGTCGATCGTCAGCACCGCCACCTGGTTGAACTGGTCAACCAGGTAGGTGATTACCTGCTTTTTAGCTCAGGGAATGAGGCGCGACTGGAAAGCGTTTTTGCTGAACTGGCCGATTACGCCCGTGAGCATTTTGCCGAAGAGGAGCGCTTGATGGCCGAAGCGGGTGTCGACGTCCGCCATCGCGAGCGACATGCCCGACATCATCAGGACTTTGTCCGGCAACTGGTCAGCATGTGGGAGCGGCGTGCCCGGACGGCTGACCCGGCGGCGATGCTGCATGGCTATCTGGCCTCATGGTTGACGGTGCATATTCTGGGCGAAGATCAGGTCATGGCCCGGATGATCGAGTCGATCAGCCAGGGGAACGACCCGGCAACGGCTTTTGAAGCCCAGGCCGAGTCGCGCGACCACAGCGTTTCGGCCCTGCTTGATGCCCTGCACAAGCTTTATCACGTTCTTTCAGTCCAGAACCGTGAACTGGCGGATGCCAATCAGTCGCTCGAAGACAAGGTGGCCGAGCGCACCCGGATGCTGGCCCAAAGCAATGCCTGTCTGCAGAAGGAACAGGATGATCTGCGCCATGCACTGGCTCATCTCGAAGCGACGCAGGAGCAATTGCTGAGCAGCGAAAAAATGGCCTCGCTCGGCCGGATGGTGGCCGGTTTTGCCCATCAGCTGAATACGCCGGTCGGCATCGCCATCGGTGCCGTGAGCAACAGCGAGCAAGTCATTTCGGCCACCGAACATTTACTGGATGCCGAGGAAGTCAGTGCCGATGCCTTGCTGGCCAATTTTGCCCAGCTCCGCGAGGGCAGCCGCCTGGCGCTGAATAATCTGCAGCGGGCCGCCGATCTGGTGAGCCGCTTGAAGCGCAGCTCAATCGATCTGGAAGTCATGGAGCGTCGTGCCTTCCGCTTGCGGGAAGTGATTGACGACGTGTTGCTCGGGATGAAAGAGCGGATTGAGCTGGGCCAAGTCAGCGTCAGCGTCGATTGCGCGGTCGACCTGCTGCTGGACGGCATTCCCGGATTCTTTGAGCAGTTGCTGACAACGCTGGTGGGCAATGCCTTGCGCCATGCGTTCCCGATCGAGGGCCGCCCGGCGACGCTGCGGGTTTCTGCCGTGCTTCGCGGCGATGGCCAGCTGCAGCTCTGCTGTATTGATAATGGCGTCGGCATGCCGCCCGATGTGCTGGCTCATGTTTTCGAGCCGTTTTTTACCACCCAGCGGGCACATGGCCGTCTCGGGCTGGGCATGTATTTGTGCTATAACTTGGTGGTGTCGCGGCTTGGCGGAACCATCGATTGCGCCAGTGTGCAAGGGCAGGGAACCACCATTCAGGTGATATTGCCCACCGCCACGGGGGAGACAAAAAAATGAAACTGATTCGCAGCAAGGCGGTGGATGACGTATCCCTGGTCCGGGAGCCGGGAAGTTCGCGACATTCGTGGAAAGTCCTGGTGGTCGATGACGAGGCCGATATCCGGACCCTGACCCGGCTTAACCTGAAGGGTTTCAGCTTTGACGGGCGAGAGATCGAGTTTCTCGAAGCGGCTTCGGCATACGAAGCCCGTCAGCTTCTTGAAGCCCATGACGACATTGCGATTGCCTTGATCGACGTGGTCATGGAAACCGACGATGCCGGTCTGAAACTGGTCGAATACATCCGCAAGACGCTGAACAACGCCATGATCCGGCTGGTCATTCGCACCGGTCAGCCGGGTGTGGCGCCTGAGCGCTATGTCATCGACAACTTCGATATCGATGATTACAAGGATAAAACCGAGTTGACCGCGACACGCCTGTACACCACGGTGCGTTCGTCGATCAAAGCCTATCGCGATCTCAAGACCATCGACCTCAACCGGGTTGGCCTGGCGCAGGTGCTTGCGGCAGCGCCCGAGTTGTACCGGATTTCCAGTTCGTCACTGAATAATTTCTTCGAAGGGGTGCTGACCCAGATCGTCGGCCTGTGCCACCTGGCCGACATGAGCTTCATCTCGACGATCGATGGCCTGATCGCCACCTTCGACGGGCGTGAGGTGATGATTCAGGCAACCACCGGGCCGGTCAGCGACCAGCAGCGTTTTGACGAGATTCGCCAGCAGTGCATCCAGGCCGTGACGCACGGCAACGTTCCCGAGAAAATCCGCCAGCGCGGCATCGTCATTCCCCTGACGGTCGGTGTCCAGCCGGTTGGCTTTGTCTATGTCGAGCCGACGCGCGAATTGTCGAGCAGCGATCTCGACCTGCTCAAGGTCATGGCACAGCAATGTTCGAGCGCACTGGAAAATCTGCGCCTGCATCTCGATTTGCGGACCGCCTACGATAACGCCATCGACATGCTGGCTGAAATTGCCGAGTTCAAGGACAAAACCACCGGCCAGCACATTCAGCGCATCGACAGTTACACTCGGCTGGTCGCCGTCGAGTTGGGCGTGGCGGAAGATGAGGCCGCCCTTTATGGCAAGGCCAGCCGACTGCACGATGTCGGGAAAATCGGGATTCCGGATGAAATTTTGCGCAAAAGAGGCAAGTTGACCGCGGAAGAGTTCGAGGTCATGAAAACCCATGTGACGATCGGCGCCAGCATTCTGTCGCACGACAAATCGCTGGCCATGGCGCGCGAAGTTGCCCAGTCGCACCACGAACGCTGGGATGGCAGCGGTTATCCCGCCGGCAAGCCCTCACGCGAGGCGTCGCTGCTCACCCGCATAGTCTCGGTGGTCGATGTCTTCGATGCCCTGATCAGCCGTCGTCCCTACAAGGCGCCGTGGTCGCTCGAAGAGGCGGCGGCCAATATCGAGGCAGCGGCAGGGCAGCAGTTCGATCCGACGGTGGTGGCGGCTTTTCTCAAGCTGTTGCGCCGAGGTGATCTGGCCGAACTGATCGCTTCGGTGCATGCCGATAACGAGAGTGGTTCCGGGCACTAGCCGCTGATCCGGATCGCTCGCTCAGCTGGTCAGCCAGTTGATGCTGGCCAGAAAAAGATAGCCGGCCCCGTAGACCGTCTTGATGAAGGCCGGGCTTTCGGCATTGGGCTCCAATTTGCGTCGCAGGCGCGAAATCCGTACGTCGATGCTGCGGTCGGTCGGTGACAGATCGCGCATGCCCATCAGCTGCTCGCGTTGCAGGATGCGGTTCGGATGGTTGATGAAAACCTTGAGCAATTCGGCTTCGGTCGTGCTGAGTAGTTGCTCCTCGCCATTCGGTGAAAGCAGTGCATTGTTGGCCAGGTTGAAGCGCCAGCCACCGAATTCGGCAATCTGCCGGCCCGTGCCGTTTTCCTGACCACCGGTTTCCCGCCGGCGCAGAATGCTGCGAACGCGGGCAACCAGTTCGCGTGGTTCGAAAGGTTTGAGAACATAATCATCGGCCCCGAGTTCGAGCCCCATCACCCGGTCGCTGACGTGGGCGCGGCCGGTCAGGATGACAATGCCGCAGGCCGTAATTGCCCGGACGCGCTGCATGACCTCCAGACCATCCATGTCGGGCAGGCCGAGATCGATGATGCACAGGTCGGGCTGCAGGGTGCGCAGGCGACGCAACAGATCGCTGGCGCTGCGGCACCAGACGGTGCGAAACGAGAAATCGCCAAGGACCTGCTCGATGATCCGGGCGACGTCCGGGTCATCTTCGACAATGGCGATCAGCTTTGGGGATTCTGCCTCTTTCATGACTTGCCTTTATTGATGCGTTGCAGTGCCCGAGCCAGATCCTGACGGACAAAGGGTTTGCCGAGCAGGGGGATGGTGCTGTCGGCGGCTTCGTCGATTTCATCGGTATAGCCACTCATCAGCACAATGCGTATCCATGGATGATCCGCACCGATACGGCTTGCCAGCTGCCGGCCATTGAGCCCGCCGGGCATGATGACGTCGCTGACGACGATGGCGATGTCGGGAATGTGGGTGATCATTTCAAGGGCTTGCGCACCGTTTTCGGCTTCAATCACCGGGTAGCCGAGATCGATCAACTGCTGGCGAACGACGCGCCGGACATTCGGTTCATCTTCAACGAGCAGCACCAGTTCTCCGCCATGCGTCAGCGGTACATCGTCGTCCGGCAGATCGAGTTCCTCTTCCGGCGTGGTTAGTGGCAGGACCATCAGGACCGTCGTTCCCTGGCCGGGCTGGCTCTGGATCGAAATGCCGCCGCCGGACTGCTTGACGAAGCCATAAGCCATCGACAAGCCCAGCCCGCTGCCCAGACCAAAGCGTTTGGTCGTGAAAAACGGTTCGAACACACGCGCCAGCGTCGCTGCATCCATGCCTGTACCGTTGTCGGCCACTTCGATCATGGCGTAGCGGCCAGGCGTGACATCGAAAGCGGCCGCATCGGTGGTTAGCTCGACCGGGCGGGCAGCAATGTGCAGCCGGCCGCCATCCGGCATGGCATCGCGCGCATTGAGCGCGAAATTGAGCAGGGCGCTTTCAAGTTGCCCCGGGTCGACCAGCGCGTGGACCGAAATACTCGACAGGTCAGTCGAGACGGCGACCGATTCCGGCAGTGAGCGACGAACCAGCTTGCCGAGGTTGCCGATCAGGTGGCCGATGTCCACCGCTTGCGGCTCAAGCGGTTGCTGGCGCGAAAAGGTCAGCAGCCGCTTGATCAACTGCACGCCGCGCCGGGCGGATTGCAGCGCGGGCTCGACGAATTCGTTGACGCCGGCATCGTCCGGGCGATGGTCCTGGAGGGCTGCCAGATTGCCGATGATGACGGTCAGGAGGTTGTTGAAGTCGTGGGCCAATCCCCCGGTCAACTGTCCGATTGCCTCCATTTTCTGGGCCTGGACGAGTGCTGCCTGCATCCGTTTTTGTTCGGTGATGTCGTAAGAAAAGACAAAGAAACCGAGTGTTTCGCCTTCCGGGCTGATTTCGGGAACCAGCGTGCTGCGGGCAAAGAAGGCCTTTCCGTGACGGTCGACCTGATATTCGTAAGTAACCTGATGGCCGGAAAGCGCTTTCTTGACCGAGTCGCGCACGGCGCCATAGACCTTGGCCCCGATCACATCGGGGACGGCGCTGCCGATGACCGAGCCTTCCGGCAAACCGAACCAGTCGGAGTAGCCCTTGTTGGCGTAACGGTAAACCTCATGCTTGTCGACGTAACCGATCAGGATGGGAATGGTGTCGTTGATCAGGCGCAGGCGTTCTTCGCTGCGCCTCAGGGCGGCAGCGATGCGCGTGTTCTCGGTGTTGGCGCGGGTCAGGTTGGCATTGGCATTTTCGAGCTGGGCGGTACGGCGGCGAACACGCTCTTCGAGCTGGATGTTCTGGTGTTCGGTCAGGTTCTCGATGTACCGCTGCTCGGTCACGTCGCTGTACAGGGTGACGAAACCCTTGTCGAGCAGCGGCTCCCCGCGTAACAGCAGAACCCGGCCGTTTGGTCGCTGGCGCTCCGTGATGTGCGGCGCAAAACTTGCCGCTGCGCTTACGCGCTCGGTGATCTGGCTTTCAAGATCGCCGGGGCCGTATTCGCCGCGTTCGGCATTGAAGCGAATGAAGCGTTCGAACGGTGTGCCGACCTGAGCCAGATCCTCCGGAAAATCGAGCAGGCGGAGAAAGGGCTCGTTCCATGCGACAAGACGCAGGTTGGCGTCGAAGACGGTAATTCCCTGGTCGAGCAGGTCCAGGCCAGCTTGCAGCATTTCGTAGCGCTGGGTGGTGTCGGGGGAGGGGAGCGAACTGTCCATGGGGCGATTCTAGTGCAGACGGTTGGTCGGCTTCGGGCGTGTAACGATTCGTTACATTCTGCCAATAGTTGTGCAAGAGTGTTTTGACATCCTCACTAAAAAATTAGAAGCCCAAAAAGAGAACAGCGCTTTTCGAAAGAATCGTGAGGAGATATTTGTGGCAAGTCATCCCTATGCCGTCGGGCTCGATCAGAACCCGGCGAACTACGTTGCGCTTTCACCGCTGAGTTTTATCGAGCGGTCAGCCTTCGTTTACCCGAAGCGTATTTCCGTCATCCAGGGCGAGCGTCAATATACCTGGAAAGAAAGCTACGACCGTTGTCGCCAACTGGCCTCGGCACTCAAGGGGCGCGGTATCGGCAAGGGCGATACCGTTGCCGTCATGCTGCCGAATACGGCGCCGATGTTCGAGTGTCATTTCGGCGTGCCGATGACCGGTGCCGTACTCAATACCCTGAATACCCGTCTTGACGCCGAAGCCATTGCCTTCATGCTGCAACACGGCGAAGCCAAGGTGCTGATCACCGATCCTGAGTTCCTCAAGACGGTCAAGGCAGCGCTGGCCTTGATCGAGGGCCCGAAGCCGCTGGTCATCGATATCGTCGATGCCGACTATCCGGGCGCTGAACGGCTCGGTGAAAAAGACTACGAGGCCTTCATCAATGAAGGCGATCCCGATTTCGTCTGGCAGTTGCCGGACAGCGAATGGGATGCCATTGCCCTGAACTACACCTCGGGTACGACAGGTAATCCAAAGGGCGTGGTGTATCACCATCGTGGTGCCTATCTCAATTCGGCCAGCAACATCATTTCCTGGGGCATGCCGCCGCACGCGGTCTATCTCTGGACGCTGCCGATGTTCCATTGCAACGGCTGGTGTTTCCCCTGGACGCTGGCAGCCAATGCCGGGACCAGCGTCTGTCTGCGCAAGGTCGACCCGGCACTGATCTTCGGCTTGATCAAGGAACACAAGGTCAGCCACATGTGCGGTGCGCCCATCGTGTACGGCATGATGATCAATGCCCCGGCCGCGCTCAAGGAAGGCATCACGCATCAGGTCAACGGCCTGATCGCCGGCGCTGCGCCACCTGCCGCGATTATCGAGGGGGCGGAACAGATGGGGTTCAATATCACCCATGTTTACGGGTTGACCGAGACATACGGTCCGGCTGCCGTCTGTGCCAAGCACCCGGAATGGGACAAGTTGCCGATCGATCTGCGGGCCGCCCGCAATGGCCGCCAGGGCGTCAATTACCACATGCAGGAAGCGATTACCGTGCTCGACCCGGTGACCATGCAGCCGGTGCCCTGGGATGGCGAAACGATGGGCGAGATCATGTTCCGCGGCAATCTGGTGATGAAGGGCTACCTGAAAAACCCGAAAGCGACGGAAGAGGCTTTTGCCGGCGGCTGGTTCCACACTGGTGACCTGGCCGTCGTGCATAGCGATGGTTACGTCAAGATCAAGGATCGTTCCAAAGACATCATCATTTCCGGCGGCGAGAACATTTCATCGCTTGAGGTCGAGGATGTGCTGTATCGCCATCCGTCCGTGATTGCTGCCGCCGTGGTGGCCAAGCCCGACGAAAAGTGGGGCGAGGTGCCGGCTGCCTTCATCGAGTTGAAGGATGGGGTGAAAACGACAGAAACCGAGATCATCGAACACTGCCGCAGCCATCTGGCCCGCTTCAAGGTACCGAAGGTCATTGTCTTTGGCGAATTACCCAAGACCTCGACCGGCAAGATCCAGAAATACGTCCTGCGTCAGCACGCCAATTCGGCGCTCGCCATCGAATGATCGCAGCCCCTGCCGTGCTGATGCCGGTGGGGGCTTCGTTTTTCAAAGGAAACAAACATGAAAATTCTCGTCCCCGTGAAGCGGGTAGTGGACTACAACGTCAAGGTACGCGTGAAGGCGGATGGTTCAGGGGTAGACCTGGCCAACGTCAAGATGAGCATGAACCCGTTCGACGAAATCGCGGTGGAAGAAGCCGTGCGTCTGAAGGAAGCCGGCATTGCGACTGAAGTGATCGCTGTTTCCTGCGGCGTGGCCGCCTGCCAGGAAACCCTGCGCACCGCGATGGCGATTGGTGCCGACCGCGGCATCCTGGTTGAAACCGACGTTGAACTTCAGCCGCTGGCTGTCGCCAAGCTGCTCAAGGCACTGTGCGACAAGGAACAACCGCAACTCGTCATCTGTGGCAAGCAAGCGATTGACGACGATGCCAACCAGACCGGCCAGATGCTGGCTGCGCTGCAGAACTGGCCGCAAGCCACCTTCGCCTCCAAGGTTGTCATCGCCGGCGGCAAGGCAGAAGTCACCCGCGAAATCGACGGGGGTCTGGAAACCCTGGCGATCACCCTGCCGGCCGTTGTCTCGACCGACCTGCGCCTGAACGAACCGCGCTACGCCACGCTGCCGAACATCATGAAAGCCAAGAAAAAGCCGCTCGACACCGTCAAGCCAGCCGATCTCGGCGTTGACGTTGCCCCGCGCCTGAGCACGCTGAAAGTCGCCGAACCGGCCAAGCGCTCCGCCGGCGTCAAGGTCGCGGATGTGGCCGAACTCGTCAACAAACTCAAAAACGAAGCCAAGGTGATCTGATCATGACCATCCTCGTTATCGCAGAACACGACCACGCCAGCCTCAAGGCCGCCACGCTCAACACCGTTGCTGCAGCCGCGAAAATCGGTGGCGACATTCACGTCCTCGTTGCCGGCACCGCCTGCAGCGGCGCCGCCCAGCAAGCTGCCGGCCTGCAAGGCGTGAGCAAAGTCAAAGTGGCCGACGCGGCCCACTACCAAAGCCAGACCGCAGAAAACCTGAGCGCACTGGTCATCGCCAACGCCGCCGGCTACAGCCACATCCTGGCCCCGGCCACGACCTTCGGCAAAAACCTGCTGCCGCGCGTTGCCGCACTGCTCGACGTCGCGCAGATTTCCGAAATCACCGGTGTTGAATCTGCCGACACCTTCGTTCGCCCGATCTACGCCGGCAATGCGCTGGCCACGGTCAAGAGCGCCGATGCGGTCAAGGTGATCACCGTGCGTACCACCGCCTTTGACGTGGTCGACGCTGGCAACAATGCCGAAATCGAAACGCTCGGCGCCGCCGCCGACACCGCCCAAAGCACGCTGACCCATCGCGAACTGACCAAATCGGCCCGTCCTGAACTCGGCGCCGCCAAGATCATCGTCTCTGGCGGTCGAGGTCTGGGCAGCGGTGAAAACTATCAGCAACTGCTCGAACCGCTGGCCGACAAGCTCGGTGCTGCGCTCGGCGCCAGCCGTGCTGCGGTCGACGCCGGTTTTGTGCCGAATGACTACCAGGTGGGCCAGACCGGCAAGATCGTCGCGCCGCAGCTCTACCTGGCGGTCGGTATTTCCGGTGCGATCCAGCATCTGGCCGGGATGAAGGATTCCAAGGTGATCGTGGCGATCAACAAGGACCCCGATGCCCCGATCTTCCAGATCGCCGATTACGGCCTGGTCGCCGATTTGTTCGAAACCGTTCCCGCCCTTGTTGCAGCCATTTAAATCAAAAACATTCCGGAGATAAAACATGAGTAATTACATCGCACCGATTCGCGACATGCAGTTCGTCCTCAACGAAGTGGCCGGCCTCGCCGACGTTTGTGCCCTGCCAGGCAATGAGGAATGTTCCGTCGATCTCGTCGAATCGATTCTTGACGAAGCCTCCAAGTTCGCCAGCGGCGTACTCGACCCGATCAACCGCGGTGGCGACACCGTCGGCTCTTCCTGCAAGGATGGCGTTGTCACGACGGCGCCGGGCTTCCAGGAAGCCTACAAGCTGTTCTGTGAAACCGGCTGGAACGCCATGCCTTTCTCGCCGGAATTCGGCGGCCAGGGCTTGCCGGCTGTGGTCACGATGGCGGTCAATGAAATGTGGAAGTCGTCCAACATGGCATTCGCCCTGTGCCCGATGCTGACCGGTGGCGCCATCGAAGCCATCGCTCACCACGCTTCCGACGAACTGAAGCAGAAATACCTACCGAAGATGGTCGAAGGTGTCTGGTCCGGCACGATGAACCTGACCGAGCCGAATGCCGGCTCCGATCTGGCCGCGATCAGCTCGAAGGCCAAGGCCGTGGGCGACGGTACCTACCTGGTTTCCGGCACCAAGATCTTCATCACCTGGGGTGAAAACGACTGCGCCGAAAACATCATCCACCTCGTGCTGGCTCGCCTGCCGGATGCGCCGTCCGGTCTGAAGGGTATTTCGCTGTTCCTCGTGCCGAAGTTCCTGGTCAATGAAGACGGCTCGCTCGGCAAGCGCAATGACCTGATCTGTTCCTCGATCGAACACAAGCTCGGCATCCACGGCAGCCCGACCGCCGTCATGTCCTACGGCGACAACGACAACTGCGTCGGCTACCTGATTGGCGAAGAAAACAAGGGCGTCGGCTACATGTTCACGATGATGAACCACGCCCGCGTCAATGTCGGTCTGGAAGGTGTCGGTATTGCCGAACGCGCTTACCAGCACGCACTGTGGTACGCCCGCGAACGCGTTCAGGGCAAGATCATCGGCGACAAGTCCGATGAGAAGAAGACCATTCTGCACCATCCGGATGTCCGTCGTCTGCTGATGGAAGTGAAGTCGCGGACCGAAGCCATGCGTACGCTGGCTTATTACGCCGCCGCCCAGATTGACAAGGCACATGCCGGCGACGCCGTCGCGCAGGCCCGCATCGACCTGCTGACCCCGGTCGTCAAGGGCTGGAGCACCGAACAGGGCGTCGAGCTGTCGTCCACCGCGCTGCAAGTTTTCGGTGGGGTCGGTTTCGTCGAGGAAACGGGCGCTGCGCAGTACTACCGCGATTCCCGCATCACCACTATTTACGAAGGTACGACGGCTATTCAGGCGAATGACCTGGTTGGCCGCAAGCTGGCCCGTGAAAAAGTGCCGGGTGCCGGGATGAAGGCGCTGATCGCCGAAATGACCGCCACGGCCGACGAACTGGCCGGCAATGCACAACTGGCCGGTATCGCCGCCAATCTGAAAAACGGCATTGCCGCCTTGTCGACCGCAGCAGAGTGGATTCTCGCCAACTACGAGAGTGCGCCGCAGGCTGTGCATGCCGGTTCCGTGCCTTTCCTCAAGCTGACCGGCATCGTGGTCGGCGGCTGGCTGATGGCCAAGTCGGCCGGTATTGCCGCTCAACATATCGCTGCTGGCACGACCGACGATTTCTACAAGGCCAAGCTGGCCACGGCGAATTACTTTGCCGCTCACCAGCTGCCGTTTGCCGCGGCTTACGCGGCTGAAATCATCGGCGGTGCGGACTCGGTCTTCGGCCTGCCTGAAAACCTGTTCTGAGCATGAACATGCGTACAGATCGCGATGCGATGGAATACGACGTCGTAATCATCGGCGGCGGCCCTTCGGGGCTGTCGGCGGCGATCCGCGTCAAGCAGCTGGCCGAGCAGGCCGGTCGGGAAGTGTCGGTTTGCCTGCTGGAAAAAGGGGGCGAAATCGGGGCGCACATTCTGTCCGGTGCCGTGCTGGAGCCGCATGCGCTGGCCGAACTTTTCCCCGACTGGAAAGAGCGTGGCGCGCCCCTGAATACCCCGGCGGGTGAGGATCGCCTGCTTTTCCTGACTGAAGGTGGTTCGCACAAGTTGCCGACGCCGCCGCAGATGGGCAATCACGGCAATTACATCATCAGCCTGGGTAACCTTTGTCGCTGGCTGGGTGAGCAGGCCGAAGCGCTGGGTGTCGAGATTTATCCCGGTTTCGCTGCGGCTGAACTGCTTTATCACGCAGATGGTTCGGTCAAGGGCGTTGCGACCGGTGACCTCGGTATCGGCAAGAACGGCGAGCAAACGCACAACTTCCAGCCGGGGATGGAACTCCATGCCCGACAGACGATTTTTGCCGAAGGTTGCCGTGGTTCGCTGACCAAGGAACTGTGGGCAAAATTCAACTTGCGCGATGGTGTCGACCCGCAAACTTACGGTATCGGTATCAAGGAATTGTGGGAAATCGATCCGGCCAAGCATCAGCCCGGCCTGATCGTGCACACAGTGGGCTGGCCGCTGCAGAGCGACACCTATGGCGGTTCATTCCTCTACCACCTGGAGAACAATCTGGTGGCAGTCGGCATGGTTGTCGGCCTGGATTATAAAAATCCGTGGTTGTCGCCTTACGAGGAATTCCAGCGCTACAAGACGCATCCGTCGATTCGCGGTTATTTCGAAGGCGGCCGGCGTATTTCCTATGGCGCCCGTGCGCTGTCGGAAGGCGGCTACCAGTCAGTGCCCAAGCTGAATTTCCCGGGCGGTGTGCTGGTCGGTGACACGGCTGGTTTCCTGAATGTGCCGAAGATCAAGGGCACGCACATGGCCATGAAGTCCGGGATGATCGCTGCCGAGGCAATTTTCGAGCATCTCGGCAAGGAAAATGCCGGGCCGGAAGCGACCGAATACGGTGAGCAGATCAAGCAAAGCTGGCTGTGGAGCGAGCTGTACAAGGTGCGCAACATTCGCCCGGCCTTCAAATGGGGGCTGTGGGGTGCGCTGGCTTATGGCGCGGTCGACACCTTCCTGTTCCGCGGAAATGCGCCGTGGACCATGCGTCATCACGACGATCACAGCCAATTGGCCGACAAGAACAGCCAGCCCAAGATCGACTATCCCAAGCCGGACGGCAAGCTGACTTTCGACCGCCTGTCGTCGGTTTTCCTGTCGGGGACCAACCACGAGGAAAACCAGCGTTGTCATCTTCAATTGAAGAATGAAAGCGTGGCGATCAGCGTCAACTATGCCCGCTACGGTGCGCCGGAAACGCGCTACTGCCCGGCGGGTGTCTATGAAATCGTCGGCGAAGAGGAAGGCTCGCCACGGCTCCAGATCAACGGTCAGAACTGCCTGCACTGCAAGACCTGCGATATCAAGGATCCGACCCAGAACATCACCTGGACGGTTCCGGAAGGGGGCGGCGGCCCGACCTATCCAAACATGTAAGTGAATTACCACGACCGGTGCGGCAATGACTGCACCGGCGAAAAAAATAGAGAACAGCACACAGCAGTTTCATCCATCTATGTTCCCAGGAGGGGTCATGTCTCAAAACAACATTCAGGCAAGAATCCGGAGCAATCCGAAATTTGCCGAAATGGTCAGCAAGCGTACGCGCTTCGCGATCATCCTGTCGCTTACCGTGCTGGTGCCTTATTACACCTTCATGATGCTCACCGCCTTCAATCCGGGCTTCCTGGCTCAGCCGATCAGCGAAGGCAACATCATCACCATCGGCTGGCCGATCGGTGTGATTCTCGTCGTCGGCTCGTGGTTGACCACCGGTATCTACATCAGCCGTGCCAATGGCGAATTCGATACGCTGAACGAGCAGATTCTCAAGGAGTCGGCCAAATGAAGCGTTCCCTGATTGCACTTATCGCCGGCGGCCTGATTGCCTTTGCCGCCGTTGCCGCGCCGGGCGCCATCGAAGGCGTCCAGAAGCAGCCGGTCAATGTCAGCGCCATCGCCATGTTCATGGTCTTCGTGCTGGCCACGCTGGGCATTACTTACTGGGCCTCGGCACGCACCAAGTCGACTTCCGATTTCTACACGGCTGGCGGCGGTATCACCGGCTTCCAGAACGGTCTGGCCATTGCCGGTGACTACATGTCGGCGGCGACCCTGCTGGGTCTGACTTCCCTGGTTTATTCCAAGGGTTTCGATGGTTTCATCTACACCATCAGTTTCTTTGTCGGCTGGCCGATCATCCTGTTCCTGATGGCTGAGCGTCTGCGCAACCTCGGTAAATTCACCTTTGCCGATATCGCTTCCTACCGTCTCGACCAAAACCGGATCCGCACTTTTGCCGCTTTTGGCTCGTTGACCGTGGTGTGCTTCTACCTGATCGTCCAGATGGTCGGTGCCGGTCAGTTGATCCAGTTGCTGTTCGGGCTGGACTACACCATGGCTGTGATCTGCGTTGGTCTGCTGATGATGGTGTACGTCACCTTCGGCGGCATGGTCGCAACGACCTGGGTGCAGATCATCAAGGCATGCCTGCTGCTTGGCGGCGGTACGCTGCTGATGTTCCTGTCCTTCGCCAAGTTCGGTTTCTCGTTCGATGCGATGTTCAACCAGGCCGTTGCCGTGCATAAAGCTGGTATCAAGATCATGGCGCCGGGTTCGCTGATGGCTGACCCGATCTCCGCCGTGTCCCTGTCGCTGGCCCTGCTTTTTGGTACCGCCGGCCTGCCGCACATCATGATGCGTTTCTTCACCGTGCCGAATGCCAAGGAAGCCCGCAAATCGGTTTTCTACGCCACCGGTTTCATTGGTTTCTTCTTCCTCGTCGTGATCATCCTCGGTATTTCGGCCATCGTCATCGTTGGTCAGGATCCGCAATTCTTCGAGGGTGGCGTGGTTGGCGGCAAGATCATTGGCGGTGGCAACATGCCGGTCATGCACCTGGCCAAGTCGGTGGGCGGCGATATCTTCCTAGGCTTCCTTTCCGCCGTTGCTTTCGCCACCATTCTGGCGGTGGTTTCGGGGCTGGCACTGGCCGGTGCTTCGGCTATCGCCCATGACCTGTATGCCCGCGTGATCAAGAAGAACCAGGCAACCAGTGCAGAAGAAATGCGCGTTACCAAGATCGCTTCGGTCGGTATCGGTATCGTCGCCATTCTGCTCGGTCTGCTCTTCAAGGATCAGAACATCGCCTTCCTCGTTGCGCTGACTTTCGGCGTGGCTGCGTCGGTCAATTTCCCGATTCTGATTCTGTCGATGTACTGGAAGGGTTTGACGACGCGCGGCGCGCTCTGGGGCGGCATTGCCGGTCTGGTTTCCGCCGTTGGTCTGGTCATTCTTTCCCCGGCCGTCTGGGTCAAGGTGCTGGGCAATGCCCAAGCCATCTTCCCGTACGACCACCCGGCCATCATCTCGATGACCGCCGCCTTCCTGGTGACCTGGCTGGGCTCGGTGACCGACAAGAGCGAGCGTGCCGCCAAGGAAGCCGAGGCATTTGAAGAGCAGTACATTCGCGCCCAGACCGGGCTGGGTGCATCTGCCGCATCGGCTCACTAAACACTCTGCGGGAGAGACTCAGGGAGAACAGCAACCTGGTGATCTCATCCTTTTTGGGGCCTTCGGGCCCCTTTTTTTGCCCATCAAATGGCCTGTCTTTACAAAAATTAGCAAATTCGATGTTTTCATGGGATATGATCAAAACGCATTAAAAGTATTACTAAAGGCAGAGAGCCTTGGAGAGCAAAATGGCGAAAGAGTTAAACCAGAGCCAGTTACCGGGTTTGCTTGGCAAACTCGGCAAGATGACTTCGATCCGCGATACGGAATTGCTTGAGCAAAGTCTGTTGCGTTCGCTGGGTCCGCTACTTGGGATTCTCAATACCTCGTTGTACCGGACAGATGAAAAGCAGGTCCTGGCTCGCGTACTGCACTACCACCGCTCCAAGGTGGTCGAATCCGACGGTGAGGCACGGATGGTCGAGCGCGTTGAAGAAGTGCTCAATCTGGCCGAACTGCCGAAAGAAGTCATTTCATTGACCGAGAATGTTCGCCTGCTGGCCAAGCCCTGTACCCGAACACTGGGGCATGAGGTGCTGGTGGCTTATCCCCTGTTTGGCGGGAACGAGGTTTGCGGCTATTTCGTATTTCAGCGTGACCGTGAGGTTTCTCCGGTCGAGGATGCAACGATACGCGGGGTTCTGGAGGTTTTTTCCAATTACTACGCCCTGCTGGATATCAGCCTGCGTGATCGCCTGACGGGCTTGTTCAACCGGCAGGCGCTGGAAAACAGCTTTGATCGCATCTGGAGCCTGCTTGGCCAGCCCGACAGTTTTACCGAAAAACTGGAGGGACGGCGGAGCATCCCTGGCGGCCAATACTATCTGGCGCTGATTGATATCGATCACTTCAAGCAGGTTAACGATACGCACGGCCACATGGTCGGGGACGAAATCCTGTTGCTTGTTTCCCGCCTGATGTCTGCCACTTTCCGTGGTTCGGATCTGCTTTACCGCTATGGCGGAGAAGAGTTCGTCGCGATTGCCGCTGCCGAGAACGAGAAGATCGCCCGCAACATCTTTGAGCGACTGCGCCTGGCGATCGAGGCGCATTCCTTCCCGCGGATTGGCGGGCTGACGATCAGCATCGGTTATTGTCGGGCGGATCCAAACATCTTGCCGCAAGAGGTACTGAGCCGTGCCGACCGCAGTTTGTATCGGGCCAAGCAGGATGGGCGAAACAGGATTTACGATCACCAGGAACTGCTGGCGGCAGGGATATTTACTGAAACGGTATATAGCGAGGCCGAATTCTTCTGAGCCGGCCCGAATGCAAAAAAGGCATCCATCCGGATGCCTTTTTTCTTGGGCTGACCCGTCCTGAATGAAGTTGACACCTTTTCTAGAACGAAAGGGGCTGTCAGATGGAGTCAGGGGTTAAGAGGACACAGCGAGACTACACGCTGGCTTTTAAACGGGCCGTTGTTGAGCAGGTAGAAAAAGGCGAACTGAGCTACAAGCAAGCCCAGCAGCGTTACGGTATCCAGGGCAGATCGACGGTCTTGGTTTGGTTACGCAAGCATGGTCGCCAGAACTGGGGGCCGATGGCATCATACGGCCGCATGAGTGAGCCAACCCGAACATCAGCGAGCAGCCAGGGCCAGACGCCGGAACAGCGGATCAAGGAGCTGGAAGTCCAACTCAAGGAAGCCCGAGAGAAATCCCAATTCTTCGAAGCGGTCATTGACGTTTTGAAGAAGGACTATGGAGTTCGTGTGGTAAAAAAGCCTGTGGGCAAGTCCTCGCGCAAAAGTCCGTCGAAGGACTGAGTGTATCGAGGGCTTGCCGCTATATGGGCATCAGCCGGCAGGCACATTACCAGTGGCAGCAGCGTCGAGTGCACGATGAGGTCAAGTACGAACGGGCTCTTGAGTTGGTAAAGGCCAAGCGCTTGCATCAGCCCCGACTGGGGACGCGCAAGCTACATCACCTGCTTGGCCCGACGCTAGCGGCCGAAGGGCGTGGCCTTGGGCGCGATGCCTTGTTCGATCTGTTGCGTTGGAATCGCCTGTTGGTGCCAACCAAGCGGGCGTATCACAAGACGACCGACAGCCACCACCATTTCCGGCGCCATCCCAATTTGCTGAAAGCGGGACCGGATCAGGTTAGCGCCGAGGCGAGCGAGCAGGTTTGGGTTGCCGATATCACCTATTTGCCTACCCGTGAGCGCTGTGCCTATCTGAGTCTGATTACCGATGCCTATTCACGCAAGATTGTGGGTTACCACGTCCATGACCGCCTGCACACGACTGAGGTGAGCCAGGCTTTGAAGATGGCGTTAAAGGGGCGTCAGGGAAATGGGCTGCTGATCCATCATTCAGACCGTGGAGTCCAATACTGCGCCAATGAGTACCAAGCTATTCATCAGAAACACGGGGTGATCTGCTCAATGACGGACGGCTATGATTGCTATCAGAACGCCTTGGCAGAGCGGGTTAATGGCATTCTCAAGCAGGAGTTTCTACTCCAGCAGCCCGACGATCTCGATCAGGCACGCCGCATGGTCAGTCAATCCATCGCCATCTACAACCAGGAGAGACCGCATTTCTCGCTACAATTGAAGACGCCCGATGAGGTTCATCGGGCGTCTTTGAAGGCCAGCAATTAAGCTGGCCAATCCGTCGCAACAGGTGTCAACCTAGATTAGGACGGGTCAGGCATGACAGCGCTCAGGCCTTTTCAGGCAGCACGATATTCACTTCAAGTACCTCGTAATTGCCCTGCTTTTCGAGCGAAACGCGGATGTCGTCGGTGTTGACCTTGACGTACTTGGAGATGACCGCGACCAGTTCGCGCTGCAAATCGGGCAGGAAATTGGCGCTGCTGCCGCCGCCATCGCGTTCATGGGCGATGATCAATTGCAGGCGCTCCTTGGCAACCTGAGCCGTCTTGGGCTGGTTGCCGAATAGTTTCTGGAGCCAGGACATCTTACTTGCCTCCGAACAGGCGCTTGAGCAGGCCCGGCTTGACGTAGTCGACAAAGCGCAGCGGCTTGTCTTCGCCCAGGAAGCGGGCAATCACGTCGTTGTAAGCTTCGGCGGCGTCGGTTTCCTTCTGGTGGATGACCGGCGAGCCTTGATTGGAGGCTTGCAGGACTTCTTCCGATTCCGGAATCACGCCGATGATTGGCACCCGCAGGATTTCCTGGATGTCCTTGTACGACAGCATTTCACCGGCTTCGACGCGGTTCGGGTTGTAGCGGGTGATCAGCAGGTGTTCCTTGACCGGTTCGCGACCTTCGATGGCGCGGCGCGACTTGGCTTGCAGGATACCGAGAATGCGGTCGGAGTCGCGTACGGACGAGACTTCCGGATTGGTCACGACCAGTGCCTCGTCGGCAAAGGTCAGGGCCATCACGGCGCCCGATTCAATACCGGCCGGTGAATCGCAGACGATGTAGTCGAAGCCCTGGTGGGTCAGTTCCTTGATGACCTTTTCGACGCCTTCTTCGGACAGCGCATCCTTGTCGCGCGTTTGCGAGGCGGGCAGCACGTAGAGGTTTTCGCAGTGCTTGTCCTTGATCAGCGCCTGGGTCAGCGTGGCTTCGCCGTTGATTACATTGATCAGGTCATAAACGACGCGGCGTTCGCAGCCCATGATCAGGTCGAGGTTGCGCAGACCGACGTCGAAGTCGATCACGGCAGTCTTGAAGCCGCGCATGGCGAGGCCGGTGGAAAAGCTGGCACTGGTGGTGGTCTTGCCGACCCCGCCTTTGCCGGAAGTTACGACGACGATTCTGGTCACGGTGATTTCTCGCTGGGTTTTGTTGGAATGGGTTTATCGGAGCGCCAGTGGGGCGATATTGAGTCGTGATTCGTTGCCTTCGCCAACCAGGCTGACAGTGGCGGGCTGACGTGCCAGTTCAGCTGGAACGCCGGCTTCGAAAGTGCGGTACAGACCGGCGACGGAAACCAGTTCGGCTTCCAGGCTGGTCGTGAAAATACGGGCATCCTTGTCGCCGCTGGCGCCGGCCAGGGCGCGTCCGCGCAACGGCGCATAGACGTGGATGTTGCCATCGGCAATGACTTCGGCACCGGCGCTGACCATGGCCATGATGACCAGATCGCAGCCTCGTGCGTAATAACGTTGTCCCGAGCGCAAGGGTTTGTCGAGAATGATGGTGCGAATGGCCGGGGCAGCCTCGCTGACAGCGGCGGCCGCCGGCGTTTCAACCGCAGGTGCCGGTGCCGGTGCAGAAACAGGGGCCGGGGGCGTGGCTTCGGGTTCGACCCTGGCTGGCCGCGAGGCTCGCCCCAGTGCGTCGCCGGCCAGTGTCGGCAGGCCGGCGCTGGCCGCTGCAGCGGCCTGGGCATCCGGCAAGCCGCGGGTTGCTACGGCATGCAGGCCAGAGCCGCGCAACAGGCGACGGATGTGGTCCCAGTCTGCGTTATCCGGAAGATCGCCGGCCTGGCTGAAGTCGAGAATCGCCAGTTCGTTTTCGAAGAAATCCGGGGCGTTGCCCGTAAGTTCTTCGAGTGCGGCGTGAATATCCGCCGGATCGGTGGTCCGCAGAAGGGTCTGAATGATCTTGAGCGATGTGCCCTTGAACTGAATCGGTGAGTCTTTTGCCATGCCTTGCGAAGGGGGTGCGAACGGGGCGAAATTATCCCACAGCAGCGCACCGAATAATGAAAATTGGCTGATTCCCGCGGTCGACCGCAGCCGTCTGCCGAAAACGGCCTGCCGGCATTGCCAGATTCTCGGTTGCCACATTTCAAAATGAGGCAAAATGATCTTATCGTTCAGGGCAGGGATGATCCGGTGAGCAAGCTGTCGTTGCGGCAGGTGATGATTCTGGGGGTCGGTCTCGGCATTTTCTTGCCGGTGCTTTTCCTCGCCCCATGGTTCGTCCATAACCGTTATCACCAGGAACTTGAACTGCGCATTCATGCGCCGCTGGCACAGTATGCCGACATGCTCTCGCATGCGATGAGCGGCCCGTTGTGGAACGTCGATGCGCCTTCGGCCCTGCCCTTGGTCAATGCCATCCTGAGCAATCCGGATGTGGTCAGTATTTCGGTGGATGACCAGGCGCTCGGCCATTTTGTGTATAGCGAACATCCGGAACGACGTATCGGCGGAAATGTGCAGGCCCGGCGCGATGTGATGCACAACGACAAAGTCATCGGCCAGGTCAGGATCGAATTGACGACGAGCCGCATCGAAGCACAGTTGCTTGAGGATGCGCTGCGTTTTGCTTTCGCCGTATTTGCCCAGATTGTCTTTTCCTTTGTCTTCATCCTCCTGCTTTTCGAGCGCCGGATGATGGCGCCACTCCGTCAACTGCTCAAAGGGGCCGCCCGTCTGGCGCGGGGCGAGCTTGACCAGCCGGTTGTCTGGCAGCGTGCCGATGAACTGGGCGTGCTGGCTAAGGGACTGGACGACATGCGGGAAAAACTGGGGGGGCTTTTTTCCGAGCGCCAGATCCAGAACCTTGCGCTGCAAAGGGAGTTGGCCGAGCGACAGCGGGTGGAAGACGAGCTGCGGGTCAGTCAGGCCAAATTCGCCGTTATTTTCCAATCCTCGCCGGTGCCTATCCTGGTTGCCAGAGCATCTGAGGACTATGCCAAGGTAGATGTGAATGATGCCTGGCTCCGGCAGTTTCACTGGTCGCACGACGATGCCGGGGTGCAGGCCGCCCAGTGGCGGGCCTTGTGGCAGGTGCCGGATGAGCGCCAGGAGGTGATGACACGAATCGAGCAGCACAACGAGGTGCACGATCACGAAGCCATGTTGCGCCGGGCCGATGAGGATGATTATCGGCTGTGCTCGATTTCTGGCCGGAAAATCGAGATCGTTGGCGATGCGCTCCTGATCCTGGCCGTTGAGGACATTACTGAAAAGCGTCGCAACGAGCTTGAGGTACGCATGCTGAATGCGCGTCTTGAGGACCGGGTGGCCGAGCGGACGCAGGCTTTGCAGAAAGCCAACGATGAACTGAATGAAACATTGCAGACCTTGCAGCGGGCGCAAGGCGAGTTGCTGCGCTCGGAAAAGCTGGCGGCGCTTGGCTCGCTGGTGGCCGGTGTGGCACATGAGTTGAATACGCCGATCGGCATCGGTGTCACCGTGGCCAGTACGCTGCAGGAAGACAGCCTTGCCTTTGCCCGTGCGGCGAACGAAGGCTTGAGCCGTTCAAGACTGAATCAGTTTGTCGACAAGACGCGCACGGCGAGCGATTTGCTGATGCGCAGCCTGGGGCGTGCGGCTGAGCTGATCAGCAGTTTCAAGCAGGTTGCCGTTGACCAGACCAGCGCCCAGCGCCGGGTTTTCAAGCTGGCTGAACTGGTCCACGAAATCGTGCTGACGCTCGGGCCGAGCATTCGCAAGACCCCGCATACCGTGAGTAGCGATATTCCGCTCGATATCGTGCTCGACAGTTTTCCCGGACATCTCGGGCAAGTGCTGATCAACCTGGTCAACAATGCCCTGGTGCACGCTTTTGAAGGTAAAGGTGAGGGGCACGTCCTGATTGCGGCACAAGCGATCGATGCAGAACATATCCGGATTACGGTGAGCGATGATGGCAAGGGAATCGCCGAGCAGGACCTGCCGCGGATTTTCGATCCATTTTTCACCACGCGGCTGGGTCAGGGCGGCAGCGGACTGGGGCTGAACATTGTCCACAATCTGGTCAGCGGACCTTTGCGCGGCAGTATTTCAGTGAGCAGCACGCCTACCGTCGGAACCACATTCACCCTGCAGTTGCAACGTGTCGGGCAGGAAACAAGCGATTGCAGCCTGTAGACCGCAGCAAGGCCTGCTCTTGGTTTATTGGGGCGAATCAGGCAGGTCGTTGAGCATCTGGCGGGCGTAATCTGCACCGATATGCCGGTTGTAGATGCGGAGCAGCGTTCCGTCGCTGCGCATTTTGTGCAGCGTGACATTGAGCAGTTGGAAGCTCTGGGACGAAACCTGGCTGCGGGACAGTACCAGTTCATGAACCAATTGTTCGTTGGGGACCCAGTCCAGGGTGACCACCTTGTCTTCGAGCGCATAGCGTTTGAGCAAGGGGACAAACGCGGTGGGCAGGGAGAGCATGGCGTCGATGCGCTGGTGCCGGAAAAGGCGGTACACCTCGTCGATGTCGGCGATTTCCTGGACTCGCCCCATGGTTCTCAGGCGATCCAGCCAGGCATCATAGGTCGGGCCGTGTCTGAATCCCTTGACGACCCCGATCCTGAGTGCCGGATTGTTCAGAAATGCATTCAAATCGACGATTCCTGCCGCCTGTTCGCGATGCAGGATGAGGCGGTTGCGTGCCGTGAAATAAGGAATGAACTGGGCAAATTTGAGTCGTTCGGGGCTGGCGATGCCGGAGACGGTGGCATCAAGCTTTCCGGTTTCAAGCAGAGTCCAGATGCGGACCCGCGATTCAAGGCGGGTATCGAAGGTGCACCCGCTGCGTTTGGCCAGTTCATCGACTACATCTCTGTCGATGCCGGTGTGTTGGCCATTGGGCATCCGTTGGTAGAGCGCACCCAGCTCGTAGTAGGCGAGGCTGATGTTTTTGCCGCAGGGCGCGCCTGCTGCTTCTGCTGCGGTCGACGCCAGCGAGCAGGCTAAAACGAAGGGAATGAATCCGGACGGGCGGAGTGCCATGGTGTCCTGCTCTGGGTTGGATCTGGGTTTGTTCGGGGGAAATGCTTGCCGACTAGCCACGCAGCGGTGTTGTTCGATTGTTGGGCGATCGCAGGTAAAATGTCAAATTAATCAAAAATTCACCAGTCTTCTCGGATTTGACGACGAGTCAGCCCTGGTTTCTGCCAATTCTTGCTGGAATTTTCCCATGCTACAAAAGCTCTCCTCGTTCGCCGGTGTTCAAGGTCCGGTCGTGACTATCGTGATGGACGGTTACGGCATCCCGAAATCTGAAGTCGGCAGTGCCATCGCCGCGGCACGCAAGCCGGTTCTCGATCGCTTGTTCGCCACCTGCCCGAATATCAGCCTGCGGGCACACGGCACCGCCGTCGGCATGCCGTCCGACGATGACATGGGGAATTCCGAAGTCGGCCACAACGCCATCGGTGCCGGTCAGGTGTATAGCCAGGGGGCGGCACTGGTCGCCGGGGCGATTGCTTCCGGTGCCATCTGGCAAGGTGAGGCGTGGCAACAGATCATTGCCGGCGCCAAGGCCGGGCGTGGTGTGCTCCATCTGATCGGCCTGTTCTCGGATGGCAATGTGCACAGTCATATCGACCATCTCAAGGCGATGGTCGTGCAAGCTCGGGCTGAAGGTGTGCGCACGGTTCGTATCCATGCTCTGCTGGACGGGCGCGATGTGCCGGAAACCAGTGCGCTGGACTACGTCGTACCCTTCGAAAGTTTCCTGGCCGGCCTGAATGGTGCCGATTTCGATGCGCGCATTGCTTCTGGTGGCGGGCGTCAGCACATCACGATGGATCGTTACGATGCCAATTGGGCGATGGTCGAGGCCGGCTGGAAAACGCATGTGCTGGGCGAGGGCCAGCAGTTCACCAACGCGCTTGCTGCGGTCAACGGCCTGCGCGAGCAAAATCCGGGCACGATCGACCAGGATCTGCCGGCCTTTGTCATCGGTGAAAATGGCCAGCCGATCGGTCGTGTCGAAGATGGTGATTCGGTCGTTTTCTTCAATTTCCGCGGCGATCGCGCGATTGAAATCACCCGTGCCTTCGAAGAAGCCGCCTTCGATAAATTCGACCGTATCCGCTGGCCCAAGGTGACCTACGCCGGCATGCTGCAATACGACGGT
Source organism: Dechloromonas denitrificans (assembly GCF_020510665.1). NCBI lineage: Bacteria > Pseudomonadati > Pseudomonadota > Betaproteobacteria > Rhodocyclales > Azonexaceae > Dechloromonas > Dechloromonas denitrificans. The sequence goes on from NZ_CP075187.1 coordinate 308,539, forward strand.
GACCTGAAGTTGCCTGCCCGCTTCCTGGTTGCGCCTCCAGCGATCAAGGACACCACTGGCGAGTGGTTCGCCAAATCCGGGATCAGCCAGTTCGCCTGTTCCGAAACGCAGAAATTCGGCCACGTGACTTATTTCTGGAACGGCAATCGCTCCGGCAAGTTCGACGGCGAAACCTGGCTGGAAGTGCCGAGCGATGTGGTGCCCTTTGAGCAGCGTCCGTGGATGAAGGCCGCTGAAATCGCCGATGCCATGGTGGCGGCGATCCAGTCCGGTCAGTACCGGACCCTGCGGTGCAACTTCGCCAATGGCGACATGGTCGGACATACCGGGAATTTCCGTGCGGCGACCATGGCGGTCGAGGCGGTCGACCTGGCGCTTGGCCGTGTTTTGCAAGCGCTTGAAGCGGCCGGAGGCGTGGCGTTGATTACGGCTGACCACGGCAATGCCGACGAAATGTACGAACTTGATAAAAAGACCAAGCAGCCGGCGCAGAATCCCGATGGCTCCTTCCAGGCCAAGACCGCGCACACCCTGAACCCCGTGCCGCTCATCCTGGCTGACTATGCCACGGGCGGCAAGCTGGGCCTGAAGCCGGTGGACAAGGCCGGCCTGTCGAATATTGCGGCAACGGTAGCCAACCTGCTGGGGCTGGAAAAGCATGCCGCATGGGATGAAAGCCTGCTCGACGTGCGCTGATTCAGGTTTTTGCAGCCATCAGGGGCGTGTGGCCGAACGGCGCACGCCCTTTTTGTTTTTGCGACTGCAAAAAAACCTTTTTCAGGTTGAATTGGCCATGCTTTAGGGTGACAATTCCGCCCTTCGCCTGTCTGTGGTGTTTTTGCCGCGCTTTCAGGTCCTTTTTGGGTGGATAAAGCATGAAAAAGCAGATTTCCGGTTTGATGCTGGCCTTCGCTGCCAGCGCCCTGTTGGTCGGTTGCGGCAAGAAAGAAGAGGCTGCCCCGGCCGCCATTCCGGCACCGCCGGCGCTGAGCAAGATTGTGGTCGGCCTGGATGACAATTTCCCGCCGATGGGCTTCCGTGACGAGAAAAACGCCTTGGTCGGTTTCGATATCGATCTGGCCCGTGAAGCGGCCAAGCGTCTTGGTGCCGAAGTCGAATTCAAGCCGATCGACTGGAATGCCAAGGAAGCCGAGTTGGGCGGCAAGCGCGTCGATGTGCTGTGGAATGGTTTGACGATCACCGACAAGCGCAAGGAACAGATCGCCTTCACCGCGCCTTATCTGGAAAATCGCCAGATCATCGTTGTCGTGGCCAATTCGCCGATCAAGACCAAAGCTGACCTGGCCGGCAAGATTGTCGGCGTCCAGGAAGGCAGCAGTGCGGTCGAAGCCATCGAGAAGGATGCCGCCGGCAAAACCGTCAAGGAACTGAAGAAGTTCGGCGACAACGTTACGGCGTTGATGGATCTGACGGCCGGTCGCCTCGAAGCGCTGGTCGTTGATGAAGTCGTCGGCCGCTATTACACCGCCAAGAAGCCGGGTGATTATCTGGTGCTGGACGATCATTTCGGTACCGAAGAATACGGTGTCGGTGTTCGCAAGGATGATGCCGACTTGCTCGCCAAATTGCAGAAAGCCATGAGCGAGATGAAGCAGGACGGTTCTGCTGCCCGTATCTCGACGCAGTGGTTCGGCAAGAACATCGTCAAGTAATTTTTCACCCGCCGTACGCAGGGTTTTTTCGGGGTGGCCGTCGGCTGCCCCGATGACAAGGCCGGTCCATGGACTACATCATTCAAATTCTCGGCCCCCTGCTCCAGGGGACGGTAGTGACCCTCCAGGTCTTCTTCGCGACCCTGGTGCTCGCCGTTCCGCTCGGTCTGGGGCTGGCCCTGATCCGTCTGTCGCACTGGCGCCTGGCCAGCGGCCTGGTCAGCGGTTACATCTGGCTGATGCGCGGTACGCCGCTGATGCTGCAGATGCTGTTCATCTACTTCGCCTTGCCATTCGTGCCTTACGTCGGCATTCGGCTGCCTGATTTTCCGGCTGCGATTGTTGCTTTCGTGCTGAACTACGCGGCTTATTTCGCGGAAATTTTCCGGGCCGGCATCCAGTCGATCGGTCGCGGCCAGTATGAGGCCGGGCAAGTGCTCGGGCTGACGTACTGGCAGACGATGCGGCGCATCATCCTGCCGCAGATGGTCAAGCGCATCCTGCCGCCGATGAGCAACGAGACCATTACGCTGGTCAAGGATACGTCGCTGATTTACGTGTTGGCCATGAATGATCTGCTGCGTGCGGCGCGCGGTATTGTCCAGCGCGATTTCACGACCATGCCTTTCGTCGTCGCCGCTGCTTTTTATCTGGTCATGACATTGATCCTGACCTGGGGCTTCATGCGCCTGGAGAAAAAATATGCCGTCTATGACGACTGAGCCGATGATTTCGGCGCTTGATATCCACAAGCAGTTTGCGGGTGTCGAGGTGCTCAAGGGCGTTTCGCTGGAACTGGGGAAGGGTGAAGTCGTTGCCGTGATCGGCCCTTCCGGTTCGGGCAAAAGCACCTTCCTGCGGTGCATGAATCAACTTGAGACGATTGATCGCGGTCAACTGGTCATCGAAGGCGAAATGCTGGCCAGCACCGATGCGCAAGGGCTTTGCCGCTATGTTCCGGAAGCCGAGGCGCGACGCATCTGTCGCAAGATGGGCATGGTTTTCCAGCAGTTCAACCTTTTTCCGCATCTGACCGTGTTGCAGAACATCATCGAGGCACCGCTGACCGTCAAGGGCATGCCCCGCGATGCGGTCGTCCCGCTGGCCGAGGCGCTGCTCCGCAAGGTCGGTTTGCTCGACAAGCGCGACAGCTATCCCTCGCGTCTTTCCGGCGGCCAGAAACAGCGTGTGGCGATTGCCCGTGCGCTGGCGATGGAGCCGGACATCATGTTGTTCGACGAACCGACTTCGGCCCTTGATCCGGAGTTGACCGGGGAAGTGCTGCGCACGATCCGGCAACTGGCCGATGAGCACATGACGATGCTGGTGGTGACGCACGAAATGGCATTCGCCCGCGATGTGTCGAGCCGGGTGATCTTCATGGATGGCGGTCATATCGTCGAACAGGGGCCGCCCGGTGAGTTTTTTGCCAATCCGCAGCAGGCCCGGACACGCGCTTTTCTCAATCACCTCGGTTGAGACTCTGGCCGCTGGCTGGTCTGCAAATACTTCGGTTTTTTCGAAGGCTGGGTGATATTAATCAGACTGTAACGATGTGTGTCTACATGACTACAATCGCCCCCTTGAATCGTTTTCAGGACTGATCCCATGTTTGAACTCCTGCTCTCGCCCGAAATCTGGATAGCTTTTTTGACGTTGACCGCACTGGAGCTGGTGCTTGGCATCGACAACATCATTTTCATTTCCATCCTGGTCGACAAGTTGCCCAAGGCGCAGCAGGAAACGGCTCGCCGTATCGGTCTGTTCCTGGCGATGTTCATGCGTATCGCATTGCTGCTGGTGCTGTCGTGGATCGTCGGCCTGACCGAGCCGGTGCTTACGCTGTTCGGTACCGGCTTTTCCGGACGCGACCTGATTCTGGTCGGCGGCGGCCTGTTCCTGATCTGGAAGAGTACCGGCGAAGTGCACCAGTTGCTGGAGGGTGAGGAGGGCAGCGAGTCGCACAAGGTGGCTTCGAGTTTTGCCGGCGTGATCGCCCAGATCATGGTCATCGACCTGGTCTTCTCCCTTGATTCGATCATCACTGCCGTCGGCATGGTCAGCCAGGTGGGCGTGATGATTGCCGCCGTGGTCGCATCGGTCGGCTTGATGATGCTTTTTGCCCGCTCGATTGGCGAATTCGTCTCGAATCACCCGACCATCAAGATGCTGGCTCTTTCCTTCCTGGTGGTTGTGGGCGTCGTGCTGATTGCCGATGGTTTCGGGCACCACGTACCGAAGGGTTACATCTATTTCGCGATGGCTTTCTCGGTGGGTGTCGAGATGCTGAATATCCGGATGCGCAAGAAAACCGTTGCTCCGGTTGATCTGCGCGAACCTTACGCCCGCCAGACTGGCGAGCACTGAGCCTGCAACGGCCGGCAGCCTAGTCGCGGCCGGCCCAGTGCCGACGATAGTGGACCGGTGCCATCCCGGTCCACTCGACAAAAGCACGATAAAACGCCGATGTGTCGGCATAACCCAGATCGGCGGCAACCTGGGCAATTGAGTCACGGGTCTTGGTCAGGCGGGCCAAGGCCATGTCGCGGCGCAATGCATCCTTGATGCCTCGGAAACTGGAACCTTCTTCGTCCAGTCGGCGGTGAATGGTGCGGGGCGATAAATGCAGGCGGTCCGCAATATTTTCCAGGCTCAGGGTGTCGGGTAGCGCCGCGCGCAACAGGTCGCGAACGCGGATGACCATTTCACGGTCGCGGCGGTACAGCGTCGTGATCTTGCCCGGTGCGCCGTTCAGAAAAGTGGTCAGTGCCGCTTCATCCCGCCGTACCGGCAGGTCGAGAAGATTGGCATTGAAGCTGGCGACCAGCGTGCCGTTGCCGCCCGGAACCGTCGGTGCAAAGCGGGAGTCTTCGGTGAAAATGAGTGCGTAGTCGGCAAAGTGGGCCGGCTTGCGGTAGGGAAATATCACGCTGTCGAGGCCGATACCGCGTCCGGCCAGCCAACAGGAAAGACCGTGCAGCAAACGCAGCAGCCATTCGAAGGCAAAGATGCGGCCTGCGTTTTCAGGATTGTCGGAAAGCCTTCGGGTTTCGCTGATGACCAACTCGGCACGCCCTTGGGTGCGGCGCACGCTGACCGCCAGATCGGGCAGCACGATGTGCAGGAAGCGACAGGCCCGGGTCAGCGCTTCGGCCAGGGTCGGTGCACTGAGGCAGGCCCGGCAAAGAAACTCGAAGCTGCCGAGACGCATGGGCTGGGCAAAGAGTCCGAAGCCTTCGTCGTCGAGTTCCTGGTTCAGTCGGTTGTAAAGCGCCGCATAACGATCGACCGGAATGCGACTGGCGGTGTCTGCAATATCAATCTCCAGTGTGGCCAGTAGCGGCGCCGGGTTGATGTCGTGACGTGCCAGTCCGGCCAGCATTCCGGTAACAAATCCCATTGCAACAGTGGTTTGCGTGCGTGCGTTTGATTTTTGATTGGTGCGATGCAGCATTTTGCCAATTTTTGGTAGTCGACCGCAGTACTGTATCACCTTGGCGGAATTTGCATGATTGTCGTCGTTCGCCACAATGGCCGAATGGTTAAAGGGGCATAAGATAGGCGCCTTTCCATCTTCCCGATGAGGCTGTTGTCATGACCGATCTTTCCGTCGCCAAGAAATTGTCCCCGTACAAGCCCAAGAACAAGGTCCGCTTCGTGACGGCCGCCTCGCTGTTCGACGGCCATGACGCCTCGATCAACATCATGCGCCGGATCCTGCAGTCGACCGGTTCGGAAGTGATCCACCTCGGTCACAACCGCTCGGTGCAGGAAATCGTCAATGCCGCATTGCAGGAAGACGCCCAGGGCATCTGCATCACTTCCTATCAGGGCGGTCACGTCGAGTTCTTCAAGTACATGATCGACCTGCTCAAGGCCAATGGTGGCGAGAACATCAAGGTCTTCGGCGGCGGTGGCGGCGTGATCGTTCCTTCGGAAATCAAGGAACTGCATGCTTACGGCGTGACCCGCATTTATGCCCCGGAAGATGGCGTGCATATGGGCCTGCAGGGCATGATCAATGAAGTTGTCCAGAATGCCGACTACGATGTCGCAGCTGACGGTGTGCCGAGTGCCGAGCAGGTGCTGGCCGGGCTCAAAGCGGGCGACAAGCGTTTGCTGTCGCGCGTCATCACGCTGCTGGAAAATGGTGTTGCGCCCGCACTCAAGGAGCCTATCCTCAAGGCGGCGGCCGAACTGAACGTGCCGGTGCTCGGCATTACCGGTACCGGCGGCGCCGGCAAGTCGTCGCTGACCGACGAACTGGTCCGCCGCTTCCGGCTCGATCAGGACGACAGCGTCAAGATCGGCCTGGTTTCGATCGACCCGTCACGCAAACGGACCGGCGGCGCGCTGCTCGGCGACCGCATCCGGATGAACGCCATCGAACATCCGAATATTTTCATGCGCTCGCTGGCGACGCGCGATACCGGTAGCGAAATTTCCGCCGCCTTGCCGGAAGTCATCGCCGCCTGCAAGCTGGCCGGCTTCGATCTGGTGATCGTCGAAACCTCCGGCATCGGCCAGGGCAATGCGGCCATCGTGCCTTTCGTCGATCTGTCGCTCTACGTCATGACGCCGGAGTTCGGCGCTGCCTCGCAGCTGGAGAAGATCGACATGCTCGACTTCGCTGATTTCGTCGCGATCAACAAGTTCGACCGCAAGGGCGCCGAAGATGCGCTGCGCGATGTGCGAAAACAGTATCAGCGCAACCGTGAGTTGTTTACCCAGCCGACCGACGACATGCCGGTCTACGGCACGATGGCCGCCCGTTTCAACGACGATGGCGTCACCGCGCTGTACCAGGCGCTGGTTCCGCAACTGCTGGAAAAGGGCCTGAAGTTGAAGGAAGGCCAGCTGCCGCTGGTCACCGTCAAGCAGTCATCCAGCCAGCGCGCTATCGTGCCGGCGGCCCGCGTCCGCTATCTGGCCGAAATTGCCGACGCCGTACGCGGTTACCATGCCCATACCGACGCCCAGGTGCAGATTGCCCGCGAGCGCCAGTCGCTGCGTGTTTCGGCATCCATTTTCAAGGGTTGCGACAAGTCGACCGCGGATTTCGATGAACTGATCGCCTGGAAGGATGGCGAGCAGGATCCGAAGGCCAAGAAGCTGCTCGACATGTGGCCGGATACCGTTGCCGCTTACTCGGGCGACGAATACGTCGTCAAGATTCGCGACAAGGAAATCCGTACCAAGCTGGTTTCCCAGTCGCTGTCCGGCACCAAGATCCGCAAGGTCATCCTGCCCAAGTTCGGCGACGATGGCGAAACCCTGCGCTTCCTGATGCGCGAGAACGTGCCCGGCTCTTTCCCCTACACCGCCGGCGTCTTCGCCTTCAAGCGCGAGGGTGAAGACCCGACCCGGATGTTCGCTGGCGAAGGCGACGCCTTCCGCACCAACCGCCGCTTCAAGCGCGTCTCTGAAGGCATGCCGGCCCACCGTCTTTCCACCGCTTTCGACTCGGTGACGCTGTACGGCTGCGATCCTGACGAGCGTCCGGACATCTACGGCAAGATCGGTAATTCCGGTGTTTCGATCGCTACGCTCGACGACCTCAAGGTGCTTTACGACGGTTTCGACCTGCTCGCCCCGACCACCTCGGTGTCGATGACGATCAACGGCCCGGCGCCGATCATCCTGGCCTGTTTCTTCAATACCGCGATCGATCAGCAACTGGCCAAGTTCGAGAAAGACAACGGTCGCCGTCCGACCGAAGACGAAGCCGAAAAGATTCGCGAATGGGCGCTGGCAACGGTGCGCGGCACTGTTCAGGCCGACATCCTGAAGGAAGACCAGGGTCAGAATACCTGCATTTTCTCGACCGAATTCGCACTCAAGATGATGGGCGATATCCAGGAATTCTTTGTCCATAACCAGGTGCAGAATTTCTACTCGGTTTCGATCTCCGGCTATCACATCGCCGAAGCCGGCGCCAACCCGATCAGCCAGCTCGCCTTCACGCTGTCGAACGGCTTCACCTATGTCGAGAGCTATCTGGCACGCGGCATGAAGATCGACGATTTCGCGCCCAACCTGTCCTTCTTCTTCAGCAACGGCATGGATCCGGAATACTCGGTGATCGGCCGCGTCGCCCGCCGCATCTGGGCGGTGGCGATGAAGAACAAGTACGGTGCCAACGAACGCAGCCAGAAGCTGAAGTACCACATCCAGACGTCCGGTCGTTCGCTGCACGCCCAGGAAATGGACTTCAACGACATCCGCACGACGCTGCAGGCGCTGATCGCCATCTACGACAACTGCAATTCGCTGCACACCAACGCCTACGACGAAGCGATCACCACGCCGACCGAGGAATCCGTGCGTCGTGCCATGGCCATCCAGCTGATCATCAACCGCGAGTGGGGCGTCGCCAAGAACGAGAACCCGAACCAGGGCGCTTTCGTCATCGACGAACTGACCGATCTGGTCGAAGAAGCCGTGCTCAAGGAATTCGAAGCCATCGCCTCGCGCGGCGGCGTGCTCGGCGCCATGGAAACCGGCTACCAGCGTGGCAAGATCCAGGAAGAGTCGATGTACTACGAGCACATGAAGCATGATGGCTCGTACCCGATCATCGGCGTCAATACCTTCCTGAATCCGAAGGGCATGGCCCAGCAGGAAATCGAGCTGGCGCGTTCGAGTGATGAAGAAAAGCAGTCGCAAATCAAGCGCCTGCGTGACTTCCAGGCCCGTAATTCCGGTCAGGCGCCGGCCATGCTGGCCAAGTTGAAGCAGACAGTCATCGAGGACGGCAACGTTTTCGCGGTGCTGGTCGATGCCGTCAAATATTGCTCGCTGGGTCAGATCAGCTCGGCATTGTACGAAGTAGGCGGGCAGTACCGGCGCAGTATGTAATTGAAGGCCGGAGGAGAGCAGAAAAGAACGGCGGGGCTATGTACCCCGCCTTTTTCATGCCCGGAAATCTCAGGATGATGGTATTTTTGTTCTTTCGCCAACCGAGGAAAATGTAATGAACGAGCACGATGAACTGGCTTGCAGCCTGCAACACAACCGGGTCAGCCGTCGTCAGATGCTATGGCTGCTTGGCGCTGGAAGTATTGGCCTGACCAGCCTTTCCGGGTGTGCCACTTCGCCGGTTGGTGGCGGCTCGATTCTGGTCGGCATGAGTGAGGAAGAGGAAAAGCGCGTTGATGCGCAAGTCTCGCCGCAGCAGTTTTCACAGGATCTCGGGCCGATTCAGGATGCTGCGGTCAACCGCTATGTCAGTGAAATCGGCCAGCGTCTCGACGCCAATACGCATCGCCCCCAAATGCCGTACTCCTACCGCGTACTCAACGCCAATTACGTCAACGCCTACACCTTTCCTGGCGGAGCCATGGGGGTGACGCGCGGCATCCTCGTCGATCTCGATAACGAGGCAGAACTGGCGGCCTTGCTCGGCCACGAGCTGGGCCACGTTAATGCACGGCATGCCGCGCAGCGCCAGGGGCAGGCCAAGGTTGCCCAGGTGGCAGTGGCAGGCGCCAGTCTGGTCGGATCGGCGACTGAATGGGGCGGGCTGATTTCGATGGGTAGCCAGTTCGGGGCCAGTGTCCTGCTGTCCAGCTATTCGCGTGACAACGAGCGCGAAGCGGATGCGCTGGGGCAGGAATACATGGTGCGTGCCGGTTATCCGGCCAGCGGCATGGTCGGCCTGCACCAGTTGCTGGTTGATCAGGAAAAAAGTTCACCGAGCATGTTGCAGACGATGTTCTCGACCCACCCGATGAGTCGTGAGCGACGTGATACCGCCGTCCAGCTGGCTGAAAACCGTTATGCGGCAAGCCGCAATGCGCCGCCCGGACGCGAACGGTTCATGGACAATACAGCTAGCCTGAGGCGCATCAAGCCGACCATCGATGCCTGCCAGAACGGCGAGTCGGCGATGGGCGGCAAGCAATACGGCAAGGCCGAGGAGCAGTTTCGTTCGGCGTTGAAGCAAACGCCTCGCGACTATGCCGCGAATGTGCGCATGGCCCAGTGCCTTCAGGCCCAGGATAAAAATCGTGATGCGCTGGGCTATGCCGAGGCGGCGAAGAAGATTTATCCGCAGGAAGCGCAGTCGCACAAGCTGGCCGGCGTTCTTTCGCTCGGTTTGCGTGATCCGGGCGCAGCCTACAACCATCTCGACCAGTATGACCGATTGATGCCGGGCGATGCCGGCGTGACCTTCCTCAAGGGCGTTTCGCTCGAAGGCATGGGCAATAAGCAGGAGGCTGCCCGTCACTACTCGACTTACTTGCGCCAGACCCGCCAGGGCAAGGCGGCGGAGTATGCCCAGAGCCGTTTGCAGGGCTGGGGTTACCTCAGGTAATCGATTCGGGGCAAGGCGTCGATTTTGCCGAATTTTCGCGGTCGACCGCGAAAATCAACCGGAATTGCTATTTTCATTATTTCTGTTGCACTGGATTGGGCATACAATCCATAACAGCTATGACTAAAGTAAGGCCGTGGAGAAAAGGTGCAACTGACTGCTGACGAGAAGACTGTACCGCGCATCCATTTGCTGGGAACGCTGTTGGTCGTTCTGGTATTGACGCTGGGTCTGGGCGCTTTCTTTTCGTGGCAGCATCTGGCGGAGCAGCGCGCCTCCTTTGCCCGTATCGAGCAGGTCGCACGCGAGCAGATGGCCGCCCGGCTGAATGCCGAGATGGCCAGCGCAGCCAGTTTCATCGACTTTACCCGTTCGCGGACTGAAGACGTGCTGCGCAAAAGCCTGGTCGAGCAGGTGGATACGGCGATGCAGATCGTCGAGGCAATTCATGCCAAGGAATCAAAAAGACTGCCTGCCGCGGAGGTCAAGCGCCTGATCGTCGAAGCCCTGCGTCCGGTCCGGTTTTACGATGGACGCGGCTATTACTTCATCGATGACATGAATGGCCAGTTCATCCTGTTGCCGACGGCGCCGCAACTCGAAGGCAAGACCAATCTCGACAATCGGGACGATACCGGTCACTACATCATGCGTGGCTTGATCGAAGCCGCTGGCAAGCCTCGTGGCGAGGGATTCTCGCGCTACCGCTGGTACATGCCGGACAATCCGAAGCAAATGGCCGACAAGTTGGCTTATGTCCGCTATTTCGAGCCTTATGGCTGGCTGATCGGGACGGGGGATTACACCTACAAATGGGAAGCGCTTCAGCAGAAAGAAGCCATTGCCCGTCTCCGTGCCTTGCGTTTCGGCAACAGCGGCTATCTTGGTTTGATGGACAAGTCGGGGCGCAGCCTGCTCTCGCCGGCCGATATCCGGCTGGAGGGGCTGCATTTCAGTGAGATGCAGCCACTGGAGCGTGAAGGTCTGGCGAAAATGTTCGACCGGGCGAGGAGCGGCGGTGGCTTGGTCAGCTACGAATGGATGCGCCCCGGAACCGCGAGCGTCTCGACCAAAACTGCGTTGGTCAAAACAGTCGAACCCTGGGGCTGGATTCTTGTTGCAACCATGTTCAACGATGAATTACAGGCGGTGATCGGCTCCGAAAACGATCAGTACGAGGCTGGCAGTACCCGGCGCCTGCTCAAGCTGATTCTGGTGACCCTGGGGGCGCTGGCGCTCGGTCTGCTCGGTTCGTTTATTTTTTCGCGCTGGTCCAATCGGCTATTTCAGAGTTATCACCAGCAAAACCGTTTGCAGGAAGGTGCCTTGCGGCGTCAGGCGGAAGAGTTGAGGGTCTTGTCACGCGCCGTCGAGCAGAGCCCGGCCTCGATCGTGATTGCCGATACGAGCGGTCGGATCAAGTATGTGAATCCGAAGTTCGAGCAAGTTACGGGTTATCAGAGCGTGGAGGTGATTGGCCAGAACTCGCGGATTTTGAGTTCCGGAGAAAAGTCGGCTGAAGAGTACCGGCATCTGTGGGAAACGATCAGTGCCGGAAAAACCTGGCATGGCGTGTTTCATAATCGACGCAAGGATGGCTCGCTGTTCTGGGAACAGGCATCGATTTCACCCATCCTCGATGCATCCGGCACCTTGCTCGAATTCCTGGCCGTCAAGGAGGACATCACGGAGCGCAAGCTGGCGGAAGATGCTTTGCGCGAGAACGAGTACCGCCAGGGGGTCATTCTCGATAGCGTCGAAGCCTGTATTTACATCAAGGGGCTGGACTATCGCTACCAGTATGCCAATCGCCCGGTGCGCGAACTGTTTGGCCGGCCGCTCGAAGAAATCGTCGGGCAGGAGGATGCCGCATTCTTCGATGCAGCGACGGCTGAGAATATCCGGCTGAATGATCGCCGTGTGCTTGAAGAGGGCCAGCGCGTCGTCGAGGAAGAGGTCAATACGACGTTTGATGGCAAGGTGAGCAGCGCCTTTCTGTCGATCAAGATTCCGCTGCGCGAGAAGGACGGGAAAATTTATGCCCTGTGCGGTATTTCGACCGACATTTCAACGCGCAAGCAGGCCGAGGCGGAGCTGGAACACTACCGTCAGCATCTCGAACTGCTGGTTCAGTCGCGTACGGCCGAACTGGCCGAAGCCAAGGAGGCGGCCGAAGCGGCCAGCCGTGCAAAGAGCACTTTCCTGGCGAATATGAGCCATGAAATCCGGACACCGATGAATGCAATCATCGGCTTGGCTCATTTGCTCAAAAAGGAAATCACGGATCCCAAATCGAGCGGGCAATTGCTGAAAATCAGCGATTCGGCACGCCACCTGCTCAATGTGATCAACGATATCCTGGACCTGTCGAAGATCGAAGCTGGCCGGCTGGCGCTAGAGTCACGCGAATTTGTGCCGGCCGAAGTGCTTGACCAGTCGATCAGCATTCTTGAAGAGCGGGCGCATGCCAAGGGCCTGGTCTTGAAGGGCCAGATGGCCGACGATGTTCCCTCCTTGCTGCGTGGCGATTCGGTCCGGCTGGGGCAGGCGCTGCTCAACTTCATCGGCAATGCGATCAAGTTCTCCGAGCGTGGCGTGATTACCGTCGCCATGAGTACCACGCCACTTGAGGCTGGCCGGGTTCTGTTGCGCCTCGAAGTTCGCGACCAGGGTATCGGCATGAGTGCGGAGCAGCAGGCACGCCTGTTTGAGGCCTTTGCCCAGGCAGACAATTCGACGACCCGCAAATATGGCGGAACGGGCCTGGGTTTGGCGATCAATCGCCATCTGGCACAGATGATGGGCGGCGAAGTCGGTGTGGAAAGTGTCGTGGGTGCCGGAAGCACTTTCTGGCTGACGGCCTGCCTTGAAACCGTGCAGGATCAGGTGCCGCCGGTCGAAGCCGAGAAAACAAGCCTGCCGGTTGAAGAGCAGATCGCCCAGCGTTTTGGCGGAGCGCGCATTCTTCTGGTCGAGGATGAGCCGATCAATCAGGAGGTCGGGACCGAGTTGCTGTCGATTGCCGGTCTGGTGGCCGAGGTTGCCGCCGATGGCGCCGAGGCGGTTGAGCGCGTCCGTCATGGCAACTACGCCCTGATCCTGATGGATATGCAGATGCCGGTCATGAATGGTATCGATGCCACCCGGGCGATACGCCAGATGCCGGACAAGGCCGGGCTGCCGATTCTGGCCATGACGGCCAATGCCTTTGATGAAGACCGGCTGGCTTGCCTGGCGGCCGGCATGAACGACCATATCGGCAAACCGGTTGATCCTGATCGGTTGTATGCCGCTTTGCTGCACTGGCTTGAACAGGCGGCCGGGCGCTGAGTTGCCGATTTAGGCCGCTGTCGCGGTCGACCGCAGCAGGGCGGCCAAAACCGGAACGAGAAACCGACGTCAGTCCCCGAAGCTGCGCAGTCCTTCCAGGTCCAGCACATTGATGCCGCCGTATTCGCTGCGCACCAGGCCGGCATCCTCCAACACCTTGAGGGCCTGGTTGGCGCGCTGGCGGGAAACGCCCGCCAGGTAGCCCAGTTCTTCCTGGGAAATCTGCAGCAGCCGGTTGGTGCCGGGATAAAGCACCGGATTGAACAAGGCAGCGAGGCCGCGGGCAATCCGCGCATCGGTATCGAGCATGCGCTCGTTTTCGATCATCCCGATGAATTGCCCAAGGCGTTCGTTCAACTGGGCAATCATGTAGCGGTTGAAGGGAATGCTGTGATCGAGCAGCCAGTTGAACGTGTTGCGGTTCATGAAGGCAACGCGGGTCTCGCGTAGCGCCATCACGTCGTAGCGGCGCGGTTCCTTCTTGAGCATCGATCCCTCGCCGATCCAGGCGCCGGTGCTGATGCCCGTCAGCGACGTGGTTTTCCCCGTCGTCCAGTGGCTGGCCATCTTGCCCAGGCCATCGATGATGCCCATCCAGTATTCAACCGGCTCGCCTTTCATGCAGATGAAGGCGCCTGCGGCAAAGGTTCGCTCGGTTGTTCCGCTCAATGCCTTGAGCATTTCCTCTTCGGTCAGCGCCTGGCCCCAAAGGGAGGTGCGCAGCAGTTCCTCTGCGGTTTTCAATTTATTTCCTGGATTGTCTGCCGGACGACAATTATAAGCCTGGGCGAACAATAAACTCTGTGACAACAGTGACTCATTGCCTGTGCTGCACTGCAAGGTTTACGCGGCGGTCGGCAATGGACACAATGCACCAAACGAACGTTAGACCGCGTACCTAAAAGCGCGGCAATGAGGAGACTAAGGAAATGCCAGAGCAGGCGAATTTTTCGTCGCTGGATGGGTTGCACACCTTTCCGCGACTGCTTTTCCATCACGCCCGTACGCGTCCGAATGCCCCGGCCATGCGCGAGAAATATCTCGGCATCTGGCAGACGTGGACGTGGTCCGAAGTCGGTGAACGCGTGCGCGCCCTGGCTTGCGGCCTTGCCGCCCTGGGCTTCAAGCGCGGCGACAATCTGGCAATCATCGGCGATAACCGCCCGCATCTCTACATGATGATGACGGCTGCCCAGTGCCTGGGCGGCGTTCCGGTGCCGCTGTATCAGGATGCCGTGGCCAATGAAATGCTGTTCGTGCTGCAGGATGCATCGATTCGCTTTGCCATCGTCGAGGACCAGGAGCAGGTCGACAAGCTGCTTGAGGTCAAGGAGCAGATCGGTGCGCTCGAGCACATTCTGTATGACGATCCACGCGGCATGCGGCATTACACCCAGCCTTTCCTGCACGACATCCACGAACTGATGGAAATGGGCCGGATTCACGACCGTAATCACCCTGATTTTCTCAATGCCGAGGTCGAGCAGGGGCATTTCGACGATGTTTCGGTGATGTTGTACACCTCGGGTACGACCGGCAAGCCGAAAGGCGTCTGCCAGACCCATGCAGCCTTTATCGCGGCAGCCCAGGGCGGTGTCGCGGTCGACAACATGCAGGCCGACGGTGACATCCTCTGCTACCTGCCGATGGCCTGGGTGGGCGATCACCTGTTCTCCTATGCCCAGGCGCTGGTCGCCGGCTTCACGATCAATTGCCCGGAGTCCGGCGATACGGTGATGAGTGACCTGCGTGAAATCGGGCCGACTTACTACTTTGCTCCGCCGCGCGTTTTTGAAAGCCTGCTGACTTCGGTGATGATCCGGATGGAAGACGCCGGCAAGCTGAAACAGAAGGTTTTTCATCATTTCATGGCCGTTGCCAAACGGTGCGGCACGGATATTCTCGATGGCAAGCCGGTTGGCCTCGGTGATCGCATGCAGTATTGGCTGGGCAACCTGCTGATTTATGGTCCTCTGCGCAATGTGCTCGGTTTGAGCCGGGTGCGCGTCGCCTATACGGCCGGTGCCGCGATTGGGCCGGAGTTGTTCAAGTTCTATCGCTCGATGGGCATCAACCTCAAGCAGTTCTATGGCCAGACCGAAACCTGCGCCTATGTCTGTATGCAGCCGGATGGTGCAATCAAGTTCGATTCCGTCGGTCAACCTGCGCCCGGCGTCGAAATCAAGATCGCCGACAACGGCGAGGTGCTGGTCAAGGGGCCGATGCTGCTCAAGGAATACTACAAGCGCCCGGATGCGACGGCCGAAACGATCAACGCCGACGGCTGGTTCATGACCGGCGATGCCGGCTTCCTCGACGAAGACGGTCACCTCAAGATCATCGACCGCGCCAAGGACGTCGGCAAGCTGTCGAACGGCGCGATGTTCGCGCCCAACTACATCGAAAACAAGCTCAAATTCTTCCAGCACATCAAGGAAGTCGTCTGTTTTGGCCACGACCGCGACATGGTGACGGCTTTCGTCAATATCGACGTCGGTGCGGTCGGCAACTGGGCCGAGCGGCGCGGCATTTCCTATGCCGGTTATGCCGATCTGGCCGGCAAGCCGGAGGTGCTTGAGCTGATCCGCGAATGTATCGAGCAGATCAACGAAGGCCTGGTACATGACACGATGGTGGCTGACTCGCAAATCCATCGTTTCCTGGTGCTGCACAAGGAGCTTGATCCGGACGACGACGAACTGACCCGGACACGCAAGGTGCGACGTAATTTCGTCGCCGAAAAATACAAGGTGCTGATCGACGCGCTCTATGGCGGCAAGTCAAACCAGTTCATTGAAACCGAGGTCAAGTTCGAGGATGGCCGGCGCGGCAAGATTTCTGCCGATCTCCGGATCATCGACGTCAAGACCTTCCCGATCGTGAAAAAGGCTGCCTGACATGTCCAAGAAAATAGGCGACGTCATTCTCGACTTGCAAAACATTTCCCTGCGCTTCGGCGGCGTCAAGGCGCTGACCGATATTTCCTTTAATGTCCGCCAGCACGAAATCCGCGCCATCATCGGCCCGAACGGCGCCGGCAAGAGCTCGATGCTCAATGTCATCAACGGGGTGTACCACCCGCAGGACGGTAAGATTTTCTGGCACGGCAAGGAGCGCCAGAAAATGGAGCCGCACATGGCGGCGCAGCAGAACATCGCACGCACCTTCCAGAACATCGCCTTGTTCAAAGGCATGAGCGTGCTCGATAACATCATGACCGGGCGCATCACCAAGATGAAGGCCAACTTCATCGAACATGCGCTGTGGTTCGGCCGGGCCAAGAATGAGGAGTTGGAACATCGCAAGAAGGTTGAGGAGGTGATCGACTTCCTTGAAATCCAGCATATCCGCAAGACCCCCGTCGGACGACTGCCCTACGGCCTGCAAAAGCGGGTTGAACTCGGTCGGGCACTCGCTGCCGAGCCTTCGATGCTGCTGCTCGATGAGCCGATGGCCGGCATGAATGTCGAGGAAAAGCAGGACATGTGCCGCTTCATCCTCGATGTGAACGACCAGTTCGGTACCACCATCGTGCTGATCGAGCACGATATGGGCGTCGTCATGGATATTTCCGACCGCGTCGTGGTGCTCGACTACGGCAAGAAGATCGGCGACGGTGTGCCGGAAGATGTCAAAAATAATGAAGAAGTGATCAAAGCCTATCTGGGCGCTGGTCACTAAGGAGACGGGGACATGAATTTCTTTTTGGAAGTCCTGATTGGCGGCCTGTTGTCAGGGGTGATGTATGCCCTTGTCGCACTGGGCTTCGTCATGATCTACAAGGCATCCGGGGTGTTCAACTTTGCCCAGGGTGCGATGGTTTACCTGGCCGCACTGTCGGTCGTCGGCTGCATGGAAAAGGGCGCGCCACTCTGGTTGGCGATCATCCTGGCCTTTGTCGTGATGACGCTGTTCGGTATCGCCACGGAAAAATACGTGCTGCGCAAACTGGTCAACCAGCCGCCCATCGCCTTGTTCATGGCGACCATCGGCCTGGCCTTTTTCATTGAAGGTCTGGCCCCGATGATTTTCGGCAGCGAGCCGCGTGCGCTGGATCTGGGTATTGTCGATGAGCCGATTCCCTGGGTGCTCGACAACTGGAACATGGTCATTTCCAAGTTCGATCTGGTGGCTTCCGGTGTCGGTGCCATCCTGGTTGCCACGCTGGCCCTGTTTTTCCAATACACCCGCGTTGGCCGTGCTTTGCGCGCTGTGGCAGACGATCACCAGGCCGCTCTGTCGATCGGTATTCCGTTGCAGAACATCTGGGCGATTGTCTGGGGCGTCGCCGGCTTTGTCGCGCTGGTCGCCGGCATGATGTGGGGCGCGCGCAATGGTGTGCAGTTTGCGCTTACTTTCACGGCATTGAAGGCTTTGCCTGTTCTGATTCTCGGGGGATTCACCTCGGTGCCGGGGGCGATCGTCGGTGGCCTGATCATCGGTGCCTCGGAGAAACTGGCTGAAATCTACATTCCGCCGGTCATGCAGGATTTATTCGGTGGCAATTTCGGTGGCATCGAGGGCTGGTTCCCTTACGTGCTGGCCTTGCTGTTCCTTCTCGTCAGGCCGGAAGGCTTGTTCGGCGAGAAACACATCGACCGCGTGTAAGAGAGGATAAAAACATGCTTTATCGTGAAGCCGGTCAGTTCAAGACGACCTATGCTGCCGACCAGCAGCTCTTTCCCATCCGCCAGGATCGCATCGGGGTCATTACCCTGCTGCTCGTTGCTTTCATCGGCGTGCCGCTGTTTGCCAGCGAATACTGGTTCTCGGCCATCCTGATTCCCTTCCTGATTTTTTCGCTGGCCGCACTGGGCCTGAATATCCTGACTGGCTATGCCGGCCAGTTGTCGCTAGGTTCGGCCGCTTTCATGGCGGTCGGGGCGTACGCCGCGTACAACTTCCAGTTGCGCATCGAAGGTATTCCGCTGATCGTTTCCTTCATCTGCGGCGGGTTGACCGCAGCAGGGGTCGGTATCCTGTTCGGCTTGCCCAGCTTGCGCATCAAGGGCTTCTACCTGGCGGTGGCGACACTGGCGGCACAGTTCTTCATCGTCTGGTGCCTGACCAAGTTTCCCTGGTTGTCGAACAACTCGTCGTCCGGCGTGATCTCGACCCAGAAACTGATCATCTTTGGCCACGAACTGACCACGCCGACCGAAAAATATCTGCTTGTGCTGTCGATCGTCGTTTTCCTGGCCCTGGCGGCCAAGAACATGGTGCGCTCGACAACCGGCCGGGCCTGGATGGCAGTCCGCGACATGGACGTGGCGGCCTCGGTCATCGGTATCCGCCTGATGCCGACCAAGCTGCTCGCCTTCGCCGTCAGTTCCTTCTACTGCGGTGTGGCCGGTGCGTTGTACGCCTTCTGTTACCTCGGCTCGGTCGAGCCGGATGGTTTCTCGCTCGAAATGTCGTTCAAGATCCTGTTCATGATCATCATCGGTGGTGTCGGTTCGATCATGGGCAGCTTCCTCGGGGCAGCTTTCATTCTGCTGCTCCCGGTCTTCCTTGATATTGCCTTGCCTTTCCTGGCCGGATTGTTTGGCCTGCCGTTTTCCAGCGCTACCGTGTCGCACATCCAGATTACGGTGTTCGGTGCGCTGATCATGTTCTTCCTGATCGTCGAGCCGCACGGGTTGGCCCGTCTGTGGCAAATCGCCAAGGAGAAACTGCGTCTGTGGCCGTTCCCGCACTGATACGTGTCCGGAATTGGTGTTTTTCATAAAAAAGAGGAGACATAAATGATCAAAAGCTTCAAGCCCGCCCTGACCGCGATTGCGGTATCCCTGGCCATGCTGTCGCAGTCTGCCGTGGCCGCAGAAGAGCAGTTCTTTCCGACGATCAGCTATCGCGTTGGTCCTTATGGTGCGAATGGCCAGTCTTTCTACGGTGGCTTCGTCGACTACCTGAATTACATCAACATCAAGGAAAAGGGCGTCAATGGCGTCCAGCTGACTTCCGAAGAGTGCGAAACCGAGTACAACAACGCCAAAGGCGTCGAGTGCTATGAGCGTCTGAAATCCAAGGCCAAGGTTTCCTCCGGTCCGATCCACACGATGTCTACCGGCATTTCCTATGCGCTGATCGAGAAGTCGGCCCAGGACAAGCTGCCGCTGGCGATGATGGGCTATGGCCGGACCGACGCGGTCGACGGCTCGGTATTTCCGTATGCCTTCCCGCTGGTGACGACTTATCAGATGCAGGCGTCTGCCATCGTCAAGTTCATCAAGGAAAAGAACGGCGGCAATCTGGCCGGCAAGAAGATCGTTTACCTCTATCACGACTCTGCTTATGGCAAGGAAGCCATCGTTGCACTGCAGGCAGAGGCTGGTCTGAACAAGTTTGATCTGGTCCAGATTCCGGTCGCCCATCCGGGTAACGAGCAAGGCGCCCAGTGGCTGAAGATTCGCCAGGAAAAGCCGGATTACGTGATTTTCTGGGGCTGGGGGGTGATGAACCAGACCGCGCTGAAGGCTGCCCAGAAGGTCGGTTATCCGCGTGAAAAGATGATCGGCTCATGGTGGACCGGTTCCGAAGAAGATGTCGTGCCAGCCGGTGATGCCGCCAAGGGTTACATGGCTGCGACCTGGAATGTGGCTGGCAAGGATGTGCCGGTTATCGCCGACATCGAAAAGGTGGTCTATGGCGCCGGCAAGGGCAACCTGCAGGACAAGGCCAAAATCGGCACCATTCTTTATAACCGTGGCGTTTCGGCTGCCGTGCTGTCGGTCGAGTCGATCCGCAAGGCGCAGGAAAAGTATGGCAAGGGCAAAGCGATGACCGGTGAGCAGGTGCGCTGGGCGCTGGAAAACCTGAACATTACCGAAGCCCGCCTGAAGACACTGGGTGCGACCAACCTGCTGCCGGAAATCAAGACTTCCTGCGATAACCACGAAGGTTCCGGCAAGGTGAAGATTCAGCAGTGGGACGGTGCCAAGTGGGTTTCTGCCTCTGACTGGATCGAGGGTAACAAGGCATTGATCCACCCGCTTTTCCAGGCCTCTGCCAAGCAGTACGCCAAGGAAAAGGGCATCACGCCGCGCGATTGCTCCAAGGAAAAGTAAGAAGCCACAGCGCAGGAACGGGAAGGTGACTTCCTGTTCCTTGCCGCCGGCCATTCTTCAGGAACAGCTATGAGTACACAAACTGCCGCTGCTGCGGTCGACCACTATCTGAGCATCAATAACATCGAGGTCATCTACGACCACGTGATTCTGGTGCTCAAGGGCGTTTCGCTCAACGTTCCCAAGGGCAAGATCGTTGCCCTGCTGGGTGCCAACGGGGCGGGTAAATCGACCACGCTGAAAGCCATTTCGAACCTGCTGCACGCCGAACGCGGCGATGTCACCAAGGGTTCGGTCGAATACAAGGGCGAGCGCATCGACCAGCTGACGCCGAACGAGCTGGTCAAGCGCGGCGTCATCCAGGTCATGGAGGGCCGGCATTGTTTCGGTCACCTGACCATCGAGGAAAACCTGCTGACCGGCGCCTATACGCGCTCGATCTCGCGTGCCGAGCTGAAGGACAGTCTCGACAAGGTTTATCACTATTTTCCGCGTCTCAAGACGCGGCGCACTTCGCAGGCCGGCTATACCTCCGGCGGCGAGCAGCAGATGTGCGCCATTGGCCGGGCCTTGATGGCCAAGCCGGAAATGATCCTGCTTGACGAACCATCGATGGGCCTGGCGCCACAGATCGTCGAGGAAATCTTCGAGATCGTCAAAGACCTGAATTCTCGCGAAAACGTCAGTTTCTTGCTGGCCGAACAGAACACCATGGTCGCGCTGAAATATGCCGATTTTGGCTACATCCTTGAAAACGGCCGGGTCGTGATGGAAGGCGAGGCCGAGGATCTGCGGACCAACGAGGACGTCAAGGAGTTCTATTTGGGGCTGAGTTCGGCTGGGCGTAAATCCTTCAAGGACGTCAAACACTACAGACGCCGTAAACGCTGGCTGTCGTAATGGCAGTGCGCCGCGCACGGCGGCGTTGTTGGCGAGCTTGTTGGCAGGAGCCAACGGTGCTCGTCTCCGCCTTGCCCTGCGCGGCTACTTTGCCATTCCGCTAGGTATAAATGAACGTTGCCACGGTCGACCGCGAAAAAACGGAGAAAACCAAGATGAGTTATTACGATCCGCTCGAAACCCGCGACCCGGATGAGCGCGAGGCCGATCTGATGGACAAACTGGCGCGCCAGGTGGCGCATGCCAAGGAAACGACGCATTACTATTTCCAGGCGCTGGCTGGCGTCAATCCGTTCGATTGCGTGACGCGTGAGGCGCTGGCCAAACTACCGCTGACCCGCAAGCGCGACCTGATCGAGTTGCAGAAAAAAGCCCCGCCATTTGGTGGATTGAACGCCTTGCCGCGGAGCAAGGCCAAGCGGGTTTTTTCGTCGCCCGGCCCGATCTATGAATTGCAGGGCAAGGAGATTGATCCGTGGCGCATGGCCCGGGTGCTTTATGCCGCGGGGTTCAGGAGCGGCGATCTGGTGCACAACTGCTTTTCCTACCACTTCACGCCGGGCGCTTTCATTTTTGAAGGCGGCGCACGCAAGCTGGGCTGCTCAGTTTTCCCAGGTGGCGTCGGGCAGACCGAACAGCAGGTGCAGGCCATCGTCGATTTGCAGCCGGAAGGCTATGTCGGTACGCCTTCGTTTTTGCGCATCATCGTTGAGAAGGCCGAGGAAATGGGGGCCGATATCAGTTCGCTGAAGAAAGCCTGCGTCTCTGGTGAAGCCTTGCCGGGGATTACGCGTAACTGGCTCAAGGAGCGCGGTATTACGGTGCGTCAGTGTTACGCCACGGCGGATATTGGTGCGATCGGCTACGAAACGGATGCCGAAGAAGGATTGATTGTCGAAGAAGAGTTGCTGGTCGAGATTGTCCGGCCCGGAACGGGCGATCCGGTCGCGCCGGGTGAGGTCGGTGAAATCGTCGTCACCAGTTTCAACCCCGACTATCCGCTGATCCGCTTTGCGACCGGCGATTTGTCGGCCGTGATGGCCGGGCGTTCGCCTTGCGGGCGCAGCAATATCCGCCTCAAGGGCTGGATGGGGCGGGCCGACCAGACAACCAAGGTCAAGGGAATGTTCGTTCATCCTGAACAAGTGGCCGATATTGCCCGGCGTCACCCCGAAATCCAGCGCATGCGTCTGGTGGTGGACAATCCGGGCGGCCAGGATCGGATGGTGCTGCATTGTGAAATCGGCTCCGGCAGCGAGGCCCTCGACAAGGCGCTGGTTGCCAGTTTGCGTGAGGTGACCAAGCTGCGTGGCGATGTGGCATTTACCACGCCAGGGGGCTTGCCCAACGATGGCAAGGTGATCGAAGATAGCCGGGTCTATTGATCCGGACTGTTTTCATGCGAGTTTTCCTGTTGATTCTGGCTGCGCTGGCAGTGCCGGCGCTAGCCGATGAGCCTGTGCTGCGTCCTTCGGCCCGCCTGGTGTTCAAATATCCGGCGATGTTGCAGACAGGCCAGTGTGTGGTCTACGAGGAAGGCGGCAGTGGCTGGGTCATGACTGATCCGGTTTATTACCTGAAGGGCAAGGTTGTGGCGGCTGAGGTCCGGACGCGCCATCTCGGCAAATGTCCGGCCGTGCCGGGCAAGAACATCGAGCAATACAGCCGTGAAGAATTCAACCGGCAGGCGCTGGCATACCCCTGCGTCAGTACCGATGTGCCGGAACGCGACGAGCAGATCGGCATCGTCCGCCTGCGTGTCAGCCAATGGGAAACACCGCATGCACGAAAAGCGGCGAATGCCGGGCGTCTCTATCGCGGCATGTTCATCGATCAGGCATTGAAAAAAGATATGGATATCGAACTGGAAGCCGACTTGCTCGGCGTGTGCGAGCAATGAGCCGGCCTGCGCCGCTGACCGGCATTCGCGTTCTCGATCTGACCCGCTTGCTGCCGGGGCCGGTTGCGACCTTGCATCTGGCCGATCTCGGGGCTGAAGTCATCAAGATCGAAGATCCACAGGTGGGGGATTACGCCCGTACGCTGGGGACGGGGGCCGGTGAGGATAGCGCCTACTTCAAGATGATCAATCGCAACAAGCAGGGCTTGCGGCTTGATCTGAAGAAGCCGGAGGGCGTCGAAATCTTTCTCCGCCTGGCCAGCGAGGCCGATGTGATTGTCGAGAGCTTTCGTCCCGGTGTGGTCGACAAGCTGGGGATTGGTTACGCAACCGTTGCGGCCCTGAATCCCAAGATTACCTACTGCTCGATCAGTGGTTACGGCCAGGATGGTCCCTACAAGGATCTGGCCGGCCACGATATCAACTACCTCGGTTATGCCGGGGTGCTTGAGCAAATCGGGCTGGAAGGCAGCAAGCCGGCTATTCCAAATTTCCAGATTGCCGACCTGCTGGGCGGTGCATTGACTGGTGTGATGGGGATTCTCGCGGCCGTGATCGACGCCGGGAAAACCGGGCAGGGGCGTTATATCGATGTGTCGATGACCGACAGTGTGCTGGCGCACACCTATTTCGCCATGCTGCGGCTGAACGATGCCGGCCGCTCGGCACCGCGTGGTACTGATTTACTTTCGGGCGGGCTGCCTTGCTATGCGACCTATCGCTGTGCCGATGGCAAGTACATGGCCGTCGGCGCGCTCGAAGGCAAGTTCTGGCAGTCCTGTTGCACAGTCCTGGCGCGGCCGGAGTGGGTCAAGCGGCAATGGGACAGTACGTTGCGGGCAGAGATGGAGGCGTTGTTTGCAACGCGTTCGCGCGATCAGTGGCAGGCCCTGTTTGCTGCGGTCGACTGCTGTGTCACGCCGATTCTGACGCCAGAGGAAGCCTTGTCGAATGAGCAATTGACGGCTCGCGGGATGATCATTGAATCGCAGGGGCTGACCCAGTTTGCACCACCGCTCAAGATGTCCGGTTTTCAATTTGACGTGCGGCAGAACGCGCCAGCCGCCGGTGAGCACAATCTCCCGATTCTCCAGGCGGCCGGGTATGGCGCAGCCGATATCCAGCGTTTGCAGGAAAGCGGCGCACTGGGCTGAGCCTGTCGGACATGAGGGCGTGGCGGATGCTCCAGCTGACATAAAATGCAGCCATGAATACCGTCTGGCTGCTGCTTCCCGATTTTGCCCTCATCCTGCTCGGCGCTGCCATCCGCCGCTGGATGCATCTGGGCGACCATTTCTGGCAGGGTGTCGAGAAGCTGGTTTATTTCATCCTCTTCCCCGCCCTGCTGATCAACGCCATCATCAAGACCCGGCTTGATTTCGGTGCGGCCCTGCCGCTCCTGGCAACAGCCTTGACTGCCATGCTTGGGGGCATGTTGCTTGGTTTGCTTCCCCGGCTTTTTGTCCGTCTGCCGCCGCTGACGTTCGCCTCTGTGTTCCAGTGCGCCTACCGTTTCAACTCGTACATTGCACTGGCTGTCGCCGGTATGTTGTTCGGGTCGCCCGGCATTGCAACGATGGGTCTCATTGTCGGTGCTGCCGTACCGCTGGCCAATCTGGTATCCGTCTGGATGCTGGCGCGGCATGGCGAGGTCGGCTTGTGGCGGGAAGTGGCCCGCAATCCGTTGATTTGGGGGACGACGCTGGGCTTCCTGCTGAATCTGGCCGGATTCATTCCGCCGGCACCATTGCAGGCATTCCTTGGCCGGCTGGCCGACGCTTCGATTGCGCTTGGCCTGATTACGGTCGGTGCTGCACTGCGGCTCGACAATGCACCCGGCGTCCGGGGCGTTTCCATCTGGTTGCTGGGCGTCAAGCTGCTGGCCCTGCCGCTGATTGCAGCCGTCGTCGGCTACCAGTTGGGCCTGAGTGGGCTCAATTATCAAATTGCGGTGTTGTTTGCCGCCTTGCCCACCGCATCATCGGCGTACATCCTGGCGATGCGCATGGGGGGCGATGGGCGGAGCGTAGCCTGGCTGATTTCGGCAACGACGCTCGGGTCGATGCTCACGCTGCCGCTCTGGGCAGCGTGGCTGCACATCTGATTATTTCTTGTTGCGACGGGCGGAAGGTTTTGCTGGCGGGGTGCTCTCACCGGCGGCCTGCATCGCTGCTTCGGCACCATGCTGAAGCTGTTCGCGCATTTGCTGCATCATCTGCCAGGGCCACATGGCCGCTTCGGAAAGTGCGCCCGGTGCTGTGTCGACCGGCGCAGCCGGTTCGTTTGACGGTGCTGCGGACTGTGCGGCCTCGCTGGCCATCTTGCCCATGGTCTGGACGGCAGAGACTGTCGTGCGCTGCATTTCCAGGCCCTGAATGGTCATCTGGAGCATCGAAAGATTCATCCGCAACCAGCCTTCGACGGCCTTCATGTCCTTGATGCGCTTGTCGAGTTCCTCGATGTCAAACGTCGGCGCAACCATGCCAGGCAGAGAGAATCCCATGTTGCCCCACATGCTGCGCATAAAGTTCAGTGGATCGTTACCTTGATCGCCGCTCATGATTCGTCTCCTTCGTTTGTATTGCTCCATCTTAAACCAATCCATAGTACAAAGTGCTAAATTAGCACCCTGTCTTAGAGGGGATGAGAATGCTGAAATTGCTTGTGGTTGAAGACCATGGGCTGGTGCGCGAAGGCTTGGTTCGCCTGCTTGCATTGGTCGAAGAAGGAACCCGGGTTTGTGAAAGCGAAGATTTCGAGTCGGCCTTGACCCTGCTCGATAATGAAGGCGAATTCGATCTCGTTCTGCTCGACCTTGCCCTGCCGGGCATCGATGGTTTTGCCGGCCTGGATATCCTGCGCCGTCGCTATCCGGCCATGCCTGTTGCGGTTGTTTCAGCCTTCGATGATCTGCCGACGATTACCCGCGTGCTGAATCTGGGGGCTTCCGGTTTCATTCCCAAGGCTTATTCCGGCGAGGAGTTGCTCTCTGCCGTCCGTGAAATTCTGGCTGGCAATATCTTCAAGCCGGTTGCCCAACCCGGTGCGCGTCTCGATGACGCGATTCCGGTCGTGCCTTCGAAGGTCAGCGTCAGGCCCGAAGAAGTTGGTCTGACCGACCGTCAGGCCCAGGTGCTTGCCCTGATGGTGCGCGGTTTATCGAATCGCGATATCGCCGAGCAGCTTCAGCTTTCCGAAGGTACGGTCAAGATTCACGTGACCGCGATCTTTCGGGCGCTTGACGTCAATAGCCGGACACAGGCGCTGGTCGCCGTTGCCCGTTACGGGATCGATTTCGAAAGCGTTTTTTGAAGCTGGGTCAGTAAAGCCCGCAGCCGGGCCGGTCGAATCGGCGTTTGCAGGCTGTGGGCGCCCGGTGGCAGTTCACTTTGTCCTGCTTCGTGAACCACGATCAGCGGTGTGTCCTGCGTCAGGCGGGATGCCACGCTGGTGGCAACCGTGCCGGCACAGATGAGAACGCTGCCGTGCGGCAGGTATTCGGTCCCGTTGCCGGGGTCGGTCGTCACGCTGTAGTGCCAGTTCCTGATTTGTTCGGCGCAATCGATGATGGCTTGCGAATCACCGATCAGATGCACTTTGCCGAGTGACGCCTGCGGCGCTTCCGCTACCTTGTGTTGCAGTGCCTGGCTGGCTTTCAGCTGCAGGGCGAAGGTGGTGCCGTCACCGAGGCGCGATTTCAGATTGACGGTGATGCCAAGCGCCCGTGTCAACCGGTCAACGATCGACAGTCCCAGTCCCAATCCCTTGTTTTGCTCGCGAGCCGAATTGCCGACCTGATAAAACTCGGCAAAAATTGCGGCCTGATGTTCTGGCGCAATGCCCATGCCGCTATCCCGCACTTCGACCAGGACATGGGTGCCGCGTTTTCTGGCGGTGACCAGAATGCGTCCGCCCGGCGGGGTGTAGCGCAATGAATTGGACACCAGGTTGGCCAGTATCCGCTCGACCATGACCGGATCGGATTCGACCCACAGGTTGTTCGTTTTGAAACGCAGCTTGAGTTTGCGGTCGACCGCAGCACGCCGATATGAGTTGGCCAGGCGCTCAAATGTCGGGCCGAGGGGGAAACTGCGGATGTCGGGTTTGATCCCGGCTACGTCGAGGCGGGAGATGTCGAGCAAGGAATCGAGCAGCTCGCCGAGGACGCTGGTCGATGTGGCGATTTGCTCGGCCAGGCGGGGTAATTCATGGGCTGTGCCGCTGCGCACCTGACGCAGCAGATCGGTGGCAAAAAGCGAAAGGGCGTGCAGCGGTTGGCGCAAATCGTGGCTGGCAGCAGCCAGGAAGCGGCTTTTGGCCTTGTTGGCGCGCTCAGCCTCGTCTTTTTGTGCCGCCAGTTCGAGCGTGGCTTCCTTGATCCGCTCTTCCAGGGTTTCGTGACTGGCGGCCAGGGCGCCGGTCATTGTCGTCATGTCACGGACTTGCCGGCGCACGAGCAGCGCACCGACCAGCAGGACAACGGTGACCAGCAGGCCGAGGATGCTGAGTTCAAGCAGACGGGTTTGCCAGTTGGCCAGCAAGGTGCTTTCCGGAATGACCGTCAGAATACGCAGGTCGGGGAATCCGGGAACCGGCGAGACCGAAAGCAACAGGCCGTCAGCGGTACTCAGGCCGCTGCTGAATGAGTGGCCGCGCAGCTTGCCATTGAACAGGATATCGCTGGCGGGCATGCCGAGGACGGGGGATTGCCGGCTCAGATCGGTGGGCCGGCAAGAGGCGACGATCTGGCCCGCCGCGTTGATCAGGACGGCTTCAAAATCATCGGCCAGACGGTTGGGCCAGCAGAAGTCCTGCAGGTAGCCTGGTTCGATCGCCCCAAGCGTGATGCCCGACAACTGTTTGCCATCGCTGCTGATGCGGCGGGCGATGGCATAGCTGTAGCGGCCGTTGTTGCGGTCGATGTAGGGGCCGTAGGTTGCTCCTTCGGCACCATTTTCGAGAATCGTGAAGTAGGGGCGGTCGCGGATGTTGATTGGCGGCGGCGGAAATTGCGTTGAAATGAATCGCTGATTGCCTTGGCGGTCGAAAACAATCAGGTCGCGCAATTGAGGCATGGCGCGCGAGTGGCGCTGGGCGACATATTCCCAGCCGCTGCTCGCCTCCCAGGTTTCCCAGTTGCGCCGGTTGCCGGCCAGGTCGGTTGAAATTTCGCGCAGGGTGACGTCGACCGCCTCGAAGGCGCGCGCCGTGTGTTCGGCCATCATGATGCCGAAATGCTGCAAGCGTTGTTCGCCAGCCTCGATGTCGCGATGCCGGGCAACCAGCAGGTCGGCCAGAAATCCCCCAAGCACCGTCAGCGTACTGATCAGCGCGACGAACAGAGCAAGGGTTTCCGGCTTCCTTTTCAGCATCCGTCGTCAGATCTGATAGCAGTAAAGCGGTCGCGGAGGCTGGCAGTCGACCTCGATGATGCGGTTGGGCGTTGCTCCTGGCACCGGAAAGCTGTTGCTGACGAACAGGCTGCCCGGCTGCATTTCGGCTTGTACCTTGGCCCATAGATCGGGCATCGGGGTGGGCGAGAGAAAGGCGTAAACCACATCGTATTCAGCCAGATTTGCTTGCCAGAGATCTTCCCAGCGCCAGTGGATATTGTGGCGGCCGAGACTGAGAATGCGGCCCAGCAGCCAGGTCAGCGGCGCATTTTCGTAGCCGGTGAAGTGGCCGTCCGGCAACAGGTCGGCCAGCGGGACGGTGGTGCTGCCGACACCGGCACCCAGATCGAGAAAATGGGGGGCTTCGCGTTCGGCCAGCAATTCAGCGAGGGCGACAACGGTTTGCTTGTTCGAGAGGTAGAGCGGCACCTGGCCGCTGAGTGCGCCGCGGTAAACCAGCAGCAGGAGCACGAAAGCCAGCAGGAACCAGCCCGGATCGATCGCAAAGCTGTGTGTCAGCCAGATCAGTGGCATGAAGGCTGCGTGGATGACGCGCCACCACCACGGCTGGCGGGAAAGCGTGGCGAAAACCAGCGCCACGCTGCCAATCGCCAGGCAGGTTTGCAGCCAGGGCATGGCTTCGGCTTTCCAGCCGAAGTACGGCCAGGCGATCGAGAGAACGAGAATGACAGCCGCCCCTTGCAGGGCGAACTGTCGCATCGGTGTTTTTGACATCCGCCGATTTTATGCCATTAGCTCACTTCTGATGCTTTCTCGTTGTTTTTTAGTCTGCTCGGCCGCCTGGTGACGCACGTAGCCGAAGCCGCGGACGGCCGCTGGCCAGTCAGCCAGCTGGCGGGCCAGCGTATTAGCTTTGCCGTGATGGCTGATGATCAGATCGAGGTCGGCCTCATAGTCCCTGAGCAGTTCGCGGTCGACGGCCCTGTCCGGGCTGAAACGGAATGGATCGAGCCAGGTGTTGCGCCATGTCCGTGCCTTGGCCAGCCATTTCAGCAGAACTATCCAGCGTGGGCCGAAACTGCGTTTGGCGGGGCGGCCATCCAGTCCACGTTGCTGAAAAATGGGCGGTGAAAAATGGAAGTTGAGACGGAGTTCGCCATCGAATTTTTCACTCAGCCGCTCAATGAAGTCGCTCTCGGTGTACAAGCGGGCCACCTCGTACTCATCCTTCGGCGCCAGGAGCCGGGCATATTGGACGGCGATGCTGCGGCTCAGTGTATCGTCGCCCAGAGCACGAATACGGCCGATGCGCTGGCGGTAGGTTTCGGCCAGCTTCTCATCCTGATAGGCCGCGAGGTGGGCGCTGCGGCTTGCAATCAGTTCATCCAGCGTTTGCGGTTGGCTGGTATGGCCCGTTTCAGTGTTTTTCTGGGCGTCGACCGCGCGCCTGAGCTGTTCGCCGTGCACGGCGCTGCGCCTGCCCCAGAGGAAAGCCTGGCGATTGGCCTCGACGGCGGTGCCGTTCAGTTCAATGGCCTTGTCCAGCGCATCGGCTGAAACCGGCACCAGACCCTGTTGCCAGGCATGGCCGAGGAGCAGCATGTTGGCGTAGAGCGCATCGCCCATCAGGACGGTGGCCAGGTGCTGCGCGTCGATGAAGGTGACGGCACTTTCACCCAGCGTGTCGCGCAGTTGTTGCTCAAGGCCGTTTTGCGGGAATTGCCAGTCACGATTGCGGGTGAATTCGGCGGTCGGCGTTGCCGTGCAACTGACGACGGCACGGGTTCGTCCATCCAGCATTTTCGATCGTGCTTCATTGCTGGCGCTGACCACCAGGTCGCCGCCGATCAGGGCATGTGCTTCACCGGTTGCAATGCGGGCAGCGTGAATGTCCTCTGGCCGGTCAGCAATGCGCAGATGCGAAAAAACGGCGCCGTATTTTTGCGCCAGACCGGTCATGTCGAGCGTCGAGACGCCTTTGCCGTCGAGGTGGGCGGCCATGCCGAGCAGGGCACCTAGCGTGGTGACGCCCATGCCGCCGACCCCGTTGAGCAGCAGATTGTAGGGGCGATGCGTGGCCGGTAGCGTCGGTTCGGGCAAAACCGGCCAGTTGTCGCGGTCGACCGCGAGTTTCGTGCCTTTTTTGAGTTGCCCTCCCTCGATGCTGACAAAACTTGGGCAAAAACCCTTGAGGCAGGAAAAATCCTGGTTGCAGGATGACTGATCGATCTGGCGCTTGGTGCCGAAAGCCGTTTCGACCGGCACGATGGAAAGGCAGTTGGATTGCACCGAACAATCGCCACAGCCTTCGCAGACAGCCTCGTTGATCACCAGGCGCTGCTGGATCGCCGGCATTTTGCCGCGCTTGCGGCGGCGGCGGGCTTCCGTCGCGCAGACCTGGTCGTAAATCAGTACCGAGACGCCGGGCCAGGTGCGCAGTTCGCGCTGCACGGCGTCGAGTTCATCGCGATGGCGGACCGGTACGTTGGGGGCGAGATCGGTAATCTCGGCGTATTTCTCCGGCTCGGCGGCGACGATGACCATCTTGCCGACACCTTCGGCTTCCAGCTGGCGGGTGATGCGGGCGACGCTCAAAATGCCGTCTACCGGCTGGCCGCCGGTCATCGCGACGGCGTCGTTGTAGAGGATCTTGTAGGTGATCGGCACTTTCGCCGCGATGGATTGGCGGATGGCGAGCAGGCCGCTGTGGAAGTAAGTGCCGTCGCCGAGGTTGGCGAAGATGTGCTTTTCCTCGGTGAATGGCGCCTGGCCGACCCAGGGCACGCCTTCGCCGCCCATGTGGGTGAAAGTCGAGGTCGAGCGGTCCATCCAGGTCACCATGTAATGGCAGCCGATGCCGGCGACGGCGCGCGAGCCTTCCGGGACTTTGGTGGACGTGTTGTGCGGGCAGCCGGAGCAGAAATGAGGTTTGCGCTCGGCCAGCACGATGGGCATCTTTGCCGCCTGTTGCTTGGCTTCCAGCATCTTCAGCCGTGCCGCGATGGCCGGCGAGGTGAAGAAACGTCCGATGCGTTGGGCGATGACGCGTGCGATGCTCGCCACCGGCAGTTCGCCAGCGGCCGGCAACAGCCAGTCGCTGTGCGCCAGGTAGCCGGCATCACCCGCGGTCCACTCGCCTTTTTCGTCGAATTTGCCGACGATGCGCGGGCGCACGTCATCGCGCCAGTTATACAGTTCTTCCTTCAACTGGTATTCGAGTAGCTGGCGCTTCTCCTCGACGACCAGGATTTCCTCCAGCCCTTCGGCGAAGTGGCGCACGCCTTCCGGTTCGAGCGGCCAGACCATGCCGACCTTGTACAGGCGAATGCCGATCTGCGCGGCCAGCGTCGCGTCGATGCCGAGCTCGTCCAACGCTTGGCGCACGTCGAGATAGCTTTTCCCCGCCGTCAGGATGCCGAGCCTGGGTGCCGGCGAATCGATGATCACACGGTCGAGCCGGTTGGCTCGGCAATAAGCCAGCGCGGCGTAGAGCTTGTGGTTGAGCAGGCGCGCTTCCTGGACCAGCGGCGGGTCCGGCCAGCGGATGTTGAGGCCGTCGGGCGGCAAGGTGAAATCGCTCGGCATCCTGATGTCGACCGCGGCATGGTCGATATTCACCGAGGCCGAAGTCTCGACCGTGTCGGCCAGCGCCTTGAAGGCGACCCAGCAGCCGGAATAGCGGCTCATCGCCCAGCCGTGCAGGCCGAAGTCGAGATATTCCTGGACGTTGGCCGGGTAGAGCACCGGCATCATCACCGCCTTGAAGACGTGCTCGGTCTGGTGCGGCAGGGTGGAAGACTTGGCGGCATGGTCGTCGCCGGCGATGACCAGTACGCCGCCGTGTTGGGCTGTGCCGGCGGCGTTGGCGTGACGGAAGACGTCGCCGCAGCGGTCCACGCCCGGCCCCTTGCCGTACCACAGGCCGAACACGCCGTCGTATCTTGCACCGGGGAAGAGGCCGACCTGCTGGCTGCCCCAGACGGCGGTGGCGGCCATGTCTTCGTTGATGCCGGGTTGGAAGCTGATGTGGTGGCTGGCGAGATGTTCCTTCGCTTTCCACAGGCCGAGATCGAGATTGCCGAGCGGGCTGCCGCGGTAGCCTGAGATGAAGCCGGCGGTGTTCAGGCCGGCAGCAAGGTCGCGTTCGCGTTGCAGCATCGGCAGGCGGATCAGTGCCTGGGTGCCGGTCAGGAAAATGCGGCCAGTCGTGCGGGTGTATTTGTCGTCCAGAACAATGGACGGCTCGGCGTGTGACGCCGGTCGAGCGGATGCGCTCATTTTTGTCTCCTGTTATTGCGCTTTGTGGGCGCTGTTTGCCACGTCATCGCCGGGGGTGGTGGCGATGCGTGGATGGGAGATTGGAGTGTGCCGCGGCCTTATTGTTCCGGCAAGGAAAGTTTGAGGGTGAAGCGGAAGGTGCTGCCGACGCCAAGCTCGCTGTGCAGCGTCAGCCGGCCGCCCATCAGTTCGACCAGCTGGCTGGAGATGGTCAGGCCCAGACCTGTGCCGCCGTAGTGGCGGGTGGTTGAGCCATCTGCCTGCGAGAAAGCATGGAAAATCGCTTCCTGGCGATCTTGCGGGATGCCAATGCCGGTGTCGGTCACCGCGATGGTCAGGCCAAGTTGTTGTGGCGAAATGGTCGTGCAGGCGATGTCGACCGCGATACTCCCGCTCGGCGTGAATTTGATCGCATTGCCGATCAGGTTGAGCAGCACCTGACGGATGCGCAGCGGGTCGCCGATCAGCAGTGGCGGCAGCTCAGGCGGGAAATGGCAGGCGTGCTTGAGTCCTTTTTCCCGCATGCCCGGTTCCATCAGGCACAGGATTTCGCTGATCAGCTCGCGCGGGGCGAAAAGCGTGTGGTCGATTTCCAGCTTGCCGGCTTCGATTTTTGAAACGTCGAGGACGTCGTTGAGAATGCCGAGCAGACTGAAGGCGGATTGATGGGCGATTTTCAAATGATCGCGCGTCTCGTCGTCGAGCGGGTTCATCTGGGCCAGTTCGATCATGCCGATGATGCCGTTCATCGGCGTACGGATTTCATGGCTCATGTTGGCCAGGAATTCGCTCTTTGCCCGGCTGGCAGCTTCGGCTTCATCCTTGGCTTGCGCCAGGTTTTCCATGATTTTCGAGCGTTGCTGTTCGCTCACCGCAAGTGCCGTTTCGGCCTGGTTGCGGGCATCGAGAAATTCGTTGAAGGCAGCGGCGACCGTGCGGATTTCGCTGCTGCCCTGTTCGGAAACCGGTTCGGCCGGCTGCTGGGGTTGCATCGCCGCGGCGCGTTGGCGCATGGTGCCTGCCAGCGCACTGAGCGGCTCGACGAGGCGCCGGGAAATGAACCAGAGCAGTGGCGTGACGAGGATCATCAACAGCACGGTGAGCAGCGCCATGTTTTCCTGGACGCGGGCAACGGGGCGGAAAGCCTCTTCGCTGGGGATGACCGAGGCGAGCAGCCAACCGGTACTGTCGAGCCGTTTGAAGGTGAACAAACCGCGTAAGCCGCGGCTATTGGTTCCTTCCAGCGTCCCTTCGAAGCCCTGCAGGGCCCGCTCCAGCGCCGGGCTGTCTTTGGCCGGCGGTGTCTTTTGCATGATCCGCGTGCGGTCCGGATGCGAAATGACCAGGCGTTCCTGCGAGACCATGTAGAAATAGCCGTTTTCGCCAATTTGCCGGGTGCCGAGCGAACCGATCAAATTGGGTTTGTAGAGATTGAGCACGCCACCGGTAATGGCCACCAGTTCGCCTTTCGGGTTGAGGACAGGCGCAGCCAGCACGACGATGGGCTGGTGTGTCGCCTTGCCGAGAATGGGCTGAGAAATAACTGGCTTCAGCGTTTTGCGCACGCCCTGTATGTAGTCCCGGGCGGCCATGTCGAGGCCGCGTCGTCCGGCCTTGAACGGCCAGTCGGCGAGCAGGATGCCTTGTGCGTCGAAGATGTAGAGATCGTCGAACAGCGTCAGCAGGGCCGTTTCGCCCTTGAGGTGTTCTTCGAGTGCCTTGATGTCGGCCAGCCTGTTTTGCGGGATCGAGCCGGCGGCGTGACTGAGGGCGTTGAGCCGCTCGTCCATCTTGTCGTCAAGGTGCCCGGCCAGTTCGGTGAGCAGCGTGAACTGCTCGCTTTCGATGCGGGCCGAGAGTTCGCTGCGCAGCATGTAGAACTGGCTGATCGACTGGACGAGCAAGAGCAGCAGCGCCATCGAAATGGCGCTGAGGGTCAGTTTGAATTTAAGGCTGAGCGAGGGCATCAATAAACGTTGGGCGAAATTCGCTTAATTCTATGCCGATGCAGCACACCCGGCCTTGGCGGCGGGCAGAATTTTTCCCGGATTGAGCAGGTTGTGCGGGTCGAGGGCCATTTTCAGGGCGCGCATCGTGTCGACCGCGACATCGCCGTGTTCCTGAGCCAGGTATTTCCGTTTGCCGAGGCCGATGCCGTGTTCCCCGGTACAGGTGCCTTCCATGGCGATGGCTCGTTCGACAACACGCGAGCTGATCCAGGCGGCTTCGTCCATTTCTGCCTGATTTTCGGGGTCGACCAGGACAACGAGATGGAAGTTGCCATCGCCAACGTGGCCGAACAGCGCGATCGGGATGCTGACTTGCGCGATGTCCGCGTTGGTTGCGGCAATGCATTCGGCCAGGCGTGAAATCGGGACGCAGACATCGGTCGGGAAGCAGCGGCAGCCGGGTTTGAGTTGCAGGCAGGCGAAATAGGCATCGTGCCGGGCTTGCCAGAGGCGGGTACGGTCTTCCGGCCGGGTCGCCCATTCGAAATCGGTGCCGCCCAGTTCGCCGGCGATGGCCTGGACCGTTTCAGCCTGCTCGGCCGCCGAAGCGGGGCTGCCGTGGAATTCGAAAAAGAGGGTCGGCGCTTCCGCCAGCGAGGTCTTGCTGAACTGGTTGATGGCCGACAGCGACAAGGGATCGAGCAATTCGATACGCGCCACCGGCACGCCCAACTGGATGGTCTGGATGACGGTCTGGACCGCCGAATCAATGTCCGGGAAGGTGCAGACAGCCGCAGTGATCGCTTCCGGGATCGGGTAAAGCTTGACGGTCAGTTCGGTCATGATGCCGAGCGTCCCTTCCGAGCCGACCAGCAGTCGGGTCAGGTCGTAGCCGGCCGAGGATTTGCGGGCCCGGCCACCGGTTTTCATGATCCGGCCATCGGCCAGCACGGTGGTCGTGGCCATCACGTTGTCGCGCATCGTCCCGTAGCGCACGGCATTGGTCCCCGAGGCGCGGGTCGCGGCCATGCCGCCGAGCGTCGCGTCGGCACCGGGGTCGATCGGGAAGAAGAGTCCGGTGCCTTTCAGCGCATTGTTCAATTGCATGCGGGTGACCCCGGCTTGCACGGTGGCATCGCCGTCTTCGGCATGGATGTCGATAATCCGGTTCATTCCGGAGAGATCGAGCGAAATGCCGCCGTGCGGTGCCAGTACATGGCCTTCAACCGAGCTGCCGACGCCGTAGGGAATGATGGCAACGCCGTGTTCGGCGCAGAGTTTCACGGTCAACGCCACTTCTTCGCTGTTTTCGGCCATGACGACGCCTTGCGGCAGCATGGGTTGATGCACCGATTCATCGCGGCCGTGTTGCAGCCGGGTTGATTCGCCCTGGGAAAAACGGGGGCCGAATTGCCCGCTCAGTGCTGCGGTCAACGTCTCTGGCAAGGGAAAAAGGTCGTTTTGCATTAAATACTCCTCGAATGGGCCGCACTATAACGCAGGCTTATTGACGGATGCGTCATGCATCGGGAGAATCGCGGCACTTAGTTTCTACCCACCAGAGATCAGGAGAATCACCGATGCAAGCCAAGATTTCCGTAGTTGCTCTCTCCGTTGCCGCTGCTTTCGCCCTGTCCGCCTGCGGTCAGAAGGAAGAACCGAAACCCGCTGCAGCACCGGCCGCGCCAGCCGCCAAGCCGGAAATGGTCGTCAAGCTGGGCCATGTCGCACCAATGACCGGCCCGCAGGCGCATTTGGGTAAAGATAATGAAAACGGCGCCCGCCTGGCGATCGAGGAACTCAATGCCAAGGGCCTGGAAATCGGTGGTGCCAAGGTCAAGTTCGAATTGCTCGGCGAAGATGACCAGGCCGATCCAAAGCAGGGTTCCATCGTCGCCCAGAAGCTGGTCGATGCCAAGGTTCTCGGGGTGATAGGTCACCTCAATTCCGGGACCACCATCCCGGCTTCCAAGCTTTATTCCGACGCCGGCATTCCGCAGATTTCCGGTTCGGCAACCAACCCGAAATACACCCAGCAAGGTTTCAAGACGGCTTTCCGCGTGATGGCCAACGACGTCCAGCAGGGCAAGGTGCTGGGTGAGTTTGCCGTAACCCAGGGTGTCAAGACCGTGGCCATCGTCGATGACCGCACCGCCTACGGCCAGGGGCTGGCCGACGAGTTCAAAAAGGCCGCCGAAGCGGCCGGTCTGAAAGTCGTTGCCAATGAATACACCAACGACAAGGCCACCGATTTCAAGGCCATCCTGACCAAGATCAAATCTACCAAGGCCGATCTGGTGTTTTATGGCGGCATGGACGCTCAGGGCGGCCCGATGGCCAAGCAGATGAAGGAACTCGGTATCAAGGCCAAGTTCCTTGGTGGCGATGGCGTCTGTACTCCGGAATTCATGAAGCTGGGCGGCGAAGCGACCGAAGGTCACTACTGCTCGCTGCCGGGCATGCCGCTTGAAAAACTGGCCAAGGGCCCGGAATTCAAGGACAAGTTCGTCAAGAAGTTCGGTACTGAAATCCAGCTGTACGCACCGTATGTCTATGATGCAGTGATGGTCATGGCCGATTCGATGAAGCGTGCCGACTCGGTCGAGCCGGCCAAGTACCTGGCTGAAATCGGCAAGACCAACTACGACGGTTTGACGGCTCAAATTGCGTTTGATGAATTCGGCGACCTCAAGGGTGGCGCGATTTCGATCTACCAGTACAAGGGCGGTAAACTGGAGTATGTTTCGACGCTCGGCGGCAGTGCCGTGGCTGCAGCCAAGGCTGAAGTCAAGGAAGCTGTGGCTGAAGTGAAGGATGCTGCCAAGGCGGTTGCCGGTGCAGCAACGGAAGTAGGTAAAGAGGCCGTCAAGGTAGGTGCGGACGCAGTCAAGAACGCGGCCGAAGCCACCAAGGCGGCTGTCGAGAAGAAGTAAGCAGTCATTTGACTGAGATAAAACGGCACCGAGAGGTGCCGTTTCTACATGCTGAGGTTGTTTAGTCGTAATGGATATTTTTCTTCAACAAATCATCAACGGCCTTGTCCAGGGCAGCATTTATGCCCTGGTCGCACTGGGCTACACGATGGTGTACGGCATCATGGGGCTGATCAATTTTGCCCATGGTGAAGTGGTCATGATCGGTACGCTGGTCACCATTACCGTCTCCAGTCTTTTACTCAAGGCCGGCATGCCGGTCATGCTCGCCGGGATGGGCGGCCTGATCTGTTCGATGCTGGTCTGCATGGCGCTGGGCTGGGGGCTCGAGCGCATCGCTTACCGTCCTTTGCGCAATGCGCCGCGGCTGACGCCGCTGATTACGGCCATCGGCATGTCCATCGTCCTGCAGAATCTGGCGATGATCATCTGGGGCCGCAACTACATGACTTTTCCGCCCTTGCTGCCGAAAATCGATTTCGAATTCGCCGGGGCTAATTTCACGCTGGTTCAGATCGTGATTGTGCTGACCTCGGCGATCACCATGGGTGGCCTGCTGTTCCTCGTCTATCGCACCAAGCTCGGCATGGCGATGCGTGCCACAGCACAGAATCCTGCGGTCGCCAGCCTGATGGGGGTGAATATCAACCGTGTCATCGCCTCGGCTTTCATCATCGGCTCGGCGCTGGGCGCGGTTGCTGGCGTGATGGTCGGCACCTATTACGAAATCGCCCATTACCAGATGGGCTTCATGCTTGGTCTGAAAGCCTTCACGGCGGCGGTGCTGGGCGGTATCGGCAATCTCGCCGGGGCCATGCTCGGCGGTGTGCTGCTCGGCCTGATCGAGGCGCTCGGTGCCGGCTACATCGGCGACCTGACCGGCGGTTTCCTCGGTAGCCACTATCAGGATATCTTTGCTTTTGTCGTGCTGATTGTCGTGCTGATGTTCAAGCCGTCCGGCTTGTTTGGTGAAAAGACGGGAGATCGCGCATGAACAAGTGGCTCAATCCGCGTTCGGCGCTGGGCATTGCCCTGATTTCGACCGCCCTGATCGCCCTGCCGTTCGTTGCCGCCATGGGCGGCCAGGCTTGGGTACGGATCATCAACTTCGCCATCCTGTACGTTTTCCTGGCGCTTGGTCTGAATATCGTCGTCGGTTTTGCCGGTCTGCTCGACCTGGGCTACATCGCGTTCTACGCGGTCGGTGCTTACGTCTATGCCTTGCTGGCCAGCCCGCATTTCGGCTTGCACCTGCCGTTCTGGGTGATTTTGCCGATTGGGGCGATGGTCGCTTGTGTCTTTGGTGTGCTGCTTGGCTCACCGACGCTCAAGCTGCGCGGCGATTACCTGGCGATCGTCACGCTTGGCTTTGGCGAAATCGTCCGCATCTTCATGAACAATCTGAATGCACCGATCAACATCACCAATGGCGCACAAGGCATCACGCTGATCGACCCGGTTGCCATCGGTGACTTCAAGTTTTCCGGGACCACGCAGATTCTGGGCTATTCGCTGAGTGGACCGCAGAAATACTATTTCCTGCTACTCGCGCTGGCGATCCTGATCATCATCATCAACCTGCGTCTGCAAAACTCCCGCATCGGTCGTGCCTGGCAGGCGATCCGTGAAGACGAGATTGCCGCCAAGGCGGTTGGTATCAACACGCGCAACGTCAAGTTGCTGGCGTTTGCGATGGGTGCCAGCTTTGGCGGCGTGGCCGGCGGTATCTTCTCGGCCATGCAGGGCTTCGTTTCGCCGGAAAGCTTTTCGCTGATCGAGTCGATCATGATTCTGGCGATGGTCGTGCTCGGCGGCATGGGGCATATTCCCGGCGTCATCCTCGGGGCTGTGCTGCTCTCGATTTTGCCGGAAGCCCTGCGTTACGGCGTCGGGCCGTTGCAAATGGCTGTTTTCGGCAAGATGCTGATCGATCCCGAAAGCTTGCGCATGCTGGTGTTTGGCCTGGCGCTCGTGCTTGTCATGCGCTTCAAGCCGGCGGGCCTGTGGCCCTCGCCCGAGCGCAAACGTGAACTGACGGGAGAAGCATGATGGCTGAGGTACTGCTTGCGGCCAATGCGGTAGCCAAGCACTTTGGCGGCGTCAAGGCGCTACGCGACGTTTCGCTGACCATCCGCAAAGGTGAAGTTTATGGTTTGATTGGCCCGAATGGAGCCGGCAAGACCACGTTTTTTAACTGCATGACCGGGCTTTATGTGCCGGATGGCGGTGGTTTTGTCTTTGACGGTGTGCCGCTGGTTGCCGATGCCCCGCACCAGGCTGCCGAGCGCGGCATCGCCCGGACATTCCAGAATATTCGTCTGTTTTCCAACATGACGGCGCTGGAAAACGTGATGGTTGGTTGTCATGTCCGGACAAAAGCCGGTGTGCTGGGTGCTGTCCTGCAGACCCGCGCCACCCGGGCGGAAGAGGCGGCGATTCGCCAGCGTGCGATCGATTTGCTGCACTACGTTCGCATCGAAGAGCGGGCCGACGATCTGGCGCGCAATCTTTCCTACGGCGACCAGCGTCGCCTGGAAATTGCCCGGGCGCTGGCGACAAATCCGAAACTGCTTTGCCTCGACGAACCGGCTGCCGGGATGAATGCGACCGAAACCGAAGGCTTGCGCGAGCTGATCGAGGGGATTCGGGCTGACGGCACGACCATCCTGCTGATCGAGCATGATGTAAAGCTGGTGATGGGCTTGTGCGACCGCGTCGCCGTGCTCGATTACGGTGCGCTGGTCATCGAAGATGTGCCGGCCATTGTCCAGAAAGATCAACGCGTTATTGAGGCATACCTAGGTGCTTGAAGTTACCGGACTCCGCGTCGCTTATGGCGGCATTCAGGCTGTACGCAGCATTACCTTCCACGTCAACGAAGGCGAAATGGTCGCCCTGATCGGTGCCAACGGCGCCGGCAAGACCAGCACCCTGAAAGCGATTTCACGGGTCATCGACGCGGCTGGGGGAGATGTGCATTTTTGCGGCGAGAAAATTACCCGTATTGCACCGCACGACATGATCTCCAAGGGCATTGCCCTGGTGCCGGAAGGGCGTGGCGTTTTCCCGCGCCTGACCGTGGCCGAGAATCTTGCCATGGGCGCTTTCCTGCGCAACGACAAGCCTGAAATTGCCGCCGACCTGGCCAAGATCTACGCCTACTTCCCGCGTCTCAAGGAGCGCGAGACGCAGTTGGCCGGGACTTTGTCCGGTGGCGAACAGCAGATGCTGGCGATTGGCCGGGCATTGATGAGCCGTCCCAAGTTGCTGTTGCTGGATGAGCCGTCGATGGGCCTGGCGCCGATCATGGTCCAGAAAATTTTCGAAGTGATTCGTGCTGTGGCAGCAGAAGGCATGACCATCTTGCTGATCGAGCAGAACGCCAAGCTGGCCCTCGAAAGCAGCCAGCGTGCTTACGTCATGGAGAGTGGCGTGATTACGCTGAATGGTGAAGCCGCCAAGTTGCTGAATGATCCCAAGGTGCGAGCGGCCTATCTGGGTGAGTGAATACTTGCCGGGTTTTTCAACTGCATCAAACTCTTTGCGCCGGCAGGCAGCGAGAATGCAGTCCTTAACGTCTAGCGAATGTGTCCGGCCATGAAAAAAACGATCTCCCTCCTTGCGCTGCTTGCCGGTTTTTCGGTCGCAGGTGCTTACGCTCAGGAAGCCAAGCCGGTCGATACCACGCCGAAGCTGACCTTTGGCCAGATGATGAAACAGGGCGACAAGCTTGTTTTCGCTCCTTGTCGCGATCGCAGTTATGCGATGGTCGAGGATATCTCGCCGGATCGTGGCGTCGGCAAGGCGCTGTCCATGGTCGGCCTGGATAGTGGCAAAAAGCTGTATGTCGAGCTGGTCGGCTACATCGAAAACGGCATGCTGAAGGCTTCGGGCCTGAACATGGCGCATACCGAAGGACGTTGCCAGCTACCTGGCGGCAGCGAGGAAAGCTGGCGTGCCGCAGGCAAGGAGCCGGGCTGGCTGCTGGCCGTCGGCAACGAGCATGTCGTGCTCAAGCGCCAAGGCAAGCCGGATGTGATTTTGCCGGCAGCACCGGTCAAGGCCGAAGGGGGCGTGGCCAGCTATGA
Source organism: Dechloromonas denitrificans (assembly GCF_020510665.1). Taxonomy (NCBI): domain Bacteria; kingdom Pseudomonadati; phylum Pseudomonadota; class Betaproteobacteria; order Rhodocyclales; family Azonexaceae; genus Dechloromonas; species Dechloromonas denitrificans. The sequence goes on from NZ_CP075187.1 coordinate 350,328, forward strand.
AGTCAGCAAGGATAACCAGAAACTCAGCCTGCGCTTCGAGCAGGGCCTGTGCCGTGACGCGGTGGCCGATTCGGTTTTCGGTTGGCGCGCCACGGTGACCAGCAACGGTCAGGTACTGAAAGGCTGTGCCTGGCAGCGTTGATTACTGGGCAGCAAATGTGAAGGCGTCGGCAAAGAATGCTTCTTCAGGCAGGCCGGCGCTGATGAAGTCACGTTTCGCGGCCTCGATCATGCCAGGCGAACCGCAAGCGTAAACCTCGAAATCGGCCAGATTCGGGAAGTCGACCGTGACAGCCTGATGCACCAGTCCGCTGCGGCCGGGCCATTCATCACCGGCCGCCGCCTCGGAAAGAACGGGGATGTATTGAATGTGCGGGTGCTCGGCCGCCCATTGTGCCGGCAAGGCATGTTGATACAGGTCGACGCGTGCCTTGGCGCCCCAATAGATGTATATCGGCCGCTGGCTATTGGTCGCCAGCGTGTATTCGACGATGGCCTTGATCGGTGCAAAGCCGGTGCCGCCGGCCAGCAGGATCATCGGTTTGTTCGACTCTTCGCGCAGATGGAAGCTGCCGTGCGGGCCATTGAAACGCAGGATGTCGCGCACTTTCATGCTTGAGAAAACCTGGTCGGTAAATACGCCGCCCGGGACATGCCTGATATGTAACTGCAGCAGGGCATCATCGTGCGGGGCGTTGGCCAGTGAGAAGCTGCGCTTCTTGCCATCCTTGAGCAGGATGTCGATATATTGGCCGGCCCGGAATTGCAGGCGTTCGTTGGCTGGCAGGCGCAATTGGAGTTCGATGACATCGGGCGCCAGGCGTTCCAGTTTCTCGATCCGGGAAGGCAGCGTCTTGACCGGAATGTCGGTGATGGCACCGAGCTGCTTGCATTCGATGCTCAGATCGGAGAGCGCCGTTGCGCAGCAATAAAGCGTCAGTCCGCCAGCCTTCTCTTCGTCTTTCAAGGCATGTGGCTGGGCTTTGCCGTGGTCAACCTCGCCGCACAGCACTTTTCCCTTGCAGGCACCACAAGCGCCATCCTTGCAGCCATAGGGCAGGGTCAGGCCCTGGCGCAGTGCGGCATCGAGAATGGTTTCGCCGGTTTCAGCCGCAAATTGGCGGCCGCTCGGCTGGACTGTAATCTGGTGGCTCATGAGTTCCCCTTCATCGTCGGCTACAATGCCGCCGTGCAAAATATACTGATCGTCGGCAGCGGGGACGTTGCCCGCCGCATCCTCTCCCGCCTTGCCCGCCGCTACCGCGTCTACGCCTTGCTGCGCGATGCCAGTCGTGCCGGGCAATGGCGCGAGGCCGGGGCGATTCCGCTGCTCGCCGATCTTGATGATCGGGCGAGTCTGGATCGTCTGGCCGGTCTGGCCGATGTGGTCCTGCACCTTGCGCCGCCGCCCGGCGAAGGGCAGTTCGACACCCGAACCCGCCATTTGCTGGCTGCTTTGGGCAAGGGCAAAAGTCTACCACGGCGCCTGATTTACGTTAGTACGACAGGCATTTATGGCGATTGTCAGGGGCAGCAAATCGATGAGACTCGCCGTCTTGCCGCGGAAAGTCCGCGTGCTGCGCGTCGGGTCGATGCCGAGCGGTCCCTGCGTTCCTGGGGCAAACAGACTGGTGTCGCCATCTCGATTCTGCGCGCACCGGGCATTTATGCGGCGGATCGCCTGCCGGTCGAACGTTTGCAACGTGGCATGCCGGCCCTGAATGAAGCTGACGATGTGTTTACCAACCACATCCATGCCGATGATCTGGCGGCCGCCTGTGTCGCTGCGATGACACATGGCGCCGCCAACCGCGCCTACAATGTGGTCGATGATTCCGATCTGCGCATGGCCGATTATTTCGACCGCGTGGCCGATGCCTTTGCCTTGCCGCGCCCGCCCCGGATTTCACGGGCCGAGGCCGAGCAACGCCTGTCACCGATGCAGATGTCCTTCATGCGCGAGTCGCGGCGTATCGGCAATCGTCGTCTGAAACAAGAACTCAAGCTGCGTCTGGCCTATCCATCGGTGGATGATGGGATTCGTGCAGCACTGAAAGGAAATGACGCATGCTAGTCATCAAGGCTCTGCATATCTCGCTGGTTGTCGCCTGGTTTGCCGGGTTGTTCTATTTGCCGCGCATTTTCGTCAATCTGGCCATGGTGCCGGCTGACAGCGTGGCCGAACGCGAGCGCCTGCTGTTGATGGCGAACAAGCTATTCCGTTTCATGACCCCGCTCGGCATTCTCGCCGTCCTGCTTGGCCTCTGGCTGTGGTTGGGTTATGGTTTCAGCGGCGGCTGGCTGCATGCCAAGACGACGCTGGTTGCCCTGCTGGTTGCCTATCACTGGCACTGTGGCCGGGTGCTCAAGGCTTTCCAGACGGGCGGCAATCTGCGCAGCCACGTGTGGTTCCGTTTTTATAATGAAATGCCGGTGCTGGTTCTGTTTGCCGTGGTCTTTCTCGTTGTCCTGAAGCCCTTCTGATGAATAAATATTTTGCTATTTGCCCACGCGGCCTCGAACCCCTGCTGGCTGATGAACTGAATGCCATCGGTGCCGATGAGGTCAAACCGATTTCTGGCGGGGTCTTCTTTTCCGGTGACTGGAGTACCTGCTACCGCGCCAATCTGGAGTCGCGCATCGCGACGCGCATCCTCTGGCATATCGTCAAGGGGCCTTACCAGAAGGAAGAGGATATTTACCGGCTGGCCGTACGCCAGCTCTGGCCGAATCATTTCTCCGTCTCGCGCACCATGCGGGTTGTGACGACGGCAATCAAATGTCCGCTCAAGTCGCTCGATTTCGTCACGCTGCGTGTCAAGGATGCCGTCTGCGACCGTTTCCGCGAGGATCTCGGCGAGCGCCCAAATATCGAAACGCGCAATCCGGATGTCAGCGTGCATGTTTTCCTGACTGAAAACGAATGCACGCTGTATCTCGATACTTCCGGTCAACCGCTGTGGCAGCGCGGTTTTCGCAAGGCCAGCGTGGATGCGCCGCTCAAGGAAAATCTGGCCGCCGGCATTCTCAAGCTTTCCGGCTGGCAGCCGGGTATGTCGCTGGTCGACCCGATGTGCGGCAGCGGAACCTTCCTCCTTGAGGCCATCCAGGTGGCGCTTGATCGTGCACCGGGCCTCGATCGCGGCTTTGCCTTCGAGTTGCTGGCCAAGTTCGAGGCGATGAACTGGGCGCAGATCCGGCAGGCTGCCGAAGCGCGTTGCAAGGACCCGGAGCCGCTTGAGATTCGCGGTTACGACATTGACGACAAGGCCGTGCGGGCCACCCGCAAGAATTTGCAGGAAGCCGGTTTTGGCGGCATTGTCACGGTCGACCGCGCCGATATGCTGGAAACCGAGCCGCTGACCGAGCATGGCATGCTGGTGACCAATCCGCCGTATGGCGAGCGGATTGGCGAACAGGACGAGCTGGCCGAGTTCTATCCGCAACTGGGGTCCGCCCTCAAGAAACACTGGGCTGGCTGGAATTGCTTCTTCTTTACCGCCGATCTGCGCCTGCCCAAGCTGGTCGGTTTGCGCCCAAGTCGCAAAACACCGCTATTCAACGGCCCGCTGGAATGCCGCCTGTTCGAGATTCGGATGGTGGCCGGGAGCAATCGCAAGCCGTAAATCCCCGATTTTTGTTGCAATGCAATAAGCATGGTCTTTTGATCTCGGTCAGCCTTTTGGTCTGACCAATATGAGAGCATCCGATTTTTTATAAACAATAAATTGTCAGAGGAGAAAGCAATGTCAGTACAGGCCTTGTATCAACAGAAGAAAATGGCACCACTGGATGCCATTCGTGTCGTCAAGAATGGCGACACCATCGTGGTTCCCACGGGGGTGGGTGAACCGCCGGCGCTGCTTACCGCGCTGTCCGATGTGCGCCGCGAATATCGCGGTGTCCAGATTTCGCAGATTCTGCCCTTGCGCAAGTATGGCTACATCGATCCGGAAACGACCGAGAATGTCCGTCATACCGCCTATTTCTTCGGTGGCGCAACGCGTCCCGGCGGTCAGGAAGGCTGGATCGATTTCGTGCCGGCCTACTTTTCCGAGCTGCCTGCGCTGATCCAGCGCGGCCAGACGCCGGCTGATATTGTTTTTGCCATGGCTTCGCCGATGGACAGCCACGGTTTCTTCTCGCTGTCCCTGGGGCCTGACTACACCATGGCGGCGATCGCCAAGGCCCGCGCCGTCGTGCTTGAGGTCAACCCGAACGTGCCGTTTGCCAATGGCAATTGCCATATCCACGTTTCCCAGGTCACCGCACTGACTGAAAGCAACGATCCGATTCTTGAAGTCGGCCTGCCGAAGATCGGTCCTGTGCAGCAAGCCATCGGCAAGTACGTTGCCGAAATGATTCCTGATGGCGCAACCCTGCAGATCGGCTACGGCGGTATTCCCGATGCAGTCGTGATGCAACTGACCGACAAGCACGATCTGGGCATTCATACCGAGATGGTCGGCGACGGCATCATGACGCTGGTCGAAGCGGGCGTGGTGACCAACCGCAAGAAGAACTACCTGCCGGGCAAGATGGTGGCTACTTTCGCACTGGGTTCGAAGAAACTGTATCAGTTCATGGATCGCAATCCCTCGCTCGAAATGCATCCGGTCGACTTCACGAATGACCCCTATCTGGCGGGTCAGAACGACAATCTGCACGCGATCAACGCGACGATGCAGATCGACTTCATGGGGCAATGCGGTTCTGAAAGCCTGGGCTTTTCGCCGTACTCCGGGACGGGCGGCCAATCCGATTTCGTTCGGGCGGCCAACCGTTCGAATGGCGGCAAGGCGTTCATCGTGTTGCCGTCGACCGCCAAGGACGACACCATTTCGCGCATCGTGCCGACGTTGACCGCAGGAACACACGTGTCGACCAGCAAGAACGACATCAACTATGTGGTTACTGAATTCGGTGTTGCCCAATTGCGGGGCAAGACGGCGAAACAGCGTGCCGAAGCGCTGATCAACATCGCTCATCCGAATTTCCGTGGCGAGCTGCGTGAAGCCGCCAAGAAGATGCGTATCCTCTAAGCACTTCACCCCCTGCATTGCCCCTCGGTTTTAAGCGGGGCAGTGCAGGGGGTCGTTTCGGCTTACATCTTGTAGCAATTTCCTGCGCCGAAGCGGCTGCTTTTTCGTTATCGTGGCAGCCGTGCATTTCTGCAGGATGGCTTCCCATGAATTTGAAAAAAACATTACTGGCAGTACTTGTCCTGCTCTTCTCGGGCCTGGGCAACGTCTGGGCAGGTGGTCATTTCGATGTTTATGTCGGACCTGTCTGGGGGCCGCGCTACTACCCATCGCATCGCTATTACTATCCGCCGCCCTACTATTACCCGCCACCGGTGTATTACCCGCCGCAGGTCATCGTCGTGCCGCCCCCTGAGCCGCAGGTTTACATCGAACAAGCCGATGTGCCGGCCGAGCCGCCTCCGCAAATCGTTCCTGCGCCACCATCGGCACCGCAAGCGGCCCCGGCACAGCAGTACTGGTATTACTGTGCCAGTGCCAAAGGCTATTACCCCTATATCAAGGAATGTCCGGGTGGCTGGCAGAAAGTGCTGCCTGTGCCGCCGGGGAAATGACATGTCGAATGTGAATTCTTCTCTCCGGCGCCTGAGTGTTCTGGTCGGGGCGCTTGCCCTGGGGGCGTGTGCCATCGTGCCGACCGGGCCGAGCGTCATGGTTTTGCCCGGGACCGGGCAGAGTATCGAGCGTTTTCGTCAGGATGACGCTTACTGCCGCGATTTCTCGTTGATTCAGATTGGTGGCAAAACCCCGGGCCAGGCTTCGGGAGAATCTTTGGCAACAAGTGCTGCCGTGGGGACTGCCATCGGGGCTGTCGCGGGTGCGGCAATTGGCGGTGGGCGTGAAGGTGCTGCGGTCGGTGCCGGCGCCGGATTGCTTGTCGGTTCAGCGGTCGGGAGTGGTAGTGCCCGCTCCTCGCGGATCGGCACGCAACGCCAATACGACGATGCTTTCATCCAGTGCATGTATGCCAAGGGGCATCGCGTCCCTGTGCCGGCCAGCATGGCAACGGCCCAGAGCAAGGCGGTCAAGCACAGCGATGTCGGGATTCCTCCGCCACCGCCGGGAACGCCGCCACCGCCACCCCCCGGTTCTCCGCCGCCGCCACCGCCGTCGGCAAAATAAACGGTCTTTTCACCCCGCCGAGCTTCCTGCCGGACTCGTTCTCGCTTATCGTATCCCTAAAGTAATAGTCACTTGATTCTTGAGGGTGGGGTTCGATGAAGATATTGCTGGTGGAGGATGCCAAGGCCGTCGCTGCCTTGATGGCAGCACGGCTAAGTGCGTTTGGTTACGATGTCCAGCTGGCCGAGAATGGTCAGGTCGCCGTTGAGATGTATCAGGCCGCACCGCCTGATCTGGTCCTGATGGATATCGAAATGCCGGTGATGAACGGGTTTGAAGCGACGAACCGTATCCGCGCATTTGAAAGCACCCAGCAATGGGCCTGGACCCCGATCATCTTTCTGACGGCGTCCGATACGCCGGAAAATATCGTCACCGCCATCGAGGCCGGGGGCGATGACTTCCTGGCCAAAACCGTTCCGGAAACGGTTCTGCAAGCCAAAATGAAGGCACTCAGCCGGATTGCGCTATTGCGGGCGCGCCTCGCCCTGGCCAATCGCAAGCTTGAAGAAATGGCCAATCGTGATGGCTTGACGGGTTTGTTCAATCGTCGGCACATGGATTTGCGCACCGACGTTGCCTGGGAAGAGGCGATTCGCTCGGGGCATGCCTTCGGATTGTTGATGCTCGATGTCGATAATTTCAAGAAATACAACGATCACTACGGCCATCAGGCGGGCGACGATTGCCTGCGTTCGGTTGCTGCGGCACTGAGCGAAGTTTGTGATGAACTGGGGCCGGATGTCATTCTTGCCCGTTATGGCGGGGAGGAGTTTGCGTTGGTCCTGCCGGGCATCGATGCGGCAAGCTGCCAGACGATAGGTCAGGTCCTGGTCGAGGCTGTTCGCCATCGGCAGATTCCGCATGAGCGGAATGCAGCCTGGGGGGTCGTAACGATTTCAGTCGGCGGGGCCTGGCAAAACTCGGCAACCGGCAAGATCGTTTCCCTGTTCCGCCAGGCCGACGTGGCCCTGTATCGGGCCAAGGAAGCCGGTCGCAATCAACTGGCCTTTGACTGAGCCATCCGGCCAGTCAAAGGCTGTTGAATCGACTCAGGACTAGACGCCGGCGGCGTGGGCCTGCTGGTCGGCCCAGTAGCTGGAACGTACCATCGGCGCACAGGCGGCGCCGCTGAAGCCCATTTTCTTGGCCTCTTCCTCGTACATCTTGAAGGTGTCAGGATGAACATAGCGCGTCACCGGCAAGTGGTGGCCGCTCGGTGCCAGATACTGGCCGATGGTCAGCATCTCGACGCCGTGGGCGCGCAGGTCGCGCATCACTTCGAGGATTTCCTCATCGGTTTCGCCCAGGCCGACCATCAGGCCGGACTTGCTTGAAACCTTCGGATAACGCAGCTTGAATTGCTTGAGGAATTCAAGCGAATGAGCGTAGTCGGCACCCGGACGAGCCTGCTTGTACAGGCGCGGCACGGTTTCCATGTTGTGGTTGAGGACGTCCGGCAATGCTTGGCCGAGTACGTCGAGCGCCACATCCATGCGGCCGCGGAAGTCGGGCACCAGTGTTTCGATGGTCGTCGTTGGCGACGATGCGCGAACGGCACCGATTACGTCGACAAAATGCTGGGCGCCGCCGTCACGCAGATCGTCGCGGTCGACGCTGGTAATCACGACATAACGCAGTTTGAGCGCAGCCACGGAATCGGCCAGTTCGCGCGGCTCATCCGGGTTGGGCGGCAGCGGCTGGCCGTGGCCGACGTCGCAGAACGGGCAGCGGCGGGTGCAGATGTCGCCGAGGATCATGAAGGTCGCCGTGCCGCGACCGAAGCATTCGCCGATATTCGGGCAGGTCGCCTCTTCACAGACCGTATGCAGCTTCTTTTCGCGCAGCATCGACTTGATTTCGCCGAAGCGGCCGGCGCTGTTGCCGGCCTTGACGCGAATCCAGTCCGGTTTCTTGAGCGGGGTGTCGACCGGCACGATCTTGATCGGAATGCGCGCTGTCTTCAGTTCGCCCTTTTGTTTGACGCCTTTTTGCTTTGCGCCTGCGGTGTTTGCGTTGTCAGCCATGTTGTTTGTCCAGTTGCTGCAGCAAGTGTTTGCAGAGATGCTCGCCGGCCTCGTGGGCGGTGAGCGGAATGTTCAGATCCTTGGTCTGGATCACTTTCAGGCCAGCATAGCCGCAGGGATTGATCGCGGCAAAGGGGGAAAGATCCATATCGACATTGAGCGACAGCCCGTGGTAGCTGCAGCCGTTCTTGATCTTGAGGCCGAGTGCGGCGATCTTGGCATCGCCGACATAAACGCCGGGTGCGCCGCTGTGCCGCTCGGCGTTGACGCCGTAGTCGGCCAGTGCATCGATCACGGCTTGCTCGATCGTGGTGACCAGTTCGCGCACCTTGATTTTTAGCCGGTGCAGGTCGAGCAGCAGGTAGATTACGACCTGGCCGGGGCCGTGGTAGGTGACCTGGCCGCCGCGGTCGATCTTGACGACGGGAATGCCGACATCGTTGAGCAGGTGTTCCGGCTTGCCGGCCTGGCCGAGCGTGAATACCGGCGGATGTTCGACGATCCAGATTTCATCGGCGGTATCCGGGGTTCGGCTGGCGGTGAAGTCCTGCATGGCCTGCCAGGTCGGTTCGTATTCGACCCGGCCGAGACGTTTGACGTGCAGGTTCACAGCACGACTTTGATCAGCGGGTGACCACTCAGGTCGGTATAGAGCGCATCGAGCTGCGGCTTCGAGGTGGCGATCACGGTGCACGTCAGGCTCAGATAGTTGCCGCCCGAACTGGCACGCATTTCCATGGTTGCACTGTCGAAATCCGGCGCGTGACGGGTGACGATTTCGACGACGACCTGGGTCAGCGTTTCTTCCGCCTTGCCCATGATCTTGAGCGGGAAATCGCAGGGAAATTCGAGGAGGGTGTCCTTGTATGAAGCCATGTCAGCCTTTGCGCATAACGGATTGCTTGAAGTCCTGGTACCACTGCCACATCTGTTCGCCGACCGGGCCGGGTTGCCCATTGCCGACAGGCTGGCCGTCAATCTGCGTGATGGCCAGGACTTCCTTGGTCGATGAGGTCATCCAGACCTCGTCGGCGCTGCGAAGTTCCGTTTCATGAATTTCGCGGATTTCGAGCGGTAGACCGCGGGATTCGGCCAATTCGAGAATGATGTCGTAAGTGATGCCGGGCAGCATCAGGTGTGTCTTGGGCGGCGCCAGCAGCACGCCGTTCTTGACGACAAAAATATTCGAGGCAGCCCCTTCCTTGAGCCAGCCGTCACGGATCAACAGCGCTTCAGCGCAGCCATCCTCGACGGCTTGCTGGCGAGCCAGCACGTTGGCCAGCAGGGAAATTACCTTGAGGTCGCAGCGCGCCCAGCGCTGGTCGGCAACGCTGATCGCACTGACGCCGCGCGCCCGGACATCCGGCGGCGTGGTGACCAGCGGCCCGGCGAAGGCAAAGGCCGTTGCCGGTACGGGCGTTGCCGGAAAGGCGTGGTCCCGCTTGTTGTCGGCGCCGCGCGTCACTTGCAGGTAAATCGACTGGTCGTCCCATGGGGCATCGGCAATCAACTTTTCGACGACCGCTTTCCAGCCGGCGATGTCCAGCGGGTTGGCCAGCTTGATGCCGGCCAGCGTGGCGGCCAGGCGGTGCAGGTGCTCGTCGATGCGGAAAGCGCGTCGCGAATAAACCGGGATCAGTTCATAAACCCCGTCGCCGTAGAGAAACCCGCGGTCGAGCGGCGAGATGCCAGCCTCGGCAAGAGGCAGGAACTGGCCGTTCAGGTAAACGGGATCGGCGACGTAGGGGGACATGGGCTTAGTTGAACCAGAGTTTGACGGTGTCGATGGCACGACCAAAGATGCCGGCGATTTCGACAGTTTCAAGAGTGGCGACCGGATATTCGCCATAAAGTTTGCCGTCGACCGTGACTTTCAGCGTGCCCAGGTGCTGGCCGGCCTGGACTGGTGCAATCAGGCGTCCCTGCGGGAAGAACTGGGTCATCACCTTGTCGCTGTAACCGCGCGGTACGGCGATGCTCAGGTCGGCGGCAAAGCCGGCCTTGACCTGATTCTGGCTGCCCTTCCAGACGCGCAAGGTGGACACCGCCTGGTTGGCGCTGAACAGCGGCACGGCGTCGTAAGAGAGGAAGCCCCAGTTGAGCAGCTTGAGCGATTCAGTGGCGCGCGCCGAGTCGGAGGCGGTGCCGAGGACGACGGAAAGCAGGCGGCGCTTGTCGCGCAGCGCCGACGAAATCAGGCAGTAACCGGCCGCATCGGTATGGCCGGTCTTGACGCCGTCGACCGTGGCATCGATGAACAGCAGGCGGTTGCGGTTCGGCTGGGTGATGTTGTTGTAGCGGAATTCCTTCATCGAGTAATACTTCTTGTATTCCTCGGGGAAGTCGCGGATCAGGGCTGAAGCGAGGATCGACAGATCGCGCGCCGTGGTGAAATGTTCCGGGTCGGGCAGGCCGGTCGAGTTGCGGAAGCTCGACGACTTCATGCCGAGACGCTGGGCTTCGCGGTTCATCAACTGGGCGAAGCTTTCCTCGCTGCCGGCGATACCTTCGGCCAGCGTCACGCAGGCGTCGTTGCCGGATTGCACAATCATGCCCTTGATCAGGTCTTCAACCGGTACTTGCGTGTCGACCTTGATGAACATTTTCGACCCCCCGGTTTTCCAGGCTTTGGGCGAAACCGGCAAAGCCTGGTTCAGGCCGATGGTTTTCTGGCGAATCGCCTTGAAAGTCAGGTAAGCCGTCATCAGCTTGGTCAGCGAGGCCGGTTCGAGGCGATCGTCCGGCTTTTCCGCGGTCAACACCTGGCCGGAGCCCATTTCGAGCAGCAGCCAGGATTTTGCCGCCAGGGCTGGCGGGACGGGAAGTTGCTGGGCCAGGGCCTGGGTGGCGATCAACAGGCTCAGCAGGGAAAGAAACAAATAGCGAAACGGCAACATGGAGTGGATACTTTTTTTATGGGCGTTGGGGAGGCGGGATTATACCCTTGGCTCTGCGGCGCCTTGCGGTGATGCATTGCACAGGACTTCAATGGCCGGGTGACGAATCCGGCGTTCATTCGAGATGGCGTAGATTTGCTCGCTGACACCGGGCATGGCGCCGAGCGGTATGGCATCGAGCTGGCTGGCAACCTGTTCGGCCAGCGCCAGCGGGGCGGGGAACAAGCCAAGGCCGCCGCGACCAAAGGTGGTGAGTAGTGCGCTGTCTTCAAATTCGGCAACGATTTTGGGGCGGATATTGCCTTGTTCCAGCCAGCGATCGATTCGTCCTCGCAGCGCATTGTGCCGGGTAGGCAGCAGCATCGGTGCGCCGTTCAGGCTGTGTGGGAAATCCTGCTTGTAGCGCTCGACCAACGCGGAATTGCCGAACAGCCCGGTCTCGAAGTCGCCCAGGCGGGTGCTGAAGACTTTGAGGTTGCCGCCGACGGGGGCGGCCCGGTCGGTCAGGACGACATCGAGGCGATGCAGCGCGAGATCGGCCAGCAATGGCTCGAATTCACCTTCTTCGCAGATCAGCCGGACTTCGGCCGGCATGCTGGTGACCGATGACAACAAACGATAGGCCAGCAGTTTCGGAATGCCGTCGGTAATGCCGGCCCGCAGACGCAAGGTTGATTCGCTGTCGCTGCTTTCCAGTGCGTCGACCAGGGCGTCGCCGAGCTGGAAAATCTGGTCGGCATAGCCAAGCGCCAGCCGTCCCGCATCGCTCAGGACCAGGCCGCGTCCCTGGCTGTTGAACAGCGCCTTGCCGAGCTGTCGTTCAAGCAGCGAAAGTTGGCCGCTGATCGTCTGGACGGCGACATCCAGCCGCTCGGCCGCTCGGGTGATGCTGCCTTCCTGCGCAACGACCCAGAAATAATGAAGGTGCTTGTAATTCAGCGTGCTCATGTCCGCTTTCAGAAAAAACCGAAGTATTGGTCAATTTTGCTCCTGTTTTTCTGGTTTGTACAAGGCCATATACTCGCGCCGTTTTCAACTCATGGAGTTCATCATGAAACGCGTGCTGCTTTTCCTTGCGACCAACCTGGCGGTCATGCTTGTGCTGGGGCTGGTGACCAGCCTGCTCGGGGTCAATAAATTCCTCACCGCTAACGGTCTGAATCTCGGCATGTTGCTGGCCTTTGCCGGTGTGATCGGTTTCGGTGGCGCCTTCATTTCGCTGCTCATGTCCAAACCCATGGCCAAGTGGACCACTGGCGCCCGCGTGATCGAGGCGCCGAGTTCGTCGACCGAGGTCTGGCTGGTTGATACGGTTGCCCGTCTGGCTGAACGCGCTGCGCTGCCGATGCCGGAAGTGGCGATCTACGATGGCGAGCCGAACGCTTTTGCCACGGGGGCCAGCAAGAACAGTTCGCTGGTTGCCGTATCGACCGGTCTGTTGCAGAGCATGACGCGTGAAGAGGTCGAGGCCGTGTTGGCACATGAAGTGGCCCACATTGCCAATGGCGACATGGTGACGCTGACGCTGATCCAGGGGGTGGTCAATACCTTCGTCGTCTTCCTGTCGCGCGTCATCGCCTATGCCGTCGATAGTTTCCTGAAAAAGGGCGATGAAGAGTCGAGCGGTCCGGGCATGGCCTATATGGCCACCAGCATTGTTTGTGAAATTGCCTTTGGCGTGCTGGCCAGCATCATCGTTGCGTGGTTCTCGCGTCAGCGTGAATTCAAGGCCGATGCCGGTGCTGCCCAGTTGATGCGTTCGCCTCTGCCGATGCAGAACGCCTTGCGTCGCCTGGGAAGCCTGCATACCGAACCGCTGCCGCAAGCCATGGCAGCCTCCGGGATTGCCGGCGGACAAGGCTGGATGGCTCTGTTCTCATCGCATCCGCCGCTTGAAGAACGAATTGCGGCCCTGGCCGGACGTTGACCGCGGTGCCCCGGGAATTGTCCAAAATTTCCGTGGCATGGCCTTTGCTGAATCATATCCATGATGCGACTACATAAAATTGCTTTTCTCGGCCTGGGTTTGAGTGCCACTCTGGCATTCGCCCAGCCCGAGTTCGACTTGCCGACGCTAGAAAGCCTGGCCATGTCATCGAGCCGCTCTGTTCAGGCGGCCCGTGAGCAGGTCAATGCCGCTCGCTACGCGGTGGACGGTGCGGCTGCCTTCCCGAATCCTGAGCTTGAATATCTGAGCGGCACGGCGCGGGCGCGCGGTCCCGCCGGAAATCCCGGCGATGCGCGCAGTGTGGCGCTGACTCAGCCGATCGATCTGCCGTGGCGCCGTTCGGCCCGGATCGGCGCGGCGGAGGCCGGGCTGGATGCGGCCGTTGCCGGATCGCAGATGTTCGAGGCTGATTTGCTGGCCCGCCTGCGCCTGCGCTATTTCGACGTCCTGAGGCGCGAGGCTGAAATGAAGAATGCGCGTGAAGATGCGGCGCTGATGGAAGGTGTGCGCTCGCGTATTGCCCTGCGTGTCCAGACCGGTGAAGCGGCCCGTTTCGAATTGATCAAGTCCGAAGCCGAGACATTGAATGCCCAGAAAACAGCGCAGGCTGCCGGTTTTCGGGTGGAGCAGGCGCGAACCCTGCTCCGGCAGGTGGTCGGTGCGGCATTACCGGCCGAATTCAAGCTGACCAGTCGTTTGCGCGATGTGCCGGCCTTGATCCCGCTCGATAGCGTGCGTCAGCAAATGGATGGCGGCAGCCCCGATTTGGCGCGCTCACGCGCTGAAGTGGTGCGAGCCGAACGGCAACTGGCGCTTGAGCGTGCCCAGCGCTGGCCGGGCCTGGCCTTGAAGGCCGGCATGGATGAGGATCCGGATACGCGTGTTTCCAAGTTGGGGCTGGTCGTCTCGATTCCGCTTTGGGATCGTCGTTCTGGGCCGGTTGGCGAAGCAGCGGCTCAGCTTGCCCGGGCAAAAAACGAGCTTGAGGCGCAACAGTTTTCCCTGTCGCAGGGGCTGGAGATTGCTTACCAGCAGTATGAAATTGCGCTGACGCAGGTAACAGCGCTTGAATCAGGCATCGTCCGCCAGTCCGAGGCGGCTTTGAAAGTGGCCGAGGCGGCTTATCGCTTCGGAGAACGTGGCTTCCTTGAAGTCCTCGATGCTCAGCGCGTTTTTCGGGCGGCACGGGCCGAACTGATTGCGGCCCGCTATGAACTGGCGGCGGCCTGGGTGGATATTGAACGACTGCGGGCTGCTCCCGGAGGGAACAAGGAATGAAAAAAGTATTGTGTCTGTTGTTGACCGCGGCATTGCTCGCCGGCTGCAATAAAGAAAGCGACAAGGCGGTTGTTCAGTCATCGGCCGATCCGGCGCTGGTCTCTCCAGCCAGCGAACTGCTGGCCCAGCTCAAGATTGAGCCGGTGAAACGGCAGCCTGTGGCGGAAACCCTGCGTGTGGCCGGGCGGATCGATTTTGATGAGCAGCGTCTGGCGCGTATCGGTGCGACCATCACCGGTCGGGTGACGGATATCGATGCAATGCTGGGGCAGACTGTCCGCAAGGGCGATGTGCTGGCTCGCCTGAACAGCAGCGAATTGTCCACGCAGCAACTGGCGTATCTGCGGGCCCGGGCGCAGCTGGAACTGAATCGGCGCAATGCCGAGCGGGCCAAGGCGCTTTACGAAGCCGACGTGATTGGTGCGGCCGAGTTGCAGCGTCGTGAAAGCGAATATCAGATTTCCGTCGCCGAAACGCGCGCGGCATCCGACCAGTTGCAGTTGCTGGGTGTGACGGCCGCTGCAATCGATCGGCTTGGCAAGCAGGGCGCGGTCAACTCGCTGACGCCTGTCGTGGCGACGCTCAATGGCGTGGTGGTCGAACGCAAGCTGGCTCAGGGGCAGGTAGTGCAACCGGCCGATGCATTGTTCGTCGTCGCCGATCTGTCGCGCTTGTGGGCTGTGGCCCAAGTGCCCGAACAGCAGGTCAGCCAGGTCAGGGAAGGTCAGTCGGTGAGTATCGAAGTGCCGGCGCTGGGGCATGAAAAACTGGTCGGCAAGCTGATTTATGTCGGTCAGACGATCAATCCGGAGACGCGAACCGTGTTGGTTCGCACCGAACTGGATAACCGGGATGGGCGTTTGAAACCGGCGATGCTGGCCACCATGCTGATCGAAGCCAAGTCGGTTGAACGTCTCGTTGTGCCGGCCAGCGCCGTTGTGCGCGAAAACGATGAGGATCATGTTTTTGTCGCCGAGGGCAATGCCGCATTCCGCTTGCTCAAGGTCAAGCTGGGCCCGGAACAGGGCGGCCAGCGAGTTGTTGCTTCCGGCCTGAAGGGGGAGGAAAAAGTCGTCGTCGATGGCGCCTTCCATCTCAATAACGAGCGTAATCGCAAGGAAATGGAGGGCTCGTGATCGAATCCCTGGTTCGTGGAGCGCTGGCTCAGCGCCTGGTGGTGGCAGTCATTGCGGCTGTCATGCTGTTTTTCGGCCTTGATGCAGCGCGCAAGTTGTCGGTCGATGCTTTTCCGGATGTAACCAATATCCAGGTTCAGATCGCTACCGAAGCACCGGGCCGTTCGCCGGAGGAGGTCGAACGTTTTGCCACGGTGCCGCTGGAAGTGGCAATGACGGGTTTGCCCGGCCTGGAGGAAATGCGTTCGTTGAACAAGCCGGGGTTGTCGCTGATTACCCTGGTTTTCACCGACAAGACCGATTTGTATTTTGCCCGCCAGCTGGTCATGGAGCGCTTGCTTGAAGTCGGCACGCGCTTGCCGCCCGGTATTTCACCGGTGCTGGGCCCGGTATCGACCGGCTTGGGCGAGGTTTACCAATACACGCTTGAACGCCCCGATGATGGTGACCGGGCGTTGACCGAGGAAGAGTTGATGCAGCGCCGGACGGCCCAGGATTGGGTTGTGCGTCCGCTGTTGCGTTCGATTCCCGGGGTTGCCGAGATCAACTCGCAGGGTGGTTTCGCCAAGCAGTATCAGGTGTTGGTCAATCCTGACCGGCTGCGTCATTTCGGCTTGAGCATTGCCGACGTTTATCAGGCGGTCGGGCGCAACAATGCCAATGCCGGTGGCGGCGTGCTGCCGCAGTATGCCGAGCAGTATCTGATTCGCGGCGTTGGTCTGGTCAAGGATCTGGAAGACTTGCGCGTCATCGTCTTGCGCGAGAAGGACGGTGTCCCGGTCTACGTGCGCGATGTGGCTGAAGTCCAGATCGGGCACGAGGTACGGCAGGGGGCGGTGATCAAGAACGGCACGACGGAAGCAGTCGGTGGCGTGGTGATGATGCTCTCCGGCGGTAACGCCAAGGCGGTCGTCGGCAAGATCAAGGAGCGGGTGGCTGAAATCAACGCCAAGGGCATGTTGCCGGATGGCCTGAAGATCGTCGATTACTACGATCGTTCGGAATTGGTCGATGCCGCGCTGTGGACCGTGACAAAGGTGCTGCTCGAAGGCGTTTTGCTGGTTGTCGTCGTACTTTTCCTGTTCCTCGGCGACGTGCGTTCTTCGCTGATTGTCGTCGCGACACTGGTGCTGACGCCGTTGCTCACCTTTGTGGCAATGAATCAGCTGGGTATTTCGGCCAACCTGATGTCGCTCGGCGGTTTGGCCATCGCCATCGGCTTGATGGTGGATGGCTCCGTGGTGGTGGTTGAAAATGCTTTCCTGCAACTCGGTCGCAAGGCGAAAACCGGGGAAAGTCAGTTGCGCGTCATCCTGCATGCCGTGGTCGAAGTGGCGACGCCGGTCATTTTCGGTGTCGGGATCATCATCCTGGTGTTCCTGCCATTGATGACCTTGCAGGGCATGGAAGGCAAGATGTTTGCCCCGCTGGCTTATACGATCGCGATTGCGCTGGCCATTTCGCTGGCCCTGTCGCTGACGCTGACGCCGGTCATGTCCACCTATCTGCTCAAGCCGCCGGCCCATGATGGTGATCATGACACTCGCCTGATTGCGGCGATGAAGCAGCGCTATCTCAAGATGTTGCACTGGGCGCTGGCCAACGAGCGCAAGACTGTTGCGGCCGCCGTGGTCGCTTTCGGCCTGACGGTGGCGACCCTGCCTTTTCTCGGCACGGCGTTTATTCCTGAAATGAAGGAAGGCTCGGTTGTGCCGGGGATCAATCGCGTTCCCAATATTTCGCTTGAAGAGTCGATCAAGATGGAAATGGAGGCGATGCGTCTGGTCATGCAGGTGCCGGGCGTCAAATCGGCCGTGTCGGGTGTCGGGCGCGGCGAATCGCCGGCTGATCCGCAGGGGCCGAACGAGTCGACGCCGATTGTCAGTTTGAAGCCGCGCAGCGAATGGCCGTCTGGCTGGTCGCAGGACGATATCCAGGATGCAATGCGTGAAAAGCTGAAGGTGTTGCCCGGCGTGCAGGTGGTCATGGCCCAGCCGATTTCCGACCGGGTTGATGAAATGGTCACCGGGGTGCGTTCCGATATCGCCGTCAAGGTTTTTGGCGATGACCTGGATCAACTCAAGAAAGTGGCCGGACAAATCGGCAAGGTTGCCCAGTCCTTGCAGGGCGCCCAGGATTTGCGCATCGAGCGGGTCAGCGGCCAGCAGTATTTGTCGGTTGATATCGATCGCCAGGCGATTGCCCGGCTTGGCTTGAATGTGTCCGATGTGAACGATGTGCTGGAAACCGCCATCGGCGGCAAGGTGGTCACCGAGATTTTCGAAGGAGAACGACGTTTTCCCGGCGTGGTTCGCTTGCCCGAGCGCTTCCGCAATAATGTCGAAGCGATCTCGAATGTCCTGATTACCTCGCCGAACGGTGCGCAGGTGCGCCTCACCGATGTTGCCCGGATTCGGGTTCAGGATGGTCCGGCGCAGATTTCGCGTGAGTTGGGCAAGCGTCGCATCGTGATCGGTGTGAACGTCAAGGATCGCGACCTGGGCAGTTTCGTGGCCGAGTTGCAACAGAAGGTCGGGGCCCAGATCAAGTTGCCGGAAGGCTATTACCTTGAATGGGGCGGGCAGTTCCAGAACATGGAGCGGGCGCTCGGCCATTTGACGGTGATTATCCCGATCACCATCGCCGCCATCTTCTTCCTGCTTTTCCTGCTGTTCAATTCGCTGCGCTTTGCCACGCTGATCATCACCGTGCTGCCCTTCGCCTCGATCGGCGGGATCATCGGCCTGTTCGTTTCCGGCGAGTACCTGTCGGTGCCAGCGTCGGTCGGTTTCATCGCACTGTGGGGCATTGCCGTGCTGAACGGTGTCGTGCTGGTCTCGTATATCCGCGGTTTGCGCGAAGACGGGCGAACGGTGCAGGAAGCCGTGATCGAAGGTGCGACCTTGCGTTTCCGTCCAGTCATGATGACGGCGACCGTCGCCATGCTTGGCCTGATTCCCTTCCTGTTCTCGAGCGGGCCGGGCTCTGAAGTTCAGCGACCGCTGGCCATTGTCGTGATTGGCGGCCTGATTACCTGTACGTTGCTGACCTTGCTGGTCCTGCCAACCATTTACCGCTGGTTTGACGAGGAGAAAATCGAAGCATGAAAGAGATCAAGGCGGTGATTCGCCCCAATAAACTAGCGGCTTTGCGCGATGCGCTGATGGCCATGCCCGGCTTTCCCGGCATGACGGTGACCAAGGTGGAAGGGTGCAGCGCACCCGTCCGCCATGTCTCGGCCCGGGTCAAGATCCGGGATGAGCTGACCGATTACACATCGAAGGTCAGGGTCGAAATCGTGGCGCCCGACGAGATTGCCGAAAGCTTGTTCAACTGCATTACCGAAGTGGCCAGAACCGGGCATTACGGTGATGGCCTGGTCTGGGTCTGCGATGTCGAACGGGCGGCGTTTGTCTTCAAGACGACCCCCGGGACGGATGTCTGATTCAGCGTCGAATATGGCTGTTTTCAGACGTCGACCGCGTCAATCGCCGTGTCGAGTGCGTGCAGTAGATCGAGGGTCGCTGCACGTGTCTGATCGTTGTCCAGATCGTTATGTTCGGTAACCAGGCGTAGCAGTTGGTGGCCCATTTGCACGATGCCCCACAGTTCGAGATGCTCTGCCTGCTGGATCAGGTCCTCGGTTTCTGTCTTCAGGGCATAGGCGTCGGGCGGTAAAGCCGAGAGCGCATCATGCAGGCGCTCGATCTTGTCGCGGGCTTCGCTGACAAAAAGCCGGTCAAGGATGGCCGAGCGGGTGTACACCGCCGCTACGGCACTGGCCTCGAGGCGTCCGGCGAAATGACTGGCGCGTTCCATGAAGGCGTCGTGCTCCAGTCCGCCGTAGTCGCCCAGGCACTCGATGCAGGCGCTCAGGGCGGCAATCGTGCGCAAGGGCGGCGTCGGGTCTTCAAGGCGGTCGCAGGCGCTGGCCAGAGCTTCGCTCAGGCGCAGAACGTTGGTGTCCTTGCTTTCGAGTGCGATTGCGAGCAGCGAGAAAATCGCTGAGCGGATGGCATCCATGTCGCCCGTGTGGCGCTCGGACCATGCGCTGCTCAGCCGTTTGCAGGCGGCTTGCCAGCGTTCGTTCAGGCCGGGGTCGAAGCGTGGCGGTTTCGGGCGGACAAGCAAGGGCAGGATGGCAGCCGTTGCATCCAGCGTCGGTGCCAGTGCTGCCCGTGTTTCCTCGAGACTGTCGTCCGGGTTGTCCGCCACGGTCTACCTTACTGGGCAGCCAGTTTTGCAAAAGCCGAAACGACTTCCGGCGGGGCTTGCACCAGTTCGATCAGCACGCCTTCGCCACCGATCGGGAATTCTTCGTTGCCCTTCGGATGCAGGAAAGTGATGTCAAAGCCGGCAGCGCCCTTGCGGATGCCGCCTGGGGCAAAACGCACGCCGTTGGCTGAAAGCCATTCGACCGCCTTGGGCAGGTCATCGATCCACAGGCCAACGTGGTTGAGCGGTGTGGTGTGTACGGCGGGTTTCTTTTCCGGGTCGAGCGGCTGCATCAGGTCGACTTCAACCTTGAACGGGCCGGTACCCATGGCGCAGATGTCTTCGTCCACATTTTCACGTTCGGAGACGAAGGTGCTGGTGATTTCGAGGCCGAATTTCTCGACCCACAGGGTGCGCAGCTTTTCCTTGGATGGGCCGCCGATGGCGATTTGCTGAATACCGAGAACCTTGAAGGGACGTTGCATGAGCGTGATTCCTGTCGTTGATTAAGCGAGGTAATTCATAATTATAAAGCCTTCGCAGGATGCTTGCGCCCTCAGGCGCGTCGGCGGTAGGCGTTCCAAAGCAGTAGCAGGCCGACGGCCAGCATCGGCAACGACAACCACTGGCCCATGCTGATGGTGTAGGACTGGCCAAAGATGCCGGCATCCGGTTCGCGGAAGTATTCGGTAATGAAACGGAAAAAACCGTAGCCGGCCAGTCCTGCGCCGGTCAGGGCGCCGCGTGGCCGCTCGTGCCGGGCAAAGACCCACAGGATAATGAACAGTGCCAGGCCTTCCAGGCCCACGTGATAAAGCTGCGAGGGATGGCGGGCCTGCAGGTCGCCGGATTGCGGAAAGGCCATGGCCCACAGCAGGCTTGGGTCGGCCACCCGGCCCCAAAGCTCGCCGTTGATGAAGTTGCCGATGCGCCCCGCAGCGAGACCGAGCGGGACGAGGGGCGCGACGAAGTCGGTCACGGCCAGCCAGGCCAGTGAATTTTTGCGGGCCCATAAGCCCAGGGCGATGACGACGCCGAGGAAGCCTCCGTGAAAACTCATGCCGCCTTTCCAGACGGCGATGATTTCAAGCGGGTGTGAAAAATAGTAACCCGGCTCGTAAAACAGGACTTGTCCGAGCCTGCCTCCCAGAATGACACCGAGCATGCCGTAGAAAAGCAGGTCGTCGAGCTGGTCGACCGTGAGAATCGAGCGACGGGTGCCGATTCGGTAGCGACCGAGCAAAATAAATTGAACGAAGGCGACGAGGTACATCAAACCGTACCAGCGTACCGAGAGCGGCCCAAGCGAAAAAGCGACGGGGTCGAACTGGGGATGGAGAAGCATCGAAGGCGCAGAGTGGGCTAGAATTAGCTGATTATAGTTCGCGCGCCATGACATCGAGTCAGCGCACAGTTTTAGACGGAGAGATTCATGCCCCAGTATCGTTCCCGCACTTCCACCCACGGCCGCAACATGGCTGGTGCCCGCTCGCTGTGGCGCGCAACCGGCATGAAGGATGGCGACTTCGGCAAGCCGATCATTGCCGTGGTCAACAGCTTCACCCAGTTCGTTCCGGGTCACGTCCATCTGAAGGATATGGGGCAGCTGGTGGCCCGCGAAATCGAAGCAGCGGGCGGTGTTGCCAAGGAATTCAATACCATCGCAATCGACGATGGTATCGCCATGGGGCATAGCGGCATGCTTTACTCGCTGCCGAGCCGCGATTTGATCGCCGACTCGGTCGAGTACATGGTTAACGCCCACTGCGCCGATGCGATGGTCTGCATCTCCAACTGCGACAAGATTACCCCGGGCATGTTGATGGCCGCCATGCGCCTCAATATCCCGGTGATTTTCGTGTCCGGCGGCCCGATGGAAGCCGGCAAGACCAAGCTGCAGGGTCAGGTGGTCCACCTTGATCTGGTCGATGCCATGGTCAAGGCGGCCGATAGCTCCGTTTCCCAGGCCGATCTGGATGAGATTGAGCGCTCTGCTTGCCCGACTTGCGGTTCGTGCTCCGGCATGTTTACTGCCAATTCGATGAATTGCCTGACCGAGGCCCTGGGCTTCAGCCTGCCGGGCAACGGCACGGTGGTCGCTACCCATGCGGATCGCAAGCAACTGTTCCTGCGGGCCGGTCGTCAGATTGTCGAGTTGTGCAAGCGTTACTACGAACAGGATGATGCTTCGGTCCTGCCGCGTTCGATTGCCCCGAAGGCCGCCTTTGAGAATGCCATGACCCTTGATGTGGCGATGGGCGGGTCGACCAACACCGTGCTGCACATCCTGGCTGCAGCACAGGAAGCAGGCGTCGATTTCACGATGGCCGACATCGATCGCATTTCCCGCTCTGTGCCTTGCTTGTGCAAGGTCGCGCCGATGACTGACAAATACCATATTGAAGATGTGCATCGGGCCGGTGGCATCATGGGGATTCTCGGTGAGCTCGACCGTGCCGGCCTGATTCATCGTGATGTGCCGAATGTCCATGCGCGTACGCTGGGTGAAGCGATTGATCGTTGGGATGTCGTGCGCGAACACGATGTCAAGGTGCATGAGTTTTTCAAGGCTGCGCCAGGTGGCGTCCCTACCCAGACGGCTTTTTCGCAGGATCGTCGCTTCAACGAGCTGGACCTGGACCGGACCAAGGGTTGTATCCGCAACAAGGCCAATGCCTATTCGCAAGACGGCGGCCTGGCGGTGCTCTACGGCAATATTGCAGCGGACGGTTGTATCGTGAAAACAGCTGGGGTCGATGAGTCGATCTGGAAGTTCAATGGTCGGGCACGGGTCTTTGAAAGTCAGGATGCCGCGGTCGACAACATTCTGGCCGGCAAAGTGGTGGCAGGTGACGTTGTCGTCATTCGTTATGAAGGCCCCAAAGGGGGGCCGGGCATGCAGGAAATGCTTTATCCGACTTCCTATCTGAAGTCGATGGGCTTGGGCAAGGAATGTGCATTGCTCACTGATGGTCGTTTTTCCGGCGGTACGTCAGGTCTGTCGATTGGCCATGCTTCGCCAGAAGCGGCGGATGGCGGTGCGATTGGCCTGGTCGAGGAGGGTGATCGCATCGAGATCGATATTCCAAACCGGCGTATTCAGTTGCTCGTTTCTGATGGCGAGTTGGCCGGGCGTCGTGCAGCCATGGAAGCCAAGGGCGAAGCCGCCTGGAAGCCGGCGGATCGCCAGCGCGTTGTATCAGCTGCGTTGCAGGCGTATGCGTTGATGGCAACCTCGGCCGACAAGGGTGCGGTGCGTGATGTAAAGCAGATTCAGCGCCGGAAGTGACTTTTACTGTCTGGATCGGCTTTTTGCTGGCGGCGATACTGATCGCCGTCACGCCCGGCCCTGGTGCGGTTATCAGCATGAGTACGGGAATGCTTCTGGGGTATCGGCGGGCGCTGCTTGTGATTATGGGTTTGCAGGTAGCGATCTTGACGCACATTGCAGTCATCGCTGTTGGTGTGGGTGCGCTGCTGGCAGGTTCGGAGCTGGCGTTCGGGCTGGTCAAGAGTGTCGGGGCGGGCTATCTCGTTTGGCTAGGTGTGCAGAAATGGCGCGCACCGCCAACGCCGGTCGGTCAAATGGCGCAGTCTGTTCGGGGTGACAAGCTCTTCTTGCAGGGCTTGCTGGTCAATTTGACCAACCCGAAAGCGGTTATTTTTGTCGGAGCACTGGTTCCCCAGTTTATTGATCCGGCGAGTGCCCAGTTGCCCCAGTATCTGACGATTGCAGCGACCCTGTGCCTGACTGATATTCTTGTGATGTCGGCTTATGCCATCGCGGCGGCCAGGCTGGGTGGCTGGATGCAGGATCCCGGGGCGCTGCGGCACCAGAACCGGCTGTTTGGTGCGTTATTTGTTTGTGCGGGAGGCTTGCTGGCTTTTGCTTCCCGTGTGACAAGATGACTTGGCGCTTGCTGCAAGGAATGCCGGAGTGTTTACTTTTCCCGTGGTCACCGTTTGCGTGCGACGAAAAAGGGTCTTATCATCTGTCGCTGATGTGTCCCTAACCCGTAATGGAGCGAGATAATGAAAGCTGTTTATGTTGCCATGATGGCTGCTGCAGGTATCGTGATGGCCGGCCAGGCCCAGGCTGATGAAGCCCTTGCCAAGGCCAAGAACTGCATGGCCTGCCACACCATCGACAAAAAAGTAGTTGGCCCGGCTTATAAGGATGTGGCTGCAAAGTACAAGGGTGATGCCAAGGCTCCGGCCATGCTTGCCGCAAAGGTCAAGGCTGGTGGCAAGGGCGCCTGGGGCGAAATCCCGATGCCGCCGAACAACGTTACCGATGACGAAGCCAAGAAACTGGTTGCCTGGATTCTGGCCCAGAAGTAATTCGCTGGCCGCAGTACAAAAAAGCCGACTTAGGTCGGCTTTTTCTTTGTCAGGGTGTTGACAGTTTGTTTTAGAGTGTGGATAATCCTGCGTTCTCCCGGAGGGGTACCCAAGCGGTCAACGGGAACAGACTGTAAATCTGTCGGCTCTGCCTTCGAAGGTTCGAATCCTTCCCCCTCCACCAGATTTAATGCTGTAGCGGCCTGTGCTGCGGGCAAGGGTTAAGCGGGTGTAGCTCAATGGTAGAGCTGAAGCCTTCCAAGCTTAAGACGAGGGTTCGATTCCCTTCACCCGCTCCACGACGCGGTACGGCTGAAGTTTTAAGGTAGGCCCATGTGGCTCAGTGGTAGAGCACTCCCTTGGTAAGGGAGAGGTCGGCAGTTCGATCCTGCCCATGGGCACCACCGATTAGCTTGGATTCTGGCTTTTTTGCTTATTTGATTATTGAGGAACTGGAATGGCTAAGGAAAAATTCAACCGTACCAAGCCGCACGTAAACGTCGGCACCATCGGTCACGTTGACCACGGCAAGACCACGCTGACTGCTGCCATCACGACCGTGCTGGCTGCCAAGTTCGGTGGTGCTGCCAAGGCGTATGACCAGATTGACGCAGCGCCGGAAGAAAAGGCTCGTGGTATCACGATCAATACCGCGCACGTCGAATACGAAACCGCCAATCGTCACTACGCCCACGTTGATTGCCCGGGTCACGCTGACTACGTCAAGAACATGATTACCGGTGCTGCCCAGATGGACGGCGCGATTCTGGTTTGTTCCGCTGCTGACGGCCCGATGCCGCAGACCCGCGAACACATCCTGCTTGCTCGCCAGGTTGGTGTGCCGTACGTTCTGGTGTACATGAACAAGTGCGACATGGTTGACGACGCCGAGTTGCTCGAGCTGGTTGAAATGGAACTGCGCGAGCTGCTGTCCAAGTATGACTTCCCTGGCGACGACACCCCGATCGTTCACGGTTCCGCACTGAAGGCCCTTGAAGGCGACCAGTCCGAAATCGGCGAGCCGTCGATCTTCCGCCTGGCTGATGCGCTGGACTCCTACATCCCGACGCCTGAGCGCGCTGTTGATCAGCCGTTCCTGATGCCGGTTGAAGACGTCTTCTCGATCTCTGGTCGCGGTACCGTTGTGACCGGTCGTATCGAACGCGGTGTGGTCAAGGTTGGCGAAGAAATCGAAATCGTCGGTATTCGCCCGACCGTCAAGACCATCTGTACCGGTGTTGAAATGTTCCGCAAGCTGCTTGACCAGGGTCAGGCTGGCGACAACGTTGGCGCGCTGCTGCGCGGCACCAAGCGTGAAGACGTTGAGCGTGGTCAGGTTTTGTGCAAGCCGGGTTCTGTGAAGCCGCACACCCACTTCTCCTCCGAAGTGTACATTCTGTCCAAGGATGAAGGTGGTCGTCACACCCCGTTCTTCAACGGTTATCGTCCGCAGTTCTATTTCCGCACGACCGACGTGACCGGTGCAATCGATCTGCCGGAAGGCGTCGAGATGGTTATGCCTGGCGACAACATCGCCATGACCATCAAGTTGATC
Source organism: Dechloromonas denitrificans (assembly GCF_020510665.1). Lineage (NCBI taxonomy): Bacteria > Pseudomonadati > Pseudomonadota > Betaproteobacteria > Rhodocyclales > Azonexaceae > Dechloromonas > Dechloromonas denitrificans. Next base: position 375,889 of record NZ_CP075187.1, read on the forward strand.
GCTCCGATCGCTATGGAAGAAGGTCTGCGCTTCGCCATCCGTGAAGGCGGTCGTACCGTCGGCGCTGGTGTCGTTGCCAAAATCATCGAGTAATCGAAAGTAGTTTTGTAGTTAGGGCGCCGCGGGCAACCGGGGCGCCTTGATGTTTCTGCCGCAGGGGTGTAGCTCAATTGGTAGAGCGCCGGTTTCCAAAACCGAAGGTCGGGGGTTCGATTCCCTCCGCCCCTGCCACTCTCTTTAAAGATCGCGAACGTCATGGCTGACAAGGTCAAGTTCACGCTGGCACTGCTGGTTCTGGTGTCTGGTGTGGCTGGTTTTTACCTGCTATCCGAGCAGGCAATGATTTTGCGTGTCCTGGCGGTTCTCGTCGGGTTTGCGCTTGCGGTGACTGTGGCTTGGAAAACTGAGCCGGGTCAGCGCTTTTTTGCGTTTGCAAATGAAGCGGTGATTGAGGCCAAGAAGGTTGTTTGGCCGACCCGCAAGGAAACCGTTCAAACCACTGCTGCAGTTTTTGCGTTTGTTGTGGTTATGGCGATTTTCCTTTATTTGACCGATAAGAGCCTTGAGTGGCTTCTTTACGATATCGTGCTGGGCTGGAAGAAATCATGAGCAAACGCTGGTACGTCGTACATGCCTATTCCGGCTTCGAGAAAAGTGTAATGCGCGCCATCATGGAGCGTATTACGCGTTTGGGAATGGAAGAAAAATTCGGTCGCATTCTGGTGCCGGTCGAAGAAGTGGTTGAAATGAAGGGTGGTCAGAAGGCTATTTCCGAGCGTAAATTTTTCCCGGGCTATGTCCTGTGCGAAATGGAAATGGATGACGACTCTTGGCATCTCGTCAAGAACACGCCGAAAGTAACGGGTTTTGTTGGTGGTACAGCAAATCGCCCGACGCCGATTTCTGAAAAGGAAGTCGAAAAAATCATGCAGCAAATGCAAGAGGGCGTTGAGAAGCCGCGTCCGAAAGTGCTGTTTGAAGTTGGCGAGGTGGTTCGTGTCAAGGAAGGTCCATTTACCGACTTTCATGGTGCTGTCGAAGACGTCAATTACGAAAAAAATCGCCTGCGTGTTTCTGTGACCATCTTCGGTCGTGCAACGCCGGTTGAGTTGGAATTTGCCCAGGTCGAAAAAGCCTGAGCTTGAGTTTCAAGGGTTAGTCGAAAGCCCGTTTTTTCGGCAAGAGGAGTGTTGGTAAGGTGGTTTCTGCCTGAAGACGCGTTAATACTCATCATTGAGGAGCTACTATGGCCAAGAAAATTATTGGCTACATCAAATTGCAAGTGCCAGCCGGCAAAGCAAATCCGTCACCCCCGATTGGTCCTGCACTGGGTCAGCGCGGTCTGAACATCATGGAGTTCTGCAAGGCATTCAATGCCCAGACTCAAGGTGTTGAGCCGGGTCTGCCGATTCCGGTTGTGATCACCGCGTTTGCCGACAAGTCTTTCACTTTTGTGATGAAGACTCCGCCGGCAACGATTCTGATCAAGAAGGCTGCTGGTATCAAGTCCGGTTCAGCCAAGCCGCACACCGACAAGGTTGGCAAAATCACCCGTGCCCAGGCTGAAGACATCGCCAAGGCCAAGTTGCCCGACCTGACTGCCTCCGACATGGATGCGGCGGTGCGTACGATTGCTGGTTCCGCCCGCTCGATGGGTATCACCGTAGAGGGTCTGTAATCATGGCTAAGCTCACCAAGAAACAAAAGGCCCTGCAGGGCAAGATCGTTGCCCAGAAGCCTTACCCGGTTCAGGAAGCCCTGGTCCTGGCCAAGGAAACCGCAACTGCCAAATTCGACGAGTCGATCGACGTTGCTGTGAACCTGGGTGTTGATGCACGTAAATCCGACCAGGTCGTGCGTGGTTCCGTCGTTCTGCCTGCCGGTACCGGCAAGTCGGTTCGCGTTGCTGTTTTCGCCCAGGGTGAAAAAGCTGAAGCTGCCAAAGCTGCTGGTGCCGAAGTCGTCGGTTTCGACGATCTGGCTGCCGACATCAAGGCTGGCAAGATGGATTTCGACATCGTTATCGCTACGCCGGATGCCATGCGCATCGTTGGTCAGCTCGGTCAGATCCTTGGTCCGCGCGGCCTGATGCCTAATCCGAAGGTCGGTACCGTGACGATGGATGTCACCACCGCCGTCAAGAACGCCAAGGCTGGTCAGGTGCAGTATCGCACCGACAAGGCCGGCATCATCCACGCTACCATCGGTCGCGCCTCCTTTGCTGTTGAAGATCTCGAGCGCAACCTGAAGGCACTGGTTGAAGCCCTGACGAAGGCCAAGCCGGCCTCCTCCAAGGGTCAATACCTGCGCAAGGTGGCCGTTGCTTCCACAATGGGCCCCGGCGTTCGCGTCGATCAGTCCACGCTGGCTGGCTAAAAGTACTTTGGGCCGCTGATTCCTGTTTCGGCAGGGTCGGCGGATCGTCAAAGACCGCAGGCGCCCCGGTTTCCGGTGCTTAATCGCGAAAGCAACCTGCGCAGACGGTGTCCCAGAACAAGATTTTCTGCTGAGTGAAAACACAAGGCATAGCTTCTGGTTCAGGTCGCCGTAGGTGCGGCGGGAATTTTTCCCGTCGTGTTATGACTTGAAAGGAGGAAAGACCTGTGGGTCTCAATCTGAACGACAAAAAAGCGGTTGTAGCTGAGGTGTCGGCACAAGTGGCCAACGCACAGACCATCGTGATTGCCGAATACCGTGGTATCGAGGTCACCGACCTCACCGTACTGCGTAAGAAGGCACGCGAATCTGGCGTTTACCTGCGTGTGTTGAAGAATACCTTGGTACGTCGCGCGGTCGCGGACACTTCGTTCGCTGGCCTGGCTGACCAAATGGTCGGGCCGCTGATTTACAGCGTCTCCACCGACCCGGTCGCTGCCGCGAAGGTTCTCAACGACTTCGCAAAAACCAACGACAAGCTCGTGCTGAAGGCTGGCTCTTACGCCGGTCAGGTGCTCGACAAGGCTGGTGTGCAGGCGCTTGCGTCCGTCCCGAGCCGCGAAGAGCTGCTCTCCAAGCTGCTGTACGTCATGCAAGCTCCGGTTGCCGGCTTTGTCCGCGGCCTGGCCGCACTGGCTGCACAGCGCGAAGAAGCCACTGCTTAACCGTACCGCTTACGAACTGATTTAGGAGTTATTTGAAATGGCAATTAGCAAAGAAGACATTCTGGAAGCCGTTGGCGCCCTGACCGTTATGGAACTGAACGACCTGGTTAAGGCGTTCGAAGAGAAGTTTGGCGTTTCCGCCGCTGCTGTCGCCGTTGCCGGCCCGGCTGGCGCTGGTGCTGCTGCTGCTGAAGAGCAGACTGAATTCACCGTCATGCTGACGGGCGCTGGTGACAAGAAGGTTGAAGTCATCAAGGTCGTTCGTGCAGTGACCGGCCTGGGCCTCAAGGAAGCCAAGGATCTGGTTGATGGCGCTCCGAAGGCTGTTAAGGAAGGTGTTTCCAAGGCTGATGCTGAAGCCCTCAAGAAGCAACTTGAAGACGCAGGCGCCAAGGTCGAAGTTAAGTAATCGACTGAGTGCGAGTGGGCTGGCGGCGATGTCGCCAGCCCTTTTGTGCTTTGTATGACAGGCCTGACAGAACCCAGCAACGAACTTGAATAACGCCAACCGGCAAACGCAAACCGTGCTCTCCTTATCCCAACCAGGGAGGCGAGCCTGTTTGCGTTTGCCTGTTTCGACAGGTTCAACCTTTGATTTTTTCCTTCCGGAGTTACCATGACTTACTCCTTCACCGAGAAGAAACGCATCCGTAAAAGTTTCGCCAAGCGCGCCAATGTGCTCGACGTACCTTTCCTGCTTGCGACCCAGCTCGAGTCCTTCACTGCTTTCCTGCAAGCCGACGTGCCCGCCGAAAAGCGCAAGAACGAGGGCCTGCAGGCTGCGTTTACCTCGATTTTCCCGATCGTTTCCCATTCTGGTAATGCCCGCCTCGAATTCGTCAGCTTCATGCTCGGCGAGCCGGCGTTCGACGTTACTGAATGTCACCAGCGCGGCCTGACCTACGCCTCGTCGCTGCGCGCCAAAGTGCGCTTGGTCATCATGGACCGCGAAGCACCGGATACCGTGAAGGAAGTGAAGGAGCAGGAAGTGTACATGGGCGAAATTCCGCTCATGACCACGAATGGCTCTTTCGTGATCAACGGTACGGAACGCGTTATCGTTTCTCAGTTGCATCGTTCGCCAGGCGTGTTCTTCGAGCACGACCGGGGCAAGACGCACAGTTCCGGCAAGCTGCTTTTCTCTGCTCGGATCATCCCGTATCGCGGTTCGTGGCTGGACTTCGAATTCGACCCGAAGGACACGCTGTTCTTCCGTGTTGACCGTCGTCGCAAGATGCCGGTGACCACGCTGCTCAAGGCCATCGGCATGAGCTCGGAAGAAATTCTTGATCAATTCTTTGATTTTGACACCTTCCTGCTCGGCAAAGAGAAGGTTGAGTTCACGCTCGTTCCTGAGCGTCTGCGTGGCGAAATCGCCCGCTTCGATTTCGTCGCTCCGGATGGCAAGGTCATTGTCGCCAAGGACAAGCGGATTACCGCCAAGCACATCCGTGATATCGCTGCAGCAGGTCTGAACCAGATCGCCGTCCCGGAAGAGTTCATTCTTGGTCGCGTCATCGCCAAGAACATCATCGACAAGGCAACCGGCGAGGTTGTTGCCAATGCCAATGATGAAATCACCGAAACGCTGTTGGCCAATCTGCGCGAAGCAGATATCACCACGCTTGAGACGCTCTACACAAACGAGCTCGACCGCGGTGCATTCATTTCCAACACCTTGCGTGCCGACGAAACGGCTTCCCGCCAGGCTGCCCGCGTGGCCATCTACCGCATGATGCGCCCGGGTGAGCCGCCGACCGAAGAGTCTGTCGAAATCCTCTTCAACGGCTTGTTCTACTCTGACGAACGCTACGACCTCTCCGGCGTTGGCCGGATGAAGTTCAATCGTCGCCTGTCGCGTCAGGATGTGACCGAGTTCAAGGTCATGGTCAAGAGTCTGGCCTCCAAGGCTGAAGCTGCGTTGAAGAATCTGGCCGAAGGCTCGGGTTTCTCGTTGCCGGCGATCCAGGATCTGGTCAGCCTGATGCCGTATGGTGCTCGTGCACTGTGCGAAAACATGACCGAAGCCGATGCCAATGCACTGGCCGCCAAGATCAAGCCGCTCGGTGCCAATGCCGAAGTTCGCGAGCAACTGACGTTGTCGCCGCGCGATATCGTTGAAGTCATCAAGATTCTGGTCGAACTGCGCAATGGCCGTGGTGAAATCGACGACATCGACCACCTTGGCAACCGTCGTGTTCGTTCCGTTGGCGAACTGGCTGAAAACCAGTTCCGTGCCGGTCTGGTTCGCGTTGAGCGCGCCGTCAAGGAGCGTCTGTCGCAAGCTGAGTCCGACAACCTGATGCCGCACGACCTGATCAATGCCAAGCCGATCAGTGCTGCGATCAAGGAATTCTTTGGCTCCAGCCAGTTGTCGCAGTTTATGGACCAGACCAACCCGCTGTCGGAAATCACGCACAAGCGTCGTGTTTCCGCACTTGGCCCGGGCGGTTTGACCCGTGAGCGTGCCGGCTTCGAAGTGCGCGACGTGCATCCGACCCACTACGGTCGTGTTTGCCCGATCGAAACGCCGGAAGGTCCGAACATCGGTCTGATCAATTCGCTGGCTCTCTTTGCACGCGTCAATGATTACGGCTTCATCGAAACGGCTTACCGCAAGGTGGTCGATTCCAAGGTAACCAACGAAATCGAGTATCTCTCGGCAATTGAAGAAGGTAACTACGTGGTTGCCCAGGCCAATGCTGGTCTCGATGATGCTGGCTGCCTGAGCGACGACCTGGTGACTTGCCGTGAAAAGGGTGAAACCATCCTGGCCGAACCGTCACGCGTCCAGTACATGGACGTTGCACCGGGTCAGATCGTTTCCGTTGCTGCCTCGCTGATTCCGTTCCTTGAACACGATGACGCGAACCGCGCATTGATGGGCGCCAACATGCAGCGTCAGGCTGTTCCTTGCCTGCGTCCGGAAAAGGCGCTGGTTGGTACCGGCATTGAACGCACTGTCGCGGTCGACTCCGGTACGGCCGTCGTTGCCCGCCGTGGCGGTATGGTTGATTACGTTGATGCCGGCCGTGTTGTGGTCCGCGTGAACGACAACGAAACCGTTGCCGGCGAAGTCGGTGTCGATATCTACAATCTGGTCAAGTACACCCGTTCCAACCAGAACACCAACATCAACCAGCGTCCGCTGGTTCGCGTCGGCGACAAGATCGCTCGTGGCGATGTTGTGGCTGATGGCGCATCGACCGACAAGGGCGAACTCGCTCTGGGTCAGAACATGCTGATCGCCTTCATGCCGTGGAACGGCTACAACTTCGAAGACTCGATTCTGATCTCCGAACGCGTCGTTGCCGAAGACCGCTACACCTCGATCCACATCGAGGAACTGACGGTTGTTGCGCGCGACACGAAGCTTGGTCCTGAAGAAATTACCCGCGACATCGCTTCTCTTGGCGAAACCCAGCTTTCCCGCCTGGATGAGTCCGGCATCGTCTACATCGGTGCCGAAGTGGTTGCTGCTGACGTGCTGGTTGGCAAGGTTACGCCGAAGGGCGAAACCCAGCTGACACCAGAAGAAAAGCTGCTGCGTGCCATTTTCGGCGAAAAGGCTTCCGACGTTAAGGACACCTCGCTGCGTGTGCCGTCAGGTATCGCCGGGACCGTTATCGACGTTCAGGTGTTCACCCGCGAAGGCATCGAGCGCGACAAGCGTGCCCAGTCGATCATCGACGAGCACCTGCGTCACTACAAGCTCGACTTGGCTGACCAGATGCGTATCGTCGAGCGCGATGCGTTCGAGCGTGTCGGTCGTCTGATCGTTGGCAAGAAGGCCAATGGCGGCCCGAAGAAATTGGCCAAGGGTTCCTTGATCGAGCAGTCCTACTTGGATGGCATGGACCCGCATCACTGGTTCGATATCCGCGTTGCTGACGAAGAAGTTGCCCAGCAACTCGAGCAGGTCAAGGAAGGTCTCGAGCAAGCTCGCAAGGACTTCGATATTGCTTTCGAAGGCAAGCGCAAGAAGCTGACCCAGGGTGACGAACTGCCGCCGGGCGTCCAGAAGATGGTCAAGGTCTATGTCGCCGTCAAGCGTCGCCTGCAGCCTGGTGACAAGATGGCCGGTCGTCACGGTAACAAGGGTGTTGTTTCCCGCATCCTGCCGGTCGAAGATATGCCGCACATGGAAGATGGCAGCCCGGTCGATATCGTGTTGAACCCGCTTGGTGTGCCGTCCCGGATGAACGTCGGTCAGATTCTCGAAGTTCACCTCGGTCTTGCCGCCAAGGGTCTTGGCCACAAGATTGGCGCCATGTTGCGTGCTCAGGCGACCGCCAAGGAACTGCGTCCGTTCCTCGATCAGATCTACAACGCCAGCGGCAAGGCTGAAAATCTTGAAGAGCTGACGGATGGTGAAATCGTCGAAATGGCCGGTAACCTGACGTCAGGCGTGCCGTTCGCAACGCCGGTTTTCGATGGCGCAAAGGATAGCGAAATCAAGGCCATGCTGGCTTTGGCTGGTATGCCTTCGTCCGGTCAGATGACCCTGTTTGATGGTCGTACCGGCGAAGCATTCGAGCGCCAGGTGACGGTTGGTTACATGCACTACCTGAAGCTGCATCACTTGGTCGATGACAAGATGCATGCTCGTTCGACCGGCCCGTACTCGCTGGTTACCCAGCAGCCGCTGGGCGGCAAGGCGCAGTTCGGTGGTCAGCGCTTCGGTGAAATGGAAGTGTGGGCACTCGAAGCCTACGGTGCATCTTATGTGCTGCAGGAAATGTTGACCGTGAAGTCCGACGACGTGAATGGCCGTACCAAGGTGTACGAAAACATCGTCAAGGGCGAGCACAAGATCGAAGCCGGCATGCCGGAATCCTTCAATGTGCTGGTCAAGGAAATTCGTTCGCTGGCGATCGATATCGATCTGGAACGTTACTGATTCAGGGCTTAGGAGTTAAACGATGAAAGCATTGCTCGATCTATTCAAGCAGGTAACCGCCGAAGAGGAATTCGACGCGATTACCATTGGTCTCGCCTCGCCCGAAAAGATCCGTTCCTGGTCGTATGGCGAAGTCAAGAAGCCGGAAACGATCAATTACCGCACCTTCAAACCGGAGCGCGATGGTCTGTTCTGCGCCAAGATCTTTGGCCCGATCAAGGATTATGAGTGCCTGTGCGGCAAGTACAAGCGCCTCAAGCATCGTGGTGTGATCTGCGAGAAGTGCGGCGTTGAAGTCACGCTGGCCAAAGTTCGCCGTGACCGCATGGGTCACATCGAACTGGCCTCGCCGACCGCTCACATCTGGTTCCTGAAGTCCCTGCCATCCCGTCTCGGCATGGTGCTCGACATGACGCTGCGCGATATCGAACGCGTCCTGTACTTCGAAGCCTATGTGGTTTGCGATCCTGGTATGGTGAGCAGCCTCCAGCGCGCCCAGTTGCTGACCGAAGAGCAGTATCTGGACATGATGGAAGAGCATGGCGACGAATTCCAGGCGCTGATGGGCGCTGAAGGTATTCGCGAATTGCTGCGCAATCTGGACGTGCCGAGCGAAGTTGAATCGCTCCGTGCCGAACTGGAAGTGACCGGTTCCGAAGCCAAGAACAAGAAGCTGGCCAAGCGTCTGAAGATTCTCGAAGGTTTCATGAAGTCGGGCATCAAGCCGGACTGGATGATCCTCGAAGTCCTGCCGGTGCTGCCGCCGGACCTGCGTCCGCTGGTTCCGCTCGACGGTGGTCGCTTCGCCACCTCCGACCTGAACGACCTGTATCGCCGTGTGATCAACCGGAACAATCGTCTCAAGCGCCTGCTTGAGCTGAAGGCTCCGGAAATCATCGTGCGTAACGAAAAGCGCATGCTGCAGGAATCGGTCGACTCGCTGCTCGACAACGGTCGTCGCGGCAAGGCCATGACCGGCGCCAACAAGCGTCCGCTCAAGTCGCTGGCCGACATGATCAAGGGCAAGGGCGGTCGTTTCCGTCAGAACTTGCTGGGTAAGCGCGTCGACTACTCTGGCCGTTCGGTCATTGTGGTTGGTCCGCAACTCAAGCTGCATCAATGCGGCCTGCCTAAGTTGATGGCGCTGGAATTGTTCAAGCCCTTCATCTTCCACAAGCTCGAAGTGCTCGGCTACGCCACCACCATCAAGCAAGCCAAGAAGATGGTCGAAGGTCAGGAACCGGTGGTGTGGGACATCCTTGAAGATGTCATCCGTGAACATCCGGTCATGCTGAACCGTGCGCCGACCCTGCACCGCCTCGGTATCCAGGCATTCGAACCGACCCTGATCGAAGGCAAGGCCATCCAGCTGCACCCGCTGGTTTGTGCGGCATTCAATGCCGACTTCGACGGTGACCAGATGGCTGTTCACGTGCCGCTGTCGCTCGAAGCGCAGATGGAAGCCCGCACCCTGATGCTGGCCTCGAACAACGTGCTGTCGCCAGCCAACGGCCAGCCGATCATCGTGCCGTCGCAGGACATCGTGTTGGGTCTGTACTACGCCACCCGCGAGAAGATCAACGGCAAGGGCGAGGGCATGTACTTCGCCGATACCAACGAAATCGAACGCGCCATGGCGGCCAAGGAGCTGGACGTTCATTCGCGCATCTCCGTGCGTTTGCCGCAATACGAGATTTCTGCGGTCGACGGCGAATGGGAAGAGAAAATCGTCCGGATCGAAACCACGGCCGGTCGTGCCCTGTTGTCCAAGATTCTGCCGAAGGGTCTGCCTTTCAAGGTGTTGGACCGTGCGCTGAAGAAGAAGGAAATCTCCAAGCTGATCGACGAGTCCTTCCGTCGTTGCGGCCTGAAGGAAACCGTCGTCTTCGCCGACAAGCTGATGCAGAACGGTTACGCACTCGCAACGCGCGCCGGTATCTCCTTCTGCTCGGACGACATGCTCGTTCCGGCCAAGAAGCACGAGATCATTGCTGCCGCCGAAGCGGAAGTGAAAGAAATCGAAATCCAGTACACCAACGGTCTGGTAACCAACGGCGAACGCTATAACAAGGTCGTTGATATCTGGGGTCGTACCGGTGACCAGGTCGCCAAGGTCATGATGGACGAACTTGGTCACGAAGAAACGATCGATCGCCACGGCAAGAAGGTCAAGCAGGATTCGTTCAATTCGATCTACATGATGGCCGACTCCGGCGCGCGCGGTTCCGCAGCCCAGATTCGTCAGCTGGCCGGTATGCGCGGCCTGATGGCTAAGCCGGATGGCTCGATTATCGAAACGCCAATCACGACCAACTTCCGCGAAGGTCTGAACGTTCTCCAGTACTTCATCTCGACCCACGGTGCTCGTAAGGGTCTGGCCGATACGGCACTGAAGACTGCTAACTCCGGCTACTTGACCCGCCGTCTGGTCGACGTGACCCAGGACTTGGTCATTACCGAAGATGATTGCGGTACGACCAACGGCTTTGCCGTCAAGGCGCTGGTTGAAGGCGGTGAGGTTATCGAACCGTTGCGCGAGCGTATTCTCGGTCGTGTCACGGTCGACGACCTGATTGACCCGGAAACGCAGGAAACCGTCATTTTCGGCGGCACCATGCTCGACGAAGACCTGGTTGATCTGATCGACAAGCTCGGTATCGATGAAGTTAAGGTTCGCACCCCGCTGACCTGTGACACGCGTTATGGCCTGTGTGCCCAGTGTTATGGTCGTGACCTTGGTCGCGGCACGATGGTCAATGCCGGTGAAGCTGTCGGCGTCATTGCCGCCCAGTCGATCGGTGAGCCGGGCACCCAGCTGACCATGCGTACCTTCCACGTCGGTGGCGCGGCATCCCGTGCGGCTGTTGCCTCGCAGGTTGAGTCCAAGTCGGCAGGTACCGTTCGCTTTACTGCCAACATGCGCTATGTCACCAGCGCCAAGGGCGAGAAGGTTGTCATTTCCCGCTCGGGCGAAGTGTTGATCACCGACGACCATGGTCGTGAGCGTGAGCGTCACAAGGTACCGTACGGTGCAACGCTGGCGGCGGATGACGGCAAGTCCGTCAAGGCCGGTGCCAAGCTCGCTACCTGGGATCCGCACACCCGTCCGATCGTCACCGAATACGCCGGTATCGTGCGTTTCGAAAATGTCGAAGAAGGCGTGACTGTTGCCAAGCAGGTCGACGATGTGACCGGTTTGTCCACGCTCGTCGTGATCGACAACAAGCGCGGCGGCAAGGCTGCCACCAAGGGTATCCGCCCGGTCGTCAAGCTGCTTGATCAGAACGGTCAGGAGGTCAAGATTGCCGGTAGTGATCACCCGGTTTCCATCGCCTTCCAGGTCGGTTCGATTATTTCCGTGCTCGACGGCCAGCAAGTTGGTGTGGGCGATGTGCTTGCCCGTATGCCGCAGGAGTCTGCCAAGACCCGCGACATTACCGGCGGTCTGCCGCGCGTTGCCGAACTGTTTGAAGCCCGTACGCCGAAGGACGCTTCGGTTCTGGCCGAAGTCACTGGCACGATCAGCTTCGGTAAGGACACCAAGGGCAAGCAGCGTCTGGTGATCACCGATCTTGAGGGCGTGCAGCACGAAAACCTCATCTCCAAGGACAAGCATGTCCTGGTGCACGATGGTCAAGTGGTGAACAAGGGTGAAAAGGTCGTCGAAGGTGCACCGGATCCGCACGACATCCTGCGTCTGCAGGGTATCGAGGCGCTGGCCCGCTATATTACCGACGAAGTTCAGGACGTCTACCGTCTGCAAGGCGTGAAGATCAACGACAAGCACATTGAAGTGATTGTTCGCCAGATGCTGCGCCGCGTGACCATCGTTGAGCCGGGTGATACCAAGTTCATCAAGTCCGAACAGGTTGAACGCGCCGAGCTGCTGGCCGAAAACGACCGGGCCAATGCCGAAGGTCGTTTGCCGGCTACGTTCGACAACATGCTGCTGGGTATTACCAAGGCCTCGTTGTCGACCGACTCGTTCATCTCGGCCGCTTCCTTCCAGGAAACGACGCGTGTTCTCACCGAGGCTGCCATCATGGGCAAGCGCGACGAACTGCGTGGTCTCAAGGAAAACGTTATCGTCGGGCGTCTCATCCCGGCTGGTACCGGTCTGGCTTACCACCGCAGCCGCAAGGCTCAAGCTGCCGGTGGCAACGCATCTGTATCGTCTGTCAGTGAAGTGCCGGCAGTCGAAACTGTTGTACAGGACGCTGATCAGGCATCCTGATGCGGTACCCGACCCCCGCGTCTCGTTGACATGGGGGTTGATCAACCATAAAATCTATGGTCTTTGTCGGCAGAGGCTAATCATTGTCTCTGCTTTGGATAACAAAATAGCCGTCGCGCACCGCTAGTCCGGTGCCCGGCCGTTGAAGGAAGTTTGATATGCCGACCATCAACCAGCTCGTGCGCAAGCCGCGTGTGGCCGAGGTTACCAAGAGCAAGGTTCCCGCTCTTGAGAAATGCCCGCAAAAGCGTGGTGTCTGCACCCGCGTTTATACGACGACCCCGAAGAAGCCAAACTCCGCTCTGCGTAAGGTTTGCAAGGTTCGTTTGACCAATGGCTTTGAAGTCATCTCCTATATCGGTGGTGAAGGCCATAACCTGCAGGAACACTCTGTGGTCCTGATTCGTGGTGGTCGTGTCAAGGATTTGCCTGGTGTGCGTTACCACACCGTGCGTGGCTCCCTGGATACCCAGGGTGTCAAGGATCGTAAGCAGTCCCGTTCCAAGTACGGGGCCAAGCGTCCGAAGGCAGCCTGATCCATTAGGTTGCTTAAGTAAGTGGCCGTCCCCTTGGGCGGTCGGGAGAGGCCGGGAGGGTGAAACCCTAGCCCGGCTTTTCAACTGAATCGTGTTTATTTGAGGTCAATATGCCCCGTCGTCGTGAAGTACCAAAGCGTGACATCCTGCCGGATCCGAAGTTCGGTAGCGTTGAAGTTTCCAAGTTCGTTAATGCCATCATGCAAAGCGGCAAGAAGTCTGTTGCCGAGCGCATCGTGTACGGCGCCTTCGAGATCATCACCACCAAGGGTGGCAAGGATCCGCTCGAAGTTTTTGGTTCTGCCATGGGTAACGTCAAGCCGATGGTCGAAGTGAAGTCCCGTCGCGTTGGTGGTGCCAACTACCAGGTGCCGGTTGAAGTTCGTCCGGCTCGTCGCGCCGCGCTGGCTATGCGCTGGCTGCGTGAGTCTGCCCGCAAGCGTTCGGAAAAGTCCATGGGGCAGCGTCTGGCTGCCGAGATGATGGAAGCTGCTGAAAATCGCGGCGGCGCTGTCAAGAAGCGTGACGAAGTGCACCGCATGGCTGAAGCCAACAAGGCTTTTGCTCACTTCCGCTTCTAATTTTCAAAGGTACCTATCGTGGCACGTAAAACACCCATCGAGCGCTACCGCAATATCGGTATCAGCGCCCACATCGACGCCGGTAAAACGACGACGACCGAACGCATCCTCTATTACACCGGTGTTAATCACAAGATCGGTGAAGTTCATGACGGCGCCGCCACCATGGACTGGATGGAGCAGGAGCAAGAGCGCGGTATTACCATTACCTCGGCTGCGACCACCTGTTTCTGGAGCGGGATGGACAAGCAGTTCCCATCGCACCATATCAACATCATCGACACCCCGGGTCACGTTGACTTCACTATCGAAGTTGAGCGTTCCATGCGTGTTCTGGATGCTGCCTGTATGGTGTATTGCGCCGTGGGTGGCGTGCAGCCGCAGTCTGAAACTGTTTGGCGTCAAGCCAACAAGTACGGCGTGCCGCGTCTGGCCTTCGTGAACAAGATGGACCGCTCCGGCGCCAACTTCTTCCGCGTCGTCGAGCAGCTCAAGTTGCGCCTCAAGGCCAATCCGGTGCCAATCGTCATTCCTATTGGTGCTGAAGACAAGTTCGAAGGCGTGGTTGACCTCGTTCGTATGAAGGCGATCTACTGGGACGAAGCTTCCCAGGGTATGAAATATGACGCCCGTGATATCCCGGCTGACCTGGCTGACGATGCTCAGACCTGGCGCGAGCAGATGGTTGAAGCTGCGGCCGAGGCCTCTGAAGAGCTGATGAACAAGTACCTGGAAGAGGGTGAGTTGTCGGAGGCCGACATCATTCTTGGTCTGCGTATGCGTACCCTGGCTTGCGAGATCCAGCCGATGCTGTGCGGTACTGCCTTCAAGAACAAGGGTGTGCAGCGCATGCTTGACGCCGTGATCGAGCTGCTCCCGTCGCCGGTTGATATTCCGCCGGTCAAGGGTATTCTCGAGAACGAAACGGAAGGCGAGCGTCGTGCCGCTGATGACGAAGCGTTTTCCGCTTTGGCATTCAAGATCATGACCGACCCGTTCGTCGGTCAGTTGATCTTCTTCCGCGTTTATTCCGGCGTTGTTAACTCTGGCGATACCATTTACAACCCGGTCAAGGGTCGTAAGGAGCGTCTGGGTCGCATCCTGCAGATGCACGCCAATCAACGTGAAGAAATCAAGGAAGTGCGCGCTGGTGACATCGCCGCTGCCGTGGGCCTGAAAGAAGCGACCACCGGCGATACGCTGTGTGATCCGCAAAAGGTCATTACCCTGGAGCGCATGGTTTTCCCGGAGCCGGTGATTCACGTTGCCGTCGAGCCGAAGACCAAGGCTGACCAGGAAAAGATGGGTCTGGCACTGGGTCGTCTGGCTCAGGAAGATCCGTCCTTCCGCGTCCGTACCGATGAAGAGTCCGGTCAGACCATCATTTCCGGTATGGGCGAACTGCACCTGGAAATTATTGTCGATCGCATGCGTCGTGAATTCAACGTTGAAGCATCTGTCGGCGCGCCGCAGGTTGCTTACCGTGAATGCATCAAGAAGGCTGTCGAGCAAGAAGGCAAGTTCGTCAAGCAGTCGGGTGGTCGCGGTCAATTCGGTCACGTCTGGCTCAAGATCGAGCCGAACGAAGCTGGCAAGGGTTACGAATTCGTCGATGCCATCAAGGGTGGCGTGGTTCCACGCGAATTCATCCCGGCAGTCGACAAGGGTCTGCGCGATGCAGTGACCAGTGGCGTTCTGGCTGGCTTCCCGGTGGTTGACGTCAAGTTCACGCTGTTTGACGGTTCGTACCACGACGTTGACTCGAACGAAAACGCGTTCCGCATGGCCGCTTCCATGGCTTTCAAGGAAGGCATGAAGAAGGCTAGCCCGACGCTGCTCGAGCCGATGATGGCTGTCGAAGTCGAAACGCCGGAAGATTACATGGGTAACGTGATGGGCGATCTGTCGTCGCGTCGCGGCATCGTTCAGGGCATGGAAGATCAGGTTGGCGGCATCAAGCTCGTCAAGGCTGAAGTCCCGCTGTCCGAGATGTTCGGTTACTCGACCTCCCTGCGCTCCCTGTCGCAAGGTCGTGCTACCTACTCGATGGAATTCAAACACTACACCGAAGCGCCGAAGAACGTCGCCGAGGCTGTCATTAACAAGAAGTAATTGCTGGAGAGCTGATAATGGCTAAGGAAAAATTCAACCGTACCAAGCCGCACGTAAACGTCGGCACCATCGGTCACGTTGACCACGGCAAGACCACGCTGACTGCTGCCATCACGACCGTGCTGGCTGCCAAGTTCGGTGGTGCTGCCAAGGCGTATGACCAGATTGACGCAGCGCCGGAAGAAAAGGCTCGTGGTATCACGATCAATACCGCGCACGTCGAATACGAAACCGCCAATCGTCACTACGCCCACGTTGATTGCCCGGGTCACGCTGACTACGTCAAGAACATGATTACCGGTGCTGCCCAGATGGACGGCGCGATTCTGGTTTGTTCCGCTGCTGACGGCCCGATGCCGCAGACCCGCGAACACATCCTGCTTGCTCGCCAGGTTGGTGTGCCGTACGTTCTGGTGTACATGAACAAGTGCGACATGGTTGACGACGCCGAGTTGCTCGAGCTGGTTGAAATGGAACTGCGCGAGCTGCTGTCCAAGTACGACTTCCCTGGCGACGACACCCCGATCGTTCACGGTTCCGCACTGAAGGCCCTTGAAGGCGACCAGTCCGAAATCGGCGAGCCGTCGATCTTCCGTCTGGCTGATGCGCTGGACTCCTACATCCCGACGCCTGAGCGCGCTGTTGATCAGCCGTTCCTGATGCCGGTTGAAGACGTCTTCTCGATCTCTGGTCGCGGTACCGTTGTGACCGGTCGTATCGAACGCGGTGTGGTCAAGGTTGGCGAAGAAATCGAAATCGTCGGTATTCGCCCGACCGTCAAGACCATCTGTACCGGTGTTGAAATGTTCCGCAAGCTGCTTGACCAGGGTCAGGCTGGCGACAACGTTGGCGCGCTGCTGCGCGGCACCAAGCGTGAAGACGTTGAGCGTGGTCAGGTTTTGTGCAAGCCGGGTTCTGTGAAGCCGCACACCCACTTCTCCTCCGAAGTGTACATTCTGTCCAAGGATGAAGGTGGTCGTCACACCCCGTTCTTCAACGGTTATCGTCCGCAGTTCTATTTCCGCACGACCGACGTGACCGGTGCAATCGATCTGCCGGAAGGCGTCGAGATGGTTATGCCTGGCGACAACATCGCCATGACCATCAAGTTGATCGCTCCGATCGCCATGGAAGAAGGTCTGCGCTTCGCCATCCGTGAAGGCGGTCGTACCGTCGGCGCTGGTGTTGTTGCCAAAATCATCGAGTAATTCGTTCTTTGTGAAATCTGGGGTGGGTTACTACCTGCCCCATCGTTCTTTGGAAGCCAAAAATGCAAAACCAGAAAATCCGTATCCGCCTCAAGGCCTTCGACTATCGCCTGATCGATCAATCGGCTCAGGAAATCGTTGAAACCGCCAAGCGTACCGGCGCTGTTGTTCGTGGTCCGGTGCCGTTGCCGACCCGCAAGCAGCGTTTCGACATCCTGCGTTCGCCGCACGTCAACAAGGCTTCCCGTGATCAGCTGGAAATTCGTACCCATCTGCGTCTGATGGATATCGTTGATCCGACTGACAAGACTGTTGATGCACTGATGAAGCTGGATCTGCCGGCTGGTGTGGACGTCGAGATCAAGTTGCAGTAATTGTAGTTTTGCGGATATAATCCGCTGTTTTCGGGGGTGGCCAATTTCGGCTGCCCATTTGTTGTTTTACATCGACCGGCCAATCGCAGCCGGCGATGAGGAGAATAACCATGAGTCTAGGCCTTGTTGGTCGCAAGGTTGGCATGACTCGCATTTTTGCTGAGGATGGCGCGTCCATTCCGGTAACTGTGCTTGACGTGTCCAACAATCGCGTGACCCAAGTCAAAACGCCGGAGATCGATGGCTACGCAGCCATTCAGGTCGCATTCGGCAAGCGCCGTGCCTCGCGCGTCTCCAAGCCCATCGCTGGCCATCTGGCCAAGGCGGGCGTGGAAGCCGGGCATGTCCTCAAGGAATTCCGTATTGATTCCGAGCAGCTGGCCACTTTCAAGGCCGGTGATCAGGTTGCTGTCACCATTTTTGCCGAAGGGCAAAAGGTTGATGTGACCGGTACCTCGATAGGTAAGGGTTTTCAGGGCGGCATTAAGCGTCATAACTTCAGTTCCAATCGTGCTACCCACGGTAACTCGCTGTCGCATAACGCGCCGGGTTCCATCGGTATGGCGCAGGATCCGGGTCGTGTTTTTCCGGGTAAGCGCATGGCCGGTCATATGGGTGACGTGCAGTCCACGATGCAGGGTCTGACGGTTGTTCGCGTCGATGCCGAGCGCCAGCTTCTTCTGGTTCGTGGTGCCGTACCGGGCGCCAAGGGTGCTGACGTCGTTGTGCGTCCGGCAGTCAAGGCATAAGGGGGCAACATGGAACTCAAGGTAATTAATCAGCAAGGTCAGGAAGCTGCGACGCTGCAGGCTTCTGATATGCTTTTTGGTCGTGACTTCAACGAAGCTCTGGTTCACCAGATCGTTGTTGCATATCAGGCAAATGCCCGCTCTGGCGACAGCCAGCAGAAGGATCGCTCTGAAGTCCGTCACACCACCACCAAGCCGTGGCGTCAGAAGGGCACCGGTCGTGCTCGTGCTGGTTCGAACGGTAGCCCGTTGTGGCGTGGCGGCGGTCGGATTTTCCCGAATTCGCCCGAGCAAAACTACAGCCAGAAAGTTAACAAGAAGATGTTCCGCGCCGGTATGGCTGCGATTCTCTCCGAGTTGGCCCGTCAGGATCGTCTGGTCGTGGTTGATGACATCTCTGTTGATGCCCCGAAGACCAAGCTGTTCTCTCAGAAGCTGAAGGACATGGGTCTTGAGGGTAATCTGCTGGTCATCACCGATGCGCTGAACGAAAATCTGTACCTCTCGTCGCGCAACCTGCCCAATGTTCTGGTGCTCGAAGCCCAGGAGGCTGATCCGGTTTCTCTGGTTCGCTTCACCAAGGTGCTCGTCACCAAGGCTGCTGTGGCCAAGTTCGAGGAGATGTGGGGATGAATCAAGAACGTCTGATGCAGGTGCTGCTTGCACCGCAGATCTCCGAAAAGGCCACCTACATTGCTGAAAAGCATGAGCAGGTGATCTTCCGTGTTGCAACTGATGCGACCAAGCCGGAAATCAAGGCTGCCGTTGAGCTGCTGTTCAAGGTTGAAGTTGAGTCCGTTCAGGTCGCCAACGTCAAAGGCAAGGTCAAGCGCTTCAAGGGTGCAGTTGGCCGCCGCAAGGGCTGGAAAAAGGCTTATGTAAGCCTGAAGCCGGGCCAGGAAATCAATTTCGTTGAAGGGGGGAATGTCTAATGGCGCTCGTTAAAGTCAAGCCGACCTCCCCTGGTCGTCGCGCTGTTGTTCAGGTTGTTAATGCCAATCTGCACAAGGGCAAGCCGTTTGCTGCGCTCGTCGAGAGCAAGAGCAGCCAGGCTGGCCGTAACAACAACGGTCGTATTACTGTTCGTCACCAAGGTGGTGGCCATAAGCAATCGTACCGCGTGATCGACTTCAAGCGTACCAAGGACGGTGTTCCGGCCAAGGTTGAGCGTCTTGAATACGACCCGAACCGTACCGCAAACATTGCTCTGCTGTGTTATGCCGACGGTGAGCGTCGTTACATCATCGCCAATAAAGGTATGGTTGTCGGTCAGCCGATCATGAGTGGTTCGGAAGCGCCGATCAAGTCGGGTAATGCACTGCCGATCCGCAACATTCCGGTTGGTACGACCATTTGCTGCGTTGAAATGCTGCCTGGTAAGGGTGCTCAGTTGGCTCGTTCCGCTGGTGCTTCCGCTCAGCTGCTGGCTCGTGAAGGTACCTACGCTCAGATTCGCCTGCGCTCCGGTGAGGTTCGTCGTGTGCACGTGGAGTGCCGCGCAACTATCGGTGAAGTTGGCAATGAAGAGCACAGCCTCCGCAAGATCGGTAAAGCCGGTGCTCAGCGTTGGCGTGGTATCCGTCCGACCGTTCGTGGTGTTGCCATGAACCCGGTTGATCACCCGCACGGTGGTGGCGAAGGCCGTACCGGCGAAGGTCGTGTGCCAGTCAATCCTTGGGGTCAGCCGACCAAGGGTTATCGCACCCGGAATAACAAGCGCACGAACAGCATGATCGTTCAGCGTCGTTACAAGCGTTAAGGGGTAGGAAATGGGACGTTCTCTGAAAAAGGGCCCGTTTGTTGATGCGTATCTGATCGACAAAGTCGAAGCAGTTCGCGCTACAAGCGACAAGCGCCCGATCAAGACCTGGTCACGTCGTTCGACGATCCTCCCCGAGTTTATCGGTTTGACGATCGCTGTACACAATGGCAAGCAGCATATTCCGGTGTTCGTCACCGAAAATATGGTCGGTCACAAGCTCGGCGAGTTTTCGCTGACCCGGACGTTCAAGGGTCACACCGCCGGCAAGAAGGCCAAGAAGTAAGGAGCTGACATGGAAACTCGTGCAAGTCTGCGGGGCGTACGCCTCTCTGCGCAAAAAGGTCGCCTCGTGGCTGATCTGGTGCGTGGCAAGCCGGTTGGTCAGGCTCTCAATATCCTGGCTTTCTCCCCTAAAAAAGGGGCCGGTATCGTTAAAAAAGTTCTCGAGTCGGCTATTGCCAACGCGGAACACAATGACGGCGCTGATATCGACGAACTGATGGTTAAGATCATCTACGTCGAAAAAGGCATGGTGCTCAAGCGTTTCACCGCTCGCGCCAAGGGTCGTGGCAATCGGATCGTCAAGCCGACCTGCCATATCTATCTGACCGTTGGTAACTAAGGAAGAGCCATGGGACAGAAAATTCATCCGACTGGCTTCCGCCTAGCCGTCACCAAGAACTGGAGTTCGCGCTGGTATGCTACCAGCAAGGACTTCCCGGGAATGCTCAACGAAGACATCAGGGTTCGCGAGTATCTCAAGCGCAAGCTGGCCCACGCATCCGTTGGTCGCGTTCTGATCGAGCGTCCGGCCAAGAATGCCCGTGTAACGATTTACTCGGCTCGTCCGGGTGTTGTTATCGGCAAAAAGGGTGAGGATATCGAGCAGCTGCGTGGTGATCTTCAGCGCATCATGGGCGTTCCTGTCCATGTGTCGATCGAAGAAATCCGCAAGCCGGAAATTGATGCACAACTGATCGCTGATTCAATTGCTCAGCAACTGGAAAAGCGCATCATGTTCCGTCGTGCCATGAAGCGCGCAATGCAAAACGCAATGCGCCTTGGTGCTCAGGGTATCAAGGTCATGAGTGCAGGGCGTCTGAACGGTGCTGAAATTGCCCGTAGCGAGTGGTACCGCGAAGGTCGCGTGCCGCTTCATACGCTGCGTGCGAACATCGATTACGCTACCTCGGAAGCGCTGACTACCTACGGCATCATCGGTATCAAGGTCTGGGTTTACAAGGGTGACATGCTTGATCGCAACGAACAGCCGGCAGTTGAAGAGCCGGCCGCTGATGATCGTCGCCCGCGTCGCGCTCCGGCTCGTCCGGATGGCGAAAAGCCGCGTACCCGTACGGTGAAGAAGCCTGAAGGTGAAGGCGCACCGGCCAAGCGAGTAAGAAAGGCAGGTGCCTAAATGTTGCAACCTAATCGTCGCAAGTTCCGCAAGGAACACAAGGGCCGTAATGAAGGTCTGGCGACCCGTGGTACGAAGGTTTCCTTTGGTGAGTGGGGTCTCAAGGCTACTGGTCGTGGCCGTTTGACTGCTCGTCAGATCGAAGCCGCTCGTCGTGCCATGACCCGTCACATCAAGCGCGGTGGCCGTATCTGGATCCGTATCTTCCCGGACAAGCCGATTTCCAAGAAGCCGGCAGAAGTTCGTATGGGTAATGGTAAGGGTAATCCGGAGTACTGGGTTGCTGAAATCCAGCCGGGTAAAGTGCTTTACGAAATGGATGGTGTTAACGAGGCTATCGCTCGCGAGGCATTTGCACTTGCCGCCGCCAAGCTGCCGATCGCTACCACCTTTGTGACTCGTCATCTGGGGTAATCATGAAAGCTAGTGAACTGAGAACCAAGAGCGTGGACGAGCTCAACAAGGAATTGCTGGACCTGTTGCGGGCCCAGTTCGGTCTGCGTATGCAGCTTGCTACCCAGCAGCTGTCCAATACCAGCCAAATGTCCAAGGTGCGTCGCGACATCGCTCGCGTTCGCACGCTTATCCGTGAAAAGGCGGTGCAGCAATGAGCGAAACCACCAGCATCAAGCGTACTCTCGTCGGTCGCGTTGTTAGCGACAAGATGGAGAAGACGGTTACCGTCCTCGTCGAACGTAAGGTCAAGCACCCGATGTACGGCAAGGTTATGGTGCGTTCCAAGAAGTACCATGCCCACAACGAAGGCAACACGGCCAAGACCGGTGATCTCGTCGAGATCGTCGAAACCCGTCCTGTTTCCCGTACAAAGACCTGGGCTGTGACCAGTGTTCTGGAAAAGGCTATCGTCGTTTGACGAAATTCTTTGACAGTTCTTGTCAAGCTTAAAAGAAGCCGGTATAATCCGGCTTCTTTTTTGCTATTGGCCATTCTGGCTGATGCAAAGGTGTTCGACCCGTACGGGTTCCAAGACTGACCGCAATGCGGATTAAGTTGGAGTTAATTTAAATGATTCAGATGCAGACAACTCTGGACGTCGCCGATAATACCGGTGCCCGTTCAGTAATGTGTATCAAAGTGCTCGGTGGATCCAAGCGCCGTTACGCTGGCATTGGCGACATCATCAAGGTCAGCATCAAGGATGCTGCTCCGCGTGGTCGCGTCAAGAAGGGTGATGTATACAATGCCGTGGTGGTTCGTACCGCCAAAGGTGTTCGTCGTCCGGATGGCTCGCTCGTTCGCTTTGATGGCAATGCCGCAGTTCTTCTCAACAACAAACTTGAGCCCATTGGCACTCGTATCTTTGGCCCGGTAACCCGCGAACTGCGTACCGAGCGATTCATGAAGATCGTGTCCCTGGCGCCTGAAGTGCTGTAAAGGAGCGACTGATGGAAAAAATTCGTAAAGGCGACGAAGTCGTCGTTATTACTGGTAAAGACAAGGGCAAGCGCGGTACCGTGCTCCGTCGTGTCGATGAAGATCATGTGCTGGTTGAGGGTGTTAATCGCGCCAAAAAGCATGTGAAGCCGAACCCGGTCAAGGGTGTGGCTGGTGGCATTGTTGATAAAGACATGCCGATTCATCTCTCCAATGTTGCGCTGTTCAATCCTGCGACTCAAAAGGCTGACCGTGTCGGCATCAAGTCGCTCGAAGATGGTCGCAAGGTTCGCGTGTTCAAGTCGAACGGCGAACTGGTGAACGCATAAGGAGCAGTCATGGCGCGTTTGCAGCAGTTTTACAAGGAAACCGTCGTCGGCGATATGACCAAGAGCTTTGGTTACAAGTCGGTGATGGAAGTGCCGCGTATCACCAAGATCACTCTGAATATGGGTGTTGGTGAGGCAGTGGCTGACAAGAAAGTTCTCGAGAACGCCGTTGGCGACATGCAGAAAATCGCAGGTCAGAAGCCGGTCACGACCAAGGCTCGCAAGTCTATTGCTGGCTTCAAGATTCGTGATGGCTACCCGATCGGTTGTATGGTTACCCTGCGTGGTCCGCGCATGTTTGAGTTCCTGGATCGCCTGGTGACCATCGCTCTGCCGCGTGTTCGCGACTTCCGTGGTATTTCTGGCAAGGGTTTTGACGGCCAGGGTAACTACAACATGGGTGTTAAAGAGCAGATCATTTTCCCGGAAATCGAGTACGACAAGATCGATGCTCTTCGGGGTATGAATATCAGCATCACGACCACGGCGAAGACCGACGCAGAAGCAAAAGCGCTGCTCGCCGCGTTCAAGTTCCCGTTCAAGAATTGAGGCAATCATGGCAAAACTTGCTCTGATCAACCGTGAAGAGAAGCGCCGCAAGCTGGTCGCGCAGTACGCCAAGAAGCGTGCGGCCCTCGAGGCGATTATCAATAACGAAGGCCTTTCGGACGCGGAGCGTTATGAAGCTCGTCTGAAAATTCAGGCTCTTCCGCGCAACTCAAGCCCGTCGCGATTGCGCAACCGTTGCCAGCTGACAGGTCGTCCGCGTGGTGTTTTCCGTAAGTTCGGTCTGTGCCGTAACAAGATCCGTGAGCTCGCTTTCAATGGCGAAATTCCGGGTGTTGTTAAGGCCAGCTGGTAAGAGGAGATTCAGAAATGGCTATGAGCGATCCGATCGCGGACATGCTGACTCGCATCCGCAACGCCCAGCTCGCCGAAAAGGCGTCTGTCTCCATGCCTTCTTCCAAGGTAAAAGTGGCTATTGCCGCTGTACTGAAGGACGAAGGTTACGTAGATAACTTTGCAGTGCGTCAAGCCGATGGCAAAGCCACTCTCGAAATTGAACTCAAGTATTACGCCGGTCGTCCGGTTATTGAGCGCATCGAGCGTGTTTCCAAGCCTGGTTTGCGTATCTACAAGGGCTGTGAAGATATTCCCCGTGTCATGAATGGTCTTGGTGTGGCGATCGTCTCCACGCCCAAGGGTGTCATGACCGATCGCAAGGCTCGCGCCAGCAAGATCGGCGGCGAAGTCCTGTGCATCGTGGCATAAGGGAGAAATCATGTCTCGTGTTGGTAAGAATCCGATTGTCCTGCCGGCAGGTGTTGAAGTCACCGTTGGCCAGCAAATCATCGTCAAGGGGCCGCTGGGTTCCCTGAAGGCCGCCGCTCACCCGGCAGTCAAGGTGGTTGTTGAAGGGCAAAATGTCGTCGTTTCCAAAGTTGAAGGCGCTTCCGCCGGTGCTGCCATGTGGGGCACTATGCGGGCTAACCTGAATAACATGGTTACCGGCGTTTCCAAAGGTTTTGAAAAGAAGCTGCAGTTGGTTGGCGTGGGTTACCGCGCTCAGGCTCAGGGCGAAGTCCTGAATCTGTCGCTCGGCTTCTCTCACCCGGTTGCGCACAAAATGCCGGCCGGTGTGAAAGTTGAGTGCCCGACCCAGACGGAAATCCTGATCAAGGGTTCCGACAAGCAGCAGGTCGGCCAGGTCGCCGCCGAAGTTCGTGCGTATCGTAAGCCAGAGCCTTATAAAGGCAAGGGCGTGCGTTATGCCGACGAAGTGGTGGTTATCAAGGAAACCAAGAAGAAGTAAGGGTGGCATATGTTTAACAGGAAAGAAGCGCGTCTGCGCCGTGCTCGCCAAACGCGAGCAAAAATCGCCGAGCTCAAAGCTGTGCGCCTGTGCGTTAATCGCACGAACTGCCACATTTACGCCCAAATCATTTCGCCTTGCGGCGGTAAGGTTCTGGCTTCGGCTTCCACGCTCGACGTCGATGTTCGCAAGGACATCCCGAACGGCGGTAACAAGGCTGCTGCCACGTCTGTGGGCAAGTTGATTGCTGAGCGTGCGAAGGCCGCTGGTATCGAACGCGTGGCTTTTGATCGTTCCGGTCTTCAGTACCATGGTCGTGTTCAGGCGTTGGCGGAAGCTGCGCGTGAAGCCGGTCTGCAGTTCTGATCGCCGCGAAAGGAATAGGTTAAGAAATGGCTAAACCTGAAAGAAACAAGAAGCCGCAGCAAGCTGAAGAGCGTGATGATGGCATGCGCGAAAAGATGGTCGCGGTTAATCGTGTTACCAAGGTGGTTAAGGGCGGCCGTATTCTCGGTTTCGCAGCTCTGACTGTCGTTGGTGACGGCGATGGCGGCATCGGCATGGGTAAGGGTAAGTCCCGCGAAGTGCCGGTTGCAGTCCAGAAGGCTATGGAAGAGGCTCGTCGCAAGATGGCCAAGGTCAGCCTGAAGAGCGGTACGGTTCATCATACGGTTATGGGGCGCCATGGTGCTACCACTGTGATGATCCAGCCGGCTCCGGATGGTACCGGCATCATCGCTGGCGGTGCAATGCGCGCTGTCTTCGAAGTTGTTGGTGTGACCAACGTCGTTGCCAAGGCTCACGGTTCGACCAATCCTTACAACATCGTGCGTGCGACGATCGACGGTCTGTCGAAGGTCAATACGCCAGCAGAGATCGCTGCAAAGCGTGGCCTGTCTGTTGAAAAGATCCTGGGGTAAGTCATGGCTGACAAAAAAATCACAGTGAAGCTCGTCAAGAGCATCATCGGCACCAAGCAGGACCACCGCGCCACCGTGCGTGGCCTGGGTCTGCGCAAGCTGAACAGTTCCGCTGTCCTGGAAGATACGCCGGCAGTTCGCGGCATGATCCAAAAGGTCCAGTATCTCGTCAAGGTTGAGGGTTAAGCCATGCGTTTGAATACCATCAAGCCTGCTGAAGGTTCCAAAAAAGCCGCCAAGCGTGTCGGTCGCGGTATCGGTTCTGGCCTCGGCAAGACCTGTGGCCGTGGTCACAAGGGCCAGAAGTCCCGTTCCGGCGGTTTCCACAAAGTGGGTTTCGAAGGCGGTCAAATGCCTTTGCAGCGTCGCTTGCCGAAGCGTGGTTTCAACTCGCTGACGCGTGCTCGTAACTACGAAATCCGTCTGACCGACATTGAGCGCATGCCGCTTGATGAGATCGATCTGCTTGCTCTGCAAGCCGCTGGTGTTGTGCCGGGTGATGCCTTGTCTGCCAAGGTTATTCTTTCTGGTGCCATTACCCGCAAAGTCGTTCTCAAAGGTGTTGGTGCAACGAAGGGTGCCAAGGCGGCCATCGAAGCAGTCGGCGGCTCGGTCGCTGAGTAAGAACTAAGAAAGGTAAGAACGTTGGCGGCAAATCCTAATACCGTAGGCAAGGGCGGAAAATTCGGCGATCTAAAGCGTCGTTTGTGGTTCTTGCTGGGTGCGCTCGTGGTGTATCGCATTGGTGCGCATATTCCGGTTCCGGGTATTGACCCCAACGTCCTTGCTGATCTGTTCAATTCGCAGCAGGGCGGCATCCTGGGCATGTTCAACATGTTCTCAGGTGGCGCTCTGTCGCGTTTCACTATTTTTGCGCTTGGGATCATGCCTTACATTTCGGCATCGATCATCATGCAGTTGATGAGCGTTGCAAGTCCTCAACTTGAAGCACTCAAGAAAGAGGGCGAAGCCGGTCGTCGCAAGATTACTCAATATACCCGCTATGGCACGGTTGCTTTGGCACTGTTCCAGGGCCTGGGTATTGCTGTTGCCCTCGAAGCGCAGGCAGGTCTCGTCGCAGACCCTGGCTTCCTGTTCCGCCTGACGACTGTATCCACCCTGCTGACCGGAACGATGTTCCTGATGTGGCTGGGAGAACAGGTTACTGAGCGCGGTCTGGGTAACGGTATTTCCATCATTATTTTTGCCGGTATCGCGGCTGGTCTGCCGAATGCTATTGGTGGTCTGCTTGAGTTGGTACGTACTGGCGCAATGCATCCGCTCTCTGCTTTGGTTATTTGCGTTCTAATTGTTGCGGTTACCGCATTTGTTGTGTTTGTTGAACGCGGCCAGCGCAAGATCCTGGTTAATTACGCGAAGCGTCAGGTCGGTAACAAGGTTTATGGCGGGCAAAGTTCACACTTGCCATTGAAGCTGAATATGGCTGGTGTTATCCCCCCCATTTTTGCTTCCTCGATCATTCTTTTTCCGGCAACTGTTGCTGGCTGGTTTGGTTCAAGCGAGTCGATGCGCTGGTTGAAGGATATCGCTGGCACGTTGTCTCCTGGGCAGCCGATTTACGTGATGCTCTATGCTGCAGCAATTATCTTCTTTTGTTTTTTCTACACCGCTCTTGTGTTTAACTCCAAGGAAACGGCAGAAAATTTGAAAAAGAGTGGGGCCTTCGTTCCAGGTATTCGTCCCGGCGAACAAACCTCTCGCTACATTGACAAGATTTTGATGCGCCTCACTTTAATTGGGGCTGCTTATATCACCGTAGTCTGTCTGCTCCCTGAGTTTTTGATTTTGAAGTGGAACGTCCCATTCTATTTTGGCGGTACATCGCTGCTGATTATCGTTGTGGTGACTATGGACTTCATGTCGCAGGTTCAGGCTTACGTAATGTCGCACCAATATGAAAGTTTGCTCAAAAAGGCAAATTTCAAAGGTACCAATTGATCAAATAACTGAGTATGGCGAAGGAAGACTATATTGAAATGCAAGGGGAGGTTTTAGAAAACCTTCCCAATGCGACCTTCAAGGTCAAACTGGAAAATGGGCACGTGCTTCATGCCTTTATCTCCGGGAAAATGCGGATGCATTACATTCGAATTCTTCCTGGCGACAAGGTTACCATCCAGCTGACGCCATACGATTTAAGTAAAGCCCGGATCGTTTTCCGGGTTAAGTAAAGATTCTCTACGCAATAAACCGCAGGGCAAGGAATCACGGCTGCTTCCAAGCCCTCGCAGACGAGGAGTAAACATGAAAGTGCAACCTTCAGTAAAGCGCGTGTGTCGCAATTGCAAAGTCATCCGTCGCAAGGGTGTCGTGCGCGTTATTTGCAAGGACCCGCGTCATAAGCAGCGTCAAGGCTAATAGCCTCGATTCGGCATACGTTAATTTTCGAAATATTGGAGTGACTCGATGGCCCGTATTGCAGGGGTAAACATTCCGAACCATCAGCATGCTGAAATCGCTCTTACCGCGATTTACGGCATCGGCCGTACCCGCTCGCAGAAGATTTGCGATGCGGCTGGCGTTGGTCGTACGACTAAAATGAAAGACCTGTCCGATGCGGACATGGATCGCTTGCGTGACGAAGTCGGTAAGTTCACCGTTGAAGGTGACCTGCGCCGCGAAGTGACGATGAACATCAAGCGTTTGATGGACCTCGGTTGCTACCGTGGCCTGCGCCATCGCAAGGGCTTGCCTTGCCGTGGTCAGCGCACCCGTACCAATGCTCGTACTCGCAAGGGTCCGCGCAAGGCCATCGCTGGCAAGAAGTAATAGGGACAGAACATGGCAAAGACTGCTACCAAAGTTCGTAAAAAGGTTAAAAAGAACGTTGCTGAGGGCATCGCCCACATCCACGCTTCGTTCAATAACACCATCATTACCATTACCGACCGTCAGGGCAATGCACTGTCCTGGGCAACTTCCGGTGGTGCTGGCTTCCGCGGTTCGCGTAAGTCCACCCCGTTTGCTGCTCAGGTGGCTGCTGAAGCTGCTGGCAAGGCGGCTCAAGAATGCGGCGTCAAGAACCTTGAAGTTCGCATCAAAGGCCCCGGTCCTGGCCGTGAATCTTCCGTCCGTGCTCTTAATGCACTCGGTATGAAGATCACCGCTATTTCCGACGTGACGCCGGTACCGCATAACGGTTGCCGTCCGCCTAAAAAGCGCCGCATCTAAGGAGAAAGACAAGTGGCTCGTAATCTCGATCCGAAGTGCCGTCAGTGTCGCCGCGAAGGCGAAAAGCTTTTCCTCAAGGGTGAAAAGTGCTTTACCGACAAGTGCGCCATTGAGCGCCGTTCCTACGCTCCTGGCCAGCACGGCCAGAAGTCTGGTGCCCGTCTGTCCGACTACGGCGTCCATCTTCGTGCCAAGCAGAAGATCCGTCGCGTCTATGGCGTGCTCGAAGGCCAGTTCCGCAAGACCTTCGCCGAAGCTGATCGCCGCAAGGGTCAGACCGGTGAGAACCTCCTGCAATTGCTCGAAGCCCGTCTGGACTCCGTTGCTTACCGCATGGGTTTTGGCGCTTCCCGCGTTGAATCCCGTCAGATCGTTCGTCACAACGGCGTTCTGGTGAACGGCAAGCGCGTCAACATTCCGTCTTTCCTTGTGAAGCCGGGCGATGTTGTTCAGCTGACCGATCGTGCTCGTGCATCGCTGCGTTGCAAGGCCGCTCTGGAAGCTGCCGAGTCCCGCGGTTTCCCCGAGTGGGTTGCTGTTGACGTCAAGGAAGGCAAGGGAACGTTCAAGGCTATGCCGCAGCGCTCCGAGCTGCCGTCTACCCTGAACGAAGGTCTCGTCATCGAACTTTACTCGAAGTAATCACTGAGCAGAGGAATTTAGCCCATGCAAAGCAGTGGACTTCTGAAACCCCGCATTATTGATGTGCAGAGCGTTTCGCCCGTGCAAGCCAAGGTTGTGATGGAGCCGTTTGAACGCGGCTACGGTCACACCCTGGGTAATGCATTGCGTCGTATCCTGCTGTCCTCCATGCCGGGTTATGCGCCGACCGAAGTCGGCATTGAGGGTGTGCTCCACGAGTACTCCACCGTTGATGGCGTTCAGGAAGATGTCGTTGATATCCTTCTGAACCTCAAAGGCATCGTGTTCAAGTTGCATAATCGCGACTCTGTCACGCTCAATCTGGTCAAGGAAGGTGAGGGCGTTGTCCGTGCTGGCGATATTGATTTGCCGCACGACGTCGAAATCATCAATCCGGAACATGTCGTGGCTCACTTGTCGCCTGGCGGCAAGCTGGCGATGGAAATCAAGGTCGAAAAGGGACGCGGCTATGTGCCGGGTAACGTTCGCAACCTCGGTGATTCCAAGACGATCGGCAAGCTCGTGCTGGATGCTTCATTCAGCCCGATCCGCCGTGTTGCCTACTCTGTTGAAAGCGCCCGCGTTGAACAGCGTACCGACTTGGACAAGCTGATTGTCGACATTGAGACCAACGGTGTTGTCGAGCCGGAAGAGGCCATTCGCTACGCAGCTCGCGTGCTGATGGAACAGCTCTCCGTGTTTGCCGATCTCGAAGGCACGGCCCCCGCTGTGGAAGCCTCCAAGCCGGCTCAGGTTGACCCGGTTCTCCTCCGCCCGGTGGATGATCTCGAATTGACGGTTCGTTCTGCGAACTGCCTCAAGGCTGAGAACATTTATTACATCGGCGATCTTATTCAGCGTACCGAGAATGAACTTCTCAAGACCCCGAATCTGGGTCGCAAGTCGCTGAACGAGATCAAGGAAGTGCTTGCTGCACGTGGTCTGACCCTCGGCATGAAACTGGAAAATTGGCCGCCCGCCGGTCTGGAAAAGGTCTAAGGACCTTTTTCAGCACGGGTCGTCAAGGGACGCCTGCAGAATATAGAAAGGATTAACCATGCGTCACCGCAATGGACTTCGCAAACTGAACCGTACCAGCAGCCATCGCCTCGCGATGCTGCGCAACATGACTGTTTCTCTTCTCCGTCACGAGGCTATCAAGACCACCGTGCCGAAGGCCAAGGAACTGCGCCGTGTTGTTGAACCAATGATTACCCTCGGCAAAACCCCGACGCTGGCTAACAAGCGTCTGGCCTTTGACCGCCTGCGTGATCGCGAGATCGTCGTCAAGCTGTTTGCCGAACTTGGTCCGCGTTACAACGCTCGTCCGGGCGGCTACCTTCGTATCCTGAAGTGTGGTTTCCGCAATGGCGACAACGCACCGATGGCTTTCGTTGAGCTGGTCGATCGTCCGGAAGTTACCGAAGCTGTGGAAGTGGACGAAGCCGCTGAATAAGCTGTTTTGTTCCCATGAAAAAGGCCGGATATTCCGGCCTTTTTCTTTTTTAGTGCTGCAGTATCTTTGAGAGAAATTGTTGCGCTCTGGCCGAGCGCGGTGTGCCGAAAAAAGTATCTTTCGGGGCATCTTCGATAATTTTTCCCTGGTCCATGAAGATAACCCGGTGAGCAACCTTGCGTGCAAATCCCATCTCGTGGGTGACGCACATCATCGTCATCCCTTCATGAGCCAACTCGACCATGACGTCGAGTACTTCGTTGATCATCTCAGGGTCCAGAGCCGATGTTGGCTCATCGAAAAGCATGCAAATCGGGTCCATGGCCAATGCCCGTGCAATTGCTACACGCTGTTGCTGGCCGCCTGAAAGTTGGCCCGGGAATTTTTCAGCCTGCACTTTTAGACCGACTCTATCCAGAAGTTTGAATCCGCGGTCAACGGCCTCATCCTTTCTTCGGCCGAGAACCTTGGTCTGACCGATGCTCAGGTTTTCGATGATACTCATGTGCGGGAAAAGCTCGAAATGCTGAAATACCATCCCGACATGGGAACGGAGTTTCGAGAGATTCGTGCGTGGATCGCCGACCGACGTTCCATTCACCACAATATCGCCCTGCTGGAAGGCCTCCAGCCCATTGACGCATTTGATCAGGGTCGATTTGCCTGAGCCGGATGGGCCGCAAACGACGATGACTTCGCCTTTGGCAACCGAGGTAGTGCACTCGGAAAGCACCTGGAAGTTGCCATACCACTTTGATACCGAGCGGATATCAATCATCGGGCGTACCTCTGCTGAAGGGTTTTGACGATTCGCGAAATCGAGAAACAGATGACGAAGTAAATTGCGCCGGCAAAAAGCAGCATTTCGACCAGTCGACCGTCGCGGTCGCCTACTTTATAGGCGGTTCCGAAAAAGTCTGACAGGCCGATGACGTAAACGAGCGATGTGTCCTGAAAAAGAATGATTGCCTGGGTTAGCAGCAGTGGGAGCATATTGCGAAATGCCTGGGGAAGTATGATCAGGCGCATGGTTTGGTTTTGTGTCAGGCCGAGGGCCTGCCCTGCGGCAATCTGCCCC
The DNA here is from genome assembly GCF_020510665.1 of Dechloromonas denitrificans. Taxonomy (NCBI): domain Bacteria; kingdom Pseudomonadati; phylum Pseudomonadota; class Betaproteobacteria; order Rhodocyclales; family Azonexaceae; genus Dechloromonas; species Dechloromonas denitrificans. Next base: position 407,688 of record NZ_CP075187.1, read on the forward strand.
CGGGGGATGCTTTGAATGCCGGCGCGGATGATTTCGGAGTAGTACGCCGCTTCAAACAAGGCAAAGGCGATCAGCGCCGAAGTCAGGCGAATATCTCCGATTCCTGAACCGAAAATACTTTTCAATGCCTGTGGAACGATCAGGTAAAACCATAAAATGACCATGACCAGTGGGACTGAGCGGAACAGATTGACGTAGCCTGCGCTGATCCAGGCAATCCAGCGGGTATTGCTCATCCTGAGAACAGCGAGGATGGTTCCCCATAGAATGCCGACGATGATTGCCGTCAGCGTTACTTCAAGGGAAATGAGCATGCCTTTGGCGAGCAGCGGTACAGCGCCGGGGATCGATGACCAATCGAATTCATACATGTCACTTCCCTCCGATGTAGCCAGGAACCCTGACCCGCATTTCCAAGCGCCGCATCAGGTACATCACAGTCGCATTGATAAGCACGTACAGCAATGTGACAGCAATGAAGGCCTCGTACGGTTGAGCCGTGTAGTCAACGAGCTGTTGAGCTTGGCGTGACAGTTCAATCAGACCGATGGTGGTTGCTACGGCCGAGTTTTTGAAAATATTCAAGAACTCCGAGGTGAGCGGCGGAACAATAATGCGGTACGCAACAGGCAGCAGAATGTAGCGATAAACCTGGGGCAAGGTCAGGCCCATTGCTAGCCCCGCCGCCGTTTGACCCTGCGGAAGAGCGTTGATCCCTGAGCGGACTTGTTCGGCCACGCGGGCTGAGGTGAACAAGCCAAGGCAGAGCATGGCCGCAAAGAATTGCTGAATCAGTGGATGGGTTTGCTTGAAGGCATTGCCAAGTTCGACTGGCAAAAGTTCTGGCAAGACAAAGTACCAGATGAAAAGTTGTACCAGCAGGGGGATGTTGCGGAATATCTCAACGTAGGCGGTGGCAATTCCTGAAAGCCACCGGTTTGGCGCCGTCCTGAGGATGCCGATAATCGAGCCGGTGACCAGGGCAATCACCCAGGCGCTGAGAGAGAGCAGGATCGTCCATTGAAGACCTTCGCCGAGCCAGGCGAGATAACTGCCTTCTCCGGTGGCGCTTGGCTGGAGAAAGACCTGCCAGTTCCAGTGGTATGACATGGGACAACCTCCGGTGAGTCTGCGGTGCCATTTTCAGGCACCGCAGATGGTTGACCGCAAGATTTGCTTATTCGAATGCTTTGTCGTTCGGGTTCTTGAAGGCGGCTTTCATTTCGTCGGAAAGTGGCATGGCGAGATTCAGGCCTTTGGGGGGAATCGGATTCATGAACCACTTGCTGTAAATCTTCTCGGCCTCACCAGAGGTCATCGCTTTGGTCAGCGCAGCATCAACGACTTTCTTGAACTCGGGATCGTCCTTGCGCAGCATGCAGCCATAAGCCTCTTTCGATTGGGCCGTGCCGGTCACAATCCAGTCGGAGGCACGCTTGGCCTTGGCCATTTCACCATAGAGCAGGGCATCGTCCATCATGAATGCAATGGCCCGACCCGTTTCGAGCGTCAGGAATGACTCGCCGTGATCCTTGGCCGAGATGACATTCATCTTCATCTGCTTGTCTTCGTTCATCTTGCGCAGCAGGCGTTCGGACGTTGTCCCGGCTGTCGTGACGACGTTCTTGCCGGCCAGGTCAGCGAAATCCTTGATGCCGGAATCCTTCTTTGCCATCAAGCGAGTGCCGATCACAAAAATAGTGGTCGAGAAGCCAACCTGCTTTTGGCGTTCAAGATTGTTGGTGGTTGAGCCACATTCGATATCGATCGTTCCATTCTGAACGAGCGTGATGCGATTTGCCGAAGTGACCGGCATCAACTTGGTATCCAGCTTGCTCAACTTGAGCTGTTCCTTGATTCCTTCAACGGCTTTCAGCATCAGTTCATGCGAATAGCCGATCACCTGCTGTTTGTCGTCGTAATACGAGAAAGGAATCGATGACTCGCGGTGCCCGAGTGTAATACTGCCCGTTTCCTTGATCTTTTTCAGGGTCGCCGATTCCTGTGCCAGGAGTGGTGTCGAAGCAAAGGCGCCAGCAAGAATTGCAGCAGAAGCGATCTTCATGAAATGCATTTTCGTCTCCGTGGGGTGAGTTAAGGGCAATCAATAATCATCAACGAAATATCATCGGCCGCAACGCCTCCTTCGAGGTGGCGGGTCAAGGCTGATTCAATGTGGTTGAAGCGGGTAATCGGCGAGGTGTTGGCTGTCGCGGCGGCCAGTCCTTGTGCGCCGAACTGGACGCCTTCCTTGTTGGCGGCCTCCAGCAGACCGTCGGAACAAAGTACCAGCTGACTTTCCTTCTCCCAGGAAAACTGAACTGGTTTGCATTCGATGAAGTCATTATCGACAATCCCGAGCGCCAGATTCTCTGAAGGAAAAATCCGGGTAGTCCGCCCCCAGCGGTCAAACATGAAGGCTTCGGGTGTTCCACCAACCCAGATTTCACCATTTGACTGAACCTCGTCCAGACACAGCAAGGTGGCCGCAACAAAACGGCCAAGCGGCATCGACTCTTTCAGTTGAAGGTTGAGTTCCTGAATGATTTCCTTGACCGAGCGGTTCAGCTTGGTCATGCGGTAAAACAAGGCCAGCACGGGCAGTACGCTGATGGCGGCAGTCAGACCATGCCCTGTGGCATCGGCGAGCAAGGCGTAGAAACGTCCTTCGGGCGACCGGCTGGCGGCCACGACGTCACCGCTGAAGTTTTCTGCAGGGATGACTTTGTAGTGCAAACGAGAATCCTGCAGTCCCTTGCGGTGGAGTTGTTGCTCCATCAGACGCATCGCCAGTTGCTGTTCCGACTGGTTCTGATCGTAATAGGCTTGCAGCAACCCGGCATTTTCACGCAACTTTTGTTGGGCGGCCTTTTGTTCGGAAATGTCGCGTACGACCCCGATGAACATCCGCTTGTTTTCCAGCAGGACTTCCGTAACTCCGAGCGTGACCGGGAAGCGCTCCCCATTTTTACGCAGTGCCTCTACTTCACGTTCCTGTCCAATGATTTTGGCTGGTTTGCCGCCCATGTAATTGCTCAGGTAGCCGTCGTGTTCACTGTGGTACGGCTCAGGCATCAGCATCTTGATGTTCTGGCCCAGCAACTCATCCGAGCGCCAGCCGAAAATACGCTCTGCCGCACGGTTGACCGAGGCAATCAGCCCCAACTCATTGATCGTGATGATGGCGTCGATCACATTGTCTGAAATTGCCTGAACGCGGCGCAGGGAGTCGATCGATTCCTGCTGCATGCCGAGCGCTCGCTGCATTGAGCGCAACTTGGCTTCCAGAACGACAAAATTGATCGGTTTGGTCAGATAGTCATCCGCGCCGGAGTCCAGCCCTTCGACCAGGTTTTCGTCACGGTTGAGAGCCGAGAGGAAAATGATCGGTGTCCATCGCTCGGTACTGGTTGCCTTGATGCGTCGAGCTGCTTCGAAGCCATCCATGATCGGCATCATGATATCCAGCAGGACGAGGTCCGGGGCATCGTGTTCAAAGCGGTGAACAGCCTCTTCGCCGTTTTCTGCAAGAATCACTTCATGCCCGAGCTTTTTCAGGAAAACTTGAAGAATGTGCAGATTGGTCCGGTTGTCATCGACAGCCAGAACTTTCATCTTTGTAAAATTAGCAGCCATGATCGACAGTTGGTCTTAGTTTTCGTTATTGCTACAAGCAATGGTGGCAATCGCAACGTTGCCGCACCCCTGGTACTGAATGCTCGAAAAGCTGAGCAGTCGAGCCAGGGCAATACCACGCCCATTTGGGTCAAACGCACGGGATGGATCAATTTCAAGGAAATTCTGCCAAGGAAAGCCTTTGCCTTGGTCTGAGACAGTCAGGGTGATGCCGCTGCTATCCCTCTGGAAATTGAGTGTGACTCGCTTGTCCCTGTTTTCAGGCAGGGTGCTGCGGCGTTCAATTTCAGCTTTCCAGCCATCGGTACGCTTGAGTTCGGATTTCTCTTCGTAACTCAAGCCAAGATTGCCGTGTTCAACCCCGTTGACCAGCAATTCCGATATCCCGAGTACGGCGTTATCCGGGTTGGGGCAAGCCTGCGCGATAAAGGAAGCTAGTTGGCCCGCTTCTTCGATTGTCCGGATGGAAAATTCGCCACGGTCGAGGAATTGCAGGGTGTTGATGTGCTGGTTTAGTGCCTGGCGCAGTGATTCATGCCCCTCGGCTTCGGCAAGTGCAGCATGCACAATCGCCAGCAAAGCGTCGCGCCGATAGGGTTTGGTCAGGTAATAGTACGCGCCTGCTTCAAGTCCCTCGCGAATCTGTCCGGCAGAAATGGCGGCAGTCTGGAGGATGATCGGTGTGCCGGCCAGGCGGGGATCGGCCTTGATGTAGCGGAGCAGTGCAATGCCATCCATGCCTGGCATCATGCGATCAAGCAGAATGACGTTGAACCGGCTATCCGGTTCCTGCAGCAATGCCCAGGCTGCTTCCCCGCTATTTGCCGCACGAACAGAGAATGACGGCTCGGCTTCGAAATATTCGGTCAATATTTCAAGATTGAGCGCTTCGTCATCGACAATCAGGATGCGCACGTCACTCATGCGATTCCACCTTTACTGTCCCATTGTTGAGCGGCAGGGTGACGGTGAAGCATGCGCCGCCCCCGACATTGTTTGTGGCAACAATCGTACCACGGTGCTGTAAAACAATTGCCCTGGTGATGGCCAAACCCAGGCCTGTTCCACCCGCCCCGTTTTTGGTCGTGCTGCTCTGAACAAATTTGTCAAAGATGCTTTCCAGTTCTTCTTCCGGCACGCCTACGCCGTCATCAATGAACTGTATGGCGATGGCAGGTTCGACGCCTCGGTCTTCGCTGCGTCTGCCCGTGGCCAGTACGGCAGCGTCAAGGCAGATCCTGATCCGGCCGCCATCAGGCGAAAATTTGATGGCATTCGATAACAGGTTGTAGATCACCTGGGTGATCCGGTTTGGATCAGCCATTATTTCGGTTTGTGGCAGTTTGCCTTCCAGCGTCAGGGTTTGCCGGTGTGCCAGCAGTAAGGGTTCCAGTTGCGCCTCAACTTGCTGCAGCAATTGCATCACTTCTGTTTTTTCGAGCGACAGTTCCATGCGCCCGGCTTCAAGCTTCGACAGATCAAGCAACTCGTTAATCAGGCCCAGCAGGCGCTGTGCACTTTGCTCGATGCGCTGAAAGTACTGAAGCAGCTTGGCTTCTCCACCATTTCCCGCGCGTTCCGTGCCAAGTTCGGAAAAGCTGAGGATCGCATGCATCGGTGTCCTCAGTTCATGCGACATGTTGGCCAGGAACTCCGACTTTGCCTGGCTGGCAGCCTGTGCCTGGTGCAGGGCTTCGGCCAGTCGTGCAGTTCGTTCGGTGACCAGCTCCTGCAAATGATTGCGGTGCTGGAGCAGCTCTTCATCGGTTTGCCGGCGTTTGGTGATGTCGGTATAAATGGTGACAAAGCCGCCATCGGGCAACGGAGCGCCACGAACTTCGATAGTCTTGCCATTGGGCCGGGTTCTTTCGAAGCAGTGCGGCTCCGGGTTGCGGGCCTTGGCGACAATTTCGGCGGCAATCAACTCCGGGTCACCCGGGCCGTATTCACCACGCCTGGCATTGAACAGGGCAACTTCGTGCAATGTCGGGGTCTTGCCAGCGAACAGTTCATCCGGGAAGTCGAGTACGGTCTTCAGCGCACTGTTGGCCATCGAGAAGTTGAGCTCGGCGTCGATCATCGAAACGCCTCCCGGAATGTGTTCCAACACGGTTTGCAGTAGCTCGTGCTTTTGCCGCAAGTTGTGTTCTGCACGTTTTTGCTCGGTAATATCGATCGCCGTACCCAGGTAGCCTATCGTTTCTCCACCGGTCCCACGTTGCGCCGTGACGACCAGGCTGACTGTCAGGCAAGCCCCGTCCTTGCGGATATAAGTCCATTCGCGTTGCTCAGCCCCGTTGATCTGAGGCAGCGTTGTAAAGGTTGCAAAGCCGGAAATTTCCCGGCGGAATTGATGACTCAATTCTTCGGCGCGAGCCGTCACTTCAACTTCTTGGTGAATGACTGCCGGGGTGAGGCGGCCGACCATTTCTGCGGCCGTGTAACCCAGCATTTTTTCGGCGCCACGATTGAATACGGTAATCACACCCTGCGGGTCCGTGGCGATGATGGCGATTTCGGTGGCCGCATCGAGTACCGATTGTTTCAGATGGTCCGCAGCCTGGATGGCTGACTCAGCCCGCCGCAGTTCCGTCATGTCGGTCAGCGTGCTGATCAGGAGCGGGTGTCCTTCCGGCCCCTGGGCGCGTGCGGTGTGTGCAACGATCAGGCGGCTGTCGCCATTCTCCAGGGAAAGGCGGAACTCCAGCGGATTGCTGCGTCCGGTGCTGAGTGTGCGCTCGCTGTTGCTCAACAACAATCGCTGATCTTCTGCTGGAATATTGCCGATCGTCGGCCAGTGGCGCCCCAGCAACTCACTTTCGGCACAACCGAAAAGGCGGCAGCAGGCATGGTTGACCATCAGCAGGCTATGGCGTTCATCCTGAACGAAAACAGGCAAGGGAATGGCTGCGACTGAGGTGCTGAGCAAGCCGCGCAGGCGTTCTAGGCGCACTTCAACCTGCTTGTTTTCGGTGATGTCGGAGACTGAGCCAGCCAGCCTGATGGGGTGTCCATGCTGATTACGCAAGGCTTCTCCACGCACCCGAACCCAGGTTATTTCGCCACCCTGTTTGTGAATGCGCAGTTCGACATCGTACGGGGCGTTGGTCTTGAGGTGGCGGCGCAGCGCCGATCGTTGCAGGGCGAGGTCTTCCGGAATGATGCAGGCCAGATATGGACTAATGCTGTCAGGTGCTGTTGCTTCGCTGAAGCCGAATATCTGCGCCATGCGGGGGCTGATGTAGTCCTGATGGGTTTGCAGATTCTGGTCCCATATGCCGTCGTTGCTTGCGGCCATGGCCAGGCGCAAACGTTCCTCGGATGTGCTTAATTCACCCGTCAGTTGGTTGGCGTAACGCAGCGCGCGTTCGCGATGGGTGGTCAGGTAAAAAACCAGTAATGCCAGCAGGCTGCTGCCGATCAGTCCGCCGACCAGAATCAGGCTGGCTGGGTTGAGCGCACTCTGCTTGCTTTCATCGTGACGCGGTCGGTAACTGAGAATCCAGTTGCGGCCGCCGAAATCGATTTCGTGGTGAAAAATCGGGCTGTCTGGAGAGGGCTTTAACTCCGGGTCGGAATCATAGATGAGCGTCGGTGAGGAGGCTGTGTTTTGCAGGCTGCTCAGGTTCTCATCAAAGATTTGCAGGGAGAAGCGGGTGTTGCCTCCCTTTTTCAGCGCGCTCAGGAATTCATCAGTACGATAGGCCGTCAGGACGAGCCCGGAAAAAGCCTGTTGTCGTTCCTGCACATTGTTCAAGGGCATGCCCTGGTGATAAAGCGTATGCACCAGAAGAAATCCCGGGCGTCGGCTCCCCTTGTCGAACAGCAGCACAATCGGCCCGGACATGGCGACATCGCGTCTGGTGATTGCATTCTCGATTGCTTGGCGGCGTGTGGTTTCAGAGAGCAGGTTGAAGCCGATGCTGCTGCGCAGCGTGTTGTTGTCAGGAGCAATGAACGTGACCGGCGTCAGGACATCGCCATCAATCGCCGGAAAAATATTGAAATCGCTGCGGTCGACCTGGCGCCGGGTGTCGGAAACAAAACGCTCCAGTTCGGCAGGGCGGACGGCTGGTGCATAAGCGAAGGCGAACAGGCCGGACAGGTTGCTGCCGAGGTTGATTTCCTGGGTATAGCGACGCCAGTTTTTGAGATCCTGGCCGGGCGTGGTTGAGGCAAAGGCCTGCAGCGAGCGCAGGAAATGGGCGTGGAGGTGCAGCCGTTCGCGGATTTCCGCAGTAATGGCCGCACTTTCCTGATTATGGGTTTCGTTCAGGTTGTCGGCTTGTACCTGCAGTTGCCACTGCCATCCAGCCCAGGTGGCGATCACCAGCGCACCAAAAATGATCGACGGCAATATCCAGCGGAAAAACCGGGGATTGCGGCTGTTCAGATGAGGCGTGCGATCGGTTATGGGCATAAGCCATTCAGTATAAAACTAAAGTTATAGTTTTTCCGGCTCGGTCATGTTGCTGTTTTCCTGTTGCTGCAAAGTCCACATTCGGGCGTAGCTGCCGGCTGCAGCGAGGAGTGCCTGGTGCGTGCCGCGTTCGATGATGTGGCCCTCGTGCATGACCAGGATTTCATCGGCGTTCATCACGGTCGACAGTCGATGGGCGATGGTTAATGTGGTACGGCCGATCGCTGCCTGTTCGAGTTGGCTTTGAATGGCTCTTTCCGTGCTTGAATCAAGCGCCGAGGTCGCTTCGTCAAAAATCAGGATGGGCGGGTTTTTGAGCAGGGCGCGAGCGATGGCGACACGCTGCTTTTCGCCTCCGGACAGTTTCAGGCCACGTTCTCCGACACGGGTTTCATATTTCTGCGGCAGGGTTTCAATGAAGTCATGCAATTGTGCGGCGCGGGCGGCTGCGAAGACTTCCTCCCTGCTGGCTTCCGGGCGTCCGTAATTGATGTTGTAGAAAATGCTGTCATTGAACAGCACGGTGTCTTGCGGCACGATGCCGATGGCGGCGCGCAAACTGCTTTGCTTCAAGGTCCGCAGGTCATGGCCGTTGATCCGGACAGAGCCGCCGGTGACGTCGTAGAAACGGTAAAGCAGGCGCGAAAGCGTCGATTTTCCGGCGCCGGAGTGGCCGACTACGGCGACGGCCTTGCCCGGCGGGATGGCGAAGCTGAGGTTCTTGAGAATCAGCCTTTCCGGGTCGTAGGCGAAGTCGACCGTGTCAAAGTTGACCTGCAGCGGCCCATTCGGCAAATCGCGCGCATCGGGGGCGTCGGCAATTTCCCGGTTTTCCTGCATCAACTTGAACATGCGCTCGATGTCGGTCATCGCCTGACGGATTTCACGGTAAACCACGCCGAGGAAATTGAGCGGAATGTAAAGCTGGATCAGGAAGGCATTGACCAGTACCAGGTCGCCGATGGTCATCGTGCCGTCTACTACCCCGCTGGCGGCGCGCCACATCATCGCCGTCACGCCGAGCACGATGATCATCTGCTGGCCCAGATTGAGGAAGGCGAGGGTGGTCTGGCTGCGCGTCGCGGCATCTTCCCACTTGATCAACTGTTCGTCGTAACGGCGGGCTTCCCAGGCTTCGTTGTTGAAGTATTTGACCGTTTCGTAGTTGAGCAGGCTGTCGACCGCGCGAGTGTTGGCGGCCGAGTCGTTTTCATTCACCGCCCGACGGATATCGATGCGCCAGTTGCTGACCTTGACGGTGAAGACAATGTAGCTGACCAGCGAGACCAGCGTAATGATGACAAAGCCGAGATCGTATTTGACGAACAGGATGCCGAGCACCAAGCCGATTTCAACCAGCGTCGGGAGAATCGAATAGAGCGTGTAGGAAATCAGGCTGGAGATCGAGCGGGTGCCGCGTTCGACATCGCGCGAGACGCCGCCGGTCTGGCGTTCGAGGTGAAAGCGCAGGCTCAGTGAGTGCAGATGGCGGAAAACTTCCAGCGCAACCTGGCGCACGGCGCGCTGGGTGACGCGGGCGAAGAGGATTTCACGTAGTTCGGTGAACAGGCCGGTTGAAAAACGCAGTGCGCCATAAAGCAGGAGCAGCAGAATGGGCATGGCCAAGGCTTGCTGCGGACCCGACAGTTCGTCGATCATCCCCTTGAAGACCATCGGCACGCCGACATTGGCGACTTTGGCGGCTACCAGGCAGCTCAAGGCGGCCAAAACCCGCAAACGATAGCGCCAGAGGTAAGGGAACAGGGTCTTGAGGGTCAGCCAGACATGGGTTTCCGGCAGAGGCTGGCCGGCAGGCGGCTTGGGCAGGGCGGTCGAGCGACGCATCGGGATATTGCCTTTTGTTATGGTGTTTTCGCCAGTATATGAAAACTGGCCTGATTCCGGGAAAATCAGGCTTTATTTGAATTCGGGCATCCCATGACTGTCGACCGCATCAATCTTCCCAACAAGCACTCCACGCTGCGTGTCGTTCCGATGCCGGCCGATCTCAATCAGAACGGCGATGTTTTTGGCGGCTGGGTGATGGCCCAGGTCGACGTGGCCGGCGCGATTCCAGCCATGCGTCGTGCCCGTGGCCGGGTAGCGACGGTCTCGGTTAATTCCTTCCTGTTCAAGCAGCCGGTTTCCGTCGGCGATGTGGTCAGTCTTTATGCCGAAATCGTGCGCATCGGAAAGACGTCGATCACGGTCAATGTCGAGGTCTATGCCGAGCGCAACTACGCCAATCCGATCACGGTCAAGGTGACGGAGGCGCAACTGACCTATGTGGCAATTGATATTGATGGAAACAAGCGTGAGGTTCCAGCCGAAAAATAGGCAGAAATGACATAAAATCACGCAGTTAATAAATTGGTCCGCCGTTGATGGAGCGAAGTGATGAATAAGATGACCTTGCGTACCCTGCCTGCCCTGATCCTGATTGCTTTCTCCGGCACCGCTTCGGCTGCCGCCTTTCAACTCTGGGAGCAAAATGCCAGCGGGCTGGGAACGGCCTATGCCGGTTCGGCCGCTGTTGCCGATAATGCCAGCACGGTATTTTTCAATCCAGCCGGCATGACCCAGCTGACAGGCTTCCAGTTGTCGGCAGGCGTCAATGGCGTCGGGCCGCGCTTCGAATTCAATAACGAGGGTTCCAGCGGTTTGCTCGGCGGTAGTGGCAACGGTGGCAATGCCGGTGGCTGGGCTGCCGTGCCGAATGCCTATTTCTCGTGGCAGCTTTCGCCGAACTGGTATCTCGGCTTCGGTGTTTCGGCACCTTTTGGCTTGTCGACCGAGTACAACAACAGCAACTGGATCGGGAAAAACCAGTCGATCAAGTCTGAAATCAAAACCGTCAATTACAACCCGTCCGTCGCCTACAAGGTCAACGACAAGGTATCGCTCGGCTTCGGCGTCAATTACCAGACTATCAATGCCGAGATGACCAATGCGACGCCGCTTGGCCTCTACGCCCTCAAAGGCGATGACAGTGCCTGGGGCTGGAATGCAGGGGCATTGTTCACACTTTCGCCAGCCATGCGCGTCGGTATTTCCTATCGCTCCGCGGTCAGCTATACGCTTGAGGGAACGCGCGCTCTGGGTGCAACTTCATCGGCGGCGAAGGCCGACATCAAGTTGCCCGACACTTTCATCCTCTCCGTCTGGCAGCAGGTTTCAGACCGCTGGGAGGCGATGGGTGATCTGTCGTATACCAACTGGAGCACGCTCGACAAGCTGAAGATCAATCACAGCACCGGAACCGATGTCGAAGCCTTCAACTACAAGGATTCCTGGCGCTTTGCCTGGGGCGCGGCCTACCGCGCAACCGAGTCCACCAAGCTGAAGTTCGGCATCGCCTACGACAAGACGCCGACGACCAATAACGACCGCTCGGCCCGCGTACCGGACAATGACCGCGTCTGGTTCTCGCTGGGTGGCCAGTGGAATACCGGCAAGACCGGAACGTTTGATCTCGGCTACTCCTATCTGTACCTGAAGGATCCGACGATCAACCAGTCCAAGCTGAACGGTGCCAGCACCTTGCGCGGTCGTTACGACGACAGCGCTCACGTGGTCGGCCTGCAATATTCGGTCGGGTTCTAAACGTTCGTGTCTGGAGCGAGCTTGCCTGTTCTCGAACTCGGTGGATTGACGCTGGGTATTCGTGAGGGTGTGATCGCTCTGATCGTGCTGGTCGCTTTTTATATGGGCTTTGTCTTGCTGCGCATGTTCTACCTGCGCAGCAAACCGACTCCGGTAATAGCACCGTCGGTTGCACCGACGCTTGATTCGCAAGCGGCATCGCCATCCCGCCTGGCGGACGATGAGCCAGAGTTAACCCTGGAAGAAAGTTGGGAAAAGCCGCCGGCCAGAATGGCTGAGGGTATCCTGCGGCAAGGCCTGGAGCAGGAGTTCGCCCAGTTGCGTGAAGAGGTGGATGCCATGCGCGGTGAGCTTGCCGCACTGCGTGCCGACATGTTGCAGGAGTTGGCGCACATGCGGGCGACGCAGAGTGTTTCACCAATTTACGGCGATGCCATGCAAATGGCCGCATCAGGCTATGAGCCGGCGATGATCGCCGAGCGTTGCGGTATTGCCAGGGCCGAAGCAGAACTGGTCGTGGCGCTGGCAAAAAGTCAGGCGCAGTGAGAAAAACGATGGCAGAAACACCACAGACTTCACAAACTGAGGACGAGGCTGGCGAACTACGCAGCAAACTGGTCAAGCGACTGGCTTTTGCCGGGGTACTGGTTGCGCTGCTCTTGGGGACCCTGACTTTCTTCGATTATCTGTCATCTCCGCCGGATGATAGTGAAACCCGGATTTTCACTGAGCCGGTTCCTGTTGCGCCCCGCAAAGAGGTTTCCCAGCCGGTCAAGACTACCGACAGCTTGCCCGAGCCACCTGCCCAGCCGACGCCGGAACCGGTGGTCGAAACACCACCGCCGCCTCCGCAGGTTGCCGCGGTGCAGCCGGTGCCTGAAGTGAAGCCGGAAAAGGTAATAGAAAAGGTTACGGAAAAGGCGGCAGAAACGCCGGTCGAAAAACGGCCTGCAGCGACGTCGACCGCAGCCGTCGTTCGCGGGCCGGCCAAAATGACGGGCAGTCCGCCGGTCAGCGCATCGGCCACGCCGACAGCCAGGCCGGCTCGGCCGGTTGTCGAAGAGCCGACTTATCCGCCAAGCATGCCGCCGCCCGCACCATTGGCGGCTCAGCCGGCGACCAGTCCTTCGGCGCGTGTTACCGAGATTCGGCGTAGCACACCGCAGGTCGTTCCGCCCTCAAGCATGGCGCGCCTGTTCTCGGGTTTTTCGTTGCAGGCCGGCGTATTTGCCAGCACGCAGAGAGCCGAGGAGTTGCATGCCAAGCTGACGTTGAGCGGCTTGCCATCGACGCTCGAAACGCGTGTCCAGGTGGGGCCTTTCCGCTCGCGCCAGGAGGCTGAAATGGCTCAGGAAAAACTTCGGGAACTGGGTGTGGAAACGGTGCTGCTTGCCCCGAAAGGCGCCAAACCCTGATCAGGGCATGCCGGGCAGTCTCGGCAACCCGAGACTGCGGCGTATATCCCGGTGGACCCGTGCGGCATTCTCCAGCGGGGATTCGATCCGACGGGGTTCCTGATAGTTGCGTTGCTCACGATAGCCACCGTAGCCACGACGGTCGTAGTAGTGATCGTCACCGTAATAGCCGCGCGAACTACCGTAGCCATAGGCCGGGTAGGTTTCGACATAAACCGGTGCCGGCCGGTAATAACCGTGTTGTGCCGGAATGACGGTGCAGGCGCCCAGGCTGGCGAGTAGCGTCAAGGCCAGAACAGCGCGACGGATGGTTTTGATGGCGGACATGGTTTTCACTGGATGGGTGAGCATGTCCATATAACGCAGCGGGGAGAAGCCGGGCTGACTCATCCGCCCGGCTGTTTTGTAAGCAAATATTAAAGCGTGAGTTCAGCGACGGCCTTCAGTCCATCCTTGATATTGGCTTGTGCTGCTCTTTCGACCGCCATGCGTACCCGTGCGATGGCCGCAAAAGCATCGCCCATGGTCGCGGTGCCGCTCGACTTGACCGATTTGCGCATTACGACGCTACGGTCGGCTGTCTTGATCAGCGACCATGCGGTTTCCATCTCGACAGTAAATGTCGCACCAAAGATCGGCTTTTGCAGGCTGGTGATCCGGACATTCAATTCGTAGTCGCCGGCATTTCCCTGGATGATGCTTTTGAAAACCCGGCTCTGGGTGACTGCGTCCTCGATGGCCGACTTCAGGTCGGCATCGGCAATGCTGTCGTCAGAGCCGCCAGCCGTTTTCACCAGAAGCGACTGCGGGTGGTGTTTTGCCACCGTGAAGCCTTGCGGGGTCATTGCTTCGCGTGTCGCTTGCGAAGAGCAGCCGGTTAGCGCAAGGGCAAGCAGCAGTGAGGCGATCAGCGCGGTATGGCGACGCATTTACTTGGCTCCCTTGTAAATGTTGTCGACCACTTCGTTGACCATTTCCTTGGGCGAAAGCCGGGTCAGGGAGGTGTGATAAGAGTTGCCGGTGGCCATCGGGAAATCTGTTTTCGGATCACGGATAGTGACGGTCAACTCAAGCATGTACATGGTGATATCCCACATCCAGCGGTCGACATAGGTGACGACTGCATCGATGTTGCTCGGCGGCGTGTCCGTTCCGGTGGTGACGGTCACACCCTTGCTGCGCAGTTTCTCGGCGATCAGCTCATTGGTGCCGCCATCTTCAGCCGGAATCTTCTTGACGTACATGGTTTTCAGGGCCGACAGGTTGGTCGACGGATCGACGCTGCCGGTTGCCCGGTTGACTGCGCAACCTGTGCTCAGGCTGGTGATGACGCCGAGTACGGCAAGCAGTTTGATCAGTTTGTTCATGAGACGCTCCCCTTGGTTTATTGGAGGGCGGAGCGTATGCCAACTGGCTTTGTCAGGTATTGATCTGGCTCATGAAATGCTGATTGATCGTTCTGCCAGCGCGATCTTCAGGCGGCGGGCAAAGACGGTCATTTCCTTGGCGGCTTGTATGTCACCGCGTGCTTCGGCGACGGCAATGCCTTGTTCGTAAGCATCCAGGGCGCCTTGATGGTCGCCTGTTTCGCTGCGTGCCTTGCCGAGTGCCTTCCAGGCGGCCGAGTAGTTTTTGTCGCGGTCGACGGCGGCCTGGAAGCATTTTCCAGCTTCAGCGGCATTGCCTTCCTTGAGATATTCATTGCCCAGGGAAAAACGGAGCAGGGCACCGTCGCGCGGGCCGCCGAGCATTTTTTCGAGGGATTCGATACGTGGATTCATGGTGCTCCAAGGCTAAAATAAGGTTTTTCCAATCCGGATACAGAAAGCTACTCATGGCCAAAACCATCATTGCCACGTCCAACGCTCCCGCCGCCATCGGCACTTATTCGCAAGCCGTTCGGGTTGGCGATACCGTTTACATGTCCGGGCAGATCGGCCTCGATCCGGCTTCCATGCAGATGGTAGACGGCATCGACGCACAAATCGTTCGCGTTTTCGACAATCTCAAGGCCGTGGCCGAAGCGGCCGGCGGCTCACTGGCCGATGTCGTCAAGCTCAATGTCTTCCTAACCGATCTGGCCAATTTCGCCAAAGTTAATGAAACCATGGCACGTTATTTCAGCGAACCGTTTCCGGCCCGTGCCGCGGTCGGTGTCAAGGAGCTGCCGCGTGGCGCGCTGGTTGAGGCCGATGCCGTGATGTTTATCGGCTGATGAACGAAACCGGGAGTTCGCTCCCCGTTTCTCCGGCCATGTCGCCACCGATTCGTGCTCCGGAGGCCTTGCGCAAGAAACTGGCAAAGATCGGCCTCCACAGCGAGGCCGATTTGCTGGTTCATCTGCCGCTGCGCTACGAGGATGAAACCCGGATCGTTCCGGTTGCCCGGGCGCCCTGGGGTGAAGCGGTACAGGTCGAGGTCGAGGTCAGCTCCTGCGAGGTGCAGTTCAGACCGCGCCGGCAGATGGTCGTCCATGCCCGGGATGAGAGCGGCGAACTGACCATGCGGTTTTTCAGCTTTTATCCCAGCCAGCAGGCGGCACTGTCGGCGGGGGCGAGAGTCAGGGCTTTTGGCGAGGTGCGCGGCGGGTTTTTCGGGGCCGAGATGGTGCATCCGCGTTTCCGCAAGGTTGCCGAAGATGATGCCCTGCCGACCGAAATGACCCCGGTTTATCCGTCGACCGCAGGCGTCGCCAATTCGGCATTGCAGAAGCTGATCGGCAAGGCGCTGGCCGTTGGCGATCTGTCCGACACCCTGCCGGACGAACTGCGCCAGCAGTTGAAGCTGCCCGGCCTGGCGCGCAGTCTGCGCTTTCTGCACAAGCCGCCGCCGGGGACCGATCTTGACACTTTGCATGCGCGCAATCACCCGGCCTGGCGGCGCGTCAAGTTCGATGAAGTACTGGCCCAGCAGATGTGCCTGCGCCGGGCCTACCTGGCGCGCCGCGAGAAAGGCGCCCCGGTGCTGGTGGCGCGCGACAATCTGGGTGCCCGCCTGCTCGATCAACTGCCTTTCGGGCTGACTGGCGCGCAGTTACGGGCGATGGCCGAAATTGCCGGTGATCTGGCCCAGCCTTATCCGATGCAGCGTTTGCTGCAAGGCGATGTCGGGGCCGGCAAAACCATTGTTGCGGCTCTGGCGGCTTGTCAGGCGATCTCGGCCGGCTGGCAGGCGGCGTTCATGGCGCCGACCGAAATTCTGGCCGAACAGCATTATCTGAAATTGAAAGACTGGCTGGCGCCGCTGGGTGTCCGGGTCGCCTGGCTTTCGGGCAGCCTGAAGAGCAAGGCCAAGCGTGAGCAACTTGCCGCGACGGCAGCCGAGGCGCAACTGGTCGTTGGCACCCATGCGCTGATTCAGGACGGCGTCGATTTTGCCAAGCTCGGTCTGGCGATTGTCGATGAACAACATCGTTTCGGCGTGGCGCAGCGGCTGGCCCTGCGCAACAAGGGCAACAATCCGCACCAGTTGATGATGTCGGCGACACCGATTCCGCGCACGCTGGCAATGAGCTATTACGCCGATCTCGATGTCACCGTACTCGACGAATTGCCGCCCGGGCGCACGCCGATCAAGACCCGGCTGGTGGCCGACAGCCGGCGTGAGGATGTCGTCGGTTTCGTCAAGAAACTGGTTGAGGAAGGCCGCCAGGCGTATTGGGTCTGTCCCCTGATCGAGGAGTCGGAAGCGTTGCAGTTGCAGACGGCGCAGGATACCTATACGCAGCTTTTGGCCGATTTGCCGGCGTTGACCGTGGGATTGGTGCATGGCCGGATGAAGGCCGATGAAAAGCAGGCGGTGATGCTCGCCTTTGCTGCGGGCGAGATCGATGTGCTGGTCGCGACGACGGTGATCGAGGTTGGGGTCGATGTGCCGAATGCCAGCCTGATGGTGATCGAGCATGCCGAGCGTTTCGGCTTGTCGCAGCTGCACCAGTTGCGCGGGCGGGTCGGGCGCGGCCAGTACGAATCAAGCTGTGTGCTGATCTATGCCGGGCCACTCGGTGAAATCGCCCGGCAGCGTCTCAAGATCATCTACGAGAATACCGACGGTTTTGAGATTGCCCGTCAGGACCTGCAGATACGCGGGCCGGGCGAGTTCGTCGGCAGCCGGCAAAGCGGCGTGCCGTTGCTGCGCTATGCCGATCTGGAAATGGATGCCGATCTGGTTGAAATGGCACGAACCGTCGCCGAAGACATGCTGACCCGGCACCCCGCTCAGGCCGAGCGCCATCTCAAACGCTGGCTTGGCTCGCGCGAAGAACTGCTGAAGTCCTAGGCTTTCGCTGCCAGACCCAAGCCGGCTTCAATAGCGCCGGATCGCCCCGTCGCGATCGATATGAATCCGGTCGCCCGGGCGCAGGTCGATCCGTTCGTCGTTGGCGATCAACTGCTGATAGGCCCCGTTTTCCATGCGGATGCCAATGCGCAGTTGTTCGCTTTGCGTCTGCTTTTCGAGCTGGTGTCCAATCAGCGCACCGCCGGCTGCTCCGATCACGGTTGCCGCCGTATTGCCCTTGCCTTCACCGACCTGATGGCCGATCAGTCCTCCGACCACGGCACCGGCAATCGCCCCGATGCCGATGCTGTTGCCCGATTCGTGACGTACCGGCTCGATGGATTGCACCTGGCCATAGCCGGGATACAAGTCACGCGAATAGGCAACCGGCGGGTGTTCGTTTTCCCAGCCCGGCCCGTACATCGGCATGCAGGCGCTGAGTGTCAGCGCGCCGAGCAAGGCCAGGGCAGGCGTCGTCATTCTGATGGTGGACATGGTGGCATTCCCTCATTTTTTGCTGCTTGTTTGAACCACGCTTCGATCTGTCGTGCGACTTCTTCCGGCTGATCATAATGCAGCATGTGATCAGCCTGGTCGATCCAGACTTCGTCGACCGTGGCAAAGCACTGTTGGCGGGCCTCCCAGTCACCCGGCCGGGTGGCGTATTCCTTGATTACCCACGACTGGCATCCGGCCACCCAGCGTACCGGGCAAGTGACTTGTTTCCAGACCGCCATCGACTCTTCCAGGCGGAAAAGATAAGGGCCGGAAGCCTTGTGCCATGGGTCGCCATTCCAGACGATGCCATGCTTCCTGATGCCATGCCGGTCATCGCCGTCACCTTCGCGGGCGAGATGGTGCGAGAGGAATTCGGCTCGTTCGGCAGCCAGGAAACGGTTGTCGCGCAGCAAGCGGCTGGCAAAGGCCGGCCGGTCGGCGTAAACATGCATGCGCGGTGGCTTTTTCAGCGTTTCAAGCCATTTTTCGTAGCGTTCCGGCGCCATCTCCGGGGTGGTAGGAGCAATCCCGAAACCCTCCAATGTCATCACGCGGGCGACGCGCTCCGGACGGATGCCGGCGTAGAGGCAAGCGAGAATGCCGCCCATGCTGTGGCCGGCCAGGCGGACCGCTTCGTTGGGGGCGTAGTGGTCGAGAATGGCATCGAGGTCGCCGAGGTGTTCGACGAAGAAATAGGGGCGCTCCAGCCATTGGCTCGGACCAAAACCCCGCCAGTCGGGGGCGATGATGTTCCAGTCCTCTTTCAGCTGGTCGATGACAAACTGGAAACCGGCGGAAACATCCATCCAGCCATGCAGCAGGAACAGTGTCGGGGCGTCGGGATTGCCCCAGCGGCGGATGTGCAGGCGGCAGCCCGTGGTGTCGAGATATTCGGAGCGGGAATTAAGCATAGGTCGGGGATAATGCAGCTTGTTCTGAATTTTGAGATGAAAGGGTAGCGCAGAAATGACGCAAAGCGCACAGCAGGAAGAGGTTGGCGGGCAATTCCACCTGCTTGGCACACGCCGTTTTGCCCCCTTTTTTGTCACCCAGTTTCTCGGTGCCTTCAACGATAACCTGTTCAAGAATGCGCTGGTTGTCTTGCTGACCTTTCATGCGACAGGCTGGAGCACGCTTTCTCCCGGCCTGCTGGCCAATCTGGCGGCCGGCATTTTCATGCTGCCCTTTTTCCTGTTCTCTGCAACGGCGGGGCAACTGGCCGACAAATACGACAAGGCGCTGCTGGCGCGTGCCGTCAAGTTGCTTGAAATGCTGATCATGCTGGTTGCAGCCCTTGGTTTTTGGCTACACAGCCTGGTGGTGCTGATGGGTGCCTTGTTCTTGCTCGGCATGCACTCGACGCTTTTCGGCCCGGTGAAGTACGCCATCCTGCCCCAGCATTTGCGCGAGGATGAATTGATCGGCGGCAATGCCTGGATCGAAGCCGGAACCTTTGTCGCCATTCTGGCCGGAACGCTGATCGGCGCCTTGCTGGCAGGGGCCGTCGATGCGCCGGCCTGGATTGCCGTCGGCGGCCTGCTCGTGGCTGGGGCCGGCTACCTGGCGAGTCGTCAGATTCCGGCAGCGCCGGCGCCGGTGCCCAATCTTGCGGTCAACCTCAATCCATTGAGCGAAACGGTGCGTAACCTGCGTCTGGCAAGAAATGATCGGGTGATTTTCATCGCCTTGATCGCCATCTCATGGTTCTGGCTCTATGGCGCGCTTTTCCTCGCCCAGTTTCCGGCCTATGCGCGCAGCGTGCTGAGTGGCAGCGAGTCTACCGTAACGCTGCTGCTGGCCACCTTCACGATCGGTATCGGCGTTGGTTCGATGCTGTGCGAGCGCCTTTCCGGGCGACATCTCGAACCGGGGCTGGTGCCGCTCGGGGCAATCGGCCTGACCGTGTTCGGGCTGGATTTTGCCTGGGTTACCCACGAATTGGCCGAAATTTCGGCGTCGACCGCAGCCACCGGGCAAGCGCTCGTCCAACTGCTGCAAACGCCCGCTGTCTGGCGCGCACTATTCGACTTGCTGATGCTCGGCGGATTCGGCGGATTGTTCATCGTGCCGCTCTACGCCTTGATGCAATTACGTAGCCCGGTCGAGCAGCGGGCCCGTATTGTTGCGGCAAACAATATCCTGAACGCTGCCTTCATGGTTTTTGGTGCCTTGAGCGCGGCTGCGGCATTGAGTGCCGGTTTGTCGCTGGCCGGACTGTTTGCCATCGCGGCGCTGGCCAATGCGCTGCTGGCCGGGGTGATTCACCGTTTGCAGCCCGAATACGGCGCGGCCATGGTTCGCTGGTTGCGCCGACGGGCCGGCTAGTTGCGATGCTGGCCGCCGGGAGCGGCCAGCATCCCTGCTTTATACGCGGAAGCTGGAAATAACCTGCGCGACGTCCTGTGACAGCGTATCGAGGCGACGGGCGCTATCCGCCGTGTGATCCGCTGCCGCATGGTTTTCATCGGTCATCTGGGCGATGTTCTCGACGTGGCGGGCGATATCCTGGCTGGCAATGCTCTGTTCCTTGAGCGCGCTGCTGATGTCGACGATGGCTGCCGTGACGTGCTGGGCCGATTGCTGGATATTGTTCATCCGCAGCCCGGCGTTGTTGGCCAGTTCGCGGCCTTGTGCCACCTGGCCGACCACTTGCTGCATTTCGCCCACGGCTTTGTTAGCTGATTGCTGGATGGTATTGACCATGCCGGCAATGTCCAGGGTGGACTTGGTCGTCCGCTCGGCCAGTTTCCGGACCTCATCCGCCACCACGGCAAAACCGCGACCCTGTTCGCCGGCACGGGCGGCCTCGATCGCCGCATTGAGTGCAAGCAGGTTGGTCTGGTCGGCCACATCCTTGATTACCTGAACAACGGCAGAAATCTGGTCGGCATCCTTGCCGAGCGACTCGATGACGGATGAGGCACGAGACACTGTTTCACTGATCGTGCCCATTTCATCGACTGTCCGCTGAATGATCTGACCACCTTCTTCGGAAATATCGGCCGATTCGGTGGCCAGTTTCCGGGCGTCGCCGGCGCTGTCGCTGACGGTGTTGATGCTAACCGTCAGTTCCTCGATGTTGGCTGCCATCGAGGCAGCGGCAGAGCTTTGGCTGGCTGAACTGGTGGCAACCTCGTTCGAGGCGATCGAGAGGGCCGAGACAGCTCCCTTGACCTCTCCCATACTGTCTTGAATGCTGTGCATCGAGGTTTGCACCTTTTCCAGCATTCGGTTGAGCGCGCTGACCATGCTGCCGATTTCATCGCTGGCGGTGTATGCGACGCGTTTGGTCAGGTCGTTGGTCGCAGCAATCTCGACCACCGTGTCGCGGGCAATGTCGATCGGACGCATGATGGCACGCAGGATGGACAGACCGAACCCGACGATCAGTATCGCCGACAGCGTGATCACGATAATTGCCGCCTGCTTGGCATCGCTGGCTGCTTGCTGAGCCATTTTGAAAGATTTCTGACCTTCTGTCAGATTGAGGTCGATAACCTTTTGCAAGCTGTCGTTCAGCATTTTGGTCAGCGTCCGACGCTGTGCAATTAATTCACGTATTTCGTTGGTTTGGCTATTGAAGGCTTCATCTGTTGTGGCCTTGCTGAGTTTTTCCTCGGCACGAACAATCTGGCCTTCGGCCTCCAGCCATTGGCCCAAGTGTCGTTTGGCTTCATTCCACAAGGCTTGTTCTGTTGCATCGGCATAGGTCGCTTCATAAGCCTTACTTGATTCGGCCAATGTCTTGTTCGCATCTTGCTTCCGTTGCCTGATTACTTCCATCTCGGTGCGTTTTTTTTCCGCACTGATGCCGCTGTGCAGCGTCATTGTCTGGTAGGTGCTTCTCGAGAGATTGGTAATGGCTTCCTTGAAGGTCAGCAAAGCCATGACTGAAGGCATTCTGTTGCCACCGATGTCTTCGATCGCATCTTGTTCGATGATGATGCCGCGCAGTCCGAATCCGCCGACTGCCAACAAGGCAATGACTGATAAAGCCAGCAGCAAGACGAGTCTTTGTTTGATGTTCATGGTTGAAGCCCCTTGGTTGTTTTTGGGTTTATGGCCGATCAGCCGATCAGTCTCCATGGTCGGCTTATTACTGACAGCTTATTCTGTTCTAGTTGTAATGGAACTGCAATTGCACTTTTACCCACTTTGGCGGCACTTTAATAGAATCATCTCTTTCCCTCGAAAACTCGCGTCTTTGCTATATCGCCGCCATACTGTCGGCTTGTTCAAGGGACATGTTCCGACATGGTTGTGACAAATATTCGATTTGTGATTGAAAAACTCGATCTTTATACAAAGCTGATGCGGCTCGACAAGCCGATCGGCATCCTGCTGTTGCTTTGGCCGACCCTCTGGGGGTTGTGGCTGGCCGCGGCGGCCTGGCCTGACTGGACGGTCCTGTCGGTATTCGTGCTTGGCACCGTGCTGATGCGTTCGGCCGGATGCGTGATCAACGATTATGCCGACCGTGATTTCGACAAGCATGTCGAGCGTACCCGGGAGCGTCCCCTGACGGCTGGGCGGGTGACGGTTCGAGAAGCCATGGCCCTGTTTGCCGGTCTTTCCCTGCTGGCTTTTGCGCTCGTCCTGATGCTCGGCAATCCGCTGGTAATCGCCTTGTCGATCCCGGCCGTCTTCCTGGCTGCGAGCTATCCTTTTACCAAGCGCTTCCTGGCCATTCCGCAAGCGTATCTGGGGATTGCCTTTGGTTTCGGCATCCCGATGGCCTACGCCGCACAACTCGGTCAGGTGCCGGCCGAAGCCTGGTGGCTGCTGCTGGCCAATGTTTTCTGGGCGGTCGCCTACGATACCGAATATGCCATGGTCGACCGTGACGATGACCTGAAAATCGGCATCAAGACGTCGGCGATTACTTTTGGCCGGTTCGATGTGGCAGCGGTCATGGCCTGCTACGGCATGACCTTGCTGCTGCTTGGCTGGATTGGCCATGGGCGGGGTTGTGGCCCGGTTTTCTTTCTGGCGCTGGGCATTGCTGCCGGGATCATGGCGGTTCATTACCGCTGGATTCGTCGGCGCGAGCGCATGGCGTGCTTCAAGGCTTTCTTGCATAACAACTATGTCGGCGCGGTGATTTTTGTCGGCATTGCACTGGATTTCTGGCTCAAATGAAATATCACGACTTGCGCGACTTCATGTCGCAACTGGAAAAGACCGGTGAATTGAAGCGTGTCACGGTCGACGTCGATACGCGCCTCGAAATGACCGAGATCTGCGACCGCGTGTTGCGCGCCGAGGGGCCGGCCATTCTCTTCGAGCAGCCGGTCAGCGGTTCGACCCGGCACGACATTCCGGTCCTCGCCAACCTGTTCGGCACGCCCAAACGCGTTGCGCTCGGCATGGGCGAGGAGTCGGTGCAGGCCTTGCGCGAGGTCGGCAAGCTGCTCGCCTACCTGAAGGAGCCGGAGCCGCCGAAAGGCCTCAAGGATGCCTGGGACAAGCTGCCCATCCTCAAGCAGGTTTTGAATATGGCACCGAAAACGGTGTCGACCGCGCCGTGCCAGGAAATCGTCTGGGAAGGCAAGGATGTCGATCTGGCGCGCCTGCCGATCCAGCATTGCTGGCCGGGTGACATCGCACCGCTGATCACCTGGGGCCTGGTCGTCACCAAGGGGCCGCACAAGAACCGGCAGAATCTCGGCATCTACCGCCAGCAGGTGCTCGGCCCGAACAAGGTGATCATGCGCTGGCTGGCGCATCGCGGCGGCGCACTCGATTTTCGCGAGCACCAGCTGGCCAATCCCGGCCAGCCTTTCCCGGTCGCCGTCGTGCTCGGCTGCGATCCGGCGACCATTCTTGGCGCGGTAACGCCGGTGCCGGATTCGCTGTCGGAATACCAGTTCGCCGGCCTGCTGCGCGGCGGCAAGACCGAACTGGTCAAATGCATCGGCTCGGCTCTGCAGGTGCCGGCCTCGGCCGAAATCGTGCTGGAGGGCGTGATTCATCCCGATGAAATGGCGCTCGAAGGGCCGTATGGCGACCACACCGGTTACTACAATGAGCAGGCCGAATTCCCGGTCTTTACGGTCGACCGCATCACGATGCGCAAAAAGCCGATCTACCACAGCACCTACACCGGCAAGCCGCCCGACGAGCCGGCCGTGCTCGGCGTTGCGCTGAACGAAGTGTTCGTGCCCCTGCTCCAGAAGCAGTACCCGGAAATCGTCGATTTCTACCTGCCGCCGGAAGGCTGCTCGTACCGGATGGCCATCGTCAGCATCAAGAAGGCTTACCCCGGCCACGCCAAGCGCATCATGTTCGGCATCTGGTCCTTCCTGCGCCAGTTCATGTACACCAAGACGATCATCGTGGTGGATGACGACATCGACATCCGCGACTGGAAGGAAGTGATCTGGGCGATGACGACGCGCATGGACGCGACGCGCGACACGACGCTGGTCGACAACACGCCGATCGACTACCTCGACTTCGCATCGCCGGTGGCCGGCCTCGGCTCCAAGATGGGCCTGGATGCCACCAACAAGTGGCCGGGTGAAACGACGCGCGAATGGGGGCGGCCGATTGTCATGGACGACGGCGTCAAGAAGCGAGTCGATTCAATGTGGCAGGAACTAGGCCTTTAGGATGGATTGACCCACAGCGCACCGCCTTGAGAGAATCCGCGCTCCTGTTGGAATCGAAATACGGAACACGGTGCAAATCCGTGGCGGGCCCGCCGCTGTAACCGGGGACGAAGACTGCATGGTCGCCAGACCAGCCACTTGCGAGGCTTACCTCGCCGGGAAGGCGCAGCGCTTCGGCTGATCCGGAAGCCAGAAGACGATTCGATTCCTGACTGGAGCCAAGGCAAGGGCTCCGGCTGACCGCATGCGAAAAACGTGTGGTCAGCCGGGGCCCTTTTTGTTTTTGTCTTCCCGAGGAGTGGAAAATGTCCCAGATCGTCTCTCAAGTCGCGTCCAACGCCGTTGAAACCCAGCCGGCCACTGCGCAGCAAGCGCAGCCTGTCGCCCCGACCATCGCCATCCGCAAGAGCTGCAATCCGGACGGTATCGGCCTGTCGCACTATGTGCTGATGGACCGGAAGGCGGCCAAATGAACGCAGTGCTCACCGAGCGTGCCGCCCGCGGCACGCTTTTCCAGCCGGTCGATATCGGCCACCCGGTCTATGCTGCGGTGACCGATCCGCAAACCGCCTTCTGGGCGCTGGTCGACAAGACCCGGGCCCACGAAGCCGGCCGCGATCCGGCGCTGCTTGCCGCCTACGGCGCCAAGGCCGAACAGTTCGCGCAGGAGCTGCATGCCTTGCGCTTCGGCCTCAAACCTTCCGGCGTTTATTTGAACCCGACCGAGCGCTGCAATCTCAACTGCACCTACTGCTACCTGCCCGATACCCAGCGCAGCGGCGGCAGCCACATGCCGGTCGAGACGCTGCTCGCCTCGCTCGGCAAGCTGCGCGACTACTTCCGTTCGGTGATGCCGCCCGACCGCAAGCCACGGGCCATTTTCCACGGCGCCGAGCCGCTGATGAACGCGCCGGCCGTCTTCGAAGCCATTGATGCCTTCGCCGACGATTTCGTCTTCGGTCTGCAGACCAACGGCACCTTGCTCGACGACAAGGCGCTCGACTTCCTGACCTCGCGCAATGTCAGCATCGGCCTGTCGCTGGATGGTCCGGTGGCGGACATTACCGACGCCACCCGGCGGACCTGGGGCGGCAAGAGCGTGCACGCCAAGGTGCTGCGGGCGATGGAGAAGCTGCGCGGCTACGGCTCGTGGAGCGTCATCACGACCTGCACGACCGAAAACCTGCCCTACCTGACGCGCATGGTCGAACTGTTCCATGCCTATGAAGTGCCGACCTGCATGCTCAACACCCTGCGCTGCACCTTGCCCGGTGCCCGTGGGGTCAAGCCGGCCGACGGCGACATGGCCAAAGCCTTCTTCGCCGCGATGGACCGGACCTATGAGCTCTACCAGGAAACCGGGCGCAAGCTGATGGTGGCCAATTTCGCCAATATCCTGATCGGCATTCTGGCCCCGACGGCGCGTCGGCTGATGTGCGACATCTCGCCCTGCGGCGGCGGCCGTGCCTTCTTCGCGCTGGCCGCCGACGGCAGCCTCTACCCGTGCAGCGAGTTCATCGGCCTGCCGCGCTTCAACGGCGGCAGCCTGCTGACCGGCGGCGTCGAGGCGGCGCTAGCTTCGGCTGCCTTCAAGGAGGTGACGACGCGTGACGTCGACCGGTTCAGCCCGTGCGGCGACTGCGCGATCCGCCACTTCTGCGGCTCGCCGTGCCCGGCTGAAGCGGTCGAGATGAACGGCGGCATGGACAAGATCGGTGCCTTCTGCGATTTCTACAAGGAGCAGGTCAATTACGCCCTGCGCCTGATCGCCGACGGCAAGGCCGATGACTATCTGTGGGACGGCTGGGACGAGGGGACGGAAACCGTTTTTGCGCTGAGTTGAGTCCGAAGGGGGAGGGCGCTTTAAGATGGCGTACTCTCCCTTTTTCGCTGGTGCTGCTGTCGATGACTTCCCCGCTTGCCATTTATCCGACCGATCTGACCTCGCCGCAGCATGCTCTAGCCTTCATCGACTTGCTCGAACACTACGCCCGTGACCCGATGGGCGGCGGCGAGGGGCTTGCCGATTACGCCAGGACGCATCTGGTCGAACAACTGAAAAACTTGCCGACTTTCCACGGTGCACTGGCGTTTTTGGGCAAAAAACCGGTTGGCCTGATCAACTGCTTTACCGGCTTTTCCACCTTTTCTGCCAAGCCGCTGCTCAATATTCACGATCTCGTCGTCCATGCTGATCTGCGTGGCCAGGGCATCGGCCAGGCGCTGCTACAATGGGCCGAAATGCAGGCTCGGCAACTTGGCTGCTGCAAGCTGACGCTGGAAATTCTTGCGAATAATCGCCCGGCCATGCGGTCGTATGAGCGCGCCGGTTTCGCGCCCTATGTGCTGGACCCGGCTGCGGGCCAGGCCTTGCTTATGCAGAAATATCTTCAGGAGGTTTGAGTCATGTCGGAACCCGTTGCCGTCGTTGAAGTGAATGGCGTGCGCGCCTCGCTCGTCCAATTAACCCACTTCATCTATGGTTTGCACGCCATCGCCGTTTTTGTCGGCATCACCTCGGCGGCAACGGTGGCCGGCGGTTTCGTCTTTGGCTTGCCTTCGCTCTGTGCCGTCTTCCTCAACTACCTGAAACGTGGCGAGGTGCGTGGTACATGGCTGGAAAGCCATTTCCTGTGGCAGATCCGAACCTTCTGGTTCACGCTGCTCTGGCTGGTGGTCTATGGCCTGTTGATCGTGACGATTATCGGTATTCCGCTCGCCTGGATCCTGATTGCCGTGCTGGGTCTGTGGGTCGGCTATCGCGTTATTCGTGGCTGGGTTGCCCTGTTTGGCGAGCGTTCGCTAGGCTAGACCGGGTCGACCGCAGCAGCCGGCTGGCCGGTTTGTTCCAGTGGTAGCGTGAAGCGAATTCTGGTGCCGCCCTCGGCTTGGTTCAAGGCGCAAATATTGCCGCCGTGGGCATGGAGAATCTGCCGGCAAATTGCCAGGCCGAGGCCGGTACCGCCGGCGCCCGTGCGAGTCTTGCTGCTTTGGATGAACTCATCGAAAACGGCTTCCAGTTCTTCCGGTGGTATGCCGATCCCTTGATCGCTGATTTCGATCGTCAAGCCGGCTACGGGCGGATCGCCCGGGTCTTTGCCAGGAAGCTCGCCCGGTTTCGCCGTTAATTCGATCATGCTGCCGGCCGACGAGAACTTGACGGCATTGCTCAGGATGTTGCGCAGGACCTGGCCGAGCTTGAAGGCGTCGCAAACCAGCGCAAGCCCTTCGGGCAAGGGGTGAATGGTGAGTTCGATGTCTTTTGTCTGGCGCAGGACTTCGATGTCGCGCACAGCATCGCGAATGATCTGTTCGAGTGTTGTCCGTTGCATGTTGAAGGACATTTTGCCCGCCTCGAGCTTGGATAGATCGAGCAGGTCGTTGATCAGCACCATCAGCCGCGATGCACTGCCGACGATGTGCTCGAAATAGGCATTCAGTTTCGGCAGTGGCGCCGAATCCCCTACGGATT
The DNA here is from genome assembly GCF_020510665.1 of Dechloromonas denitrificans. Lineage (NCBI taxonomy): Bacteria > Pseudomonadati > Pseudomonadota > Betaproteobacteria > Rhodocyclales > Azonexaceae > Dechloromonas > Dechloromonas denitrificans. Next base: position 435,621 of record NZ_CP075187.1, read on the forward strand.
TTTGCAGGCCCAGCCCGCCGAACGACAGGATGGCGTGCATCGGTGTGCGCAACTCATGGGAAATGTTGGTCAGGAAGGTGCTCTTGGCACGATTCGCGGCTTCGGCCGCTTCCTTGGCCTGAATTGCATCAGCCGTGCGCATTTCGACCAGTTCCTGCAAATGGTTGCGGTGGTTTTCCAGTTCGATTTCGACCAGTTTTCGCTCGGTGATATCGATCCGGCTACCGGCAATATAGCCGCTTGGTGTGCGCTGTTCGGTGATCAACAGCCAGCGGCCATCGTCGAGGCGCTGTTCGAGCATCTTGCCGCAGGCATTCTGGTGCTGGTGCATGCGTTCTCTGAGCCATGCTTCAGGATCGGCCTGCGCCTCCGGATATTGTCCGCGTGCAATTCCCTGGCGCAGAATGTCTTCGAAGCGTGTGCCGGTGACCAGCAGGTCGCGGCTGGTTTCGTAAATCTGGCGATAGGTTTCGTTGCAGATCAGCAGGCGATCTTCTTCGTCGTACACAGTGAAGCCCTGCGTGATGCTGCTGATTGACTCGATCAACAGGCGGGAGGCTTTCTCGGCAGCAATCTTGCTCACTTCCAGGGCCAGCGCCGCTTCTTTCTCGCGGGTGATGTCGGTATGCGTGCCGATCATGCGCAGGGGTTTGCCATCAACGTTGCGGCTGACGATCATGCCGCGATCGAGTATCCACTTCCAGCGGCCATCCTTGCATTTGACGCGGTGTTCACTGAGGTAGTGGCTTGTCTTGCCATCCAGGTAATCGTGCAGGATCGCCAGGGTAGCCGGCATGTCGTCCGGATGTACGCGCTGGCTCCATTCTTCAAGCCCGTCACCGATTTCGTGCTCGTCAAAACCGAGCATTTCCTTCCAGCGCCGGCTGAAGAACGCCGAGCCACCGACAATATTCCAGTCCCACAGGCCATCGCCGCTGCCTTCAATGGCAAATTTCCAGCGGTCCTCGCTGTCCTGGTAGTCGCCGGAGATTTTCTGGGCGCGCCGGATCGCCTGTTCGCGGCTATTGACCATGCCCCAGAGAATCAAGCTCAGGAGCAGGCTGCCCAGTGTGCCGGCAATCCTGATGTCGACTGCCCGCCCGGTGTCGATCATGGCTTCGAACGATGGTAGGGATTCCTGGCGAATCACCCAGGCGTGGCCGTTGATCGAGAGTTTCTGGCTGGCCGAGTAATGCGAAACATGAGGGTTGGCCAGCGAGAGTTTGCTGTTGCTGTCGTACATCAGGTGATCCGGGTCGGCTTCTTCGCCATCGAAGATTTCAATGTCGATGTCCTTGGCCTGATCGCCCAGCAGACCGCGCATCATGTCGTCCATGCGAAAGGCCGAATAGACCCAGCCGACGGCGCTGACCCGTCGTTCTTCGACGCTATCCAGATTGCTGCCATTGAGGTAGACCGGGAAAAACATCAGGAAGCCGGGCTGGGTTTTCTGGCCATCTTCCTGGATCAGCCGAACCTTCCCCGAAATGGTCGGGCGCCCGGTCTCGCGCGCGATGTCGAGTGCCGCACGGCGAACCGGTTCGGCATACATGTCGTAGCCGAAGGCCCGCAGATTCCGGTCGTTGAATGGCTCGAGAAAAATGATCGAGGTATAGACCGGGCGCTCTCCTTCGGGATGAATCCTGAAGTCGGGAAAACCTTCCTTGCGGACATTTTCAATGTGGCGCTCCTTGTCTCGGGCGGGCACCAGTTGCGCATAGCCGATGCCTTGAAGGCCGATGTAGCTTTCTTGCAGATGCAGGGTTGTGACGTAGTCGCGAAACTCGTCGCGCTCGACCGAGCGGGACGCGGCAAAAAGGCCGGCGGTGCCGCGCAAGACCTGTTTGTAGGCATTCAGGCGCTGCTCGATGCGCAAGACGATGTTTTGTGCCTGGGCATCGAAGCGGGCCTGCAAGGCCTGGTTGGCATCGTCCAGGGCGGCGCGTTGGGAAATGTAGGTAGTCAGCAGTCCGACGACCAGGACAAGCCAGGGGAGCTGCCGATTCGAAAGGAAGCTCTTGTCGCGCTGTGGCGCCTTGCTTTGGTTACTGGAATGCATGCGGAGTTTTCCGGGACGACTGTCTGTTTGCCCTCGCCGAACCGGGGGCTGCGCCATTTGTTACATTGTAACGCCTGTTCAGCCCGCTTACCGAGGCTCTCTCAGATACCCATATATCGGCCGGATTTGTGGTTGACCGCGATAACCAGGTTGAGCGCCAGCGCACCGATGATCGACAGGCCCACGCTGAGTGGGTCGCGGATGAAGGCGGCGGCAGCAAGAATCAGCACATCGGCCGCCATCTGCAGCTTGCCGGCCCGCCAGCCACGGGTGTTTTGCAGATGAATGACGAGAATCCCGAGGCCGCCGAGACTGGCCTTGTGGCGAATCAGGATGAGCAGCCCGACACCGGCCATGAAGCCGGCCATCACGGCAGCGAACAGGCGATCAACCGAATTGAGGCTGATCAGCGAGGGCAGCACTTCGGTATAGATTGCCAGCAGGCTGACCGAGAGCAGTGTCTTGAGGGCAAAAGGCCAGCCCATCGAGCGCACGGCGAGGTAATAAAACGGCAGGTTGATGATGAACAGAAGCCAGCCGATCGGCCAGTGGCTGATGTAGTGGATCAGGAAGGCAATGCCGATCGTCCCGCCGGTGAGCAGGCCGGCATGGCGAAAGAGCAGGACGGCCAGGGCGACGAACAGCGGCGCAACAAGAATGGCTTGGGCATCTTCGAAAAGGGTATGGCGAACGGCGGATTGCTGGGACATGCTGGGCAGGCAGGGAAAATCAAGCCGGCAGTCTACCGGAAAGCCTGGGCGCGATAGTGCCTGATCATCTGTAGCGAGCGGCCATACGTGTGATGTAGTTGCGCCGCATCGTAGCGATGTTCGCTACCCACCGGGCAGGCCAGTCGGGCGAGGCAGGTGAAGGCGCAAGGCGAATCGGCATGCAGGCGATAGCTGCTGCAGCGCGCCAGGTCGAAGTGGCCGTCGAGCAGTGCGCTGGCCGGGCAGGCCGTGATGCAGGGGCGTTCGACACATGACAGGCAAGGCGAGGGCGGATCGGCCGGTTTGTCACGGTCGACCGGTGTTTGGGCCGGAAAATCCGTGTCGCTCAAGACCACGGCGCGGTACGCATACCAACTCCCCCAGCGGGCATCGACCCCGATCATGAACGGTGATGGATGATGCCAGCCGGCCAGTTGGCCGAGCGCCTGCAGGCCGATGATCTGCTCGCCGGGGTAGAGGATGCGATAGCGATGTTCCGGCAGTTCGTCGGCAAACAGTTGCCGGAGCGTTGCCACGCAGTGATCGTCGATCGGATCCTTGCGCTCCCCGGCCGTTGGCACAACACACTCCCACAGGCGTCGCCCGCCGTGACCGAGCAGGATGAGCTGTGTTTCACCTGCTTGCGGCATCAGCTTCTGGCGAATCTCGGCCGGCAGGTCCGCCAGGTTGAACACCGCCTGGCGATTCAATCCTGCCGCATTCAGCCGGTCGACCGGGAAAAGGGCTGGCTTCATTCGTTTTCCAGCAGCGGCGTTTTTTCGCCCGGCCTGCGCTGGGCAACCCAGAGCAGCAGCGCGTCGATTGCCGCGCTGCCGGCCTGGGCTTTCGGGTGGTTGATCAGGAAGGTCACCGCATAGCGCCGCCCCTGCGCATCCAGGGCATAGCCGGCGCCGGTCTTGACGCCGTCGAGCGTGCCGGTCTTGATGTGGGCGCGACCGGTGGCATCGGAGCCGCTCAGGCGTTTCTTCATCGTCCCGTCGATGCCGACAATCGGCAGGCTGGCGATGAATTCCGGCATGACCGGGTTTTTCCAGGCGTCGAGCAGCAGTTTGTTGAGGCTGTCGGCGCTGATCCGTTCGCGGCGCGACAGGCCGGAGCCATTTTCGATTTCCAGCTCGGCGAAGCGTAGACCGCGACTGTTCAGCCACTCGCCGATGCGCTGGCGAGCGCGTTCGGCTGTCGCTGGGACATCGCTGTTGCCGAGGCTGAGGAAAACCTGGCGGGCCATGACGTTATTGCTGTATTTGTTGATGTCGCTGACCGCCGCGGTGAGCGGTGCCGAATCGTGCTGGGTCAGCAGTTTGGCGCCGACCGGCACGGTGCCGCCGCGAATCTGGCCGCTCAGGCTGCCGCCCAGTTCCTTCCACAGGCTGCGGATCAGCCCGCCGGCCTGGGCGTCGGCCGGTAACGGCGAAAGATTGAGCGATCTTTCGCCGCACAGGGCGTTGTAGGTGCCGGTGAATTCAAGACGGTTGCCGTTGTTTTCCGGGATCAGGCGGGCATTGATCAGGTCTTTCCAGTTGCTGCTGCAACCGCCTTCGCCGGCGCGCAACTGGTTGTCGACGCGCAGCCCTTCGCTGGGTGTTTCCAGCAGGATGCGCGGCTTGCCGTTGTCCGGCTGCAAGGTGAAGCGCAGCGCCCGGAAATTGAGCAAAAGCCCGTCCGGGCCGACGTTGTACGGTCGCATCGGCTTGTCATCGAAAGCGCCGGGGTCGATCGCCGGGACATTGAATACCGTCCGGTCGAGCACGACATCGCCGTTGATCTGCTGGATGCCGCGGACGCGCAACTGGCGCAGCAGCGACCCCAGATGTTCGATGGCGAAGTGCGGGTCGCCGCTGCCTTTGAGATACAAATTGCCGTTCAGGATGCCGTCGACCGCAGCATTCTCGATCCATGCCGTGGTTTTCCAGGTATAGGCCGGGCCGAGCAGGTCGAGTGCGGCATAGGTCGTGACCAGCTTCATGACCGAGGCGGGATTCATCGCCTGGCCAGCGTTGTGGGCGACCAGCGGCGTATTGCTGTCTACCGGCTGAACGACGACGGCAACGTTGGTTGCCGGAATCTGCGCGCTTTTCAGCGCCTTCAGAACATTGGGCGGCAGGCCGTCGGCCTGTGCGCTTTGGGTGAGGACTGCCGCCAGCAGCAGGGGGGCGAGGTATCGCATGCCCAAGGCAAGCGGGCTGGGCTGGGGCTGAATCATGATCGTAGAATGGGGCAGGAAAGCGCCCCATTCTACGTGTCTGCTGCTTACTTGCGGTAAAGCTCGAAGCCGGCAATCAACTGGTCGAGCTGACGTGCCGTATCGAGCAGTTCGTCGGCGGCGGATTTGGCCAGGCGGGCCGATGCCGTGTTTTGTTCAACCAGGTCGGTGATCTGCTGCATGCTGACCGCAACTTCCTCGCTGGCGATGCCTTGCTGGCGCGCCGCTTCGGAAATCTGCTCGGCCATTTCGGAAACCTGGCTGGACGATTGCGTAATGCCTTCCAGCCCGGCAACGCTCTGACGCAGCATGCCGATTCCGGTATCGACTTCCTTGGCAGCGACATCCATGCTGGCGACGGCGCGTGCCGTGACCGACTGGATCTCGTTGACCGTCTGGTTGATGTCGGCGGTCGACACCGTGGTCCGTTCAGCCAGTTTGCGCACTTCATCGGCGACGACGGCAAAGCCTCGGCCTTGCTCGCCGGCGCGGGCAGCTTCGATCGCGGCATTGAGCGCCAGCAGGTTGGTCTGGCCGGCAATATCGGCGATGACCCGGGTGATATCGCCAATCTTGGCAATCGACTGATTCAACTGGTCGATGGTTGCGTTGGACGACTGCACTGCATCGACCACGCGGGTGGTCGCCGCCATGCTCTGGTTGATGCTGGCATTGCTTTCCCGAACCTGGTTCTGCGAGGCGTGGGCGGCAGTAGCCGCATCGCGGGCATTGCTGGCCACTTCCTGGACCGACTGGCTGAATTCTTCAGTCGCCGCTGCCACGCCTTCGGCGCTGGATTGTTGCTGAACCGATTGTTCGGCAACCTGGCTCATCTGGGTGCCGAGCAGGTTGCAGCGCGTATCGATCGCTTTCGAGGCGGCATTGATATCGTCGAGCATGGCTTTCAGCGTGCCTTGCATCGAGGCCAGGTTACACAGCAACAGCCCGGTCTCGTCGCGGCCGCCGATGTCGATTTCATCGGTCAGGCGACCTTCGGCAATGCGCTCGAAGTGGACGATCGCCTTGCGAACCGGACGGATGATGGCGTTGATCAACAAGGCCCCGCCGCCCAGCGTCAGCAGCAACAGGAAAACCAGTGCGCCGATCGTGATGTTGCGGGTCGTCTGGTAGCGCTCTTCGGCCGCCGCAAAGTTGCTTTCGGCGGTCTTGGCAAACTCCTTGATCAGGGTTTCACTGGCCTGGCGCATTTCGTTGTACAGCGGGTTGATCTTGAGCAGCAGCAACTCGTTGGTTTGCAGGAATTTGCCTTCTGCCAGCATGCCGCGCGCCAGGTTGATGCCCTCTTTCGAGAAACGCTCGCGTGTTTCCGAGAATTTGCCGAGCAATTCCTGCTCTTTGCTGTTGAGCGGCAGCTTCTTGAGCTCTTCGAGCAGTGCGTTGATCTCCTCGCGGTTTTTCAGTGTGGCATCGATGTGCATGCCGAGCGGGTGATCGTGCAGTTTTGAATTCGGATTGCCGCTGTCGTGCTGCAGCCCGAGCATGATTTGGGCGCGGTTGTCGGCCAGCAAAGCCATCATCCGGTTGGTCGTGTTCGACGGCAGCAGTTTTTCCCGATACATGCGATCGAGTTGTGCGTTGCTTTCGGCAATGCCTTGCAGGCCAAAAATGCCGATCAGGGTGATGACTGCGAGAATCGCGGCAATTGCGCTCCAGAGCCTGGTTTGCAACGACAGCGTACGTTTGCCGGTTGTCGGCAGGCTGCCCTTTTGCCCCGCTGCCGCGTAAGCGGCTTCGGCCATGGCGCGCTTGCTGCTGTCTGCCGGTGTGCGAACCGACATGTAGCCGGTGACTTCGCCATTTTTCTTGAGCGGGACAACGAAGGCTTCAACCCAGTAGAAATCTCCATTCTTGCAGCGATTCTTGACCAGACCGCGCCAGGGCAGGCCGGATTTGACCGTGGCCCACAGATCGCGGAAGGCTGCTTCGGGCATGTCCGGGTGACGGACCAGGTTATGGTTCTTGCCGATCAGTTCATCACGACTGAAGCCACTGATGTCGACAAAGGCATCGTTCGCGTAAACGATGATGCCTTTGAGGTCAGTGCGTGAGACCAGATAGGTATTGGGTGGGAAAGGAACTTCCCGCTGAGTGACCGGCTGATTATTTTTCATTGTTTGACCTGGCTGGGGGAATCTGGATTGTACGAATTTGTTACGCGGGCAATTCTATCCATAAAGTCTTAGTTTTTGTTGTCTTGGTTTTTGCGACTTTCGATGTTTTTGTCATTGTTTTTTGGCCGGGATCGTGGGTATGATTAAACAATGAGCAGTGGGATCGATTTTTTCGCCAAAAATTCCTTGCAGCCGACCGTCAGTTATCGGGCATCGGTTGTCTTGGCCTATCTCTTTCTGGCGATTGTTTGCGGACTCGGTATGTCGAACGAATTCGGCCATATTGATGAAAATGTAACCACGCTGGCCCGCGAGCGCGGCAATGTGCTGTTTCGCCTGGTCGAGTTGACGCGGGACTGGAATGCGCTGCATGGCGGCGTGTATGTCCGGGTTTCCGAGCACACACAACCCAATCCTTATCTGTCGCACCCGCAGCGCGATCTGGAAACGACGGATGGGGTCCGCTTGACCATGATCAATCCGGCCTACATGACGCGCCAGATTGCAGAAATCGCCGAAAAGGCGAACGGGGTCAAATATCACATTACCAGCCTGAATCCGATTCGCCCGGCCAATATGCCGGATGCGTGGGAGGCGGAGGCTTTGCGTGCGTTCGAGGCACACAGCCAGCGCGAAGTGCTGTCCTTGATCAATCTTGAAACGGGTCCGGTGCATCGGTTCATGGCGCCGCTGCTGGTCAAGGAAGCCTGTTTGCCGTGCCACAAGAAACAGGGGTATCAGCTGGGGCAGGTGCGCGGCGGGATCAGCATCACCATGCCTGCCCGCGAGGTGCTTGAAATTCGCCACGAGCAACGCCTGCGGACGATGCTGACTTACGGTGCCGCCGGATTGATCATCGGGCTCCTGATGCATTTTGCGATCTGGCGCTCGCGTCGCCATTTCCTGCGTCTGCACGAGTTGACCGCAGGACAGGAAAATTTGATCGTCGAACGTACGCAAGCGCTGTCCAGCGCGAATAGCCAATTGATCGATGAAATTGCCGAACGCAGGCGCAATGAGGCGCTGATTGCCGAAAGCGAGGCGCGCTACCGTTCCGTGATCGAAACCAGCCAGGACGGCATCCTGATCATGCAGGCGCCGACCTTCGAGATCGTGTTTGCCAACGAACGCGCAGCGGCCATGCTCGGTTTGCTGCCCGAGCGCCTGCTTGGGCGGCCGGTGATCGATTTTGTCTTCGAGCCTGACCGGCCGATGGTGGCCGAGCGCCTTGGCCAGCGCTTGCGCGGCTTACCGGTTTCTGCCGCAGCCCGTTGTCGTTTTGCCGATCCGGAGGTTGGCCGGGTACGCGTTTGCGATGTCCATATTGCTCGCATCGAAAGCGATGCCGGGTTGTTGCAATGGGTGGTCAGCGTGCAGGATGTGACGGACCGTCTGGCCAGCGAGCGAGCCCTGCAGATTTCTGCCGCGGTGATGGAAAGCGCAACGGAAGGGATTGTGGTCACCGATGTCGATAACCATATCATCCAGGTTAATCCGGCATTTACGGCCATTTCCGGCTACCGGCCGCAGGAGGTCCTTGGCAAGGATCCGCGCTTGCTCGGTGCAGGGCGTCACTCCGACGGGTTCTTCAAGGACATGTGGGCGCGGTTGGCGAGCGAAGGACACTGGGCCGGCGAAGTCTGGAACAAGCGTCCGGATGGCACGGTCTACGTCGTCTGGCTGGCAATTTCCTCGATCCACGGCGGCGCGCTGGAAAGCGGCGGACGACATGTCGCGACCTTCATCGACATTACCCAGCGCAAGGAAATGGAAGAGTTGCTACGCCACAAGGCGCACAGCGACCCGCTGACCAATCTGCCGAATCGGGCGCTGTTCTACGATCGCCTGCAAATGGTCCAGACCCAGGCTCGCCGCTATGGCGAACAGTTCGGTCTGCTTTATCTCGACCTGGATTACTTCAAGAATGTGAATGACACGCTCGGCCATGCCGCCGGTGATGCCCTCTTGATCGAGGCGGCGCGACGCCTGGTCCTGGCGGTGCGCGATTCGGATACCGTAGCGCGTCTGGGCGGCGACGAGTTTGCCGTCATCCTGCCGAAAATTTCGGGGCAGGGTGAGGTGGAAGAGGTGGCGCAGCGGATCGTGCTCGAAATGGCACGGGAATTCCACCTGGAAGTCGATGTGGCGCGCATCTCGGCCAGTGTCGGCATCGCCCTTTTTCCGGTGCATGGTGAAGATCTGGATGTGCTCAAGCAGCATGCCGACATGGCGCTCTACGCCGTCAAGCGGGCCGGCCGGAATGGCTATCAGGTTTATCTGCCAGGGCCGGCGCTCAAGGCCGACTGAAGCGCGCCGGCTACTCGCAGGCGCGGAAACTGCCGTCTTCCACCGAAAAATAAACCGCCCGGTTGCGACCTTCGTGTTTGGCCTGATAGAGCGCAACATCGGCCGACGAGAGCAAGGTGTCGGTGTCGGCATCCTCGGTTGGGGTCATCACCGCGACACCGATGCTGAGACTGAGGAATGGGGTCGGAGCTGTGTCCGGATGGGCAATCTGCAGCGCATCGACTTGTCGGCAAATCTTGCCGGCCAGCTGGCAGGCATTGTCTTCGTTGTAGCCCGGCAAGACCAGTGCAAACTCATCGCCGCCGTAGCGTGCCGCCAGCCCGCCGACCGGTCGCAATGTGCCGGAAAACAGTTCGCCGACCTGTTTCAGGCAGGCATCGCCAATGTCGCGGCTGTGTACTGCATTGAAGTGACTGAACTGATCTAGGTCGCCGACCAGCAGGGCAAGTGGTCGGCCGGCTTTCCTGGCCTTGTCGAACTCCTGGGCAAGCGCCGCATCGAAGGTGCGGCGATTGGGCAAGCCGGTAACTTCATCCTGGGTGGTGCTTCGGCGCAGCATGTCGGTTTGCTGGCGCAGCAGGCGCTCGCGTGAAATATTGGCCGTGACGTCGCTGATCTGGATCAGGCATGCCGCCCTGGGATCGTCCCGCAGCGGGATGATGTGGATCAGTTGCTGAATCCGGCGTTCCCGCCGCCGATCCTGTTCGGTCTGATAAAGCGGCAGAATGGCGCCGTGCAGGGCCGGAGAGAGCAGTGCCGGCAGGCGGTGCCGGATTGCCTGGACGACGGCTTGCTGCAGTCGGTTGTTGGTGATTCCGGTCAGTGCCTCGGCCAGCATCTGGCCGTTGGCCAAGGCCGCCGTTTGGCCGCAGCGGGTGGCAAACCATTGATTCCAGTAAAGTACGCGCTGCTCGTGATCGAGAATCACGACACCGGATTCAAGGCTGTCGATGACAGCGCACAAGGCACTGGTCGGCAGATTGATCATGCCAGTCCCTGGTCGTGCAGATATTGGGTCAGGCAGGACAGCAGATTGGCCATCGACGTTACGCTGAGCAGAAACAGGATGTGTCCCTGGATGCATTGCTGGCTGATTTTCATGTCGACCTGGAGCAGGACGACCATGTGATCTTCGTCGCCCTCCAGGATTTCGATCGAGTTGGTATCGCCGAAACGGTGCAGGGGCAAGGTGCTGTCAAAACTGATGTGCAGCAGGTCGGCCAGCGAGCTCATGCAGGCGTTGAGAATAATGTTGCCGACTTCGCACATGGCTTCCTGTTCGAATTCGGACAGTTCCTCGACCGACATGTGCGGCCCGACCATCAGGCGGACGATTTCCAGGGCGTTCGACTCGGGGAAGACGAGCATCGCTTCCGCATCGAACGGGCCGCTGAATGTCTGGCTGACCGTGCTGAACTGGCGGAACTCCGTGCCGAGCAGAATTTCGGCGGCTTTTTCGCGTGGCACCACCATGACGCCCGGCGCGCTGAGCAGCACTTCGTCATTGACGATCTGGCTCAGGCTTGAGGCGGCACGGCCGACGCCGATGTTGAAAATTTCACCCAGCGCATCGCACTGCAGTTCGCTCAGCTCGGTCATGCTCAAGACTCGAAAAACGCGATGGCGTCAGCCACCGATTGCGCCGTGATCGGCTTGGCGACGAAGTGTACACCGGCTCGGCTGGCTGCTTCACGGGTGCTTTCCTGAATGTTGGCTGTACATAGGGTAATCCGGGTATCCGGATGACGGATGCGGATGCGTCCAGCCGCTTCAAGCCCGCTGATGCCGGGCATGTTGACATCCATGCTGACAAAGTCAGGCGGTGTCTCGTTGGCCAGTGCGATGGCTTCGTCACCGTTGACTGCTTCGATGATCCGCCAGTTCGGGCGACTGTCGGCAATGATGGCCCTGATCAGCATGCGTGACATGCGGCTGTCGTCGACGATCAGAAGCAGCGGGGAATTTTCGATGTTCATCGCGTAATTATGACTAAAGTTGGGCCGGTGTCGTCAACTCAAATCAAATATCGCTGGGCCTGCTTTCGTACCGTAGCGGCGACTTTTGTTTGATCAGGGTCCTGGCGGGATGGTGATTTCGACGCGCAAACCGCCTTTGGGCGTGTTTTTGGCCATGATCTGGCCGTTGACCGCAGCAAGGACGCGGCGGGCGATGGCCAGGCCCAGCCCATAGCCTTCGCCGGGATTGGTGCCACGGAAAAATGGGGTAAAGATAGCTTCCAGTTGATCGTCGGGGACGCCCGGCCCCTGATCGGTGATGGCGATCAGGCAATGGCGGTTTTCCAGGATGCGAGCTTCGATACTCAGGGTGCCGCCCTCCGGCGAAAATCGCAAGCCGTTGCGCAGGACGTTCTCGATTGCCCGGTGGAGCAGTTCGGCGTTGGCGCGCAAGGTGAAATCGGGCAGTGTCGGGCAGTCGACCGCGATATGCCGTGCCGTGGCTTCAAAACGCGTGTCTTCAATCAGATCACCCAGCAGATCGGCCAGGTCCAGCGTGTCGATATGCGTGCCGACCCCGGCTTCCAGGCGCGAAAGCGTCAGCAGTTCGCCGACCAGCCGGTTCATCCGCTCGCCTTCGCGTTCGATGCGCAGCAGGCTGTCGTCAATCCGGGCAGGTTGCTGGCGGGCCAGTCCGATGGCGGCGTGCAGTCGGGCGATCGGTGAGCGCAATTCGTGCGAAACGTCGTGCAGCAGCCGTTTTTGTCCTTCCATCAGGGCGCGTACATGGTCGCTCATGCGATCAAAACCTTGACCGAGGTCAGCCAGCTCGTCTCTTCTGCGCCCCATGCTTTGTCCGATCCTGAGATCCAGATTGCCCTCAGCCGCCGCTTCGAAGGCTTCGCGCAGGTGGCGGATCGGTTTGGCGATATACCAGGCGAGACCGGCAGCACAGAGCAGGCTGGCGAACAGCCCGGCGGCGATGTGGATGTAGGGGATGATCGGGCCGCGATGTTCGGGCGGCGGGGGCGGCCTGAAATCGTTCGGTGGTGGCAGGTGAGGGGGCGGCATGCGCTCCCGGTGCGAAGCGTCCGGGCGGGCATCGTGGTGCTGATGTTCAAGCCAGAAGAGTGTGCCGGTGGCGACGACGCCGACCATCTGGGCCAGCCAGACGAACAGGAAAAATTTCCAGAAAAGACGGCCCATGAGTTATTCGCGGATCAGCTGGTAGCCCTGGCGATAAACCGTCTGGATGCATGAACGGCCATCCGCCAGTCGGCCAAGTTTCTGACGGATGCTGGAAAGATGGACGTCGATGCTGCGATCGAAGCGGCTCAGGGCGCGGCCCAAGGCTTGTTCGGAAAGCTCTTCCTTGCTGACCGGTCGGCCGGCGTGACGGGCGAGTGTTTCGAGCAGATTGTATTCAGTGCCGGTCAGCTCGACGGCGTCTCCATTCCATTCGACGCGCCGTTGCTCGGGGCGGACGCAGAGGGCGCCAAAAACCAGCGGGGCGCTGCTGCTTTCGGCGGAGGCGGCGCTTCGCCTGAGAATGGCGCGCAGCCGGGCCGCCAGTTCGCGGGGCAGGCAGGGCTTGGGGACGTAATCGTCGGCGCCGAGCTCAAGTCCGACGATGCGATCCATGTCGTCGCCACGAGCGGTCAGCATCAGGATCGGCATCGTGCTGGCCGCCCGGATTTGACGCAGGACTTCGATTCCGGAAAGGCGGGGCATCATCACGTCGAGCACAGCAATCGCATAATTGCCGCTCAGTGCGGCCTGGACGCCGCTTTCGCCGTCATGCTCGGTGGCGACGGTAAAGCCATCCTGGGCCAGGTAGTCACCGAGCATTTCGGCCAGTTCGACATCATCGTCAATCAGCAAAACTGCTGTCATTGCACTTTCCGTTGCTGGGTTCGCATGGGTTGGGATCATAGCCAAGGCTTTTTCAATTCGGCACTGAATTTACAGACTTTTACCGGCTGCTAACGGCGGTTAACCGTGGGTCGGCAAACAATTCATGCCTCGACTGGCCGCAGTGGCCGGACGCATCCCATTCAACAGGAGAACCCATGAAATCCCGTCTTTTTATTGCTGTCTTGCTTGCTGCTTCCTTTTCTGTGCACGCCCAGCCATCTGCTCCGGTCGACCAGCCCTGCATGGCAAAAATGGGCCGACATGAACATGCTGCCAGTGGGCCGGGGGGCGCACTGCCCCCGTTCCTGCATGGCATGAAACTCAGTGAACGGCAGCAGGATCAGGTTTTTGAACTCATGCACGCCCAGGTGCCGGCCATGCGTCAGCAGGAAAAACAGCTGCGGAAATCTCTTGATGCCCTCCGCCAGCTGGCGCTCGATGAGCGATTCGACGAAACACGAGCCCAGGCGCTGGCGCAGTCCGCGGCTAGCTCGCAAACTGAAATGGCGTTGTTGAAGGTTCAGCTGGATCGAAAGGTGCTCGCTTTATTGAGCGCGGATCAGCGTAAACAGCTGGCGGCAAAAATTGCCAGCCGTCCGGATTTGCCGCTTTAAGCTGGTTTTACGCCGGAATGTTTCCCTGCAAGCTTGCCGGATGTCGGATTGCGGGGGATTTTTCTTAACAAACTTTTACCCTGCTTAACGCCAACCACCGCCCATTCTGGCCGTTTTGGGCCGATAAATTGCTCGAAAGGAACGGTCAGGAGACTCCTGATCTTCATTCAACCTGTTTCAAGGAGCCAATCATGATCGGTGGCATCGGTAATGCATCACAAATGAGTAGTCGGCTGTTCTCGGCACTCGATACGAAAAGTCAGGGCTATCTCGAGAAAAGCGACTTTGTTTCGGCTTTCAGCAAGATTTCGAATAGCAGCAATAGCAGCAGTTCCAGTAGCACCAGTGTTGACGACGTTTTCTCCGCACTGGATAGCGATAGCGATGGCAAGGTTACCGAAAGCGAATTTGCCAGTACCTTGTCCAAGCTGCAGGAAGAACTCGATGGACAGTTCAACCAGATGCGCATGCAGGGCCAGGGTGGGCATGGCGGCGGAGGCATGGGTGGCATGCCTCCGCCGCCACCGCAGGGCAATGATGCGGGATTTACCAAGGATGAACTGAGTAGCCAGCTTGAAGAGATCGGCTCGTCCGATTCGCAGCGTTCAAGCCTGATTTCGAAAGTGGTCGATAATTTCGAGGCTGCCGATACGGATCAGGATGGCAAGGTCAGCTTTAGCGAGGCCATGGCATACGACCAGTCTACACAGCAAACGGGAACGAGCGATTCCTCCGATACGTCGTCGGCCAGCACCTCTTCCGCGGCAAGCAGCAGCGCTAGCAATAGCGATGCTCAGATCATGCTCAAGATCATGCAATTGATGCACGCTTACGGTAATCCCGCCCACTCTGGCGAGAACTCGGCCGTTTCCAGCTTGCTCTCGGTGACTGCCTGAAGCACTGTTGCGAGCGGATCAGCCGGCCTCGGGCCGGCTTTTTTTCGTCCTGCCTTTGCTGAGTGCTCTTGAAATCGGCTGGGGTCACCCCTATTATTAGCACTCGACCCGGGTGAGTGCTAACGATTTGCCTCCCCCGATCCCGGATGCCCTTTGTTGCAAGCCGGCCAATTTCAATGTCTGTGAACTACTAGGAGTAGCTTTATGAATATCCGTCCTTTGCACGACCGTGTGATCGTCAAGCGTGTTGAAGCCGAGCGCACCACTGCCTCCGGCATCGTCATTCCTGATTCCGCTGGCGAAAAGCCGGATCAGGGCGAAATCCTGGCCGTTGGCCCGGGCAAGCGTGACGACAACGGCAAGCAAATCGCTCTCGACGTCAAAGTCGGCGATCGCGTTCTGTTCGGCAAGTACGCCGGCCAGGCCGTCAAGGTCGATGGTCAGGAAGTCCTGGTCATGCGTGAAGAAGACATCATGGGCGTTCTGCAGAAGTAATTTCTGCATCCCTCGAAATGACGGTTGATCCCACACCCCAAGGGTGCTTCCTACGGGGCGCGGTCAACCGGAAAATTGATCAAAATTCAGGAGTTTTAAATGGCAGCTAAAGAAGTCAAGTTTGGTGATTCCGCCCGCGCCCGTATGGTCGAAGGCATCAATGTCCTGGCCGACGCAGTCAAGGTTACCCTTGGCCCGAAAGGTCGCAATGTCGTACTCGAACGTTCCTTCGGCGGCCCGACCGTCACCAAGGACGGCGTTTCCGTCGCCAAGGAAATCGAACTGAAAGACAAGTTCGCCAACATGGGCGCCCAGATGGTCAAGGAAGTTGCTTCCAAGACCTCCGACATCGCCGGTGACGGCACCACCACCGCCACCGTGCTGGCTCAATCCATTGTTCGCGAAGGCATGAAGTACGTTGCTGCCGGCATGAACCCGATGGATCTGAAGCGCGGCATTGACAAGGCTGTGGTTGCTACCCTGGCCGAGCTGAAAGCTTTCTCCAAGCCCTGTACGACCAACAAGGAAATCGCCCAGGTTGGCGCCATTTCCGCCAACTCCGATTTCAACATCGGTGAAATCATCGCTAACGCGATGGCCAAGGTCGGCAAGGAAGGCGTCATCACCGTTGAAGATGGCAAGTCCCTGGAAAACGAACTCGACGTTGTCGAAGGCATGCAATTCGACCGCGGCTACCTGTCCCCGTACTTCATCAACAACGGCGACAAGCAGCAAGCCCTGATGGAAAACCCGTTTGTTCTGCTCTTCGACAAGAAGATCTCCAACATCCGCGACCTGCTGCCGATCCTGGAACAAGTTGCCAAGGCTGGCCGTCCGCTGCTGATCATCGCTGAAGATGTCGATGGCGAAGCCCTGGCGACTCTGGTCGTCAACAACATCCGCGGCATCCTGAAGACCGTTGCCGTCAAGGCCCCGGGCTTTGGTGACCGTCGCAAGGCCATGCTGGAAGATATCGCCATCCTGACTGGCGGTACCGTGATCGCCGAAGAGACCGGCCTGACGCTGGAAAAGGCTGTCCTGAAGGATCTGGGCCAGGCCAAGCGCATCGAAGTTTCCAAGGAAAACACCACCATCATCGACGGCGCCGGCGAAGCTGCTGCCATCGAAGCCCGCGTCAAGCAGATCCGCATCCAGATCGACGAAGCGACTTCTGATTACGACAAGGAAAAGCTGCAGGAACGTGTGGCCAAGCTGGCTGGCGGCGTTGCCGTCATCAAGGTTGGCGCAGCGACCGAAGTTGAAATGAAGGAAAAGAAGGCTCGCGTTGAAGATGCCCTGCACGCTACCCGCGCTGCTGTGGAAGAAGGTATCGTCGCCGGCGGCGGCGTTGCCCTGATCCGTGCCCGCGCTGCCATCGGCAAGCTGAAGGGTGACAACCATGACCAGGACGCCGGTATCAAGATCGTCCTGCGCGCCATGGAGCAGCCGCTCCGCGAAATCGTTGCCAATGCAGGCGACGAGCCGTCTGTCGTGGTCGACAAGGTGCAGCGTGGCAAGGGTAACTACGGTTACAACGCTTCCACCGGCGAGTACGGCGACATGGTTGAAATGGGCGTGCTCGATCCGACCAAGGTGACCCGCACCGCACTGCAGAACGCTGCTTCTGTGGCCGGCCTGATGCTGACCACCGAGTGCATGGTTGCTGAACTGGCTGAAGACAAGCCGGCTGGCGGCATGCCTGACATGGGTGGTATGGGCGGCATGGGTGGTATGGGCGGCATGGGCATGTAATTGCCCCGTCCAGGTTTTACCGCTTGATCAAAGCCCCGCCGAGTGCGGGGCTTTTTTGCGCCATATCAAGGCGCAAGGCTGGATTTTTGTAACGCTCTGTAAGCTCTTTGTAAGTAGCTGCGCCTAAATTAGGCTCCGCAGCAATGCCTCTATAAACAAAAAGTCTGAGGAGCAAATCAATGCAAAACGTACTCGATCGGATTACAGCTAATCCGAAATTCCACGAGTTTATTGCCATGCGCAGTAAGTACTCGATCATTATGGCCATCGTCAGTGCCGCAGCCTATTACGGCTTCATCCTGCTCGTTGCCTACAACAAAGAGTTTTTGGCAGTGAAAATGGGTGCCGGCATGACGATGAGCGTTGGCGTTCCGATTGGTGTCGGCGTTATCGCTTTCACCATTCTCCTGACCTGGATTTATGTCCGTCGCGCCAATACCGAATTCGACGCGATTAACGAAGCCATCATCAAGGAGGCACAGAAGTAAGATGACTAAGTTCACAAAAATTCTTGCTGGCCTCGTTGCCCTGCTCGCCGCAGGCGCGGCCATCGCTGCGGGTGCCGATCTCGGCAATACCCAGAAGCAGGCAACCAACTGGACGGCCATCGTCATGTTTGGCCTGTTCGTCGGCGGTACGCTTTACATCACCAAGTGGGCCGCAGGCAAAACCAAGTCTGCTGCTGACTTCTACACCGGTGGCGGCGGTATCACCGGCTTCCAGAACGGCCTGGCCATCGCGGGTGACTACATGTCTGCCGCATCCTTCCTGGGTATTTCCGGCCTCGTGTTCGCCAACGGCTTCGACGGCCTGATCTTCTCGATCGGCTGGCTGGTCGGCTGGCCGGTCATCACCTTCCTGATGGCCGAGCGTCTGCGTAACCTGGGCAAGTTCACGTTTGCTGACGTGGCTTCCTACCGCTTCTCGCAAACACCGGTTCGCATCTTCGCCGCTTCCGCTTCCCTGGTCATCGTCGCTTTCTACATGATTGCGCAGATGGTCGGTGCCGGTCAGCTGATCAAGGTGCTCTTCGGCATGGAATATGTCTACGCTGAAGTGCTCGTCGGTGTCGTGATGCTGATGTACGTACTGTTCGGCGGTATGACCGCAACGACCTGGGTGCAGATCATCAAGGCTGTGATGCTGCTGGCAGGCGCAACCTTCATGGCCGTTTCCGTGTTGCTGCAGTTTGGTTTCTCGCCGGAAGCGCTGTTTGCCAAGGCGGTTGAAGTGCACTCCAAGAAGGATGCCATCATGGGTCCGGGCGCACTGATCAAGGATCCGATCTCCGCCATCTCCGTCGGTATGGCGCTGATGTTCGGTACCGCTGGTCTGCCGCACATCCTGATGCGCTTCTTCACCGTGCCGAATGCCAAGGAAGCTCGTAAGTCGGTTGCCTGGGCAACCACTTGGATCGGTTACTTCTACATCCTGACCTTCATCATCGGCTTCGGTGCTATCACCAACCTGGTTCAGAATCCGGCTGACTTCTATGTCGGTGGCGAACTGGCCAAGGGCCTGAAGGGCGGCGGCAACATGGCTGCTGTGCATCTGGCCAAGGCTGTCGGTGGCGACCTGTTCCTCGGCTTCATCTCTGCCGTGGCCTTCGCAACCATCCTGGCTGTGGTTGCCGGTCTGACCCTGTCCGGTGCTTCTGCCGTGTCGCATGACTTGTACGCTTCGGTGTTCAACAAGAACTGTTCTTCCGAACAGGAACTGCGCGTCTCCAAGATGGCAACCATTGCTCTTGGTCTGCTGGCCATGGTGCTGGGTATTGCCTTCGAAAAGGAAAACGTTGCCTACATGGTGATGCTGGCCTTCACGATCGCTTGTTCGTCCAACTTCCCGGTGTTGTTCATGTCCGTGTTGTGGAAGAACTGCACGACGCGTGGCGCCGTGGTTGGCGGTTTCGTCGGCCTGGTTATGGCTGCCGTGCTGACCGTTGGTTCCGCCTCGGTCTGGGAAGCTGTACTCCAGAATCCGAAGGGCTCTGCCTGGTTCCCGTACAACTCTGCCGCTATCTTCTCGATGACTGCAGCTTTCGTGACCATCTGGTTGGTGTCCATCCTGGACAACTCCGAGCAGGCTCAGAAGGAACGTGCCCTGTATCCGTCGCAGCAACTGCGTTCGGAAACCGGTCTGGGTGCTTCCGGCGCCTCCGGTCACTAAGCCGAAAAGCAATTACCGCAAAGCCCGGGTTTCGACCCGGGCTTTTTTGCGTCTACGGTGCGGTCGACCGCAGAAAATGTGGACGCAGAAAAACACTGCGAAGATGGCAGTAGCTGGAGTTTGTTAAACTATTCGGGCTTTGGGAGAAAAAAACGGTAGGGGGTGCCCAGTGCAGGATCGGGCCACCCCCTGAGTCGCGGCTTGAGCCACGGACTCCGAAGACCATAAAAGGAGAACAGCCCGAGTAGAATACGGCGGCAGGCTTACAAAAATCTTACGCAGGCACAGCTTACATATCCTAAATGCGCATTCTTATTGCTGAAGACGATGCCATCATTGCCGATGGCCTGGCCCGTTCCCTCCGACAGGGTGGTTATGCGGTCGATTGGGCAGCCAATGGTCTTGAGGCCGATACGGCCCTGATGACGGTTTCCTACGATCTGCTGATTCTTGATTTGGGTCTTCCGAAATTGCCAGGTCTGGATGTTCTGAAACGCTTGCGGACGCGCAGTTCGCAGGTTCCCGTCCTGATTCTGACAGCGCTTGACGGGACGGGTGACCGTGTCAAGGGGCTGGATCTCGGGGCTGACGATTACATGGTCAAGCCGTTTGAGCTGGCTGAGCTTGAGGCCCGTGTCCGTGCCTTGACCCGGCGTTCGGCCGGGACTACGCCGGTGATTCAATGCGGTAGCCTGAGCTACGACCAAGTCGGCAGGGTTGCGCAAATACAAGGGCAGACGCTGGACCTTTCGGCGCGTGAGATCGGTTTGCTTGAGGTGCTGCTGACGCGAATGGGGCGACTGGTCAGCAAGGATCAGCTGGTCGATCATCTTTGTGGCTGGGGAGAAGAGGTCAGCCATAACGCCATCGAGGTTTATGTGCACCGCTTGCGCAAGAAACTGGAATCCGGCGGCGTCAAGATAGCGACAGTGCGTGGCCTGGGTTACTGTCTGGAGCGGCCGCCCAGTGAGTAATCCGCTGCAGGGGGGGGATACCGAGCGCTCACTCTTCGGTGAGATTCTCGACTGGATGTTGGCGCCCCTCTTGTTTGTCTGGCCGCTCAGTATTGCTTTTACCCACTATTTTGCCAACAACGTTGCCAACTACCCCTACGATCAGGCGCTGCGCGAGCATGTTGCCGCAATCACGCGCCAAGTCAAACTGGTTGGCGGCAAGCCGGTTCTGAATTTGCCTGCCTCGGCACGTGCCCTGTTGCGTGCCGATGAAACCGACAATGTCTATTTTCATGTCGTCACCCAGGATGGCAAACTGTTGGCGGGCGACAAGGAATTGCCCATGCCTCCCTCGTCTGGTGACGAGGCACCTCTGGCCGGGGAAATCTATCTGCGAGATACCGAATTCAACGGCCAGGATCTGCGTATTGCCTATACCTATCTGGCCGAACCGCAGATGTCCCGTGAGCGCTGGATTGTCGTCGAGGTGGCTGAAACAACCGAAAAGCGCACGCAGTTGGCTAACAAAATCGTCGCCAGCGTCATTCTTCCGCAATTCATCATCATTCCGCTTGCCGTGATGCTCGTCTGGTTCGGTCTTTCGCGCGGCTTGCGTCCGCTGACACGCCTGCGACAGACCATCGAGGCACGCGACCCTGGCGACCTGTCGCCAATTGCTACGCGCCGCGTTCCCGAGGAACTGGAGCCGCTGGTCGAGGCATTCAACGAAATGCTCGAGCGCATGAAGAAGAATGTCGAAGCACAGCAGCGCTTTGTCGCCGATGCAGCCCATCAAATGCGTACCCCGCTGACCGGGCTGAAAACGCAAGCCCAGTTTGCCATCCGCGAAACCAACCCCGATGCCTTGCGGCACGCGCTGCGTCAAATTGCTTCGGGAGTCGACCGGGCCGGGCGTCTGGTCAACCAGTTGCTCACGCTGGCGAGAACGGAGGGCGGCGAGGTGGCGCAGCAGCAGCACGAAGTGCTCGATATGTCGCAACTGGTTCGCGACACCGTCGAGGACTGGGTGATGATTGCCATCGACAAGGGGATCGATCTCGGGTTCGAGGCAGAAAAGGGGGCGATGATTACCGGAAATGCGTTCCTGCTGCGTGAGCTGGCCAAGAACCTGATCGATAATGCCCTGCGCTACACCCCCAGCGGTGGGCATGTAACCTGTCGTGTGCTGCATGATCAGCAGCATGTTGTTTTTGAGGTTGATGATGATGGCGTCGGGATCAGCGAGGAACAGTCCGAACTGGTCTTTGAGCGTTTTTACCGCGTCGATGATGCGGCGAGTGAAGGCAGTGGCCTGGGGTTGGCGATTGTCCAGGAGATCGCCATGCAGCATGATTCGCGCGCTACTTTGAAGCCCAATCCACAGGGGCGGGGAGCGTTGGCTCGTGTCGTGTTCGTCGCCTGGCACCCACCGCCGCCGCCACCGCCCACACCGGATGATTTCTCGGAGTTGTATCGCCAGTCGCCGCCGATTGGCTCGTGATCGAGGATCAATCCCGCGGTGGACTGCAGAAAATTGCACAATCCTGTTGCGCGGCCTCCGGCACCTCGCTATAATTCGGCCTCGTTTTGGCCAATTAGCTCAGTTGGTAGAGCAGCGGATTGAAAATCCGCGTGTCCGTGGTTCGATTCCGCGATTGGCCACCAAAGCATTCCAAGCAAAAACGGCAACCATCACAGGTTGCCGTTTTTGTTTTGTCGGGCGCAAAGTTCGCGTGCCGGTCTATTGCCGGGAAAAACTCGGCTGATGGCAGCCTAAATAGAGTAGTAGAGCATAGAGGCCTCGTCGATCCCTGAAGATCATCAGCAAGTAGTACAATTTATGAAAATGGCTTATCGCTGTTCGCGTGAGTTGAGCTCGACGAAAAAAACTGCTGAAAATCTAGAGACCATGGGTATGGAACGTTCTAAATATTGGGATCTTTGCGAATATAGACTTTCGGTCTTGTGCACACGAATCGAAGTTCGTGGGAAACTTAATATTCTAAATTTCCATAATCACTCCGAGAATTTTTATCTTCATTTTCTTAACGAGCTTTACGGGTATAAGCTTACAAACATGAATGAAGTGCAGCAAAATGTCGAAGGAATTGATCTTGTAGATAAAGAAAACAAGATCGTGATTCAGGTCTCATCTACAGCTACGAAATCAAAGATCAATTCGGCATTAGCAAAGGATTTGTCGTCTTATAAAGATTACTCGTTCAAGTTTGTTTCGATCTGTAAGGATGCAAGTTCGTTACGAGCAAATAGTTACGAAAATCCACATAATCTTATTTTCAATCCAGCTAAAGATATTCTTGATGTTCCTTCGTTGTTGAGTAAAATCCAAGGGTTAAAAATTGTTGAGCAACAAGCGATATCGAGGTTTCTAGAAGATGAGCTCGATCCTAATATTAGGGAGCGGTTTACAGAAACTAATCTGGCGGCGGTTATTAATCTTATAGCGAACGAAGATCTTACCGATGGTTATGCTGCAGATAGACCAATACCTTTTAATGTTGATACTAAATTAGAGGTAAATAATCTAGAGTCGGCTGCGATGATAATTGAGGATTACAAGACACATCATCATCGTGTTGCTCGAATTTACGAAGAATTCGATACTGCAGGGAAGAATAAAAGCAATTCAGTTCTTCATGCGTTGCGAACTATTTATGCCAAGTTAAGCACTAAGTTTTCTGGAGACGAGTTGTTTTTTAATGTCGTCGAGCAAGTGATTCAAAGAATCCAGAATAGTGCAAATTTTATAGAAATTCCGCTAGACGAGCTTGAGCAGTACGTTAATGTATTATCAGTGGATGCTTTTATTCGGTGTAAGATTTTCAAGAATCCGAACGAGGTGAAATGTGCTGCTTCCTGAAAATATTAGCCCGTCGAATAGCTTATATTACAACGGCTCTCTCGTTCTTCAGGCATTGAAGAAAACAGGTGAAGTTGGCATGCTTGACTTGTTTGCGGAAACCCGAAATTTGAGAGATATTCAAATGCCAATATTTGTGCTTTCATTGGATTGGCTATTTCTCGCTGACTTGGTCTCGTTTAATGATCATGGAAATATCGTGCCATGTTTTTAAAATATCTTCGCCTTGAGAATGATGAGGGGATTATTCGTAGCATCCCTTTTCATAGTGGGCTGAATTTGATTGTTGATGAGACCCCTTCTGGCACCTCTGGTGCAACGGGTAATAATGTCGGCAAGACCACAGTATTGCGGTTGATTGATTTTTGTTTCGGTGGAAGCCCTCGGGATATCTATACTGATCCTGAAAATCGCAAGAGCGAACATCAGGTGGTTAAAGATTTCTTACAGACTACCAATGTACTCGTCACCTTGACCCTTACCGCAGATCTCGATGATCCATTAGCAAAAGAAATTTGTATTGAGAGGAATTTCATTCCGCGAAAGGGAATGATCCGTCGAATTAATGGAAGACAAATGACGGAAGACGAGTTTATGGAAACTTTGACCGAAGAGCTTTTTCCAGGGCAGTATGGAAAGAAGCCCACTTTGGCACAAATAATTGCCCATAACATTCGTTACAAAGATATCGGACTTTCAAACACGTTGAGAAACGTTCATCCGATGACTAAGGACGAAGAGTACGAAGCGCTCCATCTCTACATGCTTGGCTGTGAATTCTCACAGGGCAGTGAGAGGCAGAAGCTTTTGGCAGAACTTCGTGTTGAGAATACCTTTAAAACTCGGCTTGAGGCAGCACAAACACGTTCGGCCTATGAGGCTTCTCTTGCTGTGTTAATGCGCGAAATTGATGCCCTTAATGTTAAAAAAGCGGCATTTCATATCAATCAGAATTTTGAAAGTGACCTTGGGGCACTTGACGAAGTTAAATATAAAATCAGTATCGAAACTGCAGCACTTGGCCGAGCTACTCTTCGGCATAACCTAATAATGGAAGCTGTTCAGGATATTAATAATAATTCGGCTAAAATTGATGTGTCACAATTAAAGGCACTGTACGAAGAGGTTTCAACTCGACTTTCCGGTGTTCAAAAATCTTTTGATGATCTTTTGATGTTTCATAACAGGATGGTTGAAGAGAAAGCTCGCTATATCTCTAAAGAAATTCCGCAGCTTAATAGTGAAATCGTTCGTAGAAAAAGTGATCTCAATCTGTTGCTAGAGCAAGAGCGGGATCTGGTTGCTAAGGTTTCAAAGAGCGGTTCCTTGGAAGAGCTCGAAATCGTAGTTGGTGCATTGAATGAAAAGCATCGACTTCGTGGTGAGTATGAAACGATTATTCAGCAAGTGACTGGTGTTGAGGGCGTAATAGATCAAATAAATAGGTCGCTTGCTGATATCGACGATGATCTTTTTTCTTTGAATACGCAAGCAGCTATACAGGCGCAGGTTAATAAATTTAATAAATATTTCTCAGAGATTTCAAAAGAACTTTACGATGAGCAATATGTACTCAAGTTTGACGTCGTTAAGTCACGTTCCGGTCAGCGTATCTATAAATTTAATACCTTCAATATGAACATGAGTTCAGGCAAGAAACAGGGGGAAATTTCTTGTTTTGACATCGCCTATACGTTGTTCGCAGACGAAGAAAATATTCCTTGCCTTCATTTTCTATTGAACGACAAAAAAGAATTGATGCATGATAATCAATTGACAAAGATTGCACGCCTTGTCGAGCGACAGAATAAACACGTTCAATTTGTTGCATCAATTCTTCGCGATAAACTTCCAGCCGAGTTGAATCAAGATAAGTATATTGTCGTCAAGCTCTCTCAGAACGACATGCTGTTCCGAATTGAATCGTCTGTAAGCTGAATAAATTCGCAGATTTATAATTTAAACAGCCTCATCCCATAAGCCCGAGTCAGGAAACTGTCTCGGGCTTTTTCATTTTCTAGACTCAGGAAATTCGATGTCACCAGTTACCCTCAGCAATTCCCTGCCTACGGCCATCCGCGAAACCTTCATCCCTCAGGTGAGGTGCCCCCCATAAACAGTGCCATCGATAGTCCGTTTTCGAGAGAGAGAATGGACTTGAAGAAGTGGTTTTCAGAAGAGCAGATCATCGGTTTTTTACAGCAGGCGGAAGCCGGCATACCGTTCAATGGACTGTGTCGGCAAAATCGCTTCAGTGACGGATCGTTCTATAACTGGCGAGCGAAGTTTGGCGGTATGTCAGTTCCGGATGCCAAAAGTTTGAAGGATCTCGAAGTCGATAATGCCAAGCTCAAACGGTTAGCTTTGTCGGTGATGATTGCGGATCTGTCTGCGATATATGAAGAAGGAAAATCCCGTTTTCTACCCTTGTTTACAGGGTCGTAGAGCGCGGTGGCGATGGCCCTGACGGTGGTGTCGATCTTGAGTTGTATATGGGACAGGACAAATACCTCGTCCAGTGCAAACAGTGGAAGGTAGCCAAAGTTGGTGTCGCGACTGTGCGTGAGTTGTACGGCGTGATGACTGCTGAACGGGCAGTCGGTGGTTTCGTTGTTGCTTCAGGCGAGTTCACCGATGATGCTCGTAGTTTTGCTGAAGGGCGGTCTATTCAATTGGTTGCAACCCTGTCGTTGCTGAGCATGATCGGTAACAACGCATCACCGTCGGGGACGTGGCGTGGACAGGTGCAGTACCAGGGCACAGGTGCTGGTGGGGTTGTCCAAGAGGCAATGGCCGTTGTACCAATGACGATCGATATCGACCCTCAGGGCAAAGTAAAAGGTAGTAGCCCGGAAAATGGATGCAGCCTGAAAGGTATCGCTGCACCTGGCATCATGCCTGTTTCGGTCAACTTGGATGTGACCTTCACTGGCTGCCACTACAAAGGACTAAATCGCCGATTTTCGGGCACGCTCTTCGTGATTCAAGCGCAGAAATATGCGCAGTTGTCGCTGAATGGTAGCCATGTTGTGGTCTTGGGCGGAGCGACGTTTTTTGATGTTAAGGGAACGATGAGGCGGTAGCCATTGCGATGGAATTACATCATCTAATGCGCACATCGCTAGTGGGTTACAGAAAAAACCTAAGGGGGAAACAATGCTGTTTGGCTTAAATGTTATAAATAAGACGAAGGACGAGCATCTGAGGGATATCGCCACGATGGCGCGCGATCCTAAGACATTAATATTTATTGATACAAATATTCTTGCCTATATGTACAAGCTCCACGCGGGAGCGAGGCAGGAGTTTTTCGCTTGGGCAGATGCTGTGTTGTCTCAGAGTCGTTTGTGTGTGCCTGCTTGGTCTGCCGGGGAGTATTTGTCACGTGTAAGAAACCGGATGCTACATTCATACACTCCCAAAAGCAGGGATCCGGACCAGCCAAAGAAGGCATTGGAGGTGATGCTTGAGACAGCTGCATTGTTTGTCGATGATACGGTGCTAAGGGCGATTAATTTTGACGGGGATAGATCGGCATTCTTGACTGATTTCCGGGCCGCCGTAGAAGGCCTTCCAAAGTTTACAAGGGCATTCAAACATCAGTTTGATCCGGAAGCGGTGCATGAAGAAATTCAAACGCACCTTTCTCCTGCCATCCTAAATTCGGATCTCACGGAGTTGTGCGCACGTGCTGCTCGTGAGGGGGATGTAAGAATCGAACACCGTCTTCCTCCTGCCTTTCGAGACGATGACAAGGAAGAAAATCGCTTCGGTGATTTAATCATTTGGTTTGAAATTCTCCAGCATTCTGCTGCTCGGAGCGATGATTTTTCGCAAGTACTATTTGTGACAAATGACGAAAAATCAGATTGGGTTTATTCTCCGCAGCGACGGATGGATGTAACGAGAAGGGGGGCTCGTAAGGCTGTTGCAAATAGTCAGCCAGAGGTGAAGTTGGCTGACCCAAGATTAGTGTCTGAATTCAAAAGAGCCACAGGTCTAGCCAATGTTGTTATTTGCAGTTTGGCTGCTTTAATTGAAGGCCTCTCTAAGGATAATGCTCATGAATATGCGCAAATTGCAGCTGCTATTCAGATAAATTCAAGTGACATATCGGCATTGTCGAATGGGGCGGCGGCAATGGACTCTGCTTCTGGGAGCAATGCGACAGAAGAAGTAAATGACCAAACTTCGCCTGAAACAGGGGGCGTGGTAGCTGATGAGGTCGTGGTCGACACTGACGTAACTGTTGGGCCAAGTGAGCCCGAAGCAGTGGCTGTAGCCACTCCTGGAATTGTGGCGCCCCGACTTCAATACGACGTTGATGCACTGCGCGATAGCGCGTACGAATTAGATGTACCGTTAGAAATTAACGAAATCATTCGGGCAATCAAGTCATGCAACTGGTACATACAAAACCCAGCGATTGCCAAGATAAGGTCAATTCGTGAAGAATCGTTTAGTGCATCAGCTTGGTTTGTTCTAGGGCGGAATATTTATCAGGCTGCTTGTGGTAATGCACAGAAAGCCATGGATTTCATGGCAAATCTGGATATTCAATTGTCACGTTTCCATGATGAAACGGCTAAGCATGTTTTGGCTGGCATGCTGTTCGAAATATACTTCAATTCGAATGGCGAGTTTAGGCAAAAGCCGAAGGCCCATTTCATAGAGAAGCCCTTGTCGGTAGTGGCGCAAGAGGCTTACGTTGAAGTTAAAGACTTCATTCGATTTCACTTGATGGCACACCAGAATCGGTTGATGTTTCTGCCGGGAGATGTCGGTCGAATAGCTCTTCAGTATTTTTCCGAGTCGATCCCCGAGGCAAGTGATGAAGAAAAGATACGCGTCCTTCAATCGCTACAGATTGAAGGAAGAGAACTATTGGTGGAGGTTGAGGCGGAAACGCCCAGTGTATGGGGGGGATACTTGCCTCAGAAGTTCACTCCTGATGATGTGGTTCAAGATATTTCCCGAACCCTCGCTATACCCCGTTGGGCAATTGCAAGCGAATATTCTCCGGGGGTTCGTCCGGACGTTATATTCGTGATTCCGGAGCAGAAGCGGTTAAGTTTTGATTCAGTGGCCTGGGGAATTGCTGCCTAGCAGGGCCAATTGGGGGCATCCATGTTGAGGTTGCCCCCTGTCGATGCTGGGTATGGTGCCACTACGCCGTTCTGGTTTGCTTTGCGGAAGGTGATTTTTCATACATTGCTCTCACATGGGAAAGCAATGTCTCAAGGGTCGTTCTCAAACGCATTGCTTCACCTTCGATCCGGTTAAGTTCTGTACCGGTAATTTCACCGTCTTTTGCATCTTCTACAACTTCCTGAACCAGTCGGCCAAACTTGACTGACATCTCACTGATATCAGTAATTACCGCGTTATCTGTAATTAAGGGAGAACCGGGGAGAGGGACGAATATTCCTGAGAATTCCTGTGCTAGCGCATGGAGTATTTGGATGTCGCCTGTGAACTCCATTAGTTTGACGGCCTCTTCAAGGCCAAGGTGATGAGAGTTGTTGTTGGGATTGACCTTGTTGACCAACACCTGCTTACCAACGCCAATGCCATCGGCAACGGCCGCTGCACCTCCGGCGCTTTCATGGACTGTTCGATATGCAGCTTCCAAAACTCTCACGTTTTTTCCTCGTCGATTAAAACGTATTCCAAAATTCAGATGGGATAGATAGTGCTTCCTGTGCGCTGACTGGCGATCTAGCGATGTCACAGTCAGTTACGGGTAAAGATTTTACCGGCACGCCGGTGGTTGTGCCGGTAAAGCTAAATAAATAGGGAGTTGATGATGAAGGTTAGATTTTTGGGTGCAACTGATGGGCATGTAACAGGTTCATGCACTCATTTTTCCTATGAGCGGCAAAACATCGAGTTCTTGGTCGATTGCGGTTTGGTTCAAGGAGAGGGTAATGATGAGGCTGCCAATGGCAAACCGTTTCCATTCTCCCCATCAGAGATCAAGTTTGTGTTGCTTACGCACGCTCACCAGGATCATTGCGGACTAATTCCCAAGCTGTATCGCGAAGGTTTTTCGGGGCGGGTGATCTGTACGAAGGCGACAGGCCGTTTGGCGCGAATTTCTTTGATCGATGCTGCGCGCCATGTAAAGGGGCTTTACTCCGAGGAGGACGTAAATCGGATTAAGTTTGAGTACATCGACGAAAGAGATGGGTTTGGGCTGTCGCGTATCCTGCCGATCGCACCTGACTTGTTCGCTTCGTTTACTCGATCCGCACATATTTTGGGTGCATGCTCAATTGCTCTTGGCTGGATGAACGAGGCAGATGAACGTGTTTACATGGTCATGAGCGGTGACCTTGGCAACAACACCAAAGAAAATCCGTTTCAACCGCTGTTGGCCGGGAGGCAGGGGGTTTTCGGATGGCCAGAAGCAATCGTAGTTGAGTCGACTTATGGGGCACGTTCTCGTGAAACGCACTTCTCCGATTTCGATGCCAGGATCGAGACTCTTCGCGATATCGTTCAGCGAGAGGTGTTCGACAAGAAGTCGGTACTGGTTGTCCCCGCATTCTCACTGCAGCGGACACAAGAATTGCTTTTTGATCTTCACTTTGTTTTTTCTAAGTATTTCTCATCGCCTGAAAAATCCCAGGCACCTTTTTATCCGTCGAATCCTTGGATTAATGACTTTGATGGTGAGTCTTGGGGCTACCCCCTTCACAGCGCCTTAATACGGGCCATTGATTCGTTGGAGCCGAATGAGGCCAATCGATGGAAGGCGGCCGTTGTTAAAGGCGGTGAGCCGGGAAACACGATTTGCACCTTCCGTGAAGGCGCTGAATATTCGTCTGCCGATATTCAGGAGCTCATTTCAACCCGCCATGCTTACCCAGTAGATATCGTCCTTGATTCGGCTTTAGCAAGGGAAATGAGCGGGGTGTTCCGTGACGAACTTTGTCGTCGGCAAAAAAAATATCCAGAAGAAACGATATGTCGTAACCGGAAAATGGCCGATAGATTGGGCTTGGCAAACGAGGAGGAGGTCGATGCGGTAATCCATTCCCTTTTCCCCCCGGCCAATGGTGAAACAGTAACGATTCCAGTCGGAATTCATCAGATTCGGTATGAGTCGGGTTTCAAGATGCCTAGGCCAATCGAGGCTCAGGAGCGAGGGTGTATCGTCATTACAGGGGGCGGTATGTGCGAAGGTGGCCCGGTAGTTAAGCACCTTGAAAAAATTGCTGCCTCCAAGCGGCAGGCAACAATTCTGGTGACCGGCTACATGGCCAAAGGATCTCTGGGGGATAGCTTGGTTAGTATTTGCAAGGCGCGGGATGAAGGCCGTCCGTTACCTAGCGAGAGCTTGGTAATAGGGGAAAAAACGATTTCTCCATCTGAGGTTACTGCTAACGTTATTGAAATTCAGGGCTATTACTCCGGTCATGCTGACCAGGATGGTCTGCTTGATTATGTGTTTCGTGAGATTGGTGAGGAGAAGGCGGGAGTACCTCGTAAAGCCGCCACTGTTTTCCTTAACCATGGGCAGCACGCAGCTCGTAAAGCATTGAAGGAAGTAATCGAAGCTAGAGGGGCATCTCAACGAGAGGGTGACCGTACAATAAGTGGTGTAGAGGTCCCAGATAACAGGGGGCGCTGGTATGACCTAAATACCAAGCAGTGGCTTGAGCCAGAGCAGGAGTCAAAAACGGATACGCTTCTCCGTGAGCTGTTGTTTGAGCAGCGGAAAACCAATCAACTACTTCAGCGACTAGTCGATCACAGGAGTGGTATGTCAAATCCGGCGTTCAAAAAAGGTGGGAAGCCGTTGAAGAAGTAGCTTGCTTCTTTCTGTTTTTGTAGGCTTGGCACGAAGTGGACTGTCCGTGCCCTGGCTAGACGCTTGCGATTTCAACATGGCAAAGGGTGTTGCCCAAGATTGTCTGGGCAACTTTCCCCTGAAAAAATGGTTGGTCGCTCTGAAACGGCCTGTCCGCAGCCGGTTCATCAGGGGAAAGTGCTGCGCCGATTGGCTGTATCTGGTAGTCTTCGCCCCGTGGCTTTTAGGGGAAGGTTCTTGGAGAAAACGATAAGAGCGTTATCTCAAGTATCTTCCTTAGTTATACGGTCGTCGTCGTGGGTGTCGAGAAAGTCGTTGATGGATTTGATCTCAAGGTGCTGATTTAACAGGTGTCTTGTCTTGAAAATCCGCGTGTCCGTGGTTCGATTCCGCGATTGGCCACCAGAACATAGCCTTGGTTTGCAAGGATAAAACGCCAACCCTAACCGGTTGGCGTTTTGCTTTGTAGAATGCGTTTTGGCACTTTTTCTGCATCGACTGTTCGGTCATCTTCTCAAGGGGCCGATGCCAAACAAGCGGGAGATTCATTTTGATCCAGCATTGCCGTGTACCACTGCTTTGGAGTGTCGAATGACCCGCTCGACTCGCGCGGCGGCCGCTGTTGCACGCCTTAATCGTCGGAGCGATGGGCCTCTTTATCAAATGGTCGTGACCGGAGACGGGTTGTTCAAGTTGCGTGAACAAATTGCAGGCGAAACCCGTGAGCTTGGTGAAGCGATGACGCAGGACGATTTTGTCCGCTTTGTTGATGCCCTTGGCCCGCAAGTCGTGCGCCGGGTCTCGAAGAACGACGAAGCCTTTGCCCGGCAACTGGTCAGGAAGCCGTAGTTCCCTTGATCGGGTGCTGCGGGTGCTGACCATCCATTTCCTCGGGTCGGGAAGCAAGGGGCTTTGCTTTTCTCGGGCGCGCAACGATTGCATCTAGGGGTTTTCCCCTGGGGCTATTGCAAATATCTCGTATTCTCACAATACTTGACTACGGGAAAGCGGCTTGAGAAGAAACAAAAACACGTTTTCCCCGTGCTGTTTCAGACTGAAAACCCCTAAGGAGGAAAAGGTTATGACTCTTGCTGCCAAAGTGCGTACGCACAAGCTTTCCCAGAATGCCTCGCTCTGTCTTTCCGGTTACAACCAGATCGGTGCCGATTCGCCGGCCATTGAAGCGATGACCGACTTTTCGCGTGTCCATACGGTGACGATCGGTGCGGCGGCGCTGCTGGCCGAAGCCAATGCAACGATGATTTCGCGTGGCGTCCGTTTGCTGATGGTGACGGCGTCCGATGGCGAAGTCGAAGGTCTGATCACGGCGCGTGATACGTTGGGTGAGCGTCCTATGCAGATCGCCCAGGGGCGCGGCGTCAAGCCGGCTGAACTGGCGGTGCGCGACCTGATGTGCCCGGTCGGTAATATCGATACCCTGTATCTCAATGAAGTCATGCATGCCCGCGTGATTGATATCCTCGAAGCGCTCAAGAACAAAGGGCGTCAGCACATCCTGGTTGAAGATATCGATCCGGTCACGGGCTTGCCGCGTGTGCGCGGTATTTTCTCGGCCACCCAGATCGGTCGTCTGCTTGGTGTGCCGGTACTCGGTTTCGACCTGCCCCAGACCTTTGCCGAGATCGAGGCCGCGCTGGCCAACTGAGATGTCGCTGCGCGTAGTGCCGATGACGCGGGACGACGCAGCCAGCGGGCCACGCGAAGACCTGCGTGAATTGGCGACGCGTGCGTTGTCCACTTACTTTGTCGATCTCTGTCAGGGGGCCGTCATTGTCGATGCGGATGCGCGCGTTGTCTGGATGAACGGGCAATATCCGGATCGTCTCGGCATTGCCGATCCGGCAACCGTCATCGGCCAGCCAATCGAAACGATCATTCCCAACAGCCTGCTGCGTGAGGTTGTTGAAAGCGGTCGGCCGATCATGCTCGACATCATGGATTTCGCCGATGAATCCTTTGTCGTCAGCCGCCTTCCGTTGCGCGATAAAAACGGCGTCGTGATTGGTGCCGTCGGCTTCATGCTCTACGACGATCCGCGCCATCTGGCGCCGGTCGTTTCCCGCTACCAGCGTTTGCGTACGGACCTCGCCGATACCCAGCGTAAACTGGCCGATGCCCGACGCACCCGCTACAGTTTTTCCTGTTTCATCGGCGCCGGCAAAGCCTGCATGGCCGTCAAGCAACTGGCTCGCCGGGCGGCACGGACTGCGGCGCCGGTACTGGTGCTCGGTGAAACCGGGACCGGCAAGGAGTTGCTGGCCCAGGCGATGCATGCCGCCGGGCCGAGGGCGCATCAGCCCTTTGTCGCGGTCAACATCGCCGCCGTGCCCGAAACGCTGCTTGAGGCCGAGTTTTTTGGCGTCGCGCCCGGCGCCTATACCGGGGCTGACAAGCATGGGCGCGACGGCAAGTTCAAGCTGGCCGATGGCGGTACGCTTTTTCTCGATGAAATCGGCGACATGTCTCTGGCGCTGCAGGCCAAATTGCTGCGGACCTTGCAGGAAGGTGAAGTCGAACCGGTCGGCTCGAACCGCCTGATTCCGGTCGATGTGCGGATCATTGCGGCGACCAGCCGCGATCTTGAGCAGATGGTTGCCGAAGGTCGTTTTCGTGCCGACCTGTATTACCGACTCAATGTCATTACCCTGAAAACACCGCCGTTGCGCCAGCGCTTCGAGGACATGCCGCTGCTGGCCGATTTCCTGATCGATCACATTTGTCGCGAACAAGGTGAGCCGGTACGCAGTATTTCGACTGCCGGGCTCGCCCGGTTGACGCAGCATGCCTGGCCCGGCAATGTCCGCGAACTGGCCAACGTGCTTGAGCGCGCCTTGCTGATGTCGGACGGCGATTGTCTGGAGGTGGAAGATCTCGATGCCGTGATGCCACCCGCTGTTCAGCAGGCGGTGGCTGGCAGTCTGGATATTGCCGAAGCGATTGCCCAGGCCAAGCGTGACGCGATCGGTAATGCCTTGCGCGCAGCGGGGGGAAACAAGGCGCAGGCCGCTCGTCTGCTGGGCATCTCG
Organism: Dechloromonas denitrificans; assembly: GCF_020510665.1. Classification (NCBI taxonomy): domain Bacteria; kingdom Pseudomonadati; phylum Pseudomonadota; class Betaproteobacteria; order Rhodocyclales; family Azonexaceae; genus Dechloromonas; species Dechloromonas denitrificans. The sequence continues at coordinate 469,545 of NZ_CP075187.1, forward strand.
CGGGCCGCCTTGTACGAAAAAATTGCTGTGCTGGGCGTTGATGCAGCGTCGCCTTGATGTGTCTGCCGGGCTGGACAGTGTGTCAGCCAGTGCAGACGGAATGTCTCCTGCGGTCGACCGCTGATTTTTGCCTTTTCTCATTGGTTTCAATGGTTTGTTCTCCATGGCACGAGGCGTGCGATAGCCTTCGGGCAAATCTAATTCTTAGGAGACAACAATGGACTTTTTGATTGTGCTGGCATCGCTGGCATTCTTGATGTTCGTCGCTTATCGCGGCTACAGCGTCATTCTCTTTGCACCGATTGCCGCACTCGGCGCCGTGCTTTTCGTCGATCCAACACTGGTTGCCCCGATGTTCACCGGCTTGTTCATGGACAAGATGGTCGGCTTCGTGAAGAACTTCTTCCCGGTCTTCCTGCTCGGCGCCGTCTTCGGCAAGGTGATCGAACTGTCCGGTTTCTCCAAAGCCATTGTCGCCTCGGTGATCAAGATGATCGGGCGCGAACGCGCCATGCTCTCCATCGTCATCGTCTGTGCGCTGCTGACCTATGGCGGCGTATCGCTCTTCGTGGTGGTTTTCGCGGTTTACCCGTTTGCCGCCGAAATGTTCCGCCAGGGCGGCATCCCGAAGCGCCTGATTCCCGGCACCATCGCGCTCGGCGCCTTTACCTTCACGATGGATTCGCTGCCCGGTACGCCGCAGATCCAGAACATCATCCCGACGACGTTTTTCAAGACCGATATCTATGCCGCGCCCTGGCTTGGCCTGATCGGTGGCGTCTTCATTCTCATCTGCGGCTTGTCCTACCTCGAATGGTGCCGTCGCAAGGCCATTGCTGCCGGTGAAGGTTATGGCGAAGGCCACAGCAATGAGCCGGAAGCCTTCGAGCATGAAAAGCTGGCCCATCCGATGATCGCCATCCTGCCGCTGATCATGGTCGGTGTGATGAACAAGGTATTTACCAACCTGATTCCGGCACTTTACGGCGACAAGGTTTCGTTTATTCCGGCGGTGATCGGCAAGGCTGCTCCGGTTGTCCAGCAGACCAAGGCCATTGCTGCCATCTGGGCGGTTGAAGGTGCGCTGCTGGTCGGCATTGCGACGGTTTTCATCTTTGCCTGGAAGACGGTTTTCGCCAAGTTTGCCGAAGGCAGCAAGGGCGCCATCGGCGGTGCGCTGCTGGCGACGATGAATACGGCTTCCGAATACGGCTTTGGTGCCGTGATCGCAGCCTTGCCGGGTTTCCTGGTGGTGGCCAATGCGCTGAGTTCGATTCCGAATCCGCTGATCAACGAAGCGATTACCGTCACGGCCCTGGCCGGGATTACCGGTTCGGCCTCCGGCGGCATGGGCATTGCGCTGGCTGCCATGGCTGAAACCTTCATTGCCAATGCCAATGCCGCCGGTATTCCGCTTGAAGTCTTCCACCGCGTTGCCTCGATGGCCTCGGGCGGCATGGATACGCTGCCGCACAACGGCGCCGTCATCACCTTGCTGGCGGTGACCGGTCTGACCCATCGTCAGGCGTACAAGGATATTTTCGCCATTACCTGCATCAAGACGCTGGCTGTCTTTGTCGTCATCGCGGTGTTCTACGCGACCGGCATTGTCTGAACCAGATCACAAAATAATAAACGGAGACTGACCATGGCCCTTTCCCGTCACCCGATAGCCGCTTCATTGCGTGCTTCCGATACCGGCAAGATCGTTTCTGCCCGTGATGCTGTCCGCCTGATCAAGGATGGCGACACATTGGCAACCGGCGGTTTCGTCGGTATCGGATTCCCGGAAAATATCGCTGTTGCGCTTGAACAGCGCTTTCTCGAAGGTGAGGAGGCCGATGTGCATGGCCTCGGCAGCCCGCGTAACCTGACGCTGGTTTATGCGGCCGGGCAGGGTGACGGCAAGGAGCGGGGCCTGAATCATCTCGGCCACGACGGACTGGTCAGTCGGGTGATCGGTGGTCACTGGGGCCTGGTGCCCAAGTTGCAGCAACTGGCCGTGGCCAACCGGATCGAAGCCTACAACCTGCCGCAAGGCGTGATCTCGCACCTGTTTCGCGATATCGCCGCCGGCAAGCCGGGGACGATTACCCATGTCGGTCTCGGCACCTTTGTCGATCCGCGTTTTGGGGGCGGCAAACTGAATGAGAAAACGACGCTTGATCTTGTTCGCCTGATGGAAATCGACGAGCAAGAATACCTGTTCTACAAGGCATTTCCGATCAATGTCGGGATCATCCGTGGCACGACAGCCGATCCGGATGGCAACATCACAATGGAAAAGGAGGCGCTGACGCTGGAGGCGCAAGCCATTGCGATGGCTGCACGCAACTCCGGCGGCATCGTCATTGTGCAGGTTGAACGGATTGCCGAGCGCGGTACGCTCAACCCGCGTCAGGTCAAGATTCCCGGCATCCTGGTCGACTGCGTCGTGGTCGCCGAGAAGCCGGAATTCCACATGCAGACCTTCGTCGAACAATACAGCCCGGCCTACGCCGGCGAGATCAAGGTGCCGATGTCGGCCATTGCCGCGATGCCGATGAGCGAGCGCAAGATCATCGCCCGTCGGGCGGCGCTGGAACTCAAGGCCAACGCCATCGTCAATCTCGGCATCGGCATGCCGGAAGGCGTGGCTAACGTTGCTGCCGAGGAACAGGTGATCGACCTGATGACGCTGACCGCCGAGCCCGGCGTGATTGGCGGTGTGCCGGCCGGCGGCCTGAGCTTCGGCGCGGCAACCAATGCCCAGGCGATCATCGATCAGCCCAGCCAGTTCGATTTCTACGACGGCGGTGGGCTGGACATCGCCTTCCTCGGTCTGGCCCAGGCCGACCGTCAGGGCAATCTCAATGTCTCCAAATTCGGTCCGCGCCTGGCCGGGGCGGGCGGCTTCATCAATATTTCGCAAAATGCCAAGACCGTCGTCTTCGTCGGTACTTTCACGGCCGGCAATCTCGATGTTGCGGTCAACGAGGGAAAACTGGCCATTCTTGAAGATGGCAAGGCGAAGAAATTTGTCGAAGAGGTCGAACATCGCACCTTCAGTGGCCCGCAGGCGGCGAAGTGGGGCAAGCGCGTGCTCTACATCACCGAACGCTGCGTTTTCCAGTTGCGGCCTGAAGGGCTGGAGCTGATCGAAATTGCGCCGGGTGTTGATCTGCAGAAGGACATTCTCGACAAGATGGATTTCATGCCGATCATCAATGGCCAGCCGGCCTTGATGGATGCCCGGATTTTCAGCGACGAGCCGATGAATATCCGGCCCGACATGCTGGAAATTCCGATGGCCGAGCGGCTGTCCTACGATGCCGAGAAGAACCTGTTCTTCGTCAATTTTGCCGGCATGAGCGTGCGCAGCGAGGCTGACATCGGGCGTATTCTCGACGCCGTCGAGGCGCAGCTTGCGCCGCTGGGCCACAAGGTCAACGCCATCGTCAATTACGACCGGTTTTCGATTGTCCCCGAGCTGGTCGATGACTACATCGGCATCGTCAAAGGCATCATGAGCCGGCATTACCACGACGTGACGCGCTATACCTCAAGCACCTTCATGCGCATGCAACTCGGCGAAGCACTCGAAAAGCAGCAGATCGAGCCGCATCTTTATGAAAGTGCCGACCAGGCCCAAGGGCATTTCGACAGCATTTGAGCTGGATCGCGACCGGGGCATCGGCGTAAAACTCAATGACCCGGTTGCTGGCTGCCATGAGCGCGCATGCTCGCGGTATCATGCCGGACTTACTGCGGTCGACACAGGTTTTGGCATGAAAATCAATTTACCGGCAGCCCTTTCCGGGCGCAAATTTCTTTGGGTGGCTGGGGTGGCCTTGCTGGCCGGCGCCGGTTTTGTCGTTTTTTCCGGCGGCCAGCCTGCACCGCAGGCCGCGCTCCCGGCGAAAGCGGCCAAGCCGGCCTTGACCGTCAGCCTGGTTGCGCCGCAGCAGCAGGATTGGGCCCAGTTGATTCCGGCCAATGGCAACGTGGTGGCCTGGCAGGAAGCCGTGATCGGCCCGGAAATCAGCAATTACCGGATTGCCGAGGTCAAGGTCCAGGTCGGTGAGCGGGTCAAGAAAGGCCAGGTGCTGGCGCGCATTGCCAGCGATACCGTCGCCAGCGAACTGGCCGAGGTTCGTGCTGCGGTGGCCGAAATCGAGGCCAGTGCCGCCGAGGCGAAAAGCAACAGCGAGCGGGCGACGGAGTTGAAAACCAAGGGGTTTTACAGCACCCAGTTGCACACCCAGTATCAGACCGCCGATCACACGGCGCAGGCCCGTCTTGCAGCCGCTCGCGCCCGTTTGCAGGCGGCCGAGTTGAAAATGGGCAAGACGGCGGTGCTGGCGCCGGACGATGGCGTGATTTCGGCCAGCGGCGCGGTGGTCGGTTCATTGACGCAAAGCGGCCAGGAGTTGTTTCGCCTGATTCGGGGCGGGCGTCTGGAATGGCGCGCTGAAGTGCCGGCGGCCGATCTGGCCCGGATTCAGCCGGGCGTGCCGGCCCGTCTGAGCAATCCGGCCGGTGAAATTGTCCAGGGTCAAGTCCGGACGGTGGCGCCGAGCGTCGATGCGCAAACGCGCAACGGCCTGGTCTATGTTGATCTGCCGGCCAGCCCGGCAGTACGGGCCGGCATGTTCGCGCGCGGCGAGTTTGCGCTGGCGGCCAGCCCGGCATTGACCCTGCCGCAAACCGCCTTGGTTCTGCGCGAAGGTTTTGCCTATGTTTTCCGCTTCGATGGCGAAAGCCGCGTTGCCCAGACCAAGGTGCTGACCGGCAGGCGTCAGGGCGAGCGGGTTGAAATCGTTTCGGGGCTGGATGCCTCGGCCCGTGTGGTCGAGCGCGGCGCCGGCTTCCTGGCCGATGGAGACACGGTCAAGATCAGCCCTGCCGACGGCAAAGCGCAATGAACGTTTCTTCCTGGTCCATCCGGAACCCGATTCCGGCCATCCTGCTGTTCATCATGCTGACGCTGTTCGGCAGCATGGCGTTCCGGGCGATGAAGATCCAGCAGTTCATGGATATCGACCTGCCGACTGTGACGGTCACGGCCAGCCTGCCCGGTGCCGCGCCGGCCCAGATGGAAACCGAGGTGGCGCGCAAGATCGAGAATTCGGTGGCCACGCTGCAGGGCATCAAGCACATCTACACCAAGGTGCAGGATGGGACGGCCATCGTGACCGTCGAGTTCCGCCTCGAAAAGGGAACGCAGGAGGCGGTCGACGACGTGCGCGACGCCGTTTCGCGCATCCGCTCTGATTTGCCGGGCGATCTGAAGGATCCGGTGATCAGCAAGATGAATCTTGCCGGTGCGCCCATCCTGACCTATACCGTGGCTTCCAGCCGGATGGATGACGAAGCGCTGTCGTGGTTCGTCGATAACACCGTGACCAAGGCCATTCTCAGTGTGCGTGGTGTCGGTGCCGTATCGCGCGTCGGCGGCGTGACGCGCGAGGTGCATGTCGAACTCGATCCGGCCAAGCTGCTCGCCCTGAAAGCGACGGCGGCCGATATTTCGCGGCAGTTGCGGCGCATCCAGCAGGAAGCTTCGGGCGGACGTTCCGACGTCGGCGGCATCGAACAGTCGGTGCGTACCATCGCCACGGTGCAGTCGGCTGCAGAGTTGGCGTCGATGGATATCACCCTGTCGGATGGCCGGCAGATTCGTCTCGATCAGGTAGCGCGGATCAGCGATACGGTCGGCGAGCAGCGTTCGGCGGCACTGCTCAACGGCCAGCCGGTGGTCGGCTTCGAGATCGTGCGCAGCCGGGGGGCCGGCGAGGTGGAACTGGCCAGCAACGTGCGGCTGATGCTCGACCGTTTGAAAGCTGATTACCCCGACATCACGATCACCGAAGCTTTCAATTTCGTCGATCCGGTCGAGGAAAACTTCACCGGCTCGATGTCCTTGCTGATCGAGGGCGCGGTACTCGCCGTCATCGTCGTGCTGCTTTTCCTGCGCGACTGGCGGGCGACGCTGGTCTCGGCGACGGCACTGCCGCTGTCGATCATTCCGGCCTTCGGCGTGATGTACCTGATGGGTTTCTCGCTCAATGTCGTGACCTTGCTGTCGATGTCGCTGGTCGTCGGCATCCTGGTCGATGACGCGATTGTCGAGATCGAAAACATCATGCGCCACCTGCGCATGGGCAAGACACCGTTCCAGGCGGCGATGGAGGCGGCGGATGAGATCGGCCTGGCGGTGATTGCGACGACCTTCACGCTGATTGCCGTATTCCTGCCGACTGCCTTCATGAGCGGCGTGCCGGGCAAATTCTTCGTCCAGTTCGGGTGGACCGCGGCAATCGCCGTTTTCTTCTCGCTCGTTGTTGCCCGTATGCTGACGCCGATGATGGCGGCCTACATCCTCAAACCGCCGAGCAAGGACGAACACGAGCCGCGCTGGATGACCGTCTACGCCGGCTGGGCCGCGTGGTGCCTGAAACACCGGATCGTGACGCTGCTTGCCACGACCGTCTTTTTCTTCGGTTCCTTTGCGCTGGTGCCCTATTTGCCGACCGGCTTTCTGCCGCCGGATGACCTGTCGCAAACGCAGGTTTACCTCTCGCTGGCGCCGGGCAGTACCTTCGAGGAGAGCCGTGCAATGGCTGAAAAGGCACGCTTGATCGTCGAGAAAAACCCGCATGTGAAACTGGTCTACACGGCGATCGGTGGCGGTGCTGCCGGTAGCGATCCCTTTGCGCCGCGTGGTGCGGCGGAGGTGCGCAAGGCAACGCTGACGATCAATCTGACGCCGCGCCAGCAGCGTGGCGGTGTAACCAAACAGTCGGTCGAGCGCGATCTGCGCGAGGGCCTGGCTGATTTGCCCGGCGTCCAGGTCAAGGTCGGGTTGGGCGGCTCGAATGAAAAATACGTGCTGGTGCTGGCCAGCGAAAACGGGCCGTTGCTGGCCGAGCATGCCCGTCTGGTCGAGCGCGAATTGCGCGGCATTCCCGGTGTCGGGGCGATTACTTCAACCGCCAGCCTGGTCCGCCCAGAACTGGTGGTGCGCCCCGATTTTGCCCGTGCCGCCGATCTCGGCGTGACCTCGGCGGCGATTGCCGAAGTGCTGCGCATTGCCACGGCCGGTGATTACGATCAGGGGCTGGCCAAGCTCAATCTGGCCCAGCGCCAGATTCCGATCATCGTCAAATTGCCGCCCGATGCGCGTCAGGATTTGAGCCTGCTGGAGCGGTTGACCGTGCCAGGCAAGCATGGCCCGGTGATGATCGCCAATGTTGCGTCGCTGAGCATTGCCGGCGGCCCGGCCGAGATCGATCGCTACGACCGTCTGCGCAACATCAACTTTGAAATCGAGTTGAACGGCCAGCCGCTCGGTGAAGTCGAGAAACAGGCACTGGCCTTGCCCAGCCTGCGCGAACTGCCGCCCGGCGTACTCCAGACGACGGTCGGCGATGCCGAGGCGATGGGCGAGCTGTTCCAGAGTTTCGGGCTGGCCATGCTGACCGGTGTGCTGTGCATCTACGTCGTGCTGGTCCTGCTGTTCAAGGATTTCGTCCAGCCGGTGACCATTCTCGCCGCGCTGGTTCTGTCGGTGCCGGGCGCTTTCCTCGCGTTGTTCGTGACGCATACGGCGCTGTCGATGCCGTCGATGATCGGCTTGATCATGCTGATGGGCATCGCCACGAAAAACTCCATCCTGCTTATCGACTACGTCATTTTGGCCCGGCGCGATCACGGCCTCGACCGCTGGAGCGCGCTGCTCGATGCCTGTCGCAAGCGCGCCCGGCCGATTGTCATGACGACGGTGGCGATGGGCGCCGGGATGATGCCGATTGCGCTGGGCATCGGCACCGATCCGAGCTTCCGCGCACCGATGGCGATTGTCGTGATCGGCGGCCTGATCACCTCGACCTTCCTCAGCCTGCTCGTCGTGCCGGTTGTCTTTACCTATGTCGATGACCTGATTGCCCTGCTCGGGCGATCACTGGGCCGTCGTCGCTGAGCGGCCGTTCAGCGGTCTGGCCGGGCGCCCGAAGGTCAGGGTGTAGAACAGGTCGAGCGCATTGTCGCTGCCGGCCCGGCCGATGACCGAAATCTGGCGGTTCAGGTTGACCGTCAGCTTGACGACGCTCTCGGCCTTGCCGAGCGCCTGCTCGTAACTCAGCACGGCATTCGACGATAGTCGCTTGCCGACGCTGAGAATCTGGTTGCCCGTTGTGCTGGCTGTATCCACGCTACTGGCGGCGACACGGCTGGTTCGCTGACGGCCGCCGGCATCGCCGACTTGTCCGCTGCGCACACCGAATTCGTCGATCCCGAAACTGCTCTTGAGTTGCTGGATGACGTTGCCCGAATCGTTGCCGAGCAGCCCGCTGGCGGCCGACAGCAAGACGCTGGCGTCGCCGGCCCCGACCTGTTCCGGACCGTGACCGAGAACCAGCCAGGCCAGCTTTTCGGCTTCCGGCAGTTCCGGGTCGGAAATCAGCCGGATGACCGGTTTACGGGCGCTGCCGCTGATCTGGACGCCGGGCTCGACGGCGAGTCCGGTCCGTACGGCACGCACATCGAGTGTCGGATTGTCGAGCAGCCCCTGAAAGCTGAGTACGCCGCGCTCGATGCTGAGTTGCTGGCCGTAGGCGTCGAAACGTCCATCCCGCATCCGGATATTGCCGCTTGCCCGCGGCAGGTCGCGCCCTTCGGCACGCAGGCGGAGATCGCCGCTCAGGCGGGTGGACAGGCCGGCGCCGCGGAACAGGAAGTGCTGGCCGAAATCGGCGCCGAGGTCGAGATCGAGCCGCGGCCGGGGTTTGCTGGCCGCCGGGTCGGCGTATTTCGACTTGATCACGACGTCGTCGGACAGGCGCGGCGTACCCATCTGGGCCAGCTGCCAGTAACCGGCATCGACCGCCAGCTTGCCGCGTACCGAGAGTGCCGCGTCTTGCAGCGTCAGTCGGCCGTCGCCGGAAATGGCCACCCACTGGTCGGGCAACTGGTAGAGGCCGAAGCGGTCGAGATGGACATCGAGGAATGCCTTGTCTGCTGCCGTGCTGCGGTCGACGCGCATTTCGCCGCTAATTTCAAGCCGCCCGGGGCGCCGGACAAGTTGTTGCAGCGTTGCGTCATCGCTCCGTTGCAGCGCGCGCGGCAGGGCTTGCAGCACGCTGTCGAAGCTCAGGCGGGTGACGCGCAGCAGATTGTCGGTCATGCTCACGTCGAGTTCGCCGTTGGCCAGCGCCAGCCCCTGATCGGCCACTTTGAGACTCAGCGAATCGCCCTTGAATTGACCGGAAACGAGCGGCTGCGCCGGGCTGCCGGCCAGCTTGAGGCGACCTTTGAGCCGCCCGGCGATGTGAATCCGTTCGCCCAGCCATTCACCCAGCCAACCGAGGTCCTTGCTGTCGGTTTGTAGTTCGCCCAGCCAGCGGGCATCCGGATCGATCTGCCAGGCGCTGCGCATCGTTGCATCAAGCTGCCCGTCGAGTTGTCCGAGGCGCTCGCCCTGGCCGTGCACGCTTGCCTTCAGATGCTGGCGGTCGGCGCCGGCTTGCAGGTTGAGCTGCCAGCGCTGCTGGCCGCTGCCGTCGCCGCCCAGTTGCAGCGGACCCAGCTGCCATGCCGCCGGGTTGGCCGTCAGTGGTGCCGGCTGGGTCAGGTGGAAGTTGCGCTGCTTTTCTTCACTGTTCAGCGTCAACTCAGTCAGTTGCCCGCGCCAGTCTGGCTGCGCCTTGTTGCCGCCCAGCGCGCCATTCAGCGCCAGTTTGATCTCGTCACGCCCGAAACCCTGGGCGCTGGCCGTCAGGCGGTGCGCTTGCTGGCTGCCATCCAGTTGCAGCTTGATATTGCGGACGATGTCGCGCTGCTCGGCGCTATCCAGCGCGGCGAGCGCCATCGTCACGCGAAGCGGCGCACTCGGGGCGCTGCCCAGCGTGGCGGCAAGGTTCAGTCCCTTGAGTCGTCCAAGGCCGCGACGGGCAAGGCCGGGCGTCTCCAGCGTGGCCGAAAGCAGGTTCTGGTCGCGTTCGCTGCTCAGGCCGAACTGTCCGTTGAGGCTGCCTTCAATGCCGTAGGGATCGAGTCTGGGGGCGTCGAGCCTGATCTTGAGATGGTCGCCAGGGCGGCCGAAAGCGCCGCTGCCGGTCAGTCGGTTGGGGCCGGCGACCAGTTGCAGATCAAGATTCGGGATGCGTGGCCAGGCGATGTTCAGGTTGCCTTTGCCGCTCAAGGGCTGGCCGGCAAGACGGCTATTGTCGAGGTCGAAACGGGCGTTGATCGTGGCTTGCGGCTCAAGTCGGCCGTCGGCCGAGAAGCGGGCATTGATCTGCGCTTCCGGCAGCCGGGCAAAGCGGCTCGGGTCAAAGCCGTGCAATTCACCCTGCCCGTTGAAACTCATGGCCGGCCCGAGATCGAGCCAGCCTTCGGCATTCAGGCGGGCCGTGCCGTGTTGCAATGACAGTCGCTGCACAACCAGTCGGCGGTCGGCATGGCGGGCTTCGGCGCTGATCTGGGACAGCGGGTCGCGCAAGTCGAGCTTGAGGTCTTGTTGCGTTGGGGCCAGGCGCGCCGAAATCGGCCCGGCAAGCCGGGTAGACCGCAGCATCGAGAAAACTCTTGCCGCATCGACCTGGCGTGCCTGCAGATCGAGGTCGAGGATGCCGGAGGCCAGTCGGGCTTCGCCGGCCAGCGTTGCCCGACCGGGCAGGCGGGCTTCGATTTGGCTGAAAGTCAGGACCCCGGCTTGCCAGGCAAAGCGGCTGCCCAGGTTTTCCAGCGGTAGTTGCTGCCGGTCGAGCGGGCCGGGGCGCGCATTGTCGATGCGGAAATGGCCGCTCAGGCGTTGGGTGTCGCCTGCTTCCGGCCGCAGTTCGCCGCGCAGGGCGAGGCGGGCCGAGGGTGCGCCGGCTTGCCAGGCGGCTGGATCGAGTTCGTCGAGCGCCAGGCTGGCCTGTTGCAACAGGGCCGGCGCGAATGGCGTGAGCGTGGCTGCCGCCTTGCCCTGCAGCCCGGCCTCGGCACGGGCGTCGAGGCTGATCGCGGCCAGTTGGCCGGCAACGCTCAGCCTGAGTTGTAGTGGATGCGCGTCAAGTTGTCCGTTGAGAACGGCCTCGCCCGACAGCACAAAGGGGGCGTTGCCGGCCAGCCTCAGTCGAGCGTCGAGCCGGGTGTCGCCGCTGCGGGCGCTGAATGCTTCAAGTCGGTGCTCGGTGCCATCGCTGTGCAGCCGGGCTTCGATCTGCCGCACGGCCGGCAGCGTGCCGTAGCGCAAGGTGGAAATGGCGATCCGTTCGAGGTCGACCGCGACAGGCAGGCCGAGGTCGGCCGGTGGCTGGGCCGGCGTATCGCTTGCCGCGCTGTCTATCGTCAGGCGGTCGATGCTCAGTTCGCCAACCTGCAGGCGGCGTTCGAGTAATTGCCGCGGCGACCAGTCGATGTGCAGGCCCTTCGCCTCGATCTGCAGGTCGGGAGTCTGCCAGCGCAGTTCGTCGATTTGCAGCGGGCCGCTCAGCCGGCCGTGCAGACCGTTCAGCACGAGATGGCCGCCGCTGGCCTGAACCAGCAGCGCACTGCCGGCCTGCAGGCCGCTCTGGCTGTTGACCAGCCACCACAGGGCCAGCCCCGGCGCGAGCAGCAGTGTCAGGAGGATCAGCCGGCGGCGCATGTCAGAAAGGAATGGCCAGTGCGAAATGCAGCTGGATGTCGGCCGTGCGTTGGCCATAAGCCAGATCGACGCCGAGGGGTCCGGCCGGGCTGCGCCAGCGCGCGCCCAGCCCGTAACCGAGCGCCATTTTGGCCTTCTGCAAGGCGTCGACCGCGTCACCGGCATCGACAAAGGCGGCGATGCCCCAGCTTTCGTTGAGCCAGTGGGTCGCCTCGGCGCTGAGCACGCCGAGATAGCGCCCGCCGACCACCGCCGAGCCTTCGCGGACGCCCAGGCTTTGGTAGGCGTAACCGCGTACCGAGCCGGTGCCGCCGGTGCGGAACAGGTAATCCTGCGGAATGCCCTGGCGCGAATCGGCCAGGGTGTAGCCGATCTCACCGCGCAAGGTCAGCGTATCGACCTTGCCGAGCGGAATAAAATACTGGACGCGCGAATGCAGCCGGACAAAATCACGGTCGGCCAGCACCGCCTTGCTGGCGCCGCCGACCTGCATCTGCAGGACGATGCCGCGATGCGGGTCGAGCAGGTTATCCACCTGACGCCAGGTCCACATCACATTCGGGACCAGCGCCTGGCTCCGCGTTTCGAGTGCGCCGTCGGGCTGGCGACGCTCTTCCTGCCAGTTGAGCGAGAGGCGTTGTTCGATGCTGCCGCGTTGCTCGACGCGTTGCACGCCAAAGCCGTAGCGTTCGGTGCGCAAGCCCTGGATGTCGGTGCCTTCCGCCATCAGGCCGACGCTGTGGCGGCGGGCCTTGTCGTCGGGTGGAAAGAAAATGTCGCTGTAAGCCGTCTGCTTTTTTTGTTCGAGCCGCAAGCCGGTATCGAACTCCCAGGCCTGCCGGAAGAGATCCGGTGTGTGATAGTTGGCTTCGACCCGGGCGCCGGTATTCGAACTGGCGCCGACCCCGAAGGCCAGCCGGTGGGCCGGCCGTTCGCGGACGCGCAGGATGACCGGCGCACTGACTTCGCCGTCGGCGTCGGGCGCGGTATCGCGCTCGATATCGATCTGGATCGAACTGAAATAAGGCGTCGCTTGCAGGGTGTTTTGCAAGCTGCCCAGCCGAGCTTCGCTATAGGGCGTGCCGGGAGTGACCTCACGGTTGTAGCGGGCGATCAGCGCCGGCGAGTAACGCTGCAATCCTTCGATGCGCAATTCGCCGAAACGGTAGCGCGGGCCGGCATCGTAATGCGCTTTGAGGTCGGCGCGATGCGTTTCCGGATCGATCTCGGCCTGGCTGTCGATCAGGCGTGCGGCGGCATGATTTTCGGCCAGCAGGGCGGCGAGCAGGTGCTGCTTGGCATCGTTCCAGTCGTTCTGGCGAAACGGCTGGCCGGATGGCAAACCCCAGGCGGCGAGCAGGCTTTCCCTGGTTTTCGGGTCAAGCGGGCCGTCGACCGCGACATCGACACGGTCGACCCGCGTGCGCTGGCCGGGGTCGATACGCAGATGCAAAACCTCGTCGCGCGACTCGACGTCGATCTGCGGTGAAAAATAGCCTTCGGTTGCCAGGATTTCGCTGCTCAGTTGATGGATGCGTGTCGGGCTGGCTTGCTCGTCGTGCGGCAGATAGGGGTCGAGCAGTTCGCCGATCTCGTCGGGCGCCTGAACTTCGAGCGTGACCGCCTGCGCGCCCTGGATAGTGAGCAGCAGGACGAGTGGCAGCAGGGCGAACGGAAGCCGGCGCAGATGCAACACCTTACGCCTAGCCGTGTTGGCCTTCCGGCGCATCTGGCGGCGGCATCAGGAAACTTTTCGGGGCTTGCCGGAAGCGGCGGCCAATGGCCCGGAGCAAGGGTCCCCAATGTTCGAACTGAATGCGCCGGGCGCCGAGTGCGGTACGCAGGGCGAGGGCGAAGCTGACTGCCAGGTTGGTAAAACCGATCGCAGCAATCCCCAGTGCCGCCCAGAGAATGGCCTTGACCGGCAGTTCGAACTGAAAGCCGACCAGGGCATAGCCGAGATTGGCCGACGAAAAGGCGATGTGCCGGATGTCGAGCGGCAAGCCGAGAATGGTACCGATGACGCCGGTCGAACCGAGCATGCAGCCGAACAGGAAATTGCCCATGATCCCGCCCAGGCGTTCCTGGATATAGCTGCCAAAACGTTCGGCGCGGTTTTTGCCCAGCAACCGGCGCAGCCAGCGCAGCCGGGCAATGCGGATGCCGATATCGCTGTAGGCGGCATGGTTGTCGAAGTAGCCGGTCAGCAGGCCGGAGAGAAAAAGATAGAAACCGGCAATCGCCGCGTGCGGCAGGGCCCAGCTGAAAATGTCCAGATCGGCCAGCAGATGCGCACCTTTGCCCAGCGCGATGACCGGTTCGCCGAGCAAATGACCAAGACCGTAAGCCAGGCCGATGGCTACCGGCAGGGCGATCATCACATTGCCGGCAATGGCGGCGAGCTGGCTGCGGAACACGGCGGCGACGAGATCGACCATGCGTTCGAGGTCGGCCTGGCGCGTCGGCTTGATGTCGCCCAGCGCGCTGGCCAGCGTCTGGGCGGTCATCGCCGGTTGCTTGGTGGCCACGGTCATGCCGAGCAGGTAAATCAGCACGAAGCCGAGGCCATAGACCATGCTGAACAGGAAAGCTTCGACAAACAGCGGTGCATGCAGGCCGGCGGCAAAAATCTTGAGCAGCGCCATGCCGCCGATCAGCAGGCCGGCACCGGCGGCCGAATGCCACATGTGGCGGTAATCGCTTTTCGTTTCGCAAATATAGTGCTCGCCGGAACGGGCGGCATTTTCGGTGACGCGCACGGCCAGCAGGCGCGATAGCTGGGTCATGTAAAAGCGCAGGCTGTTGCGCCGGTTTTCGGCCAGAAAGGCCGACCGGGCAAAATCGCCCCAGGCATCAACCGCCCCTTCTCGCGCGGTCGACGCCTGGCTGGCGGTCAAAATGGCGATCAGGTCTTCAATCCGTGCCAGGCTTTGTTCGCTGCGGGCCAGCAGGTAGCTGAGATGCAGGCTGGTACCGATGGTCAGCGCCCGCTTGCGAATGCGCTGCAGGGTGTCGCGGCACTGATCGGCAATCACCAGCAACTGGCTGCCGTCGGCCGGCGGGGCTGCCGGGTCGGCCAGCGCGCTGCGCATTTCGCGGACAAATTCGAGCGCCTCGGCCGAAAGGGCGATGAAACGGGGTGAGTCGTCATCGAAATCGGGCGAGGCACGCATCAGTTCGGATTCCGCGCCGAGGCCGCTGACGCGGTGGGCGAGCAGCATCACGGCATCGAGCATCTGTTCCTGGATGTCGCGCCAGTCAAGGTTGTGCAGGGCTTCAGTCGGTGCCGCAATGGCCCAGAAACGTTGCGTGTATTCGTGCGGTACGCGTTCCAGCCAGCGCCAGTCGTCGGGCCGGTCATAGACGACGTGCAGGCAATCCTTCAGCCGCCGTTCATCCGGCGCCTCCGGCAGGATGCGGTTCCACAGGATGCGCCACCACTCCGAGAAAAAACCGGTGCCCGGCAGAATCCCGCTATCGGTAAAAAACGTGACCAGCCGGCGGGTGGCGATGAAGTGAATGATGTGGCTGCGGAAAGCCGCCTGCAGACCGGGGTCGTTTTCCAGGCGGGTCAGCATGCTGTCGTAGCGTTCGAGGAAACTGTCGTCACGCCGGTTTTTCGGGCGCAAACAGACAACCAGGCGGCGGCTCAGTTCAAGCGAGTCGGCCAGAGGGTCACGAAAGGCAGCCAGTGCATCGCCCAGCGGATCGCTGGCCGGCTGTGGCTTGCCGAGTAGCCAGTTGATAAACGGTTTGATCTGTTGCATGGCTGCGCCTGAAGGATTCTGTCCTGACAGTGAATAGCCATGTTAACTGACAGATGGTCAAAATCAGGCCATTTTGTATGGTTGTTATGTAATCGTCGTCATACGATTCGTAATAGAATCAATCGGATTAACATACAATACGCCGTCTAAATTTTTTGACAGGGACCCCCTCATGATGAATATCGCCAAGAAAACACTGGTTCTCGCCTTGCTGGCCGGTATCGGTTTCGCTGCTACTGCTCAAGAACGCGTTTACGTGATCGACCAGCGCGACGTCGTCGCCAAGTCCGGTTTCGGCCTGTGCTGGCGCACCGGTTACTGGACCCCGGCTGCTGCCGCCAAGGACGCTGCCGGTTGCGAATGCGACAAGGACCTGCTGCCGAAGGAAGCCTGTGAAGCTGCTGCCAAGGGCGCTGCTGGCGGTGCTGCCGTTGCTGGTCCGAAGCCGTCCGGTGAAAAGATCACCGTCGCTGCCGACGCCCTGTTCGACTTCAACAAGGCTGTTCTGCGTCCGGCTGGTAAAGCCAAGCTCGACGAGCTGGTTTCCAAGGCCAAGGCCATCAAGCTGGAAGTGATCCTGGCCGTTGGCCACACCGACCGTATCGGTGGCGATGCCTACAACCAGAAGCTGTCTGAAAAGCGTGCTGCTGCCGTCAAGGAATACCTGGTTTCCAAGGGTATCGAAGCCAACCGTGTTTACACCGAAGGCAAGGGCGAGAAGCAGCCGGTTACCGGCGACAAGTGCAAGGGTAACGGCAAGTCCAAGGCCCTGATCGACTGCCTGCAGCCGGATCGTCGCGTTGACATCGAAGTGATCGGCACCAAGTAATCTGCCGAAGCTTCAACAAAAAGCCCCGCCCAGCGGGGCTTTTTTGTGACACAGGATTTCTCGTCATGCTGAGTTTTTCCGTTGGGTGCCGTCGTCTGGTGCTCGCTGCATTGCTTGTCCCTTGTCTGCTGCAGGCCGCAGAGCCGCCGGTCCGTCCGAAAATCGGTCTGGTGCTTGGCGGCGGCGGGGCGCGCGGAGCGGCACATATTGGCGTGCTTGAAGTGCTGGAGAAAATGCGCGTGCCGGTCGATTGCATCGCCGGGACGAGCATGGGGGCGCTGGTTGCCGGCGCTTATGCGGCCGGGGTGTCGCCGGGCAGCATGCGCCAGCAGATGGCGGCGGCCGACTGGAGCGATATGTTCCTCGATAACCCCGAATACTCGGAGATGAGTTATCGCAACAAGGTCATTTCGCGCCGTTTCCAGCCGGGTTCGGAAACCGGGGTGGTGGCCGATGGCGTGCGCTATCAGCCGGGCGTGGTGGCCGGGCAGAAAATCAAACTCTTTTTCAATGAGCTGGTGCGTGCCAATCAGGGCGAGCGGATCATCGAGCAGTTACCGCTGCCGCTGGCGATCATCGCCACCGATATCGGCAGTGGCGAGCGCGTTGTCTTTCGCGATGGGAGCCTGACCAAGGCGATGCGTGCCAGCATGTCGGTGCCCGGCCTGATGGCGCCGATCGAGCACCAGGGCCGCAAACTGGTCGATGGCGGCCTGGTCGACAACGTTCCGATCGGCGAAGTGCGCAATCTGTGCCAGGCCGATGTAGTGATCGTCGTCAATGTCGGTTCGCCCTTGCTCAAGGCCGACAACGTCGGCTCCTTGCTGACTGTTTCAGCCCAGATGGTGAATATCCTCACCGAGCAGAATGTGACGCGCTCGCTGGCCACGCTGAAGCCGACCGACGTGTATATCAAGCCCGAGCTCGACGGCATCACCGCCGGCGATTTCGAGCGCAATGCCGAGACGGCCGAACTGGGGCGGCGTGCCGCTGAAGCCCTGAGCCAGCGCCTCGCGGCGTTGTCGGTGCCGGAAGCGGCTTATGCCGGCTGGTGGGCAACGATCGCCATGGCCGAGCAGCCGTCGCCGGTCATCGACACGATTGAAGTGGTCGGCCTGAAAAACGTCAATCCGGCCGCTGTCGAACGCCATTTGCACATGCTCTCCGGCGAGCCGCTGAAGCGGACTGAACTGAATCGCGACATTCTGCGCATGTACGGCGACGGTTATTACGAACACGTCGATTACACCGTGCTCAACCAGCGCGACAAGACGCTTTTGCGCGTCATGCCGGTCGAAAAGAACTGGGGGCCGGATTACATCCGCTTTGCGATGAATCTGAATGCCGACACCAGCCAGGGGTCGAACTTCGCCTTGCGCGGCGCTTACCACAAGACCCTGCTCAACGATTTGGGCGCGGAATTGCTGTTGACCGGGGAAATCGGCACGGCCAGCCGGATCGGCGTCAATTACTACCAGCCACTCGATGCCCGCCAGCGCTTTTTTGTCGAAACGGCGCTCGGTTACACCTCCGAGCGGATGAATATCTACCAGGACGACAAACGGATCGCCCAGTATCGTAACAACGAAACCTTCTTCGGGCTGTGGGCCGGGGCGCAGGTCGGCTTGCTCGGCCAGCTCAAGCTCGGCTGGATCGAGCGGCAGCGCAGCGACAGTGTCGAAATCGGCGCGCCATGGCTGCCGGCGGCCAACCAGCGCTTCGGTGGCTGGAAAGCGATGGTCGATTTCGATCAGTTCGACCGGATGTATTTCCCGACCCGGGGCTGGGCATCGCAGATGAGTTATTTCCACTCGCCGGAGCAGGGCTATGACCGGACCGACGTGTCGTTGCAGGGCGCTTATGCATTCGGCCGCACGGTATTCAACGGTCGTCTGCGCTACACCGGATCGCCGGCCGGGCGCCTGCCGTACTACGATTCCGGCACGCTGGGCGGTTTCCTGAATCTGTCGGCCTATGCCAACAATCAGGTGCTGGCCGACGACATCCGCTACGCCGGCCTGCGCGCCGAGCGCATCGTCGGGCGTTTGCCGCTCGGGCTGCGCGGCGACATGCGGATGGGCATGGCGCTGGAGTTTGCCGAAGTCAGCCGCCGCTACACCGAAACGAACAGCAGCCGGGTGCTCAACTCCCTGGCCCTCTATTTTGGCGGCGAAACGCCGATCGGCCCGACTTACCTCGGGCTGGGCGTCTCGACGCAGGGCGTTTCCAACATGTTCCTGTTCATCGGAACCCCCTGAAACGGTGGGTGATGCTGGCATACTCTCAGCCATTTCCCCGCGACTGGAGCAACTCGTGAAAAAACTGCTGATCATGCTCGTCTGGCTGTGCTGTTCGAGCTGGGCGTCGGCCCAGGTCAATATCAACACTGCCGACAAGGAAGCGCTCGACAGCCTGAAGGGCGTCGGGCCGGCCAAGGCGCAGGCGATCATCGACTATCGCCGTAAAAATGGCCCTTTCCGCTCAGTCGATGAACTGCAGAATGTGCCGGGCATCGGTCCGTCGACGCTCAAGGCCCTGCGCAGCGATGTCAGTGTCGGCCCTGAACGTGGCCGTTCCGCACCGGCTGCCATGGCCGAGGCATCGCCTGCCCCCGCCGCCCAGCGTCCGGTTGCACCGGCAGCCCCGGCGCGTCCGGCCTCGCCGGTCAGTGCGCCGGCCCGGCCCCAGGCGGCTGGCCTGCCCCATCCCGCGGCACCGGCCAAACCGGCTGCTGAACGTGCGCAGCCGGCCATGCCTGCTCCGTCTGCCGCAGCCGGCAAAGCCGAGCCGGCCCGTCCGGCCATGCCCCCGCTCGCCAAGCCCGCCACCGTCGCAGCCCCGGCCAGACCCGGTGCCGCCATGCCGGCTCGGCCGGCCGCACCGGCTGCGCCGGCCGGGCATTTGCCGCCATCGCCCGAAACCGCGCCGGTCCGTACGCCCGCCGCACCGGCATCACCGGCTCGTCCGGCGCAGCCGGCCCGGCCTGCTGCGGTCAACTGAGTTTTTTGGTCGAATTCGAGGTTCGTTTGACGCGTTCCCTGCTGCTTTGTGCAACGACACGCCTGGCTCAGACCCGACGTGCCGAACAGCCCGCCGGCCAATCGGTCTGGCCGACCCGCCCGGCCTTGACGCCCGGCCAGTGGCTGGCGACGCTGGCCGATGAAGCCCTGCTGGCCGGGATCGCCGATGTGCCGGAGGTGCTGGACCCTTTCGCCGAACGCCTGCTCTGGGAACAGGTGATCGGCGAATCGCTGACCGAAGCCGCGCCGCTATTCGATTTGCCCGGCATGGCCGCATCGGCGGCCGAAGCCCATGCCCTGGTGCGCATCTGGCAACTGGCGCCGGCCGAAGGCGAGCTGTCGGACGAGGCCCGCCTCTTTCTCGGCTGGCGCCAGGCTTTTCTGCAGGCCTGCGCGGCAGGCGGCTGGATCGACCAGGCGGGGTTGCACTGGCAGTTGATCGGCCTGATCAAAGCCGGGCATTTCGTCTTGCCCGAGGCCGTTGCCTTCGCCGGGTTCGATCGCTACACGCCGCTTGAGCTGAGCCTGATGGCCGCCTTGCGCGGGCGCGGGGTCCTTGTTGAAAACGAGGCTCTCCCGCCGGTCGACCGCAGCAAGGTCGAGGCTTTGCCCTGTCTCGATGCCGAGGCCGAATGTGCCGCCGTGGCCGCCTGGGCGCGCACCCGGCTGGCCGCCAGCCCGACGGCCCGGCTGGGTATCGTGGCCCCCGACCTGGCCAGCCTGCGCGACACGCTGGCCTTTCAGCTGGATGATGCCCTGCATCCGGCGTTGATTCGCCCGGCGGCCAGCGAAGTACCGCGTTGTTTCAATTTCTCGCTCGGCCGCACGCTGGCCGATCTGCCGCTGATCCGTGTCGGGCTCGATCTGCTCGCGCTCGGCAGCAGCCGGGTCAAGGTCGAGCAGCAGCGGCTCAGTGCCTTGCTGCTGGCCGGCGGCTGGTCAGCGGCCGAAGCCGAAGCGGATGGCCGCGCCCGGCTCGACGTGGCGATGCGCCGCGACCTGCCGTACTTCACCAACCTGCCGTCGCTTGTCCGGCTGGCTGAGCGGCTGGCCGAAAATGCCGCGCCACTCTGCCCGCAGACCATTCAGTCGCTGCAGGCTTTCATTGAAACGACCGATCATCTGGCGCGCAAGCAGCTTCCCGGCCAGTGGTCCGGCGCCTTCCGCGCTTGCCTCAAAGCCGCCGGCTGGCCGGGCGACCGAGCCTTGTCGAGTCACGAATTCCAGGCCCGGCGAGCGTTTGGCGAAGTGCTCGACGCCTTTGCCCGGCTCGACGGATTGCTCGGCCCGCTGGCCTTGCATGAAGCGGTGCGGCGTTTGACCCAGCTGTGCCGGCAGCGCATCTTCCAGCCGGAAACGCAGGGCGAGCCGTCGATCCAGGTACTGGGCGTGCTGGAGAGCGCCGGGCTGGCGTTCGATGCGCTGTGGGTGATGGGGATGAATGACGACGTCTGGCCGCCCGCGCCGCGCCCGAATCCCTTGCTTCCGGCCGAAATGCTGCGGGCCGCCGGTGCGGCGCACGCCAGCGCCGAAGTCGAACTCGATTTTGCCCGCCGTGTGCAGGCCCGGCTGATCACCGCCGCCCCGGACGTCACTTTTTCCTTTTCGCAGGCCAGCGGCAACCGCATCCTGCGGCCCAGCCCGCTGATCGCCGAGGTGCCGCGCACGGCCGTCTGCCCGGTCGTGCAGCCGAGCCTGCTGGCGCAAATGGCACAACAGGCCGGGGCGCTGGCTCGTCTGGCCGATGCCGATGCGCCACCGGTTGCGGCGGGCGAAAAGGTTTCCGGCGGCAGCTGGATTTTGCGGGCGCAGGCGATTTGCCCGGCCTGGGCCTATTTTCAGTTCCGGCTCGCGGCACAGGCGATGGAAACGCCGGTCGAAGGGCTTGATCCGGCGGCCCGCGGCACGCTGGTCCATGAGGCCCTCGAAGCGTTCTGGACGAATGTGCCGAACTCGCAGGCGCTGGCGGCGCTGGATGAGCGTGGCCGAGAGCAGGCGATGGCCGATGCCGTGCGCGCCGCCCTGCAAAATTTCGAACTGGCGCGGCGCATCACCTTGCCGGCTCGTTTCCGTGAACTGGAGGCGGCGCGCCTGGTTCGTCTGCTCGACCTGTGGCTGGCCGTCGAAGCCCGGCGCGGCGTTGATTTCGAGGTGCTGGCCTGCGAGCAGCCGGCCGAAGTCGAGATCGAGCAAATCCGGGTCAAAATGGTCGTCGACCGCATCGACCGGCTGGCCGACGGCCGGCAGGTGATCATCGACTACAAGACCGGCGCCGGCATCGACACCAAGAACTGGGCAGCGCAACGCATCACCGAACCGCAACTGCCGATTTATGCCGCGCTGATCAACGACGAAGTGGCGGCCGTCGTCTTTGCCAAGGTCCTGCTCGACAAGCCGGCGTTTGCCGGCGTGGCCGAAGAAAAGGACATCCTGCCCGGCGTCCAGGGGGTTGGCGACGACAAGCAGAAAATCTTCGATCCCGCCGAGTTTCCCGATTGGGTGGCCGTTGTCACGCACTGGCGCGAACGCCTGCATGCCATCGCCCGCGAGGTCAGGGAAGGGCGCGCCGGCGTCATGCTGGCCGATGAAAAAGCGCTGCAATATTGCGATGTCCTGCCGCTGCTGCGCTTGCCGGAACGGCGTCGCCTGCTGGCCGAGGCACAGGCCGGAGAACAACCATGAATAGCGCGGTCGACCGCCTGCAAGAAGACGATATCGCCCGGCAACGGGCGCTGGCCCTGGCCTCGTTCATTGTCGAAGCCCCGGCCGGAGCCGGCAAAACCGAATTGCTGACGCAGCGTTACCTGCGTCTGCTGGCGGTGGTCGACAACCCGGAAGAAGTCCTGGCGCTGACCTTCACCAACAAGGCCGCGACCGAAATGCGCGACCGCATTCTCGGCAGCCTGGAGCGCGCGGCGAACGGCGAATGGCCCAGCCAGCCGCACAAACAGCTGACTTATGAGCTGGCCAGCGCGGTGCTCCAGCATGATCGCCAGCGGGCCTGGGGCCTGCTCGGTCACCCCGGTCGTTTGCGCATCACGACGATCGATGCCTTGTGCGCCAGCCTGGCCCGGCAAATGCCCTATCTCAGCCGCTTCGGCGCCCAGCCCGGCGTCAGTGGCGAGGCCGAGGCGCACTATGCGACGGCGGTGCGCCGGACGCTGGAAATGGTCGAAGCCGGCAACGCCGATGCCGAGGTGGTCGCCGTGGCGCTGGCGTTCATGGACAACAATGCCGGTCGGCTGGAAAAGCTGCTGATCGCCATGCTCAGCCGGCGCGATCAATGGCTGCATCATGCTTCGCGGATCGAGAGCGGCGCGATGAAGGCCGAGGTTGAAGCCGGGTTTGCCGCACTGGTCGAGCGCGATCTGCAAAGCGTCGCCGAATTGCTCGATGCCGGCTGGCAACAACGCCTGATGCCGCTGGCCCGTTTTGCCGCCGCCAATGTCCCCGAGCTGCTTGCGCCGCTCGCCGACTGGCAGGTGCCGCTTGAGGCCGTCATCGACGACCTGGCGGGCTGGCAGGCGCTGGCCGGTTTGCTGCTGACCGGCGGCGGCACCTGGCGCAAATCGCTGACCAAGAACATCGGCTTCCCGGCCGACAAGCCGTTCAAGCCGCAAAAAGAGGCGATGGCCGAGTTGCTCGGTGATCTTTCCGCGCTGGCCGGCCTTGAGGAAAAGCTCGGCTTGCTGGTCGATTTGCCGCAGCCGGAATTGAGCGATGCCGAGTGGTCGACCGTGGAATGCTTCTCGCGCCTGCTCCGGCTGGCCGCCGGGCAGCTGTGGCTGGTTTTCCAGGAATCCGGCGAAGTCGATTTCATCGAGATCGCCGCCCGGGCCGGTCTGGCGCTGGGCGAGGATGAAGCGCCGACCGATCTGGCCCAGGCACTCGATTACCGGATCCAGCATTTGCTGGTCGATGAATTCCAGGACACCAGTCCGGGCCAGGTCAGCCTGATCCGCAAATTGACCCGCGGCTGGATGCCGGATGACGGACGGACGCTGTTTGTCGTCGGCGATCCGATGCAGTCGATCTACCGCTTCCGCAAGGCCGATGTCGGGCTTTTCCTGCGTGTCCGCGAAGGCGGCATCGGCGACATCCGCCTGAGCCACCTGCGCCTGTTCCGCAACAACCGCTCTTTCCCCGGCATTGTCGATTGGGTCAATGCCAGTTTTCCCCA
Organism: Dechloromonas denitrificans; assembly: GCF_020510665.1. Lineage (NCBI taxonomy): Bacteria > Pseudomonadati > Pseudomonadota > Betaproteobacteria > Rhodocyclales > Azonexaceae > Dechloromonas > Dechloromonas denitrificans. Next base: position 492,955 of record NZ_CP075187.1, read on the forward strand.
CATTTTTCCGCCGCAGGACAATCCGGCCTCGGGAGCCGTGCGCTATGCCGAGTCGGCGGCCACCCGTCCGGCCGAGCCGGGCAGCGCGGTGGTCGTGCATCCGGTCATCGAACAAGCGGGCGTCGATCCCCATGAGGTCGAAGCCGCCCAGGTGCTGGCGCTGATCCGCCAGACGCAACAGGCGCGGCCGGGCGAACGCATCGCCGTGCTGGTGAGGGCGCGCAGCCACCTGACCCGCCTGGTTGCCGAAATTCGTCGCCATGCACCGGGCTTGCCGTTCCAGGCGGTCGAAATCGAACAGCTGGACGGTCGCCAGCACATTCAGGATCTGCTGACCCTGTTCCATGCCCTGTCGCACCGGGCCGACCGGGTTCATTGGCTGGCCGTGCTGCGTGCGCCGTGGTGTGGCCTGACGCTGGCCGACCTGCATCGGCTGGCAGCCGACGATGCCCAGTCCACGATCTGGCAATTGATGCTCGACGAGGCTCGCCTGTCGACCTTGTCGGAGGATGGGCAGCAGCGCCTGCGCCACGTGCGCAGCGTGCTGGCCGAGGCTTTTGCCGGGCAGGGCCGGCAGCATCCCCGGCGCTGGCTGGAAAGTGTCTGGCTGATGCTGGGCGGGCCGCGTTGCCTGGAGCGCAGCGAGGCACTGGCCGATGTCGCCGCCTTCTTCGGCCTGGTCGATCAACTGGTCGCTGCCCGCAGCCTGTCGCCGGAGACGCTGGCCGTCCAGGTCGCCGAGCTTTTTGCGCCGCCCGACAGCGAAGCGGGCGAGAGTCTGCAGATGATGACCATCCACAAGTCGAAGGGGCTGGAATTCGAAACCGTCATCCTGCCCGGCCTGCATCGCACGCCCAAGGTCAATGAAAGCAGCCTGCTGCTGTGGGACGAGGTGGCCGATGTCGATGGTCGCGAGCACTTGCTGGTTGCGCCGATCAAGGCCAAGGGCGCCGGTCGGGAGGGCGCCACAGCCTACGATTTTCTCAAGAAGCTGGAAAGCGAACGGGCGGCCCACGAAACCGAACGCCTGCTCTACGTCGCGGCGACCCGGGCCATTCGCAGCCTGCACCTGTTCGGCGTCGCCGAGCCGGATGGTGCCGCGGACGACGGACTCAAGCCGCCGGCCGCCAGCACCCTGCTGAAACTGCTCTGGTCCGGCGTGGCGCAACCCGTCTTCGCCGCCGCCCTGCAGTCCTTGCCGGCCAGCGAGGCGCCCGGCAGCACCTTCGATCCGGCCGGTTTCATCCCCGATCTGCTGCGTCTGCCCCGTCCGGAAATGCCGCCGCAGCTGGCCGACGATACTGCGCATGTCCGCCAGCCGGCGCTCAATCCGCTCGACAGCGATGTGGCGGACAGCACGGTATCGCTCGAAGCGTCGGTCGGCACCCTGATTCACCGGGTGCTGGCCCTGATCGTCGATCAGGGATTGCCGGCCTGGTCGGCCGAGCGGGTTGCCCGCCTGGCACCGGCCTACCGTCGCTGGCTGGCGCAGCAGGGGCACGCCGGCGAAGAGGTCGAGAACGGCGTGGCGCAAGTGCTGGCCGGTTTGCAGCGTACCCTGCAAAGCGCAACCGGTCGCTGGCTGCTCGGCGACCATCCCGAGTCGGCCGCCGAACAGGCGTGGAGCAGTCTGGCTGCCGCTGGCCCCGGCCCGGCCCGGCCTGTCACGGTCAACCACGTGATCGACCGGATTTTCGTGGCCGACGGCTGGCGCTGGATCATCGACTACAAAACGGTTCGCCTGGCCGAGAACGAAGGGCCGGACAGCCTGATCCGCCGGGCCGAGGGATTCCGGCCCCAGCTGGAGCGTTACGCAGCCCTGTTCGCCGGACAGGCTATCCCGCTGAAACTGGCGATTTATTTCCCGCTGCAGGATTGCCTGGTCGAAATTCCGTATTCCGGCTGAAACTGCTGCGAACCGGTTTGCTATTTTGGTGAATGTGCCGGCAATGAGCCATGTTCGTCGCGATGAGCTTGTGGTAACTTGCCCGTTAATCCAGCCAAAGGGGGCGTGGTGTTTTTCCGGATGCGCAGTTTCTTCGTGATCGTACTGTTGACGGTCTGTTGGTCTTTGACCGGGCAGGCAGCGGGGGAGCGAGTCTTGCGTGTTGCTGTCCTCGACAACTCCCCGCCGATGGCCTATCGGGACGAACACGGCGAACTGACCGGTTTCAGCATCGGGATCATCCAGGCCATTTGCGAAGAAATGCACGCCAAATGCCTCCTGCAGGTAATTTCCCTCGACCAGACACTCGATGTGCTGGCCAACGGCGAGGCCGATATCGCGGCAATCAGCCTGCTGGATACGCCGGAGCGCCGGCGCCGGATCCTCTTCGCCAAGCCTTATTTTCGTTCGGTATCACTGTGGTTCGCCAAACCCGGCATTGTGCCGGGAAACCCTGCCGCCCGTGTCGCGGTGGTCAGTGGGTCGGCCCAGGAACGTTTCGCCCTGGCGCGGCACTGGCCGGTCCACCCGGTGCGCAGCAACGTCGAACTGCTGGCCCCCTTGCGGGCGGGTCAGGCGAATGCCGCGATTGTGCCGATGAGTTCCGGGCTGAATCTGGTCAAGCAGCCGGAAATGTCGGCCCTGGCCCTGTCGACCACCGTGATGAACGAGCCTGAACTGGGCGGTGATGCCTCGTTTGGTATTTCCCCGCGGCGGGCCGAGTTGAAGGAAGAAATCGATGCGGCGCTTGAGCGCATCAAGCGCAATGGCGCTTATGATCGGATCAATTCCCGGTTTTTGCCTTTCAGGATCAATTGATGCGTTTCATCTTCTTACTGTGCTGCTTTCTCTGTTCCGCCAGCCTGCTTCAGGCCGCCGAATTGCGCGTCGGCATTTCCGCCCAGGATACGACGGGGCGTGCGCAACCGGGGGTGATGACGTTCAACCGCGATCTGGCGCAGGAACTGTGTCGTCGCATCCGCTATAGCTGTGTCACGGTCGACATGCCGTTCAAGCAGATTTTGCCGGCTGTCGTGCAGGGCGACATCCAGCTGGGTTTCGGCAATTACCTGAAAACCCCGGAGCGCGAGACGCAGGTCGGTTTTTCCGACAGCATCTGGCGGGCTTCCTCCCGGCTGGTCGGCAAGCCGAAGGCTTACCGCCGTTTTGCCCCGCCAGCGGGCACAGAGTTCTCGCTCGATACGCTGCACGGGGCGACGGTTGTCGCCGTCGAGGGAAGTCGCCAGATGGCCTACCTCGAACGCATCGCCGCAGCCCAGAAACTGAAGGTCAAAGGCGTGCTTTCGCAGGCCGATGGGGTGGCCATGTTGCGCAAAGGCGAGGCGGATTTCGGTCTGTTTGTCACACTCATCGTCTATGCTTACCTGACCGAGCAAGGCAGTGAAAAACTGGCATTCGTCGGTCCGCCGATGCATGAGCAGGGTTTGGGGGGCAGTGTGCATATCGCTTTGCCCAAGGGAAATGAAGCATTGCGCCTGGCGGTCAATCAAGCCATGGCAGCCATGCGTTCCGACGGGAGCTATCACCGCATCGTGCGGCGCTCGTTCCCCTTCAGTCTCGATTAGGGTGGGTTCGTGATTTTTGGTCCCGATCATCGTTTCAGAGGATTCCGCGCCGGGCGATTCTTCGCCTTGCTGGCCGTCTTTTTCGTCTTCAGTTTTGGCGGGATGGTGCTGCTCGTCGGCATGGATCAGCAACGCGTGCTCGATGCCACGATGCGCTTGCAGGATCAGACGGTGTCCGAAATCATTCGCCACCAGCGTCTGGCGCGCAATCTTGAACAGCTGCGCCAGGAAGGCGAGCGCGTCTTTGCCGCCAGTACGCCGCAAGCCCGGCAGCGCGCGATGTTCGTCGTGGCGCTGGTCGCCAGCCATCCGAGCGTGCTTGAGCACCCGAAATCGGCCGAACTGGCCCGCCAGACAGAAATGTTCCTGAGCAACGCCCTGTCGCAATCGACCGATAACGCGGCCATCCTCGGCGCCTATTACGAAGAGTGGGGGCGTTACGCCGCCCGGCTCAGCGTACTGGTCGATGATGTCTCGATCCAGGGCGTCAATCTGGTCAACACCGACTTGAACGAAGTGGCCGCCACGATGCGTCTGGCGCGCTACAAACTGGCGGCGGCGCTCGGGCTGGTCGGCCTGTTCCTGCTGATCTTCCTGATCCTGCTGCGCCAGCATCTGATTCATCCCCTGCAAGTCATCGACCGCACCTTGTCCACCCTGAATGTCGATTCGCCGCCACCGGTTTTCGTTCCCTCGGCCATGAGCGAAATCCAGGCTGTCGAAGAGGCTATCGGCGAGTTGCACGCCTCGCTGCTCGAAAACGAAACGGCCAGGGTGTCGCTTGAACTGCTGGCCAACCAGGACGGCCTGACCGGGCTCTACAACCGGCGTCATTTCATGTCGCTGGCCGAAGCCGAAGTGGTTCGGGCACAGCGCTACCAGCGCTCGGTGGTGGTCGGCATGGCCGATCTGGATAACTTCAAGAAGCTCAACGACACCTACGGGCATGCTGCCGGTGACGCCGTGCTGCGGGCGCTGGCCGCCCTGATGCGCGACAGCGTCCGGCAGTCCGATCTGGTCTGCCGCTACGGCGGGGAGGAGTTCGCCTTCGTCTTCCCGGAAAGTTCGCTGGCCGAGGCGCATGTGTTATCCGAGCGTTTCCGCCGGCGCTGCGCTTCCTTCGATATTCTCCTGCCGGACGGTCGTGAAATCTGCGTCACGACCAGCATCGGTCTGGCCGATGCCAGCGAATCGTCGCTCGAAGACGCCTTGCGGCGGGCCGATGCAGCCCTCTATGAAGCCAAGCGCCTGGGCCGGAACCAGGTCGTACTGGCCCAGGCCATGCCCCCGGAATCCGGTGCCTGACTGATGCAAGTGCTGATTGTCGAAGACGATCGTCCGATCGCCGAGAACCTGTACGATTTTCTGGAAGCGCGCGGTCACCAGTGCGATTTCGCCGCCTCGCTGGCCGAGGCCCGGCGCATCATCGCCGAATCGACCATCGATGTTGTCCTGCTCGACCGCAACCTGCCGGATGGCGATGGTGCCGATCTGGTGCGCAGCCTGCGGGCTGCCGGCGAAATGCTGCCGGTTTTGCTGTTGACCGCGAGAGACACGCTGGACGACAAGCTCGATGGCTTCGATGCCGGGGCCGATGACTATCTGATCAAGCCGTTCGCCCTCAAGGAAGTCGAGGCCCGTTTGCTGGCCCTGCAACGTCGCCGTGCGCCACGTAACGAGAGTGAGCGCTTGCAGCAGGGGCGGCTGAGTTTCGATCCGGCGGCGCAGGAAGTCAGCATCGATCAGGTGGCGCTCCGCCTGCCGCCCAAGGCGATCCGTCTGGTCACGATGCTGCTGCAACAGCCGAATCGGGTCTTTTCGCGGCGCGAACTGGAGATCGCCGTCTGGGGGCAAGCGCAGGAATCGAGCGACAACCTGCGCAGCATCCTGCACACGATCCGCAAGGCGCTGGGTACGAGCGGTGCCGTTGAAATCATCAATATGCACGGATTAGGCTACAAGCTTGTTTGCCACTGAATCGGTGCCGAGCATGCGTTTCCGGGTCGCCGCGGCGGTGGCGGCACTGGCCTTGCTGGTCATCCTGGCCCAGTCGGTGGCGATGTTCAGCCTGTTCGAGGAAAAAGAAGAGGAATTCATCGAAAGCCTGGTCACCCAGCAAATCGCACACAGCATGGAAGTCTGGGCCAGCGCCCCGGAAGCGGCCTATCCGCAGACACCGGACATGCAGTTGTTCCGCATTGCCAAGGGCGATGCCCTGCCGGCCGGCTTGCCCGGTCCGATCAGGCAACTGGCGGTCGGCAATCATGAGCTCTACCTTGATGGACGCGAGTTTCACGTGGCGGTGCGCGACGACCCGCTGGCCAGATTCATTCTGGTCTACGACGTGGAAGATCACGAAAACCGCTTGCGCGGCCTGCGCCTGATCACCCTGACCGCCGCCGTCCTGCTCGCCTTGCTCGTTTTGCTGGTGACCTACGTGCTGGCCGGGCGCGTGGTTGTCCGCCTGGAACACCTTGCCCGGCGGGTGGCCAACGGCTCCCCGGGGTCGCTGGTCGAACCGGGCATGGAGCGCGAGTTGCTGGCCATTGCCCATGCCATCGACGGTTACCGGGCGCAGCAGGAAGCGCAGCTTGAGCGCGAAAGGGATTTCGCCGCACACCTGTCGCACGAACTGCGGACGCCGCTCACCGCGATTCGTACCGATGCCGAAATGCTGGCCAGCCAGCCGGACCTGCCGGCCGGGGTCGGCAAGCGCGCTTTACGCATGATGGGCAGCGTCGACCGCGTCACCGCGCTGGCCGGCAGTCTGTTGCTGCTGGCCCGCGAAGCGCAGCCGGCCCTGCCGGAAAAGGTGCTGCTGCACGAAGCCGTGCAGGGCGTTTGGGATGCCTTGCAGCGGGCCACGCCGAGCACGCTGGAATTGACCCTCGATGTGCCGGCGGAATGTGTCGTACTGGCCGATCCATCGCTGCTCGATCTGGTCCTGCGCAATGTGCTCGACAACGCGCTGCGCCATAGCCGGGCGGCGGCAGGCGGGCGCATTGCCTGCCGGCTGGACGGCATGCGCTTGTCGATTGTCGATTGCGGCGACGGTTTTGCGCCCGGCGAGCTGGCGCATGTTTTCGAACGTTTCTACAAAGGTGTGCAGGGCGGGCACGGTCTCGGCCTGGCGCTGGTCGATCATGTCTGCCGGGCCACCGGCTGGCAGGTAACGGCACAAAACACAGCGGGAGGCGGGGGCGAAGTCACCATCGATTTCGGGGCCGCCCTCGATCGAAGTGGGCCACCGGGGCGCTGGCCGCCAGCTCACTAAAACATCACGCCCGTTTGGCTAGAGTGGCGGCATCTTTTTGCCGACGCCTACCAACCATGATGTTTCGAGCCCTGAACGGATCTGCCATGCGACTTTGGGGTCTGACGACCCTGCTGGCCATGGCCGTATTCCTTGTCACCCGCTGCGTACTACTGGCCCAGTCCATGCTGGTCAGCGACCAGCCGCTGGGTGTCCTGCTCGGCGGCCTGGCGCTGGGCTCGTGGCGCGATATTCCGGCGGCGGCTGTCGTCGCTTCGCCGTGGCTGCTGTTCGAACTGCTGCTCAAGCCAAGCTGGCGCGACCGCCTGCGTCGCCCGCTGTTCGGGCTGTACATCTTCACGCTGCTTTTCGTCGGCGTATCCGAAGGCATCTTCTGGGACGAATTCAGCGTCCGCTTCAATTTCATCGCGCTCGACTATCTGGTCTTCACCACCGAAGTCATCGGCAATATCCGCGAGTCCTACCCGGTCGGCAAGATCGTCGCCGCACTGCTCGCCCTCTCGGCGCTGATCTTCTGGGCGCTGCGTCGTCCGTTCAAATCCGCCGTGGCCGCCGAAGCGCCGCGCGGCAGCCAGTTTGCCTGGGGCTTCAGCCTGCTGGTGCTGGTCTGGGTCGTGGCCTACAAGATGGCGCCGCCCGAATTTTCACCGAACAACTTTGCCAACGAACTGGCCGATAACGGCTGGCGCAGCTTCCTCTGGGCGGCACGCCAGAACAAGCTGGATTACCGCCAGTTCTACGCCACCCGGCCGGATGCCGAAGTGATGGCCGACCTGCAGCGCCTGTCCGGCCACAGCCAGGTCAGCGCGACACTCGATGCCGGGCAAAAGACCGCCTACAAACCGCTGAAAGCCGGCGGCAAGCAGCCGAACGTCGTCGTCGTGATGATGGAAAGCATGTCCGCCGAGTACATGGCGACTTTCGGCAACACCGAAAACCTGACCCCGAACCTCGACCGTCTGGCTGGCGAAGGGCTGTTGTTCACACATCTCTACGCCGCCGGCACCCGGACGGTTCGCGGCCTGGAAGCGCTGTCGGCCGCCTTGCCGCCGTTGCCCGGCAAATCGGTCGTGCGTTGGCCGGACATCACCCGCCTCAACACGCTGGGCAGCGTGCTCGCCGCGCGTGGCTGGGCACCGCACTTTCTCTACGGCGGCTACGGCATGTTCGACAACATGAACGGTTTCTTCGGCGCGCAGGGCTACAAGGTGACCGACCGGACCAATTTTCAGGATGGCCTGGTCCAATTCGAGAACATCTGGGGCGTCGCCGATGAACATCTGTTCGACCAGGTGCTGATCGACATGGACAAGGATGCTGCCGCCGGCAAGCCGTTCTACGCCCACATCATGACCGCCTCCAACCACATTCCCTTCACCTACCCGGATGGCCGGATCGACATTCCCTCGCCGGGCAAGCGCAACGGTGGCGTCAAGTACGCCGACTTCGCGGTCGGTCGCTTCATGGAAATGGCGCGCAAGAAAGACTGGTTCGACAACACCCTCTTCCTGTTTGTCGCCGACCACTGCGCCAGTAGCGCCGGCAAGAGCAAGATACCCGTTCATCGCTACCATATTCCGGCCATCGTCTATGCGCCCAAGCTGGTTGCCGCCAAGAAGGTCGATACGCTGGCCAGCCAGATCGATCTGGCCCCGACGCTGCTGGCCATGCTCGGCCTGCAAGGCGACGACCATTTCATCGGGCGCGACATCCTGAGCACGCCGCCGGCAGAAGGCCGTGCCCTGCTGTCGACCTATCAGAACCTGGGTTATCTCAAGGGTGACACGATGACCGTGCTGCAGCCCAAGCGCAAGATCGAGACTTTCCGGATCAGTGCCGACGGCAAGGAAGCGCAATTGATCCCGACCGATGCGCAGCAGGCCAGCGAAGCCGTCGCCTACTTTCAGGGCGCCGCCCTGTTGATGGAAAAGCACGGCACCAACGGCAGCGCCCGCTAGGGTTGCGGCATGTCGCGGCGCTGGTTTCTCGGTCATGCAGCATGGCTGGCGGGCAGCGCCCTGGTGCTGCTCGCCGTATTCGAGCAAACCGGGCTGGACCTGACCCTGGCGCGTCCGTTCTACGACGCCGCCCTGCATGATTTTCCGCTGCGCCAGCACTGGCTGTTCGCGCCGGTTTTTTACTACGGTTTCAAGTTCGCCGTACTGTCGAGCGCCGTCTTTGCCGCTGTCGGGTGTCTGCTCTGCCTGAGCGGCAAGGCCGACTGGCTGCCGAAACGCGCGGCCGCGCTGGCCCTGCTCGGGCTGGTCCTGATTCCCTCGGCGGTGGCCTTGCTCAAACTCAACACCAACCGGCATTGCCCGTGGGATCTGGCCGAGTTCGGCGGGTTTGCCCCCTACCTCGGGCTGCTCGCCGACATGCCGGGCGATATCGTGCGCGGCGTCTGTTTTCCGGCCTCGCATGCGGCCACCGGCTTCATGTGGCTGGCCCCCGCGCTGGCCCTGCAGACCGTATCGCCGCTTTGGTCACGCCGTGCCATCTGGCTGGCCTTGTTGCTTGGCACGGTGATGGGCCTGACCCGTCAGGCCCAGGGCGGGCATTTCATTTCACATACCTTGTGGTCGGCCTGGCTGGCCTGGGCGATCACGCTGGTCCTGGCCGCCGGGCTTGGCCTCGGCCGTGCCTCAACTGCTCGGCCAGAGCACGCAGGCCCAGACCGCCGCGGCGTTGAACAGGCTCAGTAACACCGCCGCACTGCCCATATCCTTGGCACGCTTGGCCAGCTCGTGCTTTTCCGGCGAGGCCTTGTCCACCACCGCCTCGACGGCCGAGTTCAGGATTTCGACAATCAGGATCAGGATGATGCTGCCGATCAAAAGGGCGCGGTCGACACCGGTTTTGGCCAGAAAAAGGGCCAGCGGCACGGCCACGATGGCGAGCAGCACTTCTTCCCGAAAAGCCGCCTCGTTCTTCCACGCCGCCCCGAGGCCGTCGCGCGAATAGCCGAGGGCGTTCCACAGCCGGACAAAGCCTTTTTTCCCCTTGAATTGACTGGCGTCGCTCATGATTTTTTCTTGTCGAGTAATGGTTTGAGGAAGCGGCCGGTATGGCTGGCCTTGCACTTGGCAACCTGCTCTGGCGTGCCGGCAGCCAGAATCCGCCCGCCGCCGTCGCCGCCTTCCGGCCCGAGATCGACAATCCAGTCGGCCGTCTTGATCACGTCGAGATTGTGCTCGATGACGACGATGGTATTGCCGTTGGTCGCCAGCCGCTGCAGCACGCTGAGCAGCATCTCGATATCCTGGAAATGCAGGCCGGTGGTCGGCTCGTCAAGAATGTACAGCGTCCGTCCGGTGTCGCGCTTGGAGAGTTCGAGCGCCAGCTTGACGCGCTGCGCTTCGCCGCCCGAGAGCGTCGTTGCGCTCTGGCCGAGCGTGATGTAACTGAGGCCGACATCGACCAGCGTCTGCAACTTGCGGGCGATGACCGGCACGGCATCGAAGAACTCACGCGCCTGCTCGACCGTCATGCCGAGAATGTCGTGGATGTTCTTGCCCTTGTAGTTGATTTCCAGCGTTTCGCGGTTGTAGCGCTTGCCGTGGCAAACGTCGCACGGCACGTAGATGTCGGGCAGGAAATGCATCTCAACCTTGATCATGCCGTCGCCCTGGCACGCCTCGCAGCGCCCGCCCTTGACGTTGAAACTGAAGCGGCCCGGCCCGTAGCCGCGGGCGCGCGATTCCGGCACCTGCGAAAAAAGATCGCGGATCGGCGTCAGCAAGCCGGTGTAGGTCGCCGGGTTGGAACGCGGCGTGCGTCCAATCGGCGCCTGATCGACGTTGATCACCTTGTCGAACAGCTCCAGCCCGGAAATTTCCTGGTGCGGCGCCGGTTCGCTGGTCGAGCCGTAAAGATGGCGGGCCGCCGCGGCGTACAGCGTGTCGTTGATCAGCGTCGACTTGCCCGAGCCGGAAACGCCGGTAATGCAGGTCAGCAGGCCGCCGGGAATCTCCAGCGTGACATCTTTCAGGTTGTTGCCGTAGGCACCGACCACTTTCAGCTGCTTATCGGGATTTTGCGGTCGACGCGATTTCGGGAGCGAAATCGAGCGGCGTCCGGACAGGTAATCGCCGGTCATCGACAGCGGATTGGCCGCCACCTCGGCCGGTGTGCCTTCGGCGACGATGGAACCGCCATGCACCCCGGCGCCGGGGCCGATGTCGATCACGTAATCGGCGGCGCGGATCGCGTCTTCGTCATGCTCGACGACGAGCACGGTATTGCCCATGTCGCGCAGGTTCTTCAGCGTTTCGAGCAGTCGGTCGTTGTCGCGCTGATGCAGGCCGATCGACGGTTCATCGAGCACATACATCACGCCGGTCAGCCCCGAGCCGATCTGCGAAGCCAGCCGAATGCGCTGCGCCTCGCCGCCCGACAGCGTTTCGGCCGAACGTTCGAGGCACAGGTAATCGAGGCCGACATTGATCAGGAAGGAGAGGCGGGCGGTGATTTCCTTGAGAATCTTGTCGGCGACCTGCGCCTTGGCGCCGGTCAGCGTCAGGCAATTGAAGTAATTGCGCGCCTCGCCGAGCGGCAGGCGACTGATTTCGTGCAGCGTCTTGGCGCCGACCCGGACGTGGCGTGCCTCAACCCGCAGGCGCGTGCCGCCACATTGCGGGCAGCCGGTGTTGCTGATGTATTTCGACAGTTCTTCGCGCACCGCCTGCGAATCGCTGCCGCGATAACGTCGCTCAAGATTGGGGATGATGCCTTCGAAAGTGTGGCTGCGGTCGAAGCGCGTGCCCTTGTCGTTGAGGTAGCGGAAATTGATTTCAGTCGCGCCGGAACCGTACAGGATCAACTGGCGCACCGCCTCGGGAAGTTGCTCGAAAGGCGTGTCGACCGAGAAATCGTAATGCGCGGCAATCGACTCGATGATCTGGAAATAAAACTGGTTCTTCTTGTCCCAGCCGCGAATGGCGCCGCCGGCCAGCGACAGCGCCGGATTGGTGACGACCCGCTTGGGATCGAAAAACTGGATTACGCCCAGTCCGTCGCACTTCGGGCAGGCGCCCATCGGATTGTTGAACGAGAAAAGACGCGGCTCCAGCTCCTGCAAGGCAAACGAGCAGACCGGGCAGGCAAACTTGGCGGAGAACATGTGTTCCGTGCCGCTGTCCATTTCCAGCGCCATGGCCCGGCCCTCGGCATGGCGCAAGGCGGTTTCGAACGACTCGGCCAGACGCTGGCGCATGTCGTCGCGCACCTTGAGGCGGTCGACCACGACATCGACATTGTGTTTCTGCGACTTGGCCAGCTTCGGCACATCGTCGATCTCATAAACCGTGCCGTCGACCCGCACCCGCGCAAAACCCTGGGCGCGCAGTTCGGCAAACAGATCGACCTGCTCGCCCTTGCGATTGGCCACCACCGGCGCCAGGATCATCAGCTTGGTTTCAGCCGGCAGGGCCAGCACGGTATCGACCATCTGCGACACCGTCTGCGCTTCGAGCGGCTGGTTGTGGTCCGGGCAATACGGCGTACCGGCGCGGGCGAACAGCAGGCGCAGGTAATCGTGGATTTCGGTCACCGTGCCGACGGTTGAACGCGGGTTGTGCGAGGTGGCCTTCTGCTCGATGGAAATGGCCGGCGACAAGCCTTCGATCAGATCGACATCCGGCTTTTCCATCAACTGCAGAAATTGCCGGGCGTAGGCCGAGAGCGATTCGACGTAGCGGCGCTGCCCCTCGGCATACAAGGTATCGAAGGCCAGCGACGATTTGCCTGAGCCGGAAAGCCCGGTGATCACGATCAGCTGATCGCGCGGCAGGTCGAGGTTGATGTTCTTCAGATTGTGGGTGCGCGCACCACGAATGCGGATGGTTTCCATCGCTGTTCTAACCGGCTGGGGTGAAAGCGGGAACTATACGCAAAACAGCCGGCGATTGCACCGTCAAACTGTATGAACATACAGCTTGGCGGTGCCGCCGGACGATCAACGCTGCGCGGCGCTGAAACTTTCCTGCTCGATCAGCCACTGGCCGTCGATCAGGCGGAACTGCAAGGTCTTGACCCCGCTGTCGGTCTTGCTGTTCGAGCGATATTGCTGCGTGAAGCTGGCGCTGACCCGCTGCGCATCGAGTTGGCGAATATCGGCCCGGCCAAGCGTCAGTTCGATTTCGCCAGCCTTGCCGATCACGCGCTGGCGCGTCGCCTGCCAGCGGGCCGGGCTGCTTTCGCCGGCCTTGAAACCCGGCGCGTAGAACGCCAGGTAAGCCGGCACATCGCGGCTGGCCCAGGCTTGCCGCCAGGCGGCCAACTGGCTGCGAACCGCCTCTTGCGGATCGGGCATGGCGGCTGGCGCGGCGCGGGTTTGCGGCATTGCTGCCGGCGCTTCGCTGGCGCGGGCCGGGGGCGGTGCGGTGAAGGTAGCTTTCGGTGGCGCCTCGCCCGGCATTTCGGGCGGCGGCTTGATCTGCGTGCGTGTCGAGGCCGGTGCTTCCGGCGCGTCGAACAAGTAGGAACGCGTGCTGCTACAGCCACTCATGCCGGCTACGACCAGCAGCAAAGCGGCGAGCAGTGCGCTGCGATTTTTCTGTGAAGACTGTCCCATGGTGTCACCCCCCATTCCGTGTGAGGCTTGCAGCATATACGATCAGGATATTTTCGGCAGAACGCCGTGCCGCGCGCCGTGTCTTTATGCCGGAAGCGCGATTCAAACCTGCTAATATTGCCGCCTTCGCTGCAATGCAACAAAGGTTGTTCCGCTGATGTCCATTCCCGCTGACCGCATGAGTCCCGAAGAGCGCCGCGCCGGTGCTTCGCTGGCTTCCATCTTCGCCCTGCGCATGCTTGGGTTGTTCCTGATCCTGCCGGTCTTCTCCGTTTATGCCAAGACCCTGCCGGGCGGCGACAACCTGGCACTGGTTGGTTTTGCGCTGGGCGCCTACGGCCTGACCCAGGCCATTTTCCAGATTCCCTACGGCATTGCCTCCGACATCTTCGGGCGTAAGCAGGTCATCGTCGTCGGCCTGCTGATCTTTGCCTTCGGCAGCTTCGTCGCCGCCTGGGCGCCGGACATGAACTGGATCATCGTCGGGCGCGTGTTGCAGGGCGCCGGGGCGATTTCTGCTGCCGTCACCGCGCTGGCCGCCGACCTGACGCGGGAAGAACACCGCACCAAGGTGATGGCCATGATCGGCTCGTCGATCGGCCTGGTTTTTGCCCTCTCGCTGGTCGGCGCGCCGATTCTTTACGGCTGGATCGGCATGGGCGGCCTGTTCTGCATGACCGGTGGGCTGGCGCTGGCCGCCATCATCCTGCTGCTCAAGGCCGTGCCGCCCGCGCCGCCGGTCAACGGCCATGAAAAACTGCCGCTGCGCCGGGTGATTTTCGACAAGGATCTGCTGCGCCTCAACCTCGGCATCTTCGTGCTGCACATGGTGCAAATGGCCATGTTCGTCGTTTTGCCGCATGCGCTGGTCGACCACGGCGGGCTGGAAGCCGCCTCGCACTGGAAGGTTTATCTGCCCGCCGTGCTGGTTTCGTTTGCCGTGATGATTCCGGCGATCATCGCCGCCGAGCGCAAAGACAAAATGCGCCCGATCTTCCGCGCTGCCATCGGCCTGCTGGCCATCGTTCAACTCGGCCTGCTGTTTTTCGGCCAGAGCTTGTGGACGCTCTCGCTCTGGCTGCTGCTCTTTTTTGTTGCCTTCAATGTGCTGGAAGCCACGCTGCCGTCGCTTGTTTCGCGCACTGCGCCGGCTGCGGCCAAAGGCGCTGCCCTGGGCGTTTACAACACGACGCAGGCCATCGGCCTGTTCATCGGCGGCGCAGCCGGCGGTTATGTGGCTCAAAATTTCGGTGATAATGCGGTTTTTGCAACCGCCGCCGTCCTGGTTGTTATCTGGCTGGTCGTTGCAAACTCAATGAATTTTCCGCGGCCGCGCACAGCGCCGGCAGCGACCCAAACTGTTTAGGAGAAAAGGGTAATGGCATCGGTAAACAAGGTGATTCTCGTCGGTAACCTGGGCAAGGACCCGGAAGTTCGCTACACCGCCAGCGGCGAAGCCATGTGCAACTTCACCCTGGCCACGACCGAATCCTGGCGCGACAAGGCGAGCGGCGAAAAGAAGGAACTGACCGAATGGCACCGCATTTCCTTCTTCGGCAAGCTGGCTGAAATCGCCGGCCAATACCTCAAGAAAGGTTCGCAGGTTTATGTCGAAGGCAGCCTGCGCACCCGCAAATGGACCGACAAGGACGGCCAGGAGCGTTACACCACCGAAATTCGCGGTGCTGAAATGACCATGCTCGGCTCGCGTCAAGGCATGGGCGCCCCGGCCTCTTCGGGCGGCGGCGGTGGCGGCGGTTACGACAACGAACCGGATTACTCGCCGGCACCGGCCCGTGCCAACAAGCCGAAACCTTCGTTCGACGATCTCGGCGACGACATCCCGTTTTGAAATACACCTGGTTTTAAAAAGTAAATAAAGCCCGGTAACCGTAGTGGTTACCGGGCTTTTTGCTATGGAACCTTGCCATTGATGGCTTTTTCAAGGGTATCCAGTTGCTCCACAATGTCTGCAAAAAGTGGAATTTGGCCGAAGATCATGTTGGCCATTGCGCGGTAATCAGCTGATACCGTTGCCAATACAGCATCACCGGGCAACAAGCGCAAGCTGCCTAGTGTGGCGAGATCGTAGCGCGCCCAGGCGCGTGGATAGAACCGTTGCTTGAACTCGACAACGTTGGCCAATAAGGCTCGATTGGCGAGGGCTGTCACCTGTACCGGTGAATCTGCCATCCGGGCCAGGTCGTAGTAATGGCGTGAATAGCGGGATGGCTGCGGCGTACCATCAGGGCGATGCGCTTCCTGATGCAGTATGGTTGCCTTCTCCCAGAAAGTTCGCTCTGCACTGATCACCCGCACCGCCACTTCGCGCCGGTCAAACAAACTGGGAAACGCTTCTGCTGCATAAGCCGTAATCGTACGATTTTCATGTGGCAGCCAAGCGGCCAGTGGGCCAATTTCCAGCCTTACTTCGGGGCGCAAGTAGGTATCGGCAAAAGCCGCCGGATAGCGAACCTCGATCACATGCGGATCATCGTCGCCGATCCGGCATTCGGCGATACCAGCCAATGCCGTCGATAGTTCAGTCAGCAAGGGGCCGGCAATGTAAGCCTTGGCCTGCTCATTGATTGCTTCGTTGAATGCCGTTTGGCGGCTTTTCGAACGTTCGGCCAGCGGATCGTCGTTGCCGAGCACCCGCCAGTCAAGAATCAGGTCGATATCTTCTGAAAACCGCTCGATCAAGCCATAGACCTTGGACAGGCTGGTGCCGCCCTTGAACATCAGCAAGCGAGCCAAGTTCGGTGTGGAAAACAGGCGGTCGAGGACCCAGGTTACCCAGAAATCCTTTTCAACCACTGCTGGTGTCATGCGAAGCCGGGCCGCTGCTTCAGAAAAGAGCTCGCGGCGTTGCTTGGCCGAAAGTTGAGCAACTTTCTTCATTCGCCGACCTCCTCGCAAACCTGCTTGATAATCTGCAAGATCCAGCCGCTAACAGTTCGCGTATCGTTGAGCACGGCATGGTGTAGCCTGGTTGGCAGCCAGCGGCGCAGTGTATCGATAACTGCTGCATCTACCCGTTCCTTGCCGAGCGCCTTCAGTGCCTGAACCAGAAGGCCGCTCTCGCGAAATTTGAAACCGACATCCTTGAGCGGCGCCTTGCGAAAAGCCAGTACCTGTAGGCTATCTTTGCCAACCGGATACTCTCGGCTTGGCCCGTCGGAAAGATAGACCCAGCGGCCTGGCACCTGTGTCGACAGGCCGAGCATGTTAAGAGCCGCCTCGCCTGAGGGCTGAATTCGCCAATTGAACTTGCGCGACAGCGCCTCCGCAACTTGATCGATATCCGGGCTCAAGTTCTGGCCGAGTAGATCGCTGTAGCGCGGGTAATCATAAACCCCATGGCAGACGCGACGAATCCGCCCCGAGCGGGCCAGCGTGGATAGCGCCTGATGGATATTGGTTTCACCAAAACCAGCAATAAAATCTGTTTTTGTAAATGCCCAACCCCTACCGCGCCCATATATCCTTGAAAGTATCTTTTGTTCAATGGCTTGCATTCATCGAAGGATAGTTATTTTTCAGGAAAAAACCAGTGTTTTCCTGAAAAATAAAGCAATTCGAGTCGGCTTGTTTGGTGACCAGGCGTGGCGTGATACGACGGGCGATCTCCCGGTGCGATGTTTTTCTGCCAAGATATCTCGTTGAATACCTATTTTTACAATAACGCGACCACTCACCCCGAAATCAGCCCTCGTTGCCCGGCAAGTTTCAACCGCTCGATTACCCGTTGTTCCCCTGAAAAGCATATGAAATATCACCATGGTGATAGGGGTTTATGCCCCAATGCTGCGCTGCACGATATTTCTTTATCATTGTGGCGGGAAATGGGAAAATCGCGCGGTCGACCGCGCTAATCAGCTGTTTTTAAGGGGAAGGTCGACGCTCACATCGAGCACACAACTCAAAAACTTGCTGAATTCATGTCGTCATCCAACGCACAAACCAAAATCTACGTAGCCGGTCATCGCGGCATGGTCGGCTCGGCCATTGTTCGCCAACTCAAGGCAGCCGGGCAGCAGAGCATTGTCACCCGCACCCACGCCGAGCTCGACCTGACCAGCCAGGCTGCGGTCGACGCCTTTTTTGCCGCAGAAAAGCCGACGCAGGTGTACCTTGCGGCGGCCAAGGTGGGCGGCATCTACGCCAACAATACCTACCCGGCCCAGTTCATCTACGAAAACCTGATGATCCAGGCCAACATCATTCAGTCGGCCCACGCCCACGGCGTGCAAAAGCTGCTCTTTCTTGGCTCCAGCTGCATCTACCCCAAGGCCGTTGCCCAGCCGATGCGTGAAGACGCGCTGCTGACCGGCGTGCTTGAAGCCACCAACGAGCCTTACGCCATTGCCAAGATTGCCGGCATCAAGCTGTGCGAAAGCTACAACCGCCAATACGGCCGCGACTACCGCAGCGTGATGCCGACCAACCTCTACGGCCCCGGCGACAACTACCACCTGGCCAACAGCCACGTGCTGCCGGCGATGATCCGCAAGTTTCACCTGGCCAAACTGGCGCGGGCCGGCGACCTTGCCGGCATTGAGGCCGACCAGCAGCGCAAGGGCGAAATCCCGGCTGATATTTGCCAAATGATCGGCTTTGACGCGGTCGACCGCAGCATCAGCCCCAAAACCAGCGTAACGCTCTGGGGCACCGGCACGCCGTACCGCGAGTTTCTGCACGTGGACGACATGGCCGCCGCCAGCATCTTCGTGATGAACCTGGACAAAGCCGGTTACGACGCCAACACCCAGCCCATGCTCAGCCACATCAACGTGGGCTACGGCAGCGACCTGACGATCAGGGAAGCCGCCCAACTGGTCGCCGAAGTGGTGGGCTATACCGGCAATATCGAATTCGACACCAGCAAGCCGGACGGCACCTTCCGCAAACTGATGGACAGCAGCCGTCTCGAAACACTGGGCTGGAAAGCCCGCATCGATCTCAAGCAAGGCTTGCAGCAAGCCTATGCGGATTACCTCGCCGAGAGAGGGGTCGAATTCGACGCCTTTTCGTTCCATGGGCAGCAAAGATGACCAAGAACCAGGTGATCGTTGTGCAGGATGTTCCTGTGACAGTCGTCGAACATCGGGAACTCGACTTCATCTCTCTGACTGACATGGTCAAAGGGTTGGATGGTGGCTCTGCCGTGATTGAAAATTGGTTGCGCAATAAAAATACGCTGGAATTTCTGTCCATTTGGGAAGAAATGTACAACCCGGGTTTTAATTCCCTCGAATTCGAGGGAATTAAAAGTGAGGCTGGTTTCAACCGCTTTGCTATTTCGATCAAACAATGGGTTGCAAAAACCGGCGCGATTGGCCTGATTGCCAAGACCGGCCGATATGGCGGAACCTACGCCCACAAGGACATTGCCTTCGAGTTTGCGAGCTGGATCAGCCCGAAATTCAAACTCTTCCTGATCAAAGAATTCCAGAGACTCAAGGATGAGGAAATCACCTTACGGGCTCAAGAATGGAACCTGACTCGCAGTCTCGCAAAGATCAATTACCGGATTCATACCGACGCGATCGCCAAGGTACTTGTGCCCAACAGCGTAACGCCTCAACAAGCAAACCTCCTGTACGCCACAGAAGCTGATGTGCTCAATGTTGCTTTGTTTGGCGTTACAGCCCGCCAGTGGCGGGAAATGAACCCCAACAAAGAAGGGAACATGCGGGATCACTCAGCAGTTGAGCAACTACTGGTACTCGCCAACCTTGAGAGTCTAAACGCTGAGTACATACGCCAAGGCATGGCGCAAGCAGAGCGCCTCAAAGCATTAAACACGACGGCTATTCACCAGATGCAAACCTTAATCGTCTACGGTGCAACCAAGAAGCTCAAATAATCCAGCAATTCGAAAGAAACCATGACCAATCAAACAACCATGACCACACAACAACCCAAAGTCGCCCTCATTACTGGTGTTACCGGCCAGGACGGTTCCTACCTTGCTGAATTCCTGCTCGAAAAGGGCTATGTGGTGCACGGCATCAAGCGCCGCGCCTCGCTGTTCAACACCCAGCGCGTTGACCACATCTACGAAGATCCACACATCGAAAACAGCCGCTTCAAGCTGCACTACGGCGATCTTTCCGACACCTCCAACCTGACGCGCATCCTGCAGGAGGTGCAGCCGGACGAGGTTTACAACCTGGGCGCCCAATCGCACGTGGCTGTCAGCTTTGAAGCACCGGAATACACTGCCGACGTAGACGCCATCGGCACGCTGCGCCTGCTTGAAGCCATCCGCTTCCTGGGGCTGGAGAAGAAAACCCGGTTCTACCAGGCATCCACCTCCGAGCTTTACGGCCTGGTGCAGGAAACCCCGCAGAAGGAAACCACGCCGTTCTACCCGCGCAGCCCCTACGCTGTTGCCAAGATGTACGCCTACTGGATCACCGTTAACTACCGCGAAGCCTATGGCATGTATGCCTGTAACGGCATTCTGTTCAACCACGAATCACCGCGCCGTGGCGAAACCTTTGTGACCCGCAAGATCACCCGCGGCCTGGCCAACATTGCCCAGGGGCTGGAAAGCTGCCTGTACATGGGCAACATCGATTCGCTGCGCGACTGGGGCCACGCCAAGGACTACGTGCGCATGCAGTGGATGATGCTGCAGCAAGACACCCCGGAAGACTTCGTGATCGCCACCGGCGTGCAATACACCGTGCGCCAGTTCATCAGCTGGTCAGCCGAACACCTCGGCATCACGCTGCGCTTTGAAGGCACGGGTGTCGATGAAGTGGCCATCGTGGCCGCCATCAAGGGCGATAACGCACCCGCACTCAAGGTGGGCGACGTGATTGTGAAGATCGACCCGCGCTACTTCCGCCCGGCAGAAGTGGAAACCCTGCTCGGCGACCCAAGCAAGGCCAAGCAGAAACTCGGCTGGGTGCCGGAAATTACGGTGCAGGAAATGTGCGAAGAAATGGTTGCCAACGATCTGGAGTCTGCCAAGCGCCATGCGCTGTTGAAGAAGCATGGGTTTGAGGTGGCGGTTAGTGCAGAGCACTAATAATTAAATATTGTTAATGTTTAATTGTTGTTTGGCGGCAGTGCATTTAATGCTTTTTGTTGTTTGAGGTGGCCCGTTTATATGAAAATAATTTCCAAAGAAGATTATTTGGCTTTGCAAAAAGTAAGAAATATTAAGCTTGGTTTGATAAATAGATTTGTTCTTTGGTGTTGTAGGACAAAAATCCCATTTCTTAGAATTTTTGCAAAATGTGTATTTCACGTTGAGTTGCCATCAAAAAATGACGATATAAGGATGGGGCACCCATTTTCCGTGGTGGTTAACAGCCATGCAATTATTGGTAAAAATGTAACTCTGTACCATGGTGTAACAATAGGCGAGAAAATTTTTGGGACAAGTAAAGGTGTTCCAACGTTGGGCGATGATGTGATTGTGTACCCAAATGCAGTAATTGTTGGTGGTGTAGTGATTGGGCACCGTGCAGTTATTGGAGCAGGGGCGGTTGTCACAAAAAATGTTTCGGAAGGATCTGTTGTTGCAGGAAATCCTGCAAAAGAAATTATGCGGGAAGGGCCTGCGTACTAAAGTCCGTTGTTTTAACTTGTTTGAATTTAAAAGACATTAAATAATGTTGGCATTGCCGAGTGTTAGTTTAGTTTTGCTTATATTTATATTCAATAGAGCGGCCTCTAAGATTTCTTTGGGGCCGATATATTTATTTGATATTTTGGTGTTGGCAAACTTTTTTGTTGTGGTTTCATATTTGTATAAGTTTCGTGGTAAATATATCCAGTTTGTATTAATGATGGGGTTTTCTATATCGTGGTTGATATACGAACTTTTTTCAGGCGAGTTCTCTGAAAATAATATTAGAAGATTTGCAATGTCCGTATATATGGTTATACCTATAATTGTGTTTGTTTACGGAGAGCGGTTGTATCGAATAATTTTCGATAATGCCATGATAATAGCGGTGATGGTAAGTGTTTCTGCCGTGGTTATTAGTGGGGAGGATATACGGCCAACATTAAGTGCATTAGTGCTTAGCTTTTTGTTTGTTGCAGAATATTATCGTGAAAAAATAGATGTAATTAAATTGTCTGTGATTCTTGTTTTGTTTCTTGGTGTTGGGTTGGGGATTTTTACAGGGGAAAGCTCGTATAGAACACCAATTGTTGGTTTGTTTGGAGCAATGTTTGTATCAAGTGCGTTTCTTAGTTTTAAATCGACTGATGCCGCAGTAAGGAAAAAATCATCGTTTGTTCTTTATGGCGGAGGTTTGTTTTTTGTGGTGTGTATTTTGGTATTTAAAGACCATCCAGTCGTCAATCAGTTTATTTCAGGTGCTGCTGGCTTATTAGGTATCGAATATGACGTGGGCGGTGATGTTGCCACGAGAGAGCGTGGCGATAGCTCTGGTACTGCAGAAACAAGAACAATGTTCTGGACCGGAATTATTAATCATGCTTTTAGCGATGAAAGCGTGCTTTTGTTAGGCAATGGCCACTATCTATCATTTTTTGAAAGAATATTTCCATATTCAGATTTTGTTGATTTGGAGTTACTTGAACCACATAACTCGTTTTTGGGGTTTTTTTACAGGTATGGTTTGATTGGGATTGTTTTGCTTGTCGTTCACTTGTATCAAGTGACTGATTTTCGGAAAAAACTTCAAAGTAGAGATTACGGGTTTTATATAGCAAGCCTTGTTTTGGCTGTGAATTATGCATTTTTTGAAGTCGCACTTGAGTCGCCACATGGAGCATTGTGTTTTTGGATTGTGATTATAGGTGCCAAGTTTTATCGGCAAAATTTGAGAGATGAGTAGTAATAATCGTGCACAGGGGCGAGAGTTTCTGTATTCGCTGTTGTCGCAGTCCGCATATAGCATCGGCAGTTTTTTTCTGCTTTTTTTCTACTCAAGATTTTCTGCGTCAGCAGATTTTTCTTTGATTGCAATTTATTTTTTAATTATCAATTCATTTTCATCAATCTTACTTTCTTGGAAAACTCAATTATGGCGGGTCGGGAATTCTGATCAGTGTTCTGCTCTATGGATATTTTTAATTACAGGTCTTTTGGCTTCAGTTGTCTGGTCTGGATATGTAATCAAAAAATCAGAGTTCGGCATGTCCCTAGTTGTTTCCGTGGTTGCGTGTTTTTTGTTCGTTGGTTACAACCTGTTGCGGCGCGGATTTTTGCTTGGTGGAAATGTGGCAAAGGCTTCGTTAGCGGATATGTTGCGTCTATTAGGCGTGTTTGCAGGGATCGCTCTAGCCAGTAATTTCAAACTAGACATTCAGTCACTTTCAGTGACGGTAATTGTGTCAATAGTGTTTCCTGGAATTTATATTTTTGGCGTTTATAAAAAAAATATTAATGGTTTTAAAGCGTGGTGTGATTGCACTGCAAAATCAGTATTTGCAATTGGTGAGGCAGGAAGAAAATTGCTCTTTGTTTCAGGAGTAAATATATTTCTTAGCCAATTATTGTTGTTTGTTTCGCCGTTTTATTTGAGTGACTTTCAGTATTCGTCACTAAGAGCTTTGGATATATTGCTTTTCCCAATTTTCTTTATAGTGCAGGCGATAGAACCTATTGTTTTGCGACGTTTGGTTGCTGCAAATGAAGCTAACGGAAAAGGGGGAAGCACTATTTTACTAGGTGTTTTTTTTGTAATTTTGATTCCGTTTTTAATTGTGTGCGCAAGTGTATATTTCGAAATATTTGGATTTGATAAAATTCTTATTTCGCCAGAGTATGTTTCAGATAAGCGATTGATCGTTTCATTTGCTGTTTTTGGAATTGCTTTGGCAATTGCAACCACGTTGAGATTTTGGGCAATATCAGTTGCTCGATCAAAATGGCTTCTTAGGTCTGTTTTGACGGCTTCTATTGTTTCAGTATTGCCACTTATGTTTTTCGATCATATTTTTGTGAGCGCAGTAAGTATCGTAGTGCTGAGATGTGTGTATGAAATTGTTGTCATGCTTGGTAGTCTTGTAGATTTGTATTTTTGGAGAATCGGGCGAAATAATGCTTAAGGTTTTTTTTGCTTTTACGCGCCCTCAGCTTTTTTATGTAAATGAATATGCAAAGAAGAGCAATGGAAGTGAGATGCATGTTTATTACTTTGGAGCTGAGAGGGATACAGATCGGTTGGTTAAATCTCTATTTAAAGAGATTTGCTGTTTAAAAGGCAAGACAGGTAGGTTGTCACGGCTGAATATTGACTCATACAAGTTTTTCAAAAAACAGTTCGAGACTATTCGGCATGATGTAACAATCGAACTGTGTTTTCCAGGGTTGGCATATCCAATATTTAATTGGATATACTCAAAATACTCTCTGAATAAAAATGTATTAGTAACAATATATGCGGAAGGCTTAAGTTCGTACCTTAATATAAAAACCCCGTTTTTTTGGAACTTAAAATTTTCAATTTTGAGACTGATTCCACCACTATTTGGGGGAGGGATTGGATGCAAAATCGTCGGTCATTCGTACGGTTTGAATATGCCGAATGTTTCTGCATTAATTTCACAATATCCAGAGCTATTGGCTGAACACGGCAAGCCAATAGTGGATATAAGTTCAGAAATTGGTGAGCCAGTTCCTTTATCTCATCGAAAACTTGATGAGGTATGGGTTTTAGGTCAGGGTCATTTCGTAGATGTGGGTGATTGTCAATCTTATTTTGATAGGCTTTATCGGGTTTTATTCGATACCTATCGCTGCAAAATACTATATAAAACACATCATTTTGAACCAAAGAGGTTCAGTGTTTTTGCAAGTCGTGCGGGTTTTGAAGTCTGTGATTCAAAAAGTACTCTTGAAGAATTACTCGTCGAAAGTGCGCCAAAGGTTGTATTAGGGTACCGCAGTACTGCATTGCTAAATGCTCGACGAATGTGTGCTTCTGATGTTTCTGTTGTTGCTTTCGCTCCATTTTTAGTTAATCCGCCAGATGAGTCTGGCGATGTGGCAGATATTTATAAGGTTTTTAAATATTTTAATGTTTCGACACCACAGATAAATTCGGAATTGTGGGTTTTTGAGGAATTTCTGCGAAATAAATTTCATGCTTAATAATTACTTATTTTGCTATTGATTTTATGGTTGAGCTTATATGAAAAAAGACATAAATCCCCCCGTAATTATTGCGACCATTATGAGGCCAGAAGGAGAGACAGGCGTTCAAACTCATTTTCGAGCGATTTATGAATGGTTTTCAAAAGCGGGAATGCAGATTGATTTGATTACGCCATTCGGGGCATTTTTGTGGATTGTTTATCCGGTTTTCGGGTTGCGTAGGCTAATATTGCTATTTAGCAAGCCACTTAGTGTTTGGTGGTATAGATATTGGCACGCAGTTTTTCTTTTTGTTAACTTGAAGAAAAAATTGGCCGATGGGCTTCCGTGCATTATATATGCGCAATGCCCTTTGTCAGTTAAGGCTGCACTGAGTGCAAGGGTTTCTGCTGCACAAAAAATAATAATGGTGGTGCATTTTAATATTTCACAAGCAGATGAGTGGTCAGATCGAGGCGAGATTGTCAAAGGCGAGTCTTTGTATCTGTCCATTAAGAAATTTGAGAACGATATCCTTCCAAAAGTTGATGCATTAATTTATGTTTCTGATTTTATGAAACGTATCTTGGAAGGTAGAATTCCAGAATTAACTAATGTGCAATCAAAAGTTATTCCAAATTTTATTTTTGATCCAGGTGTTTGTGAAGCAAGTTGCACTTCAGCTGATTTAATAACTATTGGGACATTGGAATATAGGAAAAACCAAAAATTTGCATTGGAGATTATTTCTGCTGCCAAAAAATTAGATCGAATTTTAAAGTTGACTGTTGTAGGTGATGGGCCCGATAGAAAAATGCTCGAAGAATACGCAGTAAGTCTTGGTGTTGAGAACCAAATTGTTTTTCTTGGATTTAGGAAAAATGCAATTGATCTATTAGATGGTCATCAAGCCTATTTACATGTGGCACATATCGAGAATTTGCCTTTGACACTCATTGAGGCTCTTGCGAAAGGATTACCTGTTTTTGCCCCTGCTACAGGTGGAATACCTGAGGTCTTCATTGATGAAGTTCAAGGTCGATTTATACCACTTGATGATCCAGGTGTGGCAGCAAAGCTGATTATTGAATCACTTGATAACAATGATTTCATGAGTGAAATCAAAGTGTCTTCCAGAGGCCGGTTTTTAAATAATTTTAGCTCAGATATTGTTGCTCAAAAAATAGCTTGTTATTTTAAAGCAGTGGTTCTGGGATGAGTTATAAAATTCGTATTTTGATTGTTCATAATTCTTATCAAAGTCATGGTGGCGAAGACTCGGTTGTGGACTCTGAAATAAAGCTTCTACAGTCGCATGGTCATGAGGTTGTCACTTATTTTCGAAGTAATAATGAGATCCTGAATGCTGATAAATTTAGTGTCGCGAGACAAACCTTGTGGTCCGTAAAAACTGTAGATGACATTTCAAAATTAATCATTTCAGTTCGGCCTGATGTTGTTCATGTGCATAACACCTTTCCTCTTATTTCGCCGTCTTTGTATTGGGCTATTGATTCTTTAAAAATTCCCGTGGTACAAACACTTCATAATTTTCGTCTGTCATGTTTAAGTGCTCTTTACTTAAGAGATAGTGCGGTATGTGAGGATTGTGTAGGTACTTTGCCTTGGCGCGGGGTGCTCAGAAAGTGTTACAGAAATTCAACTGCCGCTTCTGTCGTTTTAACGGGCATGCTTGCGTTACATCGTAAGATTGGAACGTTTCAGAATAAAGTAACAAAATATATTGCTCTTAATGATTTTTGTAGAAATAAATTTATTGAGGGTGGGTTGCCTGGAAATAAAATAACAGTTAAGCCCAATTTTATTGATGAACCTACATTGAGTAATTGTTCTAGGTCCGGATTTTTATTTGTTGGGCGCTTGTCACTTGAAAAGGGGATTTCTGTTTTAGCAAAAGCCTTAACCAGTTTTAGATTGCCTTTAATACGCATAGCTGGTGATGGTCCGTTGCGCAGTGAACTTGATGGTGTCTCGGGTGTGACTTTGTTGGGGTTGCTGGATAGTGGCCGTGTTCATGCGGAAATGAATGCAGCAATGGCCTTAATTGTTCCTAGTATTTGGTATGAAAACTTTCCTAGGACTATTGTGGAGGCCTATGCGTGCGGATTGCCTGTGATAGCGAGTCGTATTGGTGCATTGGAGGAATTGGTAATTGATGGGGTGACTGGGTTGTTATTTGAGCCAAATAACCCAAGTGATCTTGCTGAAAAAATGCGTTGGGCCAGTGAGCATCCTGAAGAAATGGCACGTATGGGGCTAGAGGCGCGCCAAGTCTATTTACGCGATTTAACAGCAGAAAAAAATTATTCAAAGCTTATTGATATATATAATTCGGCAATTGGAGATATGGGTGCCTAATTTAAAAGGTGGAGTGCGAATATTAGATGTCCCTCTTGGATTGATGGCTTGGGATGAAGTGATCGCACGTTTGATTGAGTGGGGATACCAAAGAAGAAGTTCTGTTGTGTGCATTTGTAATGTGCACATGACTGTGACCGCAGGGCAGGATTCAGATTTGGCTGGCGTTCTCGAGGATGCTGACATAGTTACTCCGGACGGTGCGCCTATTGCATGGGCAATTCGACGTGCTGGGTTTACTTCTCAAGAGCGAATTAATGGCCCTGATTTGATGTGGCGGTACTTGGCTGAAGCCGAACGTTTGGGACAGGTTGTGTTCTTCTATGGCGGTCAAGAAGAAACACTGAACCGACTGCGACAAGCAATGTTGGCTACTTATCCAAATTTGAAAATTGGTGGAATGATCTCACCGCCATTTCGTGATCTGACCCCCGAAGAGGATGCAGATTTCGTCAATCAAATTAACTCGGCAAATACGGCTGTGTTATTTGTTGGTTTAGGGTGCCCTAAGCAGGAAAAATGGATGGCTGCTCATAAAGGGGCTGTTCAGGCTGTTATGGTTGGTGTGGGTGCGGCATTTGATTACCACGCAGGAACGATCAAGCGTGCTCCACTATGGATGCAGCGTTACGGACTGGAGTGGTTCCATCGCCTATGTTCCGAGCCACGGCGCTTGTGGAAGCGTTATCTGGTTACGAACACGCTCTTTATCATTGGTATGGCTAAAAGCGGGTTCAAGGCAAAGCGTATTGATCGTTAGCCCGGTCTTCTAATTGGTTTGAATACAGAACCGTCCTGCGCCGCTTCGAGGCCGAGTTGATCAAATTGGCCCAAAAGTCGCGGTCGACCGCAGCAATCGGCTAAAAACCGCAAGCCGGCTCTGTTGGAATGAAATACTGCGGCATATCGTTGTGCCGCGCGTTGTGTGTGGCTTGGGCGGCGGGGTGTTCCGCCGCCGATTCTGTGGCCTGCCCGGAGAAATTTTCGGGCTAAAATGCGCCCTGATCCTGCGCCCGCGTTCTTTGCGGGTGGCTCAGGGTCAAGCTGCCGATGCAGCTTGCATCGCACCGATTGCCGTCAAGGATAAAGACATGTCCAACGCTACTACTTTCAAGATTCTCGAAGACATCGCCCGCGATTTGTCGGGGGATGAAATTACCTTCCCGACTTTTCTCGATATCACCTTCCAGGTGCGCACCGCGCTGAAGGATCAGAATCTGAGTGTCGAGCAACTGGCCAAGCTGGTCGGGGCCGAGCCGCTGATGAGCGCCAAGATCATTCGCATGTCCAATTCGGTGGCGCTCAATCCTTCCGGGCGCGAGATCGCCGATGTGAAGAGCGCAATTGTCCGGGTGGGGATGGAGGCGGTGCGTACGGTGTCGTTTGCGGTGGCCATGGAGCAGTTACTCAAGTCCAAGCAGATGCATCCCTTTGAGGATATTTCGAAGAAGCTCTGGGAGCATTCTTCGCATGTTGCGGCGCTGTGCCGCGTGCTGGCGCGCAAGCTGGCCAAGATCAATGGTGACGAGGCAATGTTCGCCGGCCTGGTGCATGACCTCGGCGTCTTCTATTTGATGTCGCGGGCGGCCAATTTCCCCGAGATCGCCAACGATCGCCCCGAGCTGCACGCGCTGCTGGTCGATTGGCACGACAACATCGGCCACGCGCTGCTTTCGGCGCTGGGTCTGCCGGAATCGGTGGTGACGGCGGTGCAGGAACACGAAACGGATCGGCCGATCACCGAGATCAAGACTTTGTCCGAGGTGCTGTATGTCGCCAACAAGATCGCCAATCGCTCGGCGTGCTGGCGCGATACTTCGCTGAGTGGCGCGGTCGACACCTCGATGCTGGATGAAATCTTCGATCCGGCCATGCTGGCCGAGATTATCGAAGAGTCGCAGGAAGAAGTTCAGTCGCTGAAGTCGGCGCTGGGTGGT
Source organism: Dechloromonas denitrificans (assembly GCF_020510665.1). Lineage (NCBI taxonomy): Bacteria > Pseudomonadati > Pseudomonadota > Betaproteobacteria > Rhodocyclales > Azonexaceae > Dechloromonas > Dechloromonas denitrificans. The sequence goes on from NZ_CP075187.1 coordinate 521,721, forward strand.
TAACGTTTTGGCGGCACTGTCGATCTTCGGCGGGCCGCAGTTTGCACCATGTTCAGAGCGACTTGAGTCGCCGGTGTTTCAAGGGGTTTTATGAGCAGCAGTCACGATTCCGCCGTCGATGCGACCGGCAAGCGCCTTGCCGTACTGGCGCTGGCCGCCCTGGGTGTGGTTTATGGCGACATCGGCACCAGCCCGTTGTATGCCGTAAAAGAGGTTTTTGCCGGCAATCATCCGATTCCGGTCACCGAGGCCAACATCTTCGGCAGTCTGTCGCTCTTCTTCTGGGCGCTGATCATCATTGTTTCGATCAAGTACGTCATCTTCATCATGCGGGCCGACAACCGGGGTGAAGGCGGGGTGATGGCGATGATCGCGCTGGCCTTGCACGATGCGCAGGGCAAACCGTGGCAGATGAAGGCGATCATGATCGTTGGCATTCTCGGGGCGGCAATGTTCTACGGCGACGGCATGGTCACGCCGGCCATGTCGGTGCTTTCGGCGGTCGAGGGGCTGGAGGTGATTACCCCGGCGCTCAAGTCTTTTGTGATTCCGATCACCATGCTGGTGCTATTCGGCCTGTTTTTTGTCCAGCGCAGCGGTACGGCGGTGGTCGGCGCGTTTTTCGGGCCGATCATGGTGCTGTGGTTCTCAACGCTGGCTTTGCTCGGCCTCAACAGCATCGTTGATCATCCGGCCATTCTCTCGGCAATGAATCCGGCTTACGGGCTGGAGTTCCTGTTCGCCAACAAGGCGATGGCGCTGGTGGCGATGGGTAATGTGGTGCTGGCGGTGACCGGCGCCGAGGCTTTGTATGCCGACATGGGGCATTTTGGCCGCAAGCCTATCCAGCGTGCCTGGTTTGCCTTTGTGCTGCCGGCGCTGGTGATCAATTATTTTGGTCAGGGCGCGCTGATCCTGGCCGAGCCGGAAGCCGCCGCCAACCCGTTCTTCCACCTCGCGCCGGATTGGGCGCTGGTGCCTTTGGTCGGCCTGGCCACGGTGGCCACGGTGATTGCTTCGCAGGCGGTGATTTCCGGCGCCTTCTCGGTGACGCGCCAGGCCATGCAGCTGGGCTTCGTGCCGCGCATGGAGGTTCAGCATACGTCCGACAAGGAAGCCGGCCAGATCTACCTGCCGGCGGTGAACTGGGGCTTGATGGCGGCGGTGATGATCCTCGTGCTCGGCTTCAAGTCGTCGAACAATCTGGCCGCAGCCTACGGCATTGCGGTGACCGGCGACATGGTGATCACCTCGCTGCTCGCCACGGTGGTCGTCGCCCGCTCGTGGAAGTGGGGCTGGACGCGCGCCGTGCTGCTGTTCTCGTGCTTTCTGGCGGTTGAGCTGGTGTTCCTGGCGGCCAATATCCTCAAGATTCCCGATGGCGGCTGGTTCCCGCTGGTTGCCGGGATGGGCGTGTTCATCCTGATGACCACCTGGAAGCGCGGCCGTCAGTTGCTGGCCGACCGCCTCAAGGGCGAGCGGCTGGAGCTGTCGATGTTCATCGAGTCGCTGGCATCGTCAATGCCAACGCGTGTCGCTGGCACATCGGTCTTTCTCAATGCCGACCCCAAGGGCGTGCCGCATGCCTTGCTCCACAACCTGATGCACAACAAGGTGCTGCATGAGCGCGTGGTGCTCGTTTCGGTGCAGTTCTTCGATGTGCCTTACGTGCCGGATATCGACCGGATCGAAGTGCGCCAGTTGAAGGAGAATTTCTGGAGCGTGGTGATCCAGTACGGCTTCAAGGATGAGCCGGATATTCCCGAGGCGCTGCTGCTCTGTGCCGATTCCGGGCTGGAGTTCAATTCGCTCGAAACCTCGTATTTCATCGGCCGCGAAACGCTGATCCCGCGCCTGGGCTCCGAAATGGCCTTCTGGCGCGAAAAGATCTTCATCGCCATGTTCCGCAACGCCGGCTCGGCAACCGCCTTCTTCAAGATACCGAGCAACCGGGTGGTCGAACTGGGAACGCAGGTGGTTTTGTAGTTCTGTCTTTCGCGGAGCTGCTTCAGGACGATGACCGTTCGCAGCACAACAAAAAGGCGCCTTGCGGCGCCTTTTTGATTTTTAGCATCTGGCTACAGGATTACAGCCGCACCATCAGTAGCGAGGTGTGGGCAATCCGTACCAGGTTTTCAGCCACCGAGCCGACCAGCAGGCGGGCAAAGCCGCGCCGGCCGTGGGTGCCGACAACGATCAGGTCGGCACCGAAGGCTTCGGCGCCATGCGCGATTTGTTCGGCTACGCGCAGGTCGGTTGCTTCCAGCAGGCGGGTTTCGCTGTTGACGCCGGCGGCGGCAGCTTGTTTGCCGGCGTTGTCGAGCAGGGCTTGCGAGCTGTCGCGAATGGCTTGCTTGGTGCGGTCGACGTCGATATAGCTGCCTAATCCCATGCCGTGCTGGGCGAGCAGGCTTTCATCGGCCGCGTGGGCAATGCACAGCGCGGCGTTGCTGGTCTTGGCCAACTGGATGGCTTCGTCCAGCGCCTTTTGCGAGGTCGGGCTGTCGTCGATGGCGACGAAGATTTTCTGATACATGTTGCGTCTCCGGATCAGTGGGGAATCATGGCCGTGAAGGGCCAGACGTAGGCTTGCAGGGTGATGAAGATGCCCATCAGGCCTGCCAGTGCAATGGAGTGGAAGAAGACGTAGCGCAGGATCTCGCCTTCATGGCCGTACCAGTGGGTGGCGGTGGAGGCGACGACGATGGATTGTGCGTCGACCATCTTGCCCATCACGCCGCCGGAGGTGTTGGCAGCTGCCATCAGGACCGGCGAGATGCCGAGTTGTTCGGCGGTGGTCCGTTGCAGGCCGCCGAAGAGCACGTTGGAGGCGGTGTCAGAACCGGTCAGCGCTACACCCAGCCAGCCCAGGAAGGTGCCGAAGAAGGGGTAGAACACGCCGGTGAAGGCGAAGGCCAGGCCGAGCGAGGCGTCGATGCCGGCGAAGCGGGTCAGGTAGCCGAGCGAGAGCATGGCGACGATGGTGGTCAGCGAGTAGCGCACCATCCAGATTGTCTTGCCGTATTGCTTGGCCAGTTGCAGCGGCCCGTAGCCCATCAGCAGGCCAGCCAGGATGGCGGAGAGGAAAATGCCGGAGCCGGTGGTGGTGAACCAGTTCAGTTTGTAGGCGGCTTCTTCCTTCTTCACTTTCGGGACGACCGGCGGCACTTTTTCAATCTTCTCGTGAATGTCCTCGAACTTGAAGATCGGGGCCAGGAAGTTGTTGTTGGCTACCTTGGGCAAGCCCTTGGCGTCGAGCACTTGCTGGCCGTTTTCAAGCACCGGCACGGTGTCGACCGCTTTCTTGAATTCCGGCAGGCCCCAGATGAAGACGAACACGGTGAGCACGATCCACGGCATCCAGGCGCGGCGAACAGCGGCGGCGGCATGCGTTTGCGGGATGTCGCCGGCTTCCGGGTGGGCTTCGCCGCCGTCATCTTCGTGACCGACCAGCTTGGCGGAGGTCCAGACCTTCTTCGGCTTCCATACCTTGAGGAAGCTGACCAGGGCGCCCATCGAAACCAGCGAGGCGATCACGTCGACCAGCATCGGGCCGTGGTAGTTGGAAACCAGGAACTGGGTGATGGCGAAGGAGCCGCCAGCCACGAAAATCGCCGGCCAGATCTGCATCATGCCCTTGCGACCGGCAAAGGCCCAGATCAGCCAGAACGGAACGAGCAGCGAGAAGAAGGGCAACTGACGGCCAACCATCGAGGAGAGCAGCATTTCATCGAGGCCGGTCACCTTGGCCAGCGTGATGATCGGCGTGCCGAGCGCGCCGTAGGCCACCGGTGCGGTATTGGCGATCAGGGCCAGGCCGGAGGCGGCGAGCGGCGAAAAGCCGAGGCCGATCAGCACGGCGCCGGTCACGGCAACCGGGGTGCCGAAGCCGGCCGCACCTTCGAAGAAGGCGCCGAAGCAGAAGGCGATCAGCAGCAGTTGCAGGCGACGGTCGTCGGTGATGCCGGCGATCGAATCCTGCAGCACCTTGAAGGAGCCGTTTTCCGTGGTCAGACGGTGCAGGAAGATGATGTTGAGGACGATCCAGCCAATCGGCACGAGGCCGTTAACAGCGCCGAACAGCGCGGCATCGCCCGCCATGTTGGCCGGCATGTGGAAGCCGAAAACGGCGATGAGCAGCGCAGAAACCAGCGCAAGGATGGCGGCGACGTGCGCCTTGACGTGGAAGAAAGCCAGTGCGGCGAGCATGACGACGACCGGAACGGACGCCAGAAGCGCGGACAGCCCGATGCTGCCCAATGGATCGTAAATTTGTTGCCAAACCATTCTTTAACCCCTTTGGTCATACCAATCGGCTGTTGTGAAAGCCATCCTGGTATGTGTGCATTAAATAAAATCACCCGTTTTTATTGGCTGCTGCGGGTGTTTCAAAAATTTGCTACGAAAGAATCTTTATCTGCTACCTGCGAATTCGGAAAACGGTAAATTGGTCATACCAATAATCCGGGCGACCAGAAGCTTACCGAAGGTTGGCCAGGCTTTGAATTAGGGATTGCCCGATGTTTTGATCGTCGGCGGAACCCGCAGGGGAGGCATGGGGCGGCGATGCTGGCGGGCGACCGATCCGGCCCGAATGGTTGCGACGCAGGAGGGGAAACCCTTGCGGGAAAACCCCACGTGGAGTGCGTCAGCAATTGGTCTAAAGTGCGCGAATGCTTGCTGCTTGAGCGTTACCGGGCTTTAGGTTCAATTCATCATGAATATTGTTTTAATTACGCTGGCCGGCGTTGTCGTCGTGGTTGCCATTGTCTGGCTATCGTTGCGCGACAAAAAACTGCGCGCGCCGCTGGATACGCCAAGGCCCGCGCCGCACTCCGCTCGCAAGCCCTGAGCCAGCAGCATGGCCGCACCCCGGCCATGCCCTACCGGGCCATCTAGCCGCCGCCCGGCAGGTCGGTGGGTCAGTCACCCACCATCGCCCAATCGCCCTCCAGGCTTACAGCCGGCGAATCTTTTCGAGCAGGGCGGTGGTCGATTTCTGGTGAATGAAGGGAATCGAGTGGACGCTGCCGCCCCAGCCGCGAACTTCGTTGCAGCCGACGATTTTGTCGACCGGCCAGTCGCCGCCCTTGACCAGGATTTCCGGGCGGCATTCGAGGATGCGCTGGAGCGGGGTGTCTTCGTCGAACCAGGTGACCAGTGCGACACAGCCGAGCGAGGCCATTACCGCGAGGCGGTCTTCCAGCGCGTTGACCGGGCGGTCGTCGCCTTTGCCGAGGCGCTTGACCGAGGCGTCGCTGTTCAGTGCGACGATCATGCTGGTGCCGAGGGCTGCGGCTTGCGCCAGATAGGTGACATGGCCGCGGTGCAGGATGTCGAAGCAGCCGTTGGTGAAGACGAGCGGGCGGGCGATTTGGGCGGCTCGCGCGGTCAACTCGCCGGGCGGGCAGATTTTCGATTCGAAATTCGGGGCGGCGTAGGTCATGGCGAGTCCGGCAGTGTGAACAGGCCGCCATTTTAGAGGCTTCGACCCCGCTGCGGCGCAGAGTCACGTTAGAATCGCGCATCATTTTTAACGGCAGTTCCTTGTTTTGAAGGAGGTTCATCTATGTCCGGTCATGGTTTTCATGTTCACGGCCCGCACGATCACGAAGTCGAACACGTTGCCCAGCATGGCGGCGACAGCTTTACTTCCCGGCTGGCGGTGTTGACCGCGCTGCTGTCTACGGTGGGTGCCATTTTTGGCTATATGGGCGGGCATTCGCAGAATTCGGCGCTGCTCTACAAGAATGAGGCGGCGATCCAGAAAACCTCGGCCTCGAACCAGTGGAACTATTACCAGGCCAAGAGCAACAAGCAGAATCTGGCCGAGCTTTCGATCACGTTGACGACCGGCGAGAATCAGGAGAAGTTCAAGGCGGCGGTCGAGCGTTACAAGAAGGAAAAGGAAGAGATCAAGGCCGAGGCCGACAAGCTGGAAGATGCCGCCAAGGAAGCCGACAAGAAGAGCGAGGCCGAAATGCACGTGCATGAGCGCTGGGCGCTGGCCACGACGCTGCTCCAGATCGCCATCGCGCTGTCGGCCATTACCCTGCTGACGCGCAAGCGCTGGCTGCTGGTCGGCGTTTATGGCTCGACCGCGCTCGGGCTGGTGGTCGGGGTGATGGGTTATCTCCACCTTTGACGGCGTGATGCCGATGCGCCGGACGTTGTTGTCCCTGGGGGCCGTTGCGCTGCTTGCGCTCGGCGGCTGTGCCAGTTTGCCGGGCGAGGGGGCGGGCGGCTTGCCGCGTGTCTGGACGCAGTTGGGGCCGGAGGGCGAGGTTTCGTTGCGGGCGATTGTCGCGGCGAATGAAAATTGCCCTTCAGCCGAGGTCGACCGCAGCATCCGCACTATGCACTGGCGGGCGCGTCCCGGCGGTGGGCAGGGCGATGCGGCGAATCCGGCGTTCGATCCGCCGTTTGCCGTTGCGGCCTGCGAGCTGGTCTTGCCGCCGGGGGCGCGCCAGGTGCGGGTCGCCGGGCAGGCGGTTGCCTTGCCCGTTGCTTCGCCGCAGCGCATTGTCGTGCTCGGCGATACCGGTTGCCGGATCAAGGTACCGGCCAACGGCAAGGGTGATCCGATCCAGGATTGCACCGATCCGCAGGCCTGGCCGTGGGCCGATATTGCTGCCGCAGCGGCTGCCACCCGGCCGGATCTGGTGATTCACGTCGGCGATTACCATTACCGCGAAGTCTGCGATGACCCGGAACGTTGCCAGCCCCTGCGCGACAAGGGTGTGGTCGTGACCTACGGCTGGGCCGGCTGGAATGCCGATTTCTTCAAGCCGGCGGCGCCTTTGCTGGCGGCGGCGCCGTGGGTCTTTGTGCGTGGCAACCACGAAAATTGCGATCGGGCCGGTGAGGGCTGGATGCGTTTTCTTTCGCCGTTGCCTTATGTCGCCTGCGCCAACCAGCGTTTCCGCTCGGCCTCGCGCTCGGTGCTGGGCAATAATTTCACGGCCGAGGCTTACCGGATTCCGCTGTCGCCCGAGCTGGCGCTGGTCGTGGCCGACAATTCGGGCCATGAGGATTACCGCCCGGCCAGTGCCACGCCGGAAGATGTGGCAACTTTCGAGCAGACGCTCAAGGTGCTGCGGGCTGCCCCGGTCGACCAGAAAATCTGGCTGCTTTCGCACAAGCCGGTGTGGTACGACCTGCTCGGCCCGGCGGTGCAGCCGAATGCTTTCCAGACGGTGCTCAAGAACAGCTTGCCGGCCAATCTGCAGGTTTCTTTTGCCGGCCACCAGCATGCTTTTGCGACCTACAACTTTGCGCCGGCCAGCGATCCGCAATATCCAGCCGGGCGACCGGCACAGGTGATTGTCGGGGGCGGCGGCACGCAACTCGAAGCGCTCGATCCGCAGTCCCCGTTTTTCGAGGGGCGCAGCGGGGCTGGCAGCCGGGAACGGATGCGGCCGGATGGCCGTACCTACGACGGGGTGCCGGCGCAAAGCGGCATCCTGCTCAACCGTTACAGCTTTCTGGTGCTCGAACGCGATGCCGAGGGCTGGGCCGGGCGCGTGCTGGATACGCAGGGCGGCCTGATCAGCCGTTGCCGCTTGAGCGGCGGGGGCAAGGAAGTGGCTTGCAATTTCCCCGGTCAACCGGCGAATTAAGCCGAATTCGGCGCCAGATTCGCCGCTGAATTCGCCGCTGAATTCGCCGCCCGCCATGCCTGGAGCGCAAGCACGGCAGCTTCCAGGCTGGCCAGCAGTTCGATCCCCGCCTGGCTCGGTAATCGGGCAACGCCCGCACCACCGGCCCAGAGCGCCGTCGTGCCGGGCAGCAGATGGCGCAGTTGCTGCAGCAGGGCGGGCGTCTGGCGGGCCGGATAGGCAATCGAAAACGACAGCGCCACGATATCGGCCCGATGGGCCGCCGCCGCACGGCTGATTTCGGAAAGCGGCATTTCGGTGCCGAGCGGAATGCATTCGGCCCCTTCCAGCGCGAGCAGGGCTTCAACCATGAGCAGGCCGAGCACATGCTGCTCCTCGGGCACGCTGGTCAGCAGCACGCGCGGTGCCAGCCGGCTGCTCGGCAGGCCGGCGATGGCCTGGCGCAACAGGCGCTTGGTCAGTTCGGTGAACAGGTGTTCCTCGAAGACCTCGAAGCTGCCGTCTTCCCAGGCTTCGCCGACGCGACAGGTGAGCGGTGCCACCGTGTCCTGGACAAAACGCTGTAAACCTTGCCGCCCGAGGCGCTGCTGCATCGCCTGCTGATAGGCGATACCGTCGTGCTGTTTGATCAGGGCGAGCAGTTCGGCCAGCTCCGCGCTGTCGGCCTGCGTCGTCCGGTGCTGTTCCTTGGCCCGGCGCGGGCTTAGCGTGGCCAGCTCTTCGCTGCTCGCCGGAATCAGCTTGCCGGGGCGATGCCCTTGATCCATCAGGCGTTTTATCAGGCGCAGGCGTTCGACCTGTTCGCCCGGATAGCAGCGTTCGCCGTTTCCGTCACGGCTCGGCGTCGGGAAGCCATAGCGTCTTTCCCACATCCGCAGAACATCTTTGGAGAGGCCGGTTTCGCGCTCGACGGCGGCGATATTGAAATCCAGGGGATTCATATTTGTCCTGAACAAATGTTAGACAAAGCATTGACAAATCAAATTTTCGGCCCTATCTTACGAACAAATCTTAATTTTGTCTAGGACAAAGCAAGGAGTTGTCGATGATCTCAGTTCTCAAGCGCTGGATGGGTATTGCCGGCTTGTTGTCGGTTGGTGTGGTGCCCGCGGCGGGTGCCGGCCAGTGCCCTGATTTGCTCAACCACAGTTTCGCCGGCCTGCAGGATGGCAAGCCGCAGTCGCTTTGCCAGTATCAGGGCAAGGTCATCCTGGTGGTCAATACCGCCAGTTACTGCGGTTTCACCAGCCAGTACGACGGCCTGGAAAAACTCTATGCCCGGCTGAAGGACAAGGGGCTGGTCGTGCTGGGCTTTCCGTCGAACGATTTTGGCGAGCAGGAGCCGGGCGGCAGCAAGGAGATTGCCGATTTTTGCCGCCTGACTTATGGCGTCGATTTCCCGATGCTGGCCAAGTCGTCGGTCAAGGGCAAGGCGGCCAATCCCTTTTATTTGAAGCTGGCTGAAATCACCGGCAGCCGGCCGCGCTGGAATTTCCATAAATACCTGATCAACCGCGATGCGACGCAGGTGCTTTCCTTCGGCAGCATGACCACGCCGGATGACAAGGAACTGCTGGCCAGAATCGACGCATTTCTCAAATAAGCATCCCCATCCTTTCCCGGAGCCCCGACCATGAATGCCCCCGATAACTTTTTCCTGCCCGACGTGCAGTCGACCGCAGACACGCGCCGTTTGGCCATTCAGAGCGTCGGCGTCAAGGGTTTGCGCTATCCGCTGCAACTGGAAACGGCCAGCGGCGAAACGCAGAGCACCGTCGCCAACCTGACGATGACGGTCGGCTTGCCGCCCGAGGTCAAGGGCACGCACATGTCGCGCTTCGTCGAACTGCTTGAAAGCCGCAGTAGCGCGCTGACCCAGGCCGGCTTGTTCGGCATGCTCGACGAAATGCTGCTCCGGCTCGATGCCGCGAGCGGTCGCATCGAACTGGCTTTCCCGTATTTCATCAAGAAGAAAGCGCCGGTTTCCGGCGTTGAAAGCCTGCTTGATTACGATGCGACGCTGATTGCCGAGCAACTGGCCGGGCAGCCGCCAAGCCTGACGCTGCGGGTCGTTGCGGCGGTGACCAGCCTGTGTCCGTGTTCGCGCAAGATTTCGGATTACGGCGCGCATAACCAGCGTTCGCACATCACGCTGGAGACGCGTTTGCGGACGCCGATGGCGATCGAGGAACTGGTTCGCCTGGCCGAAGAGGAGGCTTCCTGCGAGGTTTTCGGCTTGCTCAAGCGGCCGGATGAAAAGTGGGTGACTGAACGGGCCTACGACAATCCGAAGTTTGTCGAAGATCTGGTGCGCGACATCGCGCTGCGCTTGATGCGCGAGCCGCGCATCGGGCAGTGGAAGGTGATTTCCGAGAACTTCGAATCGATCCACAACCATTCGGCCTATGCCGAGTTGTCCGGCACGAACGACTGAGAGGCGCGCCATGACCCGCAAGCATCGTATCGCCGTGGTCGGCGCCGGCATTTCCGGCCTGGCCAGCGCCTGGCTGCTCAGCCAGAAGCATGAAGTGACCCTGTTCGAGGCCGCGGACTACCTCGGCGGTCACACCAACACGGTCGACGTGACGCTGGAGGGTAAAACGCATCCGGTCGATACCGGTTTCCTGGTCTTCAACGACAAGACCTATCCCAACCTGATCGCCATGTTCGAGTTGCTGGGGGTGGAGAGCGTCGAAACTGAAATGTCGTTTGCGGTCAGTCTGGAAACGCCGGATCTGGAATGGGCCGGGAGCAATCTGGCGACCGTTTTCGGGCAGAAGCGCAATCTGCTCCGACGCTCTTTCTGGACCATGCTGGCCGATATTCTGCGCTTCAACCGCGAGAGCCAGGCCTGGCTTGTCTCGTTCCAGGGCGAACAACGCAGCCTGCGCGATTTTTTGACCGAAGGCCGTTATTCGTCGGCTTTTTCGGATTGGTATCTGCTGCCGATGGCCGCGGCGATCTGGTCGTGTCCGACCGGTCAGATGCTCGACATGCCGTTGTCCACCTTCATCCGTTTTTGTCGCAACCACGGCTTGCTGCAGGTCTTCGACCGCCCGGCGTGGCGCACGGTGCAGGGTGGCGGGCGGGCTTACGTCAGGAAAGTGGCCGAACAACTCGACGATGTGCGCCTGGCCTGCCCGGTCAGCGCCGTCAGTCGCGAGGCCGGCCAGTTGCGCGTTGTGCATGCCGGCGGCAGCGAGTTGTTCGACCGGGTGGTGATGGCCTGTCACAGCGACCAGGCGCTGGCCATTCTCGGCATGGCGGCGAGCGACATGCAGCGCGAAATATTGTCGGCGATTCGTTACCAGCCGAACCGCGCCGTGTTGCATACCGACCGCGCCTTGCTGCCGCGCGATGAAAAGCTGTGGTCGGCGTGGAATTATTTTTCCGGCAGCGGTGCGCCGGGCGAGCAGCCGGTGGGCGTTTCCTACCTGATCAACAAGCTGCAGCCCCTGCCGTTCAAGACGCCGGTTGTCGTGACGCTCAATCCGGCGCGCGAGCCCGATCCGGCCAAAATCATTGCCGAGTTCGATTATGCCCACCCGATTTTCGATGGGCCGGCGATTGCCGCCCAGCAGCGCCTGACGCATGTCCAGGGTGAAAACGGAATCTGGCTGGCCGGTGCCTGGGGCAGCTACGGCTTCCATGAAGACGGTTTGAGATCGGCCTTGCGGGTCGCCAACAGCATGGGCATTGCCGCGCCGTGGCAGATGGCGCCGCAAACGGTCGAGCGCGAACTCGATACGGTTTGAGCTGACGACCATGGCACCGCTTCCGCAATTGTTCATCGGCCACGTGATGCACCGGCGCTTGCGTCCGGCAGTCAATGCCTTCGTCTATCCGGTGTTCTACGTGCAGTTGCCGGTGCGCGACCTGGCGGCGGCAAATAGCCGGTTTTTCGCGGTCGACCGCAGCAATCTGCTCAGTTTCCGGCGCCAGGACCATGGCCCGCGCGATGGCAGCGAGCTGCTGCCGTGGATTCAGCAATTGCTGCGTCAGCGCGGTTTGCCGGATGACGGCGAGATCACGCTGCAATGTTTCCCGCGCCTGATGGGCTATGTCTTCAATCCGGTCAGTTTCTGGTTTTGCCGCGACCGCAGTGGGGCGCTGGTTGCCGTTCTGGCCGAGGTGCGCAATACCTTCGGCGGGCGCCATGAATACCTGCTGCACAACGCGGATGGCTCGCCCTTGCTCGATGGCCAGGAAATCACGGCGAGCAAGGCGTTTCATGTGTCGCCTTTCTGCGATATCGAAGGCGCTTATCGCTTCCGTTTTCATCTCGACCGTCCGGTGCCGCTGATACGCATCGATTACGACGATGCCGAGGGTGAATTGCTGCTCACCTCGATTTCCGGCAAGTCGCGTGGCTGGTCTGCCCCGGCTTTGCTCGGGGCCTGTCTGCGCATGCCTTTTCTGACGCTGGGCGTGATGCTGCGCATCCACTGGCAAGCCTTGAAACTCTGGTTGAAAGGGGTGCCTTTCCTTGGCGCCCATCCTGTCCAACCTCCCTTGCAGGAGCCGCTGAAATGAACCAAACCCTGACGCTGGGCCGCAGCAGCAGCCTGAACCGCGATACCCGACTGGTTTTCGAATTGCTCGAAAAGATCAGCGGCGGCTTGCTTGAAATCCGTTTGCCGGACGGCTCCTGCGCCCTGTTCGGCGAGGGCGAGCCGGGTGTGACGATGCAGGTGCACGATGAAGCGATGTTCGGTCAGATTCTGGCAAGGGGCGATATCGGGCTGGCCGAAGCCTATCTCGACGGCGCCTGGGATTCGCCCGACATCACCGGCCTGCTCGGCCTGCTGGCGCGCAACCGCGATGTGCTCAAGAAGGCGGTTTACGGCTCGTGGCGCGGTCTGGCGGCGGCGCGTATCCGGCATTGGCTGAACCGTAACAGCAAGGCGGGCAGCAAGCGCAACATCATGGCGCATTACGATCTCGGCAACGATTTCTACAAGCTCTGGCTCGACCCGAGCATGAGCTATTCGAGCGCATTGTTCCGGGCCGGTGAGGTCGACCGCATCGATGATCTCGAAGCGGCGCAGGAGGCCAAGTACCGCCGCATCCTGCAGCACCTGCATGCCGAACCCGGCCAGCGGGTGCTCGAAATCGGCTGCGGTTGGGGCGGTTTTGCCGAGATGGCCGTGGCTGACGGCTTGGCCGTGACCGGCCTGACGCTGTCGCCGGCCCAGTTGGCGTGGGCGCAAAAGCGCGTGCCGCAGGCCGATCTCCGGCTGCAGGATTACCGCGATACGAATGAGTGTTTCGATCATGTCGTGTCGATCGAAATGTTCGAGGCCGTCGGCGAGCGTTTCTGGCCGGGCTATTTCAAAACCGTGGCCGCTGCGCTCAAGCCGGGTGGCCGGGCGGTGATCCAGAGCATCACGATTCGCGACGACTTGTTTGCCAGCTACCGCAAGGGGACCGATTTCATCCAGCAGTACGTTTTCCCCGGCGGCATGCTGCCCTCGCGCAGCGCTTTTCGTCGCGCGGCGGCGCGTGCCGGGCTGGTCGTGCGCGGTGAATACGCGTTCGGCGAGGATTACGCCCGAACCCTGGCCGAGTGGCGTCATGCCTTCGAAGCCCACTGGCCGCAGATTGCCGCACTCGGTTTCGACGAGCCTTTCCGTCGTTTGTGGCGGATGTATCTCTGCTATTGCGAGGCCGGTTTCCTGGCCGGGAATGTCGATGTCGTCCAGTTTGAACTGGCCCATCGCTGAGCCGCCGCCGGTCATGGCTGACATGTCCTGTCGCGGTCAACTGCTGGTTAGCCGGCAAAACCGCAGCTTCTCGGCCGTGCGGCGCAGCCTGCTGCTCGCGCTGGCCGCCGCGCCGCTGGCCGGTTTTGCCGCGAGCGATCCGACGGCCGGGCTGAAGCGCTGGGGAAGCGGGGAGTTCCGCCGCTTCGGTTTCCTGGTCTACGAGGCTACCTTGTGGGCCGCCGCCGATCCGCTCCAGCCGCCGCTCGCCTTGCGCCTGACCTACAAGCGCAATATCGCCGGGTTGGCGATTGCCGAAGCGAGCATCAAGGAAATCCGCAATCTCGGCATCGGCGATGTGCCGACCCTGAAACGCTGGGGCGAGCAACTGGCCGCGCTGTTCCCCGATGTCAAACCGGGCGACCGGATTGTCGGCCATTACCAGCCGGATGCGGCCCGCTTCTATTTCAACGAACGCCTGATCGGGAAAATCGATGAGCCGCTCTTCGCGCGTGCCTTTTTCGGTATCTGGCTGGATGCCGGAACCAGCGCGCCGGAACTGCGCACGGCGTTGCTCAAGCCGCCGGCTGACTGAGATGCATGGCGGCCGCGTCCTGTCGTACGGTCTGCTCGGCCTGCCGCTGGCCTTTGCCGCCTTGCCGGTTTATGTCCATGTGCCGCATTTCTATGCCGAGACAACCGGGCTGTCGCTCGCCATGCTCGGCGCCATCCTGCTGGCCGCCCGCTTGCTCGATGCCGGCATCGATCCCTGGCTCGGCTGGCTGGCCGACCGTGTTTCGCGGCCGCGCATGGTGGCTATCGCGCTGCTGCCTTTCGCCCTCGGCTTCGTCGCCTTGCTCAATCCGCCGGGCATCGCCCCGGCCTTATGGCTGCTCGCATCGCTGGCCCTGACCTACCTGGGTTTTTCGGCGGCCAGCGTGGCCTACCAGGCGTGGGGGACGGATGTCGGGACCGATTCTGCGCTGCGTACCCGGTTGACCGCAGCACGCGAGGGATTCGGCCTGCTCGGCGTTGTCCTGGCGGCGGCGCTGCCGGCACTGCTGGCCAGTGATTCGAGCCAGGGCGTTGCCCGGCTGGTCTGGGTTTTTCTGCCGCTGTTACTGGTCGCCGCCGCGATCACCTTTGCCACGCATGCGGCGGCCCGTCCGCAACCCGCTGCCGCGCAGCCCTTGCTGCCCAGCCTGCGCCGTGTCTTTGCCGATCAGCCTTTCCGTCGCTTGCTGCTGGTCTTTGTCGCCAATGGCATTGCCGCCGCCTTGCCGGCCACGCTGTTCCTGTTTTTCGTCGCCGATATCCTGCAGCAGCCCCAGGCGGGCGGCCCTTTGCTGGCCGTTTATTTCGTTGCCGGGGCGCTTTCCTTGCCCCTGTGGGTCCGGCTGGCCGCCCATTTCGGACGGGTTGCCGCCTGGCTGGGGGCGATGCTGTTGTCGATCCTGGCTTTTGCCGGGGCCAGCCTGATCGGGCCGGGCGACCTGGCCGGCTTTGCCGTGATCTGCGTTGCCTCCGGGCTGGCGCTGGGTGCCGACCTGGCTTTGCCGGCGGCGATGGCGGCCGATCTCGGCGAACGCCAGGGGCAGGCGGGCGCTTGCTTCGGCGTCTGGAATTTTGTTGCCAAGCTGAATCTCGCACTGGCCGCCGGCCTTTCCCTGCCCCTGCTGGCAATGCTGGGTTATCAACCGGGCCGCGGCACCGGGCTTGCCGCCCTGAGCCTTGCCTATGCGCTGCTGCCGCTGGCTTTCAAATCACTGGCCGGGCTGCTGTTGTGGCGCTGGCGTCATTCACTGGAGATCGCATCATGAAACTACTGGCCGCCCTTTTTCTTTCCCTCGGCCTGAGCGGCTGCGCCTCGACCGGTGTCGAGCAATACCGCAGCGAACAGCCGGTGCTCGACCTGAAAACCTACCTCAACGGCACGCTCGATGCCTGGGGTGTCTTTCAGGGGCGCTCCGGCGAGGTCAAGAAACGCTTCCATGTGGTGATCGACGCCCAGTGGCGCGGCGATACCGGTGTGCTCGATGAAAATTTCACGTGGTCGGACGGCACCGTCTCGCGCCGGGTGTGGACCTTGAAGCGGCAGCCGGATGGCAGTTATCGCGGCACGGCTGACGATGTCGTTGGCGAGGCAATCGGCGAGCTGGCCGGCAACGCCTTGCGCTGGCGCTATGTGCTGGCCTTGCCGGTCGATGGCAAGGTGATCCACGTCGATTTTGACGACTGGATGTTCCTGATCGACGACACGGTGATGCTCAACCGTTCCTACATGACGAAATGGGGCTTCAACCTCGGTGAGGTGACGCTCAGTTTCGTCAAGCGGCAGGCCCGGCAATGAACCCGAAAATCAGCCAGTGGCAGGGCAAGCGCGTCTGGCTGGTCGGCGCGTCGAGCGGTATCGGGGCGGCCATGGCGCATGAGCTGGCGCGGCGGGGGGCGCAGCTTGCCGTCTCGTCCCGCAGCCTCGATAAACTGACGGCGCTCGGCGTGGCCGGTGCGCTGCTGCTGCCGTGCGATGCGACCGACCGGGAGGCGCTGGCCCAGGCCCGGCAAACACTGATCGAGCGCTGGGGCGGCGTCGATCTGGTGGTTTATCTGGCCGGTGATTATGTGCCGATGCGGGTCGATAATTTCGATCTGGCGGTTGCCGAGCGGGTGCTGGCGGTCAATTTCAACGCCGCGCTGCGCCTCGCGGCGACGGTCTTGCCGGATCTCCGCGCTGGCGGCGGGATCGCCTTCGTCGCCAGTGTGGCCGGTTATCGCGGCTTGCCCAAGGCTTTGTGCTACGGGCCGGGCAAGGCCGCCTTGATCCATTTTGCCGAGGTGCTGCATCTCGACCTGCTGGCGCGGGGTATCGGCGTCTGGCTGATCAATCCGGGCTTTGTCGCCACCCCATTGACGGCCCAAAACGATTTCGCCATGCCCGCCTTGCTGACGCCGGAACAAGCCGCGATTGCCGCGGTCGACGGGTTTCGTAGCGGACATTTCGAAATCCATTTCCCGAAACGCTTCACCCTGATCATGAAGTTTTTGGCCCATTTGCCTTACTGCTGGTATTTCCCGCTGATTCGCCGCTTGACCGGAGGTTGAAATGAAACACGAGGCCTTGATTGCCTTTTTCCAGACGCTGTCGCCGGAAAGCGTGGCCGATTTTCCGGCGTTCTACACCGAGAACGCCTTTTTCAAGGACCCGTTCAACGAAGTGCGCGGTCTACCGGCCATCCAGCACATTTTCAGCCACATGTTCACGCAGGTTGATGAGCCTCGTTTCGTGGTCACCGAGCAGGTGGTTGATGAAGGTGGCGCGATGTTGGTCTGGGAATTCTGCTTTCGGGTGCGTCTCTGGGGCAAGGGTGAAACGCAGATGATGCGCGGTGTTTCACATCTGCGTTTCGATCCGGATGGGCGGGTCAATTACCACCGCGACTACTGGGATACGGCCGAAGAGCTGTATGTCAAATTGCCGGCCATCGGCCTGCTGATGCGCGGTTTGCGGCGGGCGCTGGCGGCCTGAGCGGTGAGCGGCCATGAAATGCTGTCAGGATGAAACGACGACAATGTTGTAAAATCTACAAATCATCCATTTTCATGGAAAGTTCCAACATGTTCGGTCGCTCCCTGCTTGTGGCGCTTATCGGTCTGCTTCCGGCATTGGCCTTGGCGCAAAATGCGGTTTATCGATTTTCTCCGGTCAATCAGTGGGATATCAACAAGACGGCAGCATATTGGAATCCGATCATCAAGTATGTCAGCGAGCAAAGCGGGGTCAGGCTTGAGCTGAAAATCGGCCGGACATCGGCTGATACGACGGCTTATGTGCTGGCCAAGGAAGTTGAATTCGTCTTTTCCAACCACTTGTTCAGCCCAGAACGCGAGAAATTGGGCTGGAAGGTTTTCGGCCGGCGCTGGACGCCGCCGCTGCAAGGGCAGATTGCGGTGCCGGCCGATTCGCCGATCACCCGGGTGGAAGAACTAAAAGGCCAGGAGGTTGCGTTTGCCGGGCCGGAGGCGTTCATCGGCTACAAGGTGACGCAGGGTTATCTGCAGGCCCGGAATATCGAGGTCAAGGCGCTTTTTGCCGGTAACCAGAATGCGGCGTTCGCCCAGATGTTTGCCGGCAAGGCCAAGGCGGTCGGGAGCAATTCAGCCTTGATCGATGGCTATGCCGCCAAGGAAGGCAAGAAATTCCGCGTTTTGTGGACCTCCGACAGCTATCACGACCTGGCTCTGATGGCTTCGAGCAAGGTGCCGGAGAAAGATCTCAAGGCGGTTGCCTCGGCCTTCATCGGCATGCACCGCGACCCGGTCGGCAAGGCGATTTTGCTCAAGTCTTCGCAGGAGGTCGGGCTTGATCCGCAAGCCTATTTCCTGCCTGCCACGGGCGCCGACTATGCCTCCTACCGCCGGTTCTATCAGACGGTGCCAGCCACCCCGCGCTGAGTTCGGATCATGAAGCTGCTGCGCTACTGCTTGCCGAGATCGCTGATTGCGCGGGTCTATGCCTTGTATTCGGCGACCTTGCTGCTTTTTGTCGGCAGCGGGCTGATCCTGTTCTATCAATACCAGTACAACGAGGCCATCGAAGAGGCGCAGCGTTCGGCGACGATGCTGATCGAGGTGGCGGCGCAGGTTGTCTCGGACAGCGTGGTGATCGGCGATTACGACACCATCCAGCGTACGCTGGATAAATCGATCATGCGTTCGCAGTTTTCTTTCGCCAAGTTCATCGATCTGGAGGGCGGGGTGATCAAGAGTGAAAACACCTCGATTCCGCCGACGCATGCGCCGGGCTGGCTGCAGCAGGGGATTGCCGAGCAGCTTTACGATGTCAATCGGACCATTTCAGTCGGCGGGGCGGATTACGGCGTGTTGCGCCTGGCGTTTTCCGTCGATTTGATCGCCGATGGCTTGTGGCACTTGATTCAGGCGGCCATGGGACTTGCCCTGGTCAGCTTGCTGGGCGGCTTGTTGCTGATCTGGTTTCCGCTTCGCCATTGGCTCGGGGCGTTGAAGCGGGTCGGTACTTTCGAACGCGACTTTCCGTCGGCGGGTAATGCTGCCGGCAATGCGGCGGAGGCGGCTTTGATCGATGATGTGCCGCTTGAATTCCGCCCCGCGTTCGAGTTGCTGCAGCGGACGGCGAACAGCTTGCGCAGTGAGTTGGCGGCTCGGGAACAGGCTTTGAAGTCGCTGCGGGAAATTGTGGCCAGCCTGCTGCATGTCAGCGAAGTGGAGGGGCGGGATGGTTCGGAGGATATTGCCGCGCTGTCGCGTGTCATTGCCCGGGTGATTGCCGAGCGCGAAGTCAGCCGCCTGGAGCTGGAGCAGGCGAAGGAGGCGGCCGAGTTCGCCAATCGGGCGAAGAGCGAGTTCCTCGCCAACATGAGTCACGAAATCCGCACGCCGATGAACGGCATCATCGGGATGACCGGCCTGGTGCTTGAGTCGCGGCTGGATGCCGAGCAGCGGGAGTTGCTCGATATCGTCAAGGCTTCTTCCGAGTCGCTGCTGACCATCATCAACGACATTCTCGACTTTTCGAAAATCGAGGCCGGCATGCTGTCGGTTGAACTGATTCCCTGCAATTTGCAGCAGGCGGTGCAGGAGACGATTCAGTCGATGGCCTTGCGCGCCAGTGAAAAGCGGCTGGTCTTGCGGACCGAGCTCAGCCCGCAGTTGCCGGAGGATTTCGTGTCCGACCCGGGTCGTTTTCGCCAGATCGTCGTCAATTTGCTGGGCAATGCCATCAAGTTCACCGAGCAGGGCGAGGTTGTCCTCTCGGTTTCGATGCTTGAACCGGCCGGTGCGCCGCGTCTGTGGTGTTTTGCCGTGCGCGATACCGGGATCGGGATTGCGCCGGAAAGAGTGGCGCATGTCTTTGATCCCTTTACCCAGGCGGATGGTTCGATAACACGCAAGTATGGCGGGACGGGGCTGGGCCTGAGCATTACGCGCCGCCTGGTCGAGTTGCTCGGCGGCGAGCTGGCGGTGGAGAGTACGCCCGGGGTCGGCAGTCGTTTTTATTTCACCTTGCCGGCACCAGCCAGGGAAGGGGCGAGTGTGTCGTCACCGGCCTTGCCCGAGCTGGCGGTGGCATCCGAGCCGCAGGTCGGGGCGCCGGATTTGCCTGGGCTGGCGGTGCTGCTGGTCGAGGACAATCCGGTTAACCAGAAGCTGGCGATCATGTTGCTTGAGCGCCGGGGGTACTGCGTGACGCTGGCCGAAAACGGCTTGCAGGCGATTGAAACGCTGGCCGGGCAATCGTTCGCAGCGGTCCTGATGGACATGCAGATGCCGGTGATGGACGGCATTGAAGCGGCTCGCCTGATTCGGGCGGCCGAGCGTGCCGGGCATCGCCCGCCGGTGCCGATCATCGCGATGACGGCCAATGCCATGCAGGGCGACCGGGAGCGTTGTATCGAGGCCGGCATGGATGACTACATTACCAAGCCGATCAGGGCCGAGCAGTTGTTCGAGCGCCTGAGTCACTGGACGCGACCCGGCGCATCGTCCTGAGCGCCGGGCGGCGCTCAGATCACCAGCTGCGTACCGAGTTCGACGACACGATTGGTCGGGATCTTGAAAAAGTCGCTGGCGCTGGTCGCATTCTTCGACATCACGGCAAACAGGCGCGCCCGTGGCTGGGAGAATTTCCGGGTCAGTGCCGGGACGATGGTTTCACGCGACAGGTAGAAGGTCGTTTCCATCAGGTCGAAGCGCTCTCCAAAGCGTTTGCACTGCTCCAGCGCGCCCGGTACATCCGGGCTTTCCATGAAGCCGTAGCGCACGATCAGGCGCTTGAAGCCCTTGCTCATGTCGTGGATGAAGATGCGGTCCAGGTCGTTGACGTAAGGCGTGTCGGTGGTCTGGATGGTCAGCAGGATGACGCGGTCGTGCAGTACCTGGTTGTGCTTCAGGTTGTGCAGCAGGGCAGCCGGCACGCCTTCCTTGGAGCTGGTCATGAAGACGGCGGTGCCGTTGATCCGGTGCACATCGTCGATGGCATTGATGAAATCGTCCATCGGGATGCTTTGCTTGGCCATTTCCAGCGAAACCAGGCGTCGACCGCGACGCCAGGTGGTCAGCACGGTAAAGGAGATGATGCCCATGGCAATCGGGAACCAGCCGCCTTCGGGAATCTTGATGGCGTTGGCGGCGAAGAAGGCGATATCGACGGCCAGCATCAGGCCGGCGACCAGGCCGACGACCAGCATGTTCCAGCGCCACATCAGGACCATCACGAAAGCGACGAGAATGGTGTCGATCAGCATGGTGCCGGTGACGGCAATGCCGTACGCCGCAGCCAGGTTGGACGAGTTCTTGAAGCCGATGACCAGGGCGACGACGGCGAGATAGAGCGTCCAGTTGGTGAACGGAACGTAGATCTGGCCTTCTTCCTGGCCTGAGGTGTGCACGATCTGCATGCGTGGCAGCAGCCCCATCTGGATCGATTGGCGGGCGACCGAGAAGGCGCCTGAAATGACGGCCTGCGAGGCAATGACGGTGGCTGCCGTGGCCAGAATGACCATCGGGATCAAGGCCCAGTCGGGTGCCAGGTGGAAGAAGGGGCTGGCGATCGCTTCCGGTTCGGCAAGCAGCAGTGCGCCCTGGCCGAAGTAGTTGAGGACCAGGGCCGGCATGACGAAACCAAACCAGGCCAGGCGAATCGGGAAGCGCCCGAAATGCCCCATGTCGGTATACAGCGCTTCGCCGCCGGTGACGGCCAGCACGACTGAACCGAGGGCGAGGAAGGCCAGGGCCGGGTGGGTCTGGATGAAGTGGAAAGCGTAGGTTGGCAGCAGGGCCAGCAGCACGCTTGGGTTGTGCAGGATTTCCAGCGCGCCGAGCACGCCGAGAATGCCGAACCAGGCGACCATGATCGGGCCGAAGAACATGCCGACAGTGCCGGTGCCGCGTTTCTGGATGAAGAACAGGACGGTGATGATGGTCAGCGTGATCGGGATGACATAAGGGGTCAGTTTCGGCGTGATCAGTTCCATTCCTTCGACCGCAGAAAGTACTGAAATGGCCGGGGTGATCATGCTGTCGCCGTAAAACAGTGCGGCGGCAAAAATGCCGAGCAGGGTAATCACCCAGGAGACGCGGGGATTTTTCGCCCGTTCGGTAATCAGCGCCAGCAAGGCGAGTGAGCCGCCTTCGCCCCGGTTGTCGGCCCGCATGATGATCGCGACGTATTTGACCGAGACCAGCGCAACGATTGACCAGAAGACCATCGACAGGATGCCGAGGATGTTTTCCGGGGTGACTGGAATCGGGTGGTGGCCGTTGAAGATTTCTTTCAGGGCATAGAGCGGACTGGTGCCGATGTCGCCGAAGACCACGCCGATGGCGGCAACGGTGATTGCCGGAAGTGCTGCTTTTGAATGTGCTGTCATGATTTCCCCGATGCGCCTTGGGCGCTATTTTTGCTGCCCGTCCGCCCGCTTCTGCCGGCTTTCAGGTCAGTCAAAGAATCTAGCACTTTGCCGGAATGTTTGATATCGCCGGGCGGCTATGACGGGGCATTAAAGTGAGCGGATTTGCGTAAAACGCAGCTTTCACGGCGTTGTAACATCGGCCGGCTAGTGTGCCTGCCCATTGGCATGTTACGGCGGGATGAAAGTGCGCTTACAGACACCTTGGTTCAGGCGGGGAGTGCTTGCGGTGCTGGTCGGGATCGGGCTTTCTGCCTGCTCGCCGCGCCAGCTGGTCGTTGGCAGCCTGGCGGATGAACTGGCCAGCCCGGCGCTGGGCAATGAAACCGACCTGATCCTGCTGCGCGATGCGGCGCCGTTTCATCTCAAGTTGTCGGAAACGGTTTTACGCCAGCAACCCGGGCATCGCGCCCTGGCCGAAGCCGTGGCGGCCGGATTCACGCAATACGCCTATGCATTCCTGGCGTTTGACGCCGACCGGATCGAGGCGACCGATGCCGCTGCCGCCGAGCGACTGCGCCGTCGGGCCGCCGGGCTTTATGCTCGAGCCCATCGCCATGCGATGACGGCGCTTGAAACCAGCCAGCCCGGTTTGGCTGCGGCATTGGCTGGCAGTACGCCGGGCAGCCCCTTGCGCATCGAGCCGGCCCAGGTCGGCCTGGCCTATTGGGCGGCGGCTTCCTGGGGCGGCTGGATTTCCTTGAGCAAGGATGAGCCTGATGTCGTAGCTGATTTGCCGCTCGCCATTCGTCTGGCCGAGGCCGCCTGGCGTGTCGATCCCGCCTGGGGGCAGGGGGCGCTGAGCGGTCTGATGGGCAGCTTCGAGGCGGCCCGTCCGGGTGGGAGCCCGGCGCTGGCCTTGCGCTATTTCGATCAGGCCATTCGCGATTCCGGCGGCGCCGGTGCGGCGGCGCTGGTCGCCAAAGCCGAGGGCTATGCCTTGCCGGGCGGCGATCGTCCGATGTTCGAAACCTTGCTCCGGCAGGCGCTGGCCATCCGGGAGGCTGCGGGCAGCCCGCTGGCCGTGCAAAACGAAGTGATGCGGCAGCGGGCAGCCTGGTTGTTGAGCAAGGCTGACGATCTGTTCTGAATGACGAAAACAAGCGGAGAGAAAATGAACAACAAATGGATTGCGCTGCTTCTGGGCGGATTGCTGGCATGCCATGCATGGGCGGCCGACAAACAGTTGAAAATCGGCACTTTGGCGCCGAAGAATTCGCTCTATCACCGCCAGTTGATGACTTTGGGCGAAACCTGGCGGGCGGCCCAGGGCGGCGGGGCGAAGTATCTGGTTTATCCCGATGGCAGTCAGGGTGGGGAAACCGACATGGTGCGCCGGATGCGCATCGGCCAGTTGCAGGGCGGGCTGCTGTCGGTGGTGGGGTTGCGCGAGATCGAGCCGTCGATTGCTGCGCTGCAGGCCATGCCGCTGATGTTCAACAGTTGGGATGAGGTCGATTATGTGCGCGAAAAAATGCGCCCGTCGATGGAGAAAAAGTTTTTCGACAAAGGATTTGTCGTCCTGGCCTGGGGCGATGCCGGCTGGGTCAGGTTTTTCTCGAAGGCGCCGGGGTTGCGTCCGGATGACTACAAGAAGATGAAGTTCTTTGCCTGGGGCAGCGAACTGGAGCAGCAGGAGATCATGAAAAATCTCGGCTATACGCCGGTGCCGCTGGAAACCGGCGATATCTTGCCGGCCATCCAGACGGGCATGATCAACGCGGTGCCATCGACGCCTTATTTCGCGCTGGCGACCCAGATCTATAACAGCGCGCCGAACATGCTCGACCTCAACTGGGCGCCGATTGTCGGGGCCTTGGTGGTGACTCGCAAATCCTGGGATGAAATGTCGCCCGAGGTGCAGGCCCAGGTGCGTGAGGCCGGTGAAAAGGCCGGTGCGCAAATCCGGGCCCGGGCGCGTCAGGAGGTTGATGAGGCGGTCGAGGCGATGAAAAAGCGGGGTCTTGCGGTCAACACCCCGAATCCGGAACAAATGAAGGAATGGCAGGCGCTGGCGGCCCAGTTGTATCCCAAGGTGCGGGGCAAGATGGTGCCGGCCGAGACTTTCGATGAGGTCGTTGGCCACCTTAAAACCTATCGCAACAGTAAGGGCAAGTAAGCGATGCCCGGCATCTTGCCTCGCCTGGGGCGTTTTGACGAATGGCTGGCCTCGGCTGCGCTCGGCTTGATGTTGCTGATTCCCCTGCTCGAAATGGGGCTGCGCCCGGTTTTCGGCCAGGGGATCGAGAATGCGCCTTCGCTGGTCCAGCATCTGGGCCTGGTGCTGGCCATGTTCGGCGCCTTGCTGGCCGAACGCGGTGGACATCTCAGTACGCTCGGCAGCGGACTGGCGGCTTCGGGCAACCGCCGCGTGCAGGCCTCCGCACAGGCTTTTGCCCGGGTCAGTTCTGCGCTCCTTTGCGGGATGCTGAGCGAAGCGTGCTGGCGTTTCGTGGCAAGCGAAATGGAGGCGCCCCGCGACCTGGCATACGGCATTCCCGGCTGGCTGGTTCAGCTGGCGATGCCGTTCGGCTTTGCCTGGCTCGGTTTGAGAATGGCCGCGCGCCTGTCGTCAAAAACCGTTCCGCGCGCCCTGGGGGCGGTGCTTCTGCCACTCGCCGGCTTCTGCTTCGCCCGCTATTTTGACGGCACGACCCTGCCGGTCTGGCCGTTTGTCTGCTGGCTGCTGGCGATTCTCTGGTGCGGAGCTCCCGTCTTTGCCGTGCTGGGTGGGCTGGCGCTGGCACTTTTCTGGATGGATGGCCAGCCGCTGGCCTCGGTCCCGCTGAGTCATTATCAGATTACCGTCAATCCGTCGTTGCCGGCGCTGCCCCTGTTTACGCTGGCCGGCTTGCTCTTCGCCCGGACCGGTGCGGCCGGGCGGCTCGGTCATCTGTTCCGCTCGCTGTTCGGTAGCGGGGTCAGTGGTACGGCCATTGCGGCGGCGGTCCTCTGCTCGTTTTTCACCGCCTTTACCGGCGGTAGCGGGGTGACCATCCTGGCGCTAGGCGGCTTGCTCTTGCCCTTGCTCAACCAGGCTGGATTCCCCGAGCGCCGGGGCATCAGCCTGGTGACCAGCGCCAGTGCGCTGGGTGTCCTGCTGGCGCCATCGGTGCCGTTGATCATGTACGCCATTATCGCCCGTGTACCGATCAACACCCTGTTTCTCGCCGGTCTGTTGCCGGCGGTCGTGATGGTCGGCTGCCTGTTGTTGATTGGCGGTTATCTGAAAACCGGGACTGTCGCGGTCAACGCCGTTCCGCGTGCCGGTTTCGCAGAAATTCGAGCCGCGGCCTGGGCCGCCAAATGGGAAATCCTGGCTCCCTTCGTGGCGATCGGTTCGCTCGTCGGTGGGGTGGCTACACCGACCGAAAGTGCTGCCCTGACAGCGCTTTACGCCTTGTTGACCCAATCGCTGGCGCATCGCGAGCTTGATTGGCCGCTCTTGCGCCAGGCGCTGGCCCATTGTGCCGAAGTGATCGGCGGCATCATGCTGATTCTGGGCATGGCCCTGGGGCTGACCAATTTCCTGGTTGATGCCGGCGTTCCCGATGCGGCGATCGACTGGGTTCAATCGATGCTGCCGAACAAGCTGGCCTTTCTGGTGGCGCTGAACCTGTTCCTGTTGCTGGCCGGGGCGTTGATGGAAATCTATGCCGCGATTATCGTGCTGGTCCCGCTGCTCTTGCCGGTTGCGCTGGCTTACGGGATTGACCCGGTGCACTTCGGGGTGATTTTCCTGGCCAATATCGAGATGGGTTTTCTCTGTCCGCCGGCCGGGATGAATCTTTATTTTGCTTCGGCCATGTTCGACAAGCCGATTCGCTACGTGGCGGCTTCCGTCCTGCCGGCTGTTGCTGCCATGTTTGCCGGGGCGCTGCTGATTTCGCTGGTGCCAGGGCTGGCAACCTGGCTGCCGGGGCTGGCCGGCATGCGTTAGCGCAAGGCCGGGGTCTTCATTGCGAACTGCGCGGCAAGGGGCTTGCCCGATTGCCGCGCGCGGCTCGCAATGAGTTTCTACGGTTGATTAACGCGTTTCAACCGGCGCCGTCTGGGCCGGTGCCGTGCGGGCGCCGCCGGGGGCGCTGCTGTCGATCCTGCGTACGTCGGCATCGCTGACGACTTCCATCACATTGACCACCTTGCGTACGCCGTCGGTCGTGCGGGCGATGGCGACGGCAACCTTGGCTTCACGTTCGGTGACGATGCCCATCAGGTAGGCGACGCCGGCTTCGGTGACAACCTTGATGTGGTTGGCCGAGAGCTGGTTCGAGTCGACCAGGCGAGCTTTCAGCTTGGAGGTGATGTAGGCGTCGTTGCTGCGATTGCCGAGGGCCGAGGCCGGTGCGATGGCCAGTTCGTTGAAGACTTCGCGCACACCTTCGAGCTTGCCGGTCTGTTCTCCGACGATGGCCTTGGCTTCTTCGCTTGAAACTTCACCGGTAATCAGCACACGGCGGTTGTAGGCCGTGTAGTTGATGTGGGCCAGGGCCTTGTACTTTTCGGGAACGGCTTGGGCGGCCTTCCATTCGGTCGTTTCGTCGTCTGTCTGGGTGCCGGTCGAGCGGCGGTCGTGGGCGCTCATCACGCTGGCTGCAGCACCGGTGGCGATGACCGCCGGAATGCAGCCCTGGAGCATCGGCAGGGCCAGAATCAGGGCGGCGGCGCCGAGGCCGAGTTTGAATTTATGCATCATTCACCTCCGAGGAGCAGGGCGTCGATCCCATCGCACAGGCAATGGATGACCAGCAGGTGGGTTTCCTGGATGCGTGCCGTCCGGTCGGCCGGAACGCACAGATGGATGTCGTCGTCGCGCAGCATTTCGCCGATCAGGCCGCCGCCTTTGCCGGTCAGTGCGACGACGATCATGTCGGCATCGTGTGCCGCCTTGATCGCTTCGATCACGTTGGCCGAATTGCCGGAGGTGGAAATGGCGAGCAGCACGTCGCCGGCATGGCCGAGACCGCGTACTTGCTTGGAGAAAATCTGGTTGAACGAATAATCGTTGCCGACGGCCGTCAGGATCGAGCTGTCGGTGGTCAGTGCGATGGCTGCCAGCTCCTGGCGCTCCGCTTCAAAACGTCCGATCAGTTCGGCTGCGAAATGCTGGGAGTCTCCCGCCGAGCCGCCGTTGCCGCAGGCGAGAATCTTGCCGCCGTTGATCAGGCTGTTGAACAGGGTTTCGATGCCGGCAGCAATCGGGGCGGCCATCATCTCGATGGCGTCGAGCTTGGTGTGGGCACTGTCTTCGAAATGCTTGGCAACGCGGGCGATGAGATCCATATTTTTAGCTGGTTGGGGCTGGTAACCGGCTCATTCTACATCACAGCTCGACGAAGACCTCGAACTCGACCCGGCGCCATGGATCGGCTTCGTCGCGCAGGCGCGAAATGCGGGCAGTCAGCGAATCACCCTGGTCCATCGCCGCAGCGACCGGACGGTTTTCGGCTCGCGGGACGTAGCCCAGCTTGTGGCCGCGCCATTCAACCCGAATGGCGTTGGGGTCGTGCCGGTTGCCCGGTTCGCGGATCAGGGACAGTCGGTCGCCGATCTTCATCTCGCGCCAGCGTTCGTCGACCGCGTAATACTGGCTGCCGGCCAGCGGCGAGCTCTGGATCAGCATGTGCAGTGGGTCGGCATGCGCCATGCCAAGCCAGAGGAGGTTAAGCGTCAGCAGAAAACGCATGGCGGATCCATTCAAGATGGCTCTCGTCGAGCCGGTCGAGCAGGATGCAGTCGAAGCGGCAGTCGCACTCGGGCTTGCCGGCGAGGTAATGCCGGGCCGCCAGAATGATGCGCCGCTGCTTGCTGGGGGTGATGCTGGCACCGGCGCCGCCGAAATCGCTGCGGCTGCGCAGGCGGACTTCGACAAAGACCAGTGTCGAACCGTCGCGGCAGATCAGGTCGATTTCGCCGCCGCGAATCCGGAAATTGCGTTCGAGAACGCGTAGACCGCGGCGTTCCAGCACGCGCGCCGCCAGTGTTTCGGCTTCGCGCCCTCGCTGGGTGGTGGTATCGTCTGTTTTTGCCCGCATGCCGGAAAAATGACAAAAGAATATGCCGCATTGTATGTCGTCCCGACCCCGCTTGGGAACCTTGCCGATCTGACGCGTCGAGCCGAAGAGATTTTGCGCACGGTGCCCTGGGTTGCCGCCGAAGATACCCGGCACAGCGGCCCCCTGCTCAAGCAACTGGGCTCGCAGGCCCGGACGTTGCCAGCGCACCAGCACAATGAACATGAGGCTGCCGCCCGGATTGTCGAACGCTTGCAGGCCGGCGAAGCCGTGGCGCTGATTTCCGACGCCGGCACGCCAGGTATTTCCGATCCGGGGGCTCGCGTCGTTGCGGCAGTGCGGGCAGCGGGGTGCAAGGTCGTGCCTTTGCCGGGGCCGTGCGCGGCGACGACCGCGCTGTCGGCATCCGGCCTGCTTGATGAGCATTTTTTGTTTTACGGATTTCTGCCCAGCAAGGGCGGTCAGCGCCGCCAGGCCATCGAGGCGCTGCGCGAATATCCTTGTGCGCTGGTCTTTTACGAGGCACCGCATCGCATCCTCGAAACGGTGGCCGACCTCGCGGCCGTGCTCGGCGAGCGGACGCTGGTGATTGGCCGTGAGCTGACCAAGATGTTCGAATCGATCCATTCCGGCCCGTTGACCGCAGCACTCGACTGGCTGAAGGAAGATAGCAATCGGCAGCGCGGTGAATTCGTCTTGATGGTCTCCGGGGCGCCGGCCGATGCCGATGACGGCGAAGGTGAGCGGGTTCTCGGCCTGCTGCTGGCCGAAGGGCTGCCGGTCAAGCAGGCCAGCAAACTGGCTGCGGCGATCACCGGCGCCGCCAAGAACGCGCTCTATGAACGTGCGCTGGCGCTCAAGCAAGCGGCGGCTGATACCTGATTTCCTGACCTCGGCTTTGCACTGAGCGACTGAGTCCGGAGACGGAAATTCATTCGGTATAATTCGGTTTTGTTTGCCTGGAGCCCTTTTGCAAGGGATGCCGCCCGTGAAATCGTTTTTTATCGCTTGTTTTGCCGCCATCCTGCTGCAGGGGTGTGCCAGTATTTTCAACGGGTCGACACAGACGTTCGCGATCAATACAACGCCAAGCGACGCCAGGATCACGATTACCAATCGAGCCGGCAAGCAGGTGTATGCCGGCAGGAGTCCCGGTAGCGTAACCCTGGCAAGAGGCCGGGGCTATTTCAAGTCCGAGGTCTACAAGGTCAGGATTGAAAAAGAATATTGCGAGACGACCGAGATTTATCTGACGCCGCGCGTCAGTGGCTGGTTCTTCGCCAATTTTGCGATGTTTGGCGGTTTCTGGGGGATGTTGATCATCGATCCTCTGACCGGTGCGATGTATACCTTGTTGCCTGAGCAGATCGACGAAAAACTGCCGCCTTGGGGAGGCGATCAAAGTGCCGCCGAGGGGCGCCTGAATATCGTCTTGCTTGAGGATGTGCCTCCCGCCTTGATGCAGTCGGCCAAACGCCTCAATTAAGCGCAATCCCGGGGGCGATGGGCCGCGGCAAAGCCAGAATGTCGCGGTGGCTTTTTCTTCTCCCTGTTAAAATCCTGTAAATAGCCATCGAGAAAAAGCATGCAAATTACCCTCACCCGACCCGACGACTGGCACCTTCATCTGCGCGATGGCGAGGCGCTTGCCGCCGTGCTGCCGCATACCGCCCGCCAGTTCGGCCGCGCCATCGTCATGCCCAATTTGAAACCGCCGGTTACGACGGTCGAGCAGGCGGCGGCCTATCGCCAGCGCATTCTGGCTGCTGTGCCGGCCGGCATGAACTTCGAGCCGCTGATGACGCTTTATCTGACGGATAACACGCCCGCCGCTGAAGTCGCCAAAGCCGCGGCTTCCGGCTTCGTCAAGGCGGTTAAGCTGTACCCGGCCGGGGCCACGACCAATTCCGATGCCGGCCTGACCGATATTGCCAAGGCTTACGACACGCTGGCCGAAATGGAGCGCGTCGGTTTGCCGTTGCTCGTGCATGGCGAAGTGACCGATCCTGCGGTCGACCTGTTCGATCGCGAGAAAATGTTCATCGACACAGTGCTTCTGCCGCTGACCCAGCGTTTTCCGAAATTGAAGGTCGTGATGGAGCACATCACCACCCAGGATGCCGCCGAATTTGTCGCGGCAGCACCGTCGACCGTGGCCGCCACGATCACGGCGCATCATCTGCTCTACAACCGCAATGCCATTTTCCAGGGCGGCGTGCGGCCGCACTGGTATTGCCTGCCGGTGCTCAAGCGCGAAACGCATCGCGAGGCGCTGCTTGCCGCCGCGATTTCGGGCAGTCCGAAATTCTTCCTCGGCACCGATTCGGCGCCACATGCCAAGGGCGCCAAGGAAGCGGCCTGCGGCTGTGCCGGTTGCTACACCGCTTATGCCGCGATCGAACTCTATGCCGAAGCCTTCGAGCAGGCCGGGGCGCTCGACCAACTGGAGGCATTCGCCAGCTTCAACGGCCCGGACTGGTACGGTCTGCCGCGCAACAGCGAGAAAATTACGCTGGCCAGGCAGGACTGGCTGGTGCCGGACAGCTATCCGTACATCAGCAGCGACAGCATCGTGCCCCTGCGGGCCGGTGAAACGCTGCCCTGGAAAATGCTCTGAGGAAAATCATCATGCGTCTGCGCCATCTTCTCCTGCCGCTGTTGGCCGTTCCCTTGCTGAGCGCCTGCGTCAATGATGGCGCGACCTATGAGATCGACAATACCCGCGAGCATGTCCTGTCGCTGATTCGCGAGCAGCCCTATTTCTGGGAAAACAAGGTCAATTTCTATCTGGTCGTCTCGCGCATGCCGACCTGCATGCGGCGCCACCCGATGGGCAGCGGTTCGCCGAACGGCAAGGTCGAAATTTATCAGGTGCCGTCCGGCGCGTTCATCGTCAAGGTCGGCAAGCGCCTCTATGTGACCGAAACGCAAACCTGCGAAAACTTCATCAAGATGGATGCCGAACCGCCAGAAGGCATGGGCAAGTTCATCGGGACTTTCCGTCCGAAAAATGGCCAGCTGGTCTTCGTCAAGGAAGAGGCCGAGGCGGAAGACAAGCCGGCCGAGTGAGCGAGCGCCACCCTTGTGCCTCGCCGCTCTTTTTTCCCGTGCGGCGCTGGCTCGATCTCCTGCCTTCCGCCCCGGATACCGCCGCGGTTGCTGAGTTGGCAGAACGTTTTCCGGTGTTGGTCGACGGTTGTTCGCATCCGGTGCGCTTCGTCCCGCCGCCGATGGATGGCGCGGTCTACGAATGCCGCATCTGGGAAACCGGACAGGTCGCGACGCGCGTCAATCACTGGCATGACTTCTTCAACGCCCTGGTCTGGCTGACTTTCCCGAAAACCAAGAATGCGGTCAGTGCTTCGCACGTCCAGGCGATGACGCCGGTTGGCGAGTTGCGCGGCACGATGCGCGATGCACTGACGCACTTCGACGAGTGCGGCATTGTCGTGCTGTCGACTCGGCCGGCCTTGCTCGAAATGCTCCGCCAGTTTTCCTGGAAGGCATTGTTTGTCGAGCATCGTGCCGACGTTGAAAAGTACATGCGCTTCGTTATTTTCGGCCATGCGACTTACGAGCAATTGCTCCAGCCATTTCGTGGCCTGACCGCCAAGGCCGTGCTTTACGAGGTGAGTGAGGACTGGCTTCAATATCACTCGGAAGACTTGATTGCTGCGGTCGACACGCGTCTGGCGGCCGATTTGGCCAGCAGCCGCTACACCCGCCCGCGCGACTTCCAGCCCCTTCCGCTGCTCGGCATTCCCGGAGTAACCGCCGAGAGTGAAGATCCGGCTTACTACGACGATACCTGGCAATTCCGGCCGGGGCGACTGCGCTCAGGTATGACCGAATCCTCTATATAATGCCAACTTCATTTTTTTGAGGTGCGCAATGAGAATCGAAGGCAGGCTTACGCGTTGGAATGATGATCGCGGTTTCGGTTTTATTTCGCCTCATGATGGTGGTGCTGAGATATTTGTCCATATCAAGGCTTTTGAAGGTGCAGTGCGTCGTCCTGAATTAAATGAACGGCTCACATTTTCAATACAGCTTGCTTCGGATGGCCGAAAGCGGGCGGTCAATGTTCGCCGGCAGGCAGCGGCACGGCTTGGGCGTGGTGTTCGGGCGCCAGAAGCTGCTCAGTGGGGGGGATTTTCCCTGTTAGCCATTGTCGCCCTGATCTTGCTTTTCGCCGGGTTAACCTTCTTCTTGCGCTTGTCGGGGAAGGTTGCAGGTTTCTATCTTGTCGCCAGTTTGGTTTGCTTTGTGGCTTACGCCGCCGACAAACAGGCAGCCGGACGCGGCGGGCGACGCACGCCCGAGGATACGCTGCACATCCTGGCTTTGATCGGCGGCTGGCCGGGGGCCTTGCTCGCCCAGCAACTGCTGCGCCATAAATCGGTGAAAGCCGAGTTTCGCTCGGCATTCTGGGCAACAGTACTGTTCAACGTGGCAGGTTTGGTCTGGCTGGCCTCGCCGTTCGGGCGGGCCTTTCTGTCACGTCTGACCGGCGCTTAGTAGCGGCGGCGCTGCGGAGCCGGTGCGCCGCGGTTTTCGATGTGACGGAAGGTGATGCGGCCTTTGGACAGATCGTAAGGCGAGAGTTCGAGCGTGACCTTGTCACCGACCAGGATGCGGATGTGGTTCTTCTTCATCTTGCCGGAGGTGTAGGCGATCAGTTCGTGACCGTTTTCCAGCGTGACGCGGAAGCGGGTGTCGGGTAGCACGTCATTGACGACGCCTTGCATTTCAAGCAGTTCTTCTTTTGCCAAGGGTAGTTCTCCTGTAAATGTGATTCGGGTTTCAGCCGGCGTCGACCGCGCTATCGGTCGACAAGGCTTCCGGACGGTGGCGGGGTAGTTCCCATGCCTGGCCGGGTTCGGTAATGGCGCTCACCGCGATGAGCGGCGGCAGTGAGGTGACGCCGCCAAAAATGGTGGCGAAGGAAACGTCGGCTGCATCGCGTCCGGTACCGAGACGGATGAAGCCCATCGGCATGGCCGTGCCGGAGGGGTCGAACAGATACCAGCGGTCGCCGAGGAAGACCTCGACGTAGGCATGGAAATCGGTCGGGCCGAGTGCCGGATCGGCACCGTAGTCGATGCCGGTCGTAAAGCGTGCCGGAATGCTCAGGGCTCGGCAGATGGCGATCATCAGGTGGGCAAAGTCGCGGCAGACGCCGACGCGGTCGGTCAGGGTGTCGAGCGCCGACGTGGCCGAGTTGCTGGTGTTGCCACGGAAAGTGACCTGCTGGTTAACCCAGTTGCGGATCGCTTCGACGCGGCGGTAGCCCTTGTCGAGCAGGCCGAATTCGCGCATCGCGAGATTGGCCAGGCGATCGGACTGGCAATAGCGGCTGGGGTAGATGTAGGCCAGTGCTGAAAGCGGCAGTTGCGCGATGGGGATTTCCGGAATATTTGCCGGATCGCCGACATGCTGGTCGATATCGACGGTGGCCTGGTAGCTGATGTGCAACGGGCCGGGGGCTGCGTTCAGGCGAAGGTAGCGGGCGCGGGTGACCGGGTCGGTCTGGATGTCGCTGGCAACCGGCTGGCTGATTTGCAGCTGCTCGCTGACGATGGACTGGGATTTCGTCTGGGCGGCGTGGATATTGAAGACAAAATCGGCGCCGGGATAGCTCAGTTCATATTGAAGATCGATTGCGAACTGGATGCGAACCATGAATTCCCTGTGGTGTGGCCAGCATACAGCCTCGGCGAGGCCGGTCTGCTGACCGTTTAAGGCGCTTTGCGACGGGGAAATGAGCAGTTCGGGATGCCGGCAGTTCGTCAGTCGAAGGCACGGCAGGGAGACAGCATTTACGCGGGCAGAACGATTAGGCTGAAACCTTGCGGTTCAACGCTGCCCGCATCTTACGCGGGCAGTTTCGGTGTGGCAAGGAAAATGTCCGGATATTCAACCCCTTGCCTGCTTTTTTGTGGTATTGGCCGCAAGGGGTTGAAGCGGGTTTTCCGGCTCAGGCAGCCTGCTCGCCCGGCGCGTCGGCCTGTGCGGCACCGATGCGGTTGGCGCCGCTGATCAAGGCTTTGATCGAGGCGGTGACGATGTTGCTGTCGACCCCGACACCGTAGCATTCACCGCGCCCGGTACTGGCAATTTCCATGAAGGCGCAGGCCCGGGCATTGCCGTCTTCGCCCATCGGCACCATCGAGCGTTCTTCATAGCTGCGGACCTGGATATTGATTCCGGCACTCTGGAAGGCGTGGACCGCAGCATTGATCGGGCCGTTGCCTTCGCCGCTGAGGATGTGCGACGTACCGCCGATGTCGAGACTGATGCGGATGCCCTGGGCGCCGCCGTGCTCGAAGAGATGGTGTTCGCGGTAAAGAATCGGGCTGCCGGCTTCGAGGTAGGTCTTCGAGAACAAGCCCCAGATGTCGTCGGCACTCATTTCGCCGCCGTGGGTGTCGGTGTGTCGCTGGACAACGCCCGAGAATTCCACCTGGAGTCGGCGCGGCATGACGATACCGTGCTCGGTTTCCATAAGGTAGGCAATGCCGCCCTTGCCCGACTGGCTGTTTACCCGAATGACCGAATCGTAGCTGCGGCCAACGTCGGCCGGGTCGATCGGAAGGTAAGGCACCGCCCACTGCTCATCCGCCTTTTGAGCGGCAAACCCCTTCTTGATGGCGTCCTGGTGGGAGCCGGAGAAGGCCGTGAAAACGAGATCCCCAACGTACGGGTGGCGTGGATGGATCGGGAGCTGGGTACAGTGTTCGTAGGTGCGGGCAACAGCGTTGATGTCCGAGAAATCGAGCTGCGGATCGACGCCTTGCGTGTGCATGTTGAGGGCGAGGGTGACGAGGTCGACGTTGCCGGTCCGTTCGCCATTGCCGAAGAGGCAGCCCTCGACGCGGTCGGCGCCGGCCATGAGACCGAGTTCGGCGGCGGCGACCGCGGTGCCGCGGTCGTTGTGCGGGTGGAGACTGATGAGGACGCTGTCGCGGCGGGCAAGATTCTTGTGCATCCACTCGATCTGGTCGGCGTAGATGTTGGGCGTGGCGATTTCGACGGTGGTCGGGAGATTGAGGATGACCTTGCGCTCCGGCGTCGCACCCCAGGCGGCGGTGACGGCATCGCAAACTTCCTTGGCGAAATCGAGCTCGGTCGCGGTGAAAAGCTCCGGGCTGTATTCGAGCGTGATCTTCGTTTCCGGCATTTCGTCGGCAAGCGTGCGGATGAGGCGCACAGCGTCGGTTGCCATGGCGACGACTTCGGCCTTGCTCATGCCGAAAACGTTTTCGCGGAAGGTTTTGCACGTCGCGTTGTAGACATGGACGATGGCCGTCTTGGCGCCCTTGATCGACTCCATGGTGCGGCGGATGAGGTGCTCGCGAGCCTGAGTGAGAACCTCGATGGTGACGTCATCGGGAATGTGGCCGCCTTCGATCAAGCCGCGAACGAAGCCGAATTCGGTTTCGGAGGCTGACGGAAAGGCGATTTCGATTTCCTTGAAGCCGATGGTGCAGAGCGTCTTGAACATGCGCATCTTCTTTTCGCCATTCATCGGCTCGAAAAGCGCCTGATTGCCGTCGCGCAGGTCGGTACTCATCCAGATCGGCGCCTGCGTGATGGTGCGGCCCGGCCATTGGCGGTCGGTGATTTGCACGGGCGGGAAGGGCGTGTACTTGGCGGTGGATGCTTGCGACATGATGCGGACTCCTGGGCAGACGGCGTTGATTCGATGGACGAATATTACGCAAAGATGGCCGGCAGGTGCTTGCGTATTTGTCTTTGAAATGCGTTGATTTAGCAATTTTATGCCGTCTTTTGTTCGGTTTGTGGCGTAAAATTTCCGGGTATTAATTTTTCGAGAAATTTAATGGAAATCGACCGTTATGACCGCCTGATTCTGGGGGTGCTGCAGCAGGATGGCCGGATCAGCAACCAGGACCTGGCCGACCGTATCGGCTTGTCCGCCTCGCCTTGTCTGCGCCGGGTGCGTGTGCTGGAGGAGTCGGGCTTGATTACCGGCTACCGGGCCATGCTCGATGCCAAAAAGCTGGGCTTGTCGCTGATGGCGCTGATTGGTATTTCAATGGATCAGCACACGCCGGAGCGTTTTGCCAATCTCGAAGCGGCCATTGGGGAAATACCGGAAATCCTCGAATGCCTGCTGATTACCGGCCAGCAATCCGACTACCAGTTGAAAGTGGTGGTGCGCGACATGGACGCCTATCAGGATTTGCTGCTCAATAAAATTACCCGAATCCAGGGCGTGACCGGGGTGCACACCAGTTTTGTGCTGCGCAAGGTGGTCGACCGCAGCAGCCTTCCCGTCGCGCCCTGAAAACGCAGCGTATAATCCGCCCCGGAAAGTCGGCCAGGCAATCGCTGGATACGCAAGTATCGGGAGGAAAGTCCGGGCTCCATTGGGCAGGATGCCAGCTAACGGCTGGGTGCTATACGGTCGCGAGACGAAAGTCGAGCGACTCAAGGCAACGGAAAGTGCAACAGAAAATAAACCGCCGATGGCCCCGCAAGGGGATCAGGTAAGGGCGAAACGGCGAGGTAAGAGCTCACCGCGCTGGCGGTAACGTTCAGCGGCATGGCAAACCCCATCCGGAGCAAGACCAAATAGGGAAGCTGAGGCGTGGCCCGCGCTGCTTCCGGGTAGGTTGCTTGAGCCTGTCGGTAACGGCAGGCCTAGAGGAATGATTGCCGAACCCCGCAAGGGGGGAACAGAACCCGGCTTATCGGCCGGCTTTCCACTCACACCCCTGTTTTATCTGCTCAGAACTCGGCCCATTCATCTTCCTGGAGGGCGGCGGGCAGGGCGCGAACGGTCGGACGGCGAGGTGCCGCTACCGGCGCCCGTTGTACATGAGCCAGTTTGGGACTCGGCTTGCCGTCGGCGGCAGAAAGCTTGAAGCGACCGAGCGTGCCGGCCAGGACACCGGCTTGCTCTTCAAGCGCCTCGGCCGCCGCTGCCGCTTGCTCAACGAGCGCCGCATTCTGCTGGGTGGCTTCGTCCATCTGGCTCACGGCGTTGGTTACCTGATCGATCCCGGTGCTTTGCTCCTTGCTGGCCTCGGCGATGTTGGTCACCAGGTCTGCAACCTGCTGGAACGAGGTGACCATGCTGTTCATCGTTTCGCCGGTTTCCCGTACCAGGCTGACGCCGCCATCGACCTTGGCGACCGATTCCGAAATGAGGCCGCGAATTTCCTTGGCGGCTTGTCCGCTGCGTTGGGCCAGGTTGCGCACTTCGGTGGCCACGACGGCAAAGCCGCGCCCTTGTTCGCCGGCGCGAGCTGCCTCGACCGCTGCGTTGAGCGCCAGAATGTTGGTTTGAAAGGCGATGCTGTCGATGACGCCGATGATGTCGGCAATCTTGTGCGAACTTTTCTGGATGTCGCTCATGGTGGCAACCACTCGACCGACCATCTCACCGCTCTGCGACGCAATCTGGTTGGCGTTGCTGGCCAGTCGGTGGGCCTGGTTGGCACTGTCGGCATTTTGCCGGACGGTGGTGTTGAGTTCCTCCATCGAGCTGGCGGTTTCTTCCAGGCTGCTGGCTTGCTCTTCGGTACGGCGCGAAAGATCGTTGTTGCCGCTGGCGATTTCCTGCGAGGCCAGATTGATCGCGTCGCCAGCCTCCTTGATTTGCCCGACGATCTCTTTCAGTCGGCTGACAGTCGTGTTGGTGTCGGTTTTCAGTTCGCCAAAAACGCCGTGGTAGTCCGACGCGATCTGGCGGGTCAGATCGCCCGCGGCAATCGATGAGAGCACCGAGGAAAGTTCGTTCAAGGCACTTTCGCCATTGCTCAGCAGCTTGTTGATCAGGGCTTCGACCTGGGTGAAGAAGGCTTCCTTGCTGGCCAGGTCGAGGCGCACCGAGAAATTGCCGTCGGCTGCCTGCTGGATGACTTCGGTCAGTTTGGTCTCGGCATTCAACTGATCCGTAATGTCCAGCCATTCGCCGACCGAGCCAAGACGATCGCCGGCATCGCTGATGACCGGGGTCGTGGTTACCCGATAGGTCCGGCTGCCCAGTACCATTTGTGCCTGGGTGCTGCTTGACAGGTTGCGCAGCCGTTGCCGGGCAGCCTGCGGGTCGGCATAAAGACGGCAGACGTCGTAGCCGATCAGTTTTTCCGGGTCAAAGGTCGGGTCCATCTTCCTGAAGGCAGCCGCATCGGCGCTGAAGGTCTTGTGCAGCGCATGGTTGATATAAAGGACGGTGCCTTCGTTATCGGCAATGCGGACATTGGTCGCGACGTTGTCCAGGCCGATCTTGATGCGTGTCATTTCATCGGCCTGGCGACGCGCCTCGGAGACTTCGAAGCCCATCCGGTTTTGCATGCTTTCCAGGCCCTGCATGACCTTGCCCAGTTCGTCATTGGTCGAAATGTCGATGACCGAGTCGTAGCGGCCGGTGGACAGGGCGTGCAGGCAATCGAGCGAGGCGTTGAGGCGGCGGACAATGACCTGGCGCGAAATCCAGAGCATGATCAGGGTCAGTGCCGTGACGACCAGAGCGCCGGCGATGATCAGGCTGATGTAGAGCCGCTTCGAAACCTGGTCGAATTCGTCGAGATAGGTGCCGCCGCCGATCAGCAGGTTCCATTTGGACAGGGTCTGGAAGGCAACGATCTTTTCGCGCGTTGATGTTTCACCCAGTTCGGTGTTTTGCCATGGATAGCGAATCGTCCCTTCGCGGCGCTCCAGCATTTCACGGATGAAGGCATGGCCGCCGGCATCCTTGGCGTCCAGCACATTGCTGCCTTCCTTGGCCGGGTGGATGAACAGTTCGCCCTGGCGTTTTCCGGGCTGGGCGTCGATGACGTAGACGTAACCGGATTGACCGATCCTGATCGCCTTGATGCGATCGCGCAGGGTGGTCATTTCCTGGGTGATGAAATAGCCGATGCCGAATGCCCCGATGACTTTTCCGTTTTCATCCTTGATCGGTTTCAGGGCGGAAACACGGTCCTTGCCCTGGCTGGTCGTGCGCCCGATATAGGTTTTGCCGGCAAGGAGTTTTTCGGTGACTGGGCTTTCCTTGTCGAGCGCGGTAAGAATCATCCGTTCGCCCTTGTCGTTTTTCTGCGAGGTGGCGATCCGGACAAATTCGTTACCGCGCCGGACCAGTACCGTGGCGGTCGGGCCGTTAGTAATTCTGGCGAAGGCATCTTCTTCGTCATGGCGGTCATTGACCACGATCTTGTTGTGGCGCAACAGCGGAACCGTGCCGTTGCCCTCGTCGACCGTGAAACTTCCGCTATAGCGCGCGGCATAGATGTCGAGCAGGCGACTTGCCTCGCGTTCGACGGCATCGACCGTACTTTCCATCATGGCATGCACCAGTTGGACGCGTTGCTTCAAATCATCTTCACCGGCTGCGCTGAGTTGCTGCCGGATTTGCTGGCCGACAAAGAAGGTCGTCGCGGCCATCACAAGGAGTAGTGCGGCAATGCTCGGGAGCAGGAAACGCAGGGAGATCGGCATGTGCGACAAGCGGTCTTTCCAGGCTGCGAGCAGGCCGGTGCCGGCCAGTTTGCCGTGCGCAATCGTCTTGCCCGGCATGCGCCCTTCGCGGAGTGCCTGGTAAGCCTGGTGGCTTGCTTCAATTGCCGCCTGGCTGGCCCGGCGGCGTACCGACAGGTAGCCGGTGACTTGCCCATCCTCAAGTACCGGGGATACATGTGCTTCGACCCAGTAGTGATCGCCGTTCTTGCAGCGGTTTTTGACCAGTCCGATCCATGGGCGCCCGGCTTTCAGGTCGCGCCAGAGATCGGCAAAGGCGGCCTCCGGCATGTCGGGGTGGCGAACGATATTGTGGGCTTGCCCGATCAGCTCCTGCTCTGAAAAGCCGCTGATCTCGACAAAATCTTTGTTGATGTAAGTAATTCGCCCTTTCAGGTCAGTCTTGGAAACAATCCGATGCTGATCGGTAATCGCGATTTCTCTGTGGGTGACCGGAAGATTGGTGCGCATTTTTATCGAGTTGGAATGAATCGGGCTGGCACAGGTTACCTGAGTTTTGGGCAATTCAATACTCTTGTTGAAGTTCCGTGAATCGCCGCCACCAGATTGTTGGCAGCTTTCGGCCAAGGCTGCGCGGCCGTTTGTTTTCTCCCCTACAATGCGGCATGACCGAGACTAATTTTCCTGTCGCGCGCTGGCTTGAGGACGGTGTTGAACACGCAGCCCGCTGGCGTTCCGAGGCGGCCTTACCTCCCCCTGAATGCATCGTGCCGGGAGACGATACGATGACGGCCGATGCAGCCTATCGCCTTGCGCTTCAGGGAACGGCGATTCTCTGGCGGGGCGATTACCAGAATGCGCGTAATTTGCTGCAGGCGCTTGCCCGGCGGGCTGACCGTAAACCGCGTGAAGGGGCAACGAAAAAACCGCCGACCTTGGCCGAGGCATTTGAACAGCATCGGCAGAACCAGGGGCGGCGAGCTGCCATTCTGGCTTCCGTGCTGGTCCCCTTGCGGGCCGATTATTCAATTGCGCTGCGCCGCGGGCAGGATGTGCGTGACGCTTGCCGCGCCGCACTGGGGCCGGAAAGCGTCGATTCGCTGATTTCCCTGCGCGGCCTGCTGGCGCTGGTCAGCGCCTGGGAGTGGCGCAAGAAAGGCGCGCTGGTGCCGGCGCTCGGGGCCCGGATTCATCCGCATTTTGGTGTTTTTTCGCCGGTGCGTGGCGAGTACGTCGACTTGCTGGCCAAAGCGCCGCTGCCGGCCGGGTGTCAGCTGGCCTTCGATATTGGTACCGGCTCCGGCGTTCTGGCTTGCGTGCTGGCCCGACGCGGCATTGCGCGCGTTGTCGCCACCGACATGGATGAGCGGGCGTTGGCCTGTGCCAGCGAAAATGCCCAAAATCTCGGGTTGACCGCAGCCATCGAGGTGTTGAAGGCCGATCTTTTCCCGGCCGGACGTGCGCCGCTGATTGTCTGCAATCCGCCCTGGGTGCCGGCCCAGCCGAGTTCGCCGGTCGAGTATGCGGTTTACGATCCCGATTCGCAGATGTTGCGCGGTTTCCTGAACGGGTTGGCCGCGTATCTGGCGCCGGGCGGCGAGGGGTGGTTGATCATTTCCGATCTGGCGGAGCATCTTGGCCTGCGTTCTCGCGAGCAGTTGCTGGGCTGGATTGCCGCCGCCGGGCTGAAAGTGCTCGGCCGCCTGGATACCCGCCCAAAGCACCCCAAGGCGCGTGACCCGAATGATCCTTTGCATGCGGCTCGCGCAGCCGAGATTACTTCGCTGTGGCGGCTGGGGGCCGCATGATTTTGTGCCGGCGGGAATAAAAGCTGCCCGCCTGCCGTTTATCCCGGTGTAGCCCCCAAAAAACACACGGAGATGATCATGAACACGAAAAAACTGATGTGCGCCTTATCCGTCCCGATCTGGTTGACGGCTTGCTCGGTTCTCGACGCTCGTCCTGGCGCGCCGGTGATGGTGGCCAATGGCGTGTTGACTGGCAGCACGGGCATGACGCTTTATACCTTCGACAAAGATCAGGTCGGGAGCGGCAAGTCGGTCTGCAATGGTCCCTGCGCCGGCAATTGGCCGCCGCTGTATGCCGCCGAGGGTGAAGTCGCCGGTGGTGACTACACCCTGATCAATCGCGATGACGGAAAGAAGCAGTGGGCCGTGAAAGGCAAGCCGCTTTACTACTGGGTCAAGGACCAGAAGCCGGGAGATATGACCGGCGATGGTTTCAACAACGTCTGGCGTGTTGCCCGGCCCTGAGTCAATTTCGTGGATAGCCGCGCGATCCTTGCCGAACTGCCCCGTCTGCGCCGTTACGCGCGGGCCATGTTGCGTGATCGTGCGGCCGCCGATGATCTGGTGCAGGACACGCTGGAACGCGCCTGGTCGCGGCTGGCGCAGTGGCGTTCCGGCAGTGATTTGCGGGCCTGGCTGTTCAGCATCATGCACAACTTGCGGGTCGATCAGTTGCGCCGGCCCGGATTGCCGACCGATTCGATCGACGATGCGGCGCATGAGGTGGCGACGCGCCCGACTCAGACCGACAAGCTGGAAGTGATGGATATTGCCGCGGCACTGCAACTGTTGCCTGACGAACAGCGTGAAATCCTGCTGCTCGTCGCTCTGGAGGAGATGAGTTATGCCGAGATTTCTGCGTCGCTCAACATTCCATTGGGCACGGTCATGTCGCGTTTGTCGCGTGGTCGCGAGCGTCTGCGCTTGCTGATGGCCGGCGATATGCCGGGAGGGGCCTTGAGGCTGGTGCGATGAAGACGGATTCAATACACGAAAGCGAAGTGCACGCTTATGTCGACGGTGCTTTACCCGAGTCCCGGCGTCAGGCGGTCGAGGCGTATCTGGCGGCCAGCCCGGAGGAGGCCGAGCGTGTGCGGCTCTATCGGGCTCAGAACCAGGCGCTCAAGGCCTTGTTTGATCCGCTACTCGACGAGCCCGTGCCGGCACATTTGCAGGCTTTGAGCGCGCCGGCGGTTGTCGCGGTCGACCTCGCCAAACCCTCGTTTTTGACGCGCTGGTCGCTCGATCGCATTGCGGCCGGCTTGCTGATTGCTGCGCTCGGCGGTCTTGGCGGCTGGCTGGGGCATGCCCAGTACCGGGCGCCGGAATTAAGTGCTCAGATGGTGCCGTTGCCACGTCAGGCGGCCGTTGCCCACGTTGTTTACAGCCCGGATGTGCGGCGTCCGGTCGAGGTTGCGGCTGAGCAGGAGGAGCAACTGGTCAAGTGGCTGTCGAAGCGCTTGGGCCAGCCGGTCCAGCCCCCGAAGCTGGGCAGTCTGGGTTACGAATTGATTGGCGGACGTCTGTTGCCGGGGAATAGCGGGCCGGTCGCCCAGTTCATGTACCAGGAGGCCAGCGGCCAGCGTCTGACCTTGTATGTCACGACCGAAAGCCAGGCCCGGCACGACACCGGTTTCCGCTTTGCCGAGGAGGGCGCGGTCAACGTCTTTTACTGGGTTGATGGACAGTTCGGTTATGCCTTGTCGGGTGGGATTGCCAAGGGCGATCTGGCCCGCGTTGCGACGGCTGTTTATGATCAGCTGGAGAAAAAATAGGGTTGCTGATGCGGGCGGTGGTTTTGGGGGTTGCGGCCCCGTTGACCGCGGCAGTCTTTCAGCGTGGGTTCAGGCCGAGACGTCGGGTTTCCAGCGGCACCGGTTCGCGGCCCAGCCATTTCTGGTGAATGCGCCCGAAGGTGCCATCCTGCTTCATGTCACGTAGGGCCTTTTCCCAGGCGTTGATTGTCTGGCCGTTGGTGCCGGGTGAGAAAGCCAGATAGAGCTCAAGGCTGTCGAGCGTCATCACCGGTTCGACATCGTCGATCGAATAGCCGGCTTCCTTGAGTATGGCCGGGATCGCCAGACTGCCGTCGACCCACATTTCGACGCGTCCGCGCATCAGCATGTTGGCCGTGATTTGCGGTGTCGCAGCCAGTTCAATGGCCGTAAACCCCTGGCTTTCCGCTGTTTTGGAGAAAATGCTGTGGCGGTAGGTGCCGATCGGCAGTTTGTGAATGGCATCGCCCAGGGCGATCAGTCGGGCGGCATTGCCCTTGCGCGTGAATACTTGTGTCTTGGCAATGGCAATCGGGCCAAGCAGGGTCATCAGCTTTTCCCGTTCATCGCTGCGCCCGATCGTGAACTGCATGATGTTGGGGGTTGAAAGCAGCAGTGAGTAAGCCCGGGCAAATGGCACCATGGCGATGGCTTGCGGATTGCCAAGCCGCGCTTGAATTGCGTTGACGACCTCGACGGCCATGCCGTCAGGGACTTTGTTGTTTGAAAACGTGATTGGCGGCCATTCCTCGCTGAGAATCGTCAGTTCGCTCGCCATGGCGCCGCTGACGCATGCCAGTGCCAGCACAACATTGGCCAGTTGCTTGCGGAAAGTGCAGATAGCGGCAGAGAGAGGTTTCAAGGCGCGGGCATCTGATGCAATCGATTGCTCAATGTTGCACAAACGGCTTGCCAGGTCAAAGGGCGGGTTTGCTTTGCCGGTCAGCTATTATTCGTCGCCTCAACTATTCATGGAGCTGTTCGTGCCTTCGCTCAACCGCCATCAACCGATATTGTTCGGCATGCTGTGCATCGTATTGCTCGCGCCGGGGGCGTGTGCCTTGCGCCAGTCGTGGCATTGGGAAAAGGCCGGGGCCAGCAATGAGCTTTATGAGTTCGACCTGCAGCAATGCAAGGCCAAGACTTATGCCGGATCATCCGGCGCAGTGACCAACGAAACCGTGCGCCGCATGTTTTCCTGCATGGAAAGCCGGGGCTGGCGCAAGGTTCAGGACTAGGCTCGACCCTTCGAACTTCTTCTGGCCACCCATGAAAAACCCCGGCATCGTGGCCGGGGCTACAGTGTGCGACGTGTTGCGGTCGACGACCGCAGAAGCTGTGTTTCAGGCGGCGCTGGCTTTACGCAACAAGCCGTAAACCTCATCCTTGAGCGACAGCTTTTCCTTCTTCAGTACTTCGATTTCATCGTGCGTCGCCGG
Source organism: Dechloromonas denitrificans (assembly GCF_020510665.1). Lineage (NCBI taxonomy): Bacteria > Pseudomonadati > Pseudomonadota > Betaproteobacteria > Rhodocyclales > Azonexaceae > Dechloromonas > Dechloromonas denitrificans. The sequence goes on from NZ_CP075187.1 coordinate 565,976, forward strand.
CTCCAGGCGAGCTTCCATATTCTTGATCTTCTGATCCAGCTCGTTGTGCTTGTCGAAGACGTTGAGGAAGTGGCGGTCAGTCGTCTTGAGTTGGGTAATCAGATCGCGGTATTCGGGAAACATGTTCTTACTCCAAAAGTGACTTCTTAATAACTTGCCACTCGATTGTACGAGCAATGCAGGAGCGACTCCAGTCTCCAGCGGTTTGCAGGCAGCAAAAAGCCACCCCGAAGGATTAATGCCGTTCACTTAGGTGAGCGGCATTTTTCATTTTGGGGCTTGTGGACAGTTCGCCGAATGGTTAACGTGGCGAACGATGTTGTCCAGCCAGCTCTCCATTACGACAGATGTCATGCCGACGATCGGATTCGATCGTCTGGCGGCTCATTTGCCGTATGAGTGGATTGAGCAGGCGCTCAGCGCGCATGGGGTGGCGAGTGTTCGCCGCCGTCGTTTGCCGGCGGAGCAAGTGGTCTGGCTGGTGATCGCCCTGGCGTTGTTTCGTCGCCAGTCGATGGAAGAAGTACTCAGCACCCTGGATCTGGCCTTGCCCGACACCCGAATCGAGGCGGTCTGCAAGAGTGCGATCACGCAGGCGCGGGCTCGCCTTGGCCAAGCCCCGCTGCAATGGTTGTTCGAGCAAACGGCCCAAGCCTGGTGCGCACAGGAGAAGGTCGCGAATCAGTGGAAGGGACTTTCGCTATGGGCGGTCGATGGCACCACCTTTCGGGTGCCGGACAGCCCCGAGAACCGCGAATTCTTTGGTGCCCAACGCTACGCCAGCGGCAAAGTGGCCTCCTATCCTCAGGTGCGTGCCGTCAGCCTGACGGCACTGCCCACCCATCTGGTCTCGGCCATCGAGTTTGGCCAATACGGCCAGAACGAAATGCTTTACGCCAAGGCGCTGATCGGTCGGATCGAGGACCATTCCCTGACCGTCTTCGACAAGGGCTTTGTTTCTGCGGAAATATTGTTGGGCTTGAGTGCTGCGGGCACCGAGCGGCATTACCTGATCCCCGCCAAGTCCAACACGCAATACGAAGTCCTGTCGGGAACGCCCGAGGATTGTCGGGTTCGTTTGCGTATATCTCCTCAAGCGCGCGTCAAGGCCCCTGATCTGCCCGAGGCCTGGGAGGCCCGTGCCATTCGAGTCGAGTCGGCCAATGGTCAAAGCCGGGTACTGCTGACCTCATTGTTCGATCGCCGCCGCTTCAAAGCGCAGGATCTGGCGGACTGCTATCGCCGGCGCTGGGAAATTGAAACCAGCTACCGCGAGCTCAAGCAATCGATGCTGGGCGAAGCGCTGACCTTGCGCTCGCGTTTGCCCGAAGGGGTCAATCAGGAAATCTGGGGGGCCTTAATTGCCTACAACCTGATCAGACTTGAAATCGCCAAGGCGGCCACTGAAGCGCGCGTCGCTCCGACCGATCTGAGCTTCCTGCGCGCACTGCACATCATCCAGCACGAACTGATCTGGGCGGCGGGAATGAGTCCGGGGAAACTGCCGTCCCATCTGGCGCGCCTGCGTTTGCAGTTGCAGATGGCTATCGTGGAAAAACGACGGGGGCGAAAATGCCCCCGTGTCGTCAAAGCCAGACCGGCTCGTTACGCCGTTCGTCACCTAAAAGAGCCTTAACTGAACTGCATTAACCCCGAAGGATGGCTTTTTGAACTTGGTGGGCCCGCACGGACTTGAACCGTGGACCAAAGGATTGTGAGTTTGTATAAATAACCAATTTAATCAACAAATTAGCTCGCCAATGCTCGCTAGGAGCCGCCGAAAGGCGGTTTTTTTGTCACATTCTCCAATCAGCCAGGTGCTTTTGGTTTTATATGCCATATAATTTTACGCAATAGCAGAGGAGTAGTTAATGGCACCCCCTATATTGCCTGCATCAAATTGCCTTGCACCCATAAAATCAAGAGTGCTTGCCTATTTAATTGATTTATTGGTCGCAATCGCTGCCTTGTTTCTAAGTGCTCAAATTATTAAAACCTTGGATCCTACAAATCTTCTATCCATTTTTGGTATCTTCGTAGCTATTGCGATAGTGCTAGGGGTGTCTGTTTATCAAGCAGTGTCGCTCTCATTGACAGGGCAGACTATCGGGAAAAAAATGCTGAAGTTGCGAGTCGTGACTTTTCCCAATGCAAGCAATGCAGGGTTCGCTAGGGCTGTCTTTAAGCGATGGTGGTTGCCAAGCTTGCTCTATCTTATCCCCTACCTTGGCTGGGCATTTGGGGTAGCTGATTGCCTTTTTATTCTTAATAAAAACCGTCGCTGCTTACATGACTTGGTTGCTGGCACAATGGTTGTTCAGCTTAGTCCCCTCTTTTGTGCTGCTCAGTGCAAGCGTAAAATCTTCTGATACGCGCAACATTGAACCCGATGAATAGTATTTCTAATGTTCGCTTAGGGGGCGAAAACGTTTTGACCGCTGATTGTTTAAGCCGGCTTGGTGAACGCTCTCCAAGTTCTGGCCGAATTGCTTCGATAAAGGCCCATTAAACTGAAAACTGGCCTTGTCCATGTTTTTGTGAGAATTTATGAGAAAAATTGAGCGTGCGGATTTTGTGTTAAATGCATTTTGAGTGCACAGCAGTTTCTTGGTTTAATACCGATTATTAACCCGGCAATACAATAGGTTCATTAGGCAGCATATTGGATTTTCCGATGTCTAAAATAGAACATAACCCGTTTTGGACGATTCTGTATTTTCATCATTGCGCCTCGCACCTTTGATTCCAGTTCATCCCGATTCTTGGCTGGTTTCCCGCCATGGACCAATGCCTTCAAGTCACAGTTAAGATATTCGTCCGGATTGAGTTCTGGAGAATAGGCGGGCAAAAAGAACACCTCAATGTGTTCGCTGTGCTTTTTCAGCCAGTCCCGAACCTTGTTGCTGTGATGCACACGCAGGTTGTCCAGAATCAAAAACACCTTGCGCCCGGCCTCCCGAACCAGGCGTGCCAGGAAGCGAATCAGCACCGGGGCCGTCATCGTTTCCTGGTAGAGCATGAAGCGAACTTTCCCCTGATTGGTGACCGTCGAGATCATGTTCGTGGCGAATCGACTCCCGGGCATTCGTTGAACAGGCGTCTTCCCTGCCGGCGCATAGCTTCGACCGTGCTGGCAATCGCTACGGATGCCCGTTTCATCGCCCCAGTGAATCTCTGCCCCTTCTTCCTTGGCGCGCTGCGCAATGCCTGGGTAGCTCTCCTTGAGCCAGGCATCCACCAATTCAGGTTTCTGCTCGTACGCCTTCTTCAGTGGCTTCTGCGGCGTAAAACCCCAGCGCTTGAGATACTCACCTACCGTCCGAATCGGCATGTCGACCTTGAAACGACGATAGATCAACTCCTGAACGGCGGCCCGTGTCCAGAGCGCAAATGACAGCTTGAGTTGGTCGGGCATCTTCTCGCTGATCAACTGCTGCACCACCCACTCCTGTTCCACACTCAGCGTGCGTCGCTCGCCCACCTCGGTGCCACGCTTGCCGCCCTCTACCGCTGACTTGAGGCCTTCTGCCTGATAGCGCGACCACCAGTATTGGACCGTGCGGGGATGCACCCCGACCGTTTCTCCAATTTCGGCAAATTCGCGTCCGTTCATTCTCATCCGAAGCGCTATCTTGCGCTTCTCCTTCTGTTGCTCTGGCTTGAGCTTGCGGGCATCTTCTTTGTTCATGTCAATATCATACCACAAACGCCCTATCAATTTGCCGGGTTAATAGTAAAAATAGGTTACTGGGTATTCCCAGTAACCTATTGTTTTATTGGTGGGCCCGCACGGACTTGAACCGTGGACCAAAGGATTATGAGTCCTCTGCTCTAACCAACTGAGCTACGGGCCCGAAAGCTTAGTTGCCGTTGCTGTCGATGAAGCTGCGCAGCTTGTCGGAACGGCTCGGGTGACGCAGCTTACGCAGGGCCTTGGCTTCGATCTGGCGGATACGTTCGCGGGTAACGTCGAATTGCTTGCCGACTTCTTCCAGCGTGTGGTCGGTATTCATTTCGATACCGAAACGCATGCGCAGGACCTTGGCTTCCCTCGTGGTCAGCGTGTCCAGGATTTCCTTGGTTACGCCGCGCAGGCTGGAGTACATCGCTGCGTCAGCCGGGGCCAGGGTGGTCTGGTCTTCGATGAAATCACCGAGGTGGGAGTCGTCGTCGTCGCCGATCGGGGTTTCCATGGAGATGGGTTCCTTGGAAATCTTCATGATCTTGCGGATCTTGTCTTCCGGCATGTCCATCTTCTTGGCCAGCGTTGCCGGATCGGGTTCGGCACCCGTTTCCTGCAGGATCTGGCGGCTGATCCGGTTCATCTTGTTGATCGTTTCGATCATGTGAACCGGAATACGGATGGTGCGTGCCTGGTCGGCGATCGAGCGGGTGATGGCCTGACGAATCCACCACGTAGCGTAGGTCGAGAACTTGTAGCCACGACGATATTCGAACTTGTCCACCGCCTTCATCAGACCGATGTTGCCTTCCTGGATCAAGTCGAGGAACTGCAGGCCGCGGTTGGTGTATTTCTTGGCGATCGAGATAACCAGACGCAGGTTGGCTTCGGTCATTTCGCGCTTGGCGCGACGGGCCTTGGCTTCGCCGGTGGACATCTGCTTGTTGATGTCCTTCAGGTCCTTGAGCGGAATGCCGGTGCGGTCCTGGAGGGCGATCAGCTTCTTCTGTTCTTCCTTGATGGCCGGGCCGTTGCGGGTCAGGATGGCGACGTAGGTCTTGGGGGCGGCGGCGATTTCTGCGTCGGCCCATTCAAGATTGACTTCGTTGCCCGGGAAGGACTGGATGAAGTGCGGACGCGGCATCTTGACGCGGTCGACGCAGATTTGCTGGATTTTTCGCTCGGAGCTGCGGATCAATTCAACCATGCCGCGCACGCTGTCACACAGGCGCTCGATGGTGCGCGAAGTGAAGCGGATGTTCATCAGCTCGTCGGAAATCTGCTGTTGCAGCTTGAGGTAGGCCTTGTCCTGCGAGCCTTTGCTCGACAGCGCCTTCTGCATCTTGACGTGAAGTGCGCGAATGGTCGCGAAGCGCTCCAGGGCGTCAACCTTCAGTTGCAGCAGCGAAGCGGAAACGGCTGCGCCACCGGCGTCGCCGTCTGCGTCGTCGTCGGCATCCTCGTCTTCTTCTTCCTCTTCTTCGGGAAGATCGGCTTGCGGTGCGGCTTCGACGGCATTCGGGTCGATCAGGCCATCGATCAGTTCGTCGATGCGCATTTCGTCGGCTTCGACCTTGGCAACCGTTTCGAGAATGTCGTCAATCGTGGTCGGGCAGGCGGAAATTGCCTGGACCATGTGCTTGAGGCCTTCTTCGATGCGCTTGGCGATCTCGATTTCGCCTTCGCGGGTCAGCAACTCGACCGTGCCCATTTCACGCATGTACATGCGGACCGGGTCGGTGGTGCGGCCGAATTCGGAATCGACGGTGGACAGTGCCTGTTCGGCCTGGGCTTCGACTTCTTCGTCATCCGTCGCAGCGGCGGCGGTGTCGGACATCAGCAGGTCTTCGGCAGCCGGGGCTTCGTCGAAAACCTGGATGCTCATTTCGCTGAAAGTCGAAATGATGGCTTCGATACTTTCGGCATCGACCACATCATCCGGCAGATGGTCGTTGATTTCGGCGTAGGTCAGGTAACCGCGCTCCTTGCCGAGCTTGATCAGGCTCTTGAGGCGCATCTTGCGCGCTTCGGCGTCGAGCGGTTCCGGAGTTTCTGCCATTGCGCCTTCGAGCAGCGCCTTTTCGGCGGCCTTCTCCTTGGCTTTGCTGGTGCGAGCCTTGGGGGCTTCCTTAGCAGTATCTTTTGCCTTGGCCATGAACACGATCCCTTGAATTGCGGAAAACCTCAAATTCTACCATAACTTAGCCACGATTTCCCCGTTTGGCGAGGAGCTGTATGTAGGCCAGCTTCTCTTCCGGGGTCAGGCCGGCGACGCCCAGTCTCTGGGCTTTGATTTGTAGTTCGTCAAACAGCTTTTTCTGTCCGCCGGCCTGGAGTTTTTCCAGGGTGTCGCGGAATTCGGCGGCGGACTCTGCTTCGTCCGATGGCAAGCCCAGAAGTTCCGCCGCTGCTGTTTCAATCAGGCTTTCTTCCGGCAGGCCGCGTAGACGTTCGCGCAGCGAAGCGTAAGTGCTTGCTTCCGGATTGGCGCTGACCAACTGGTGAAGTCTGGCCAGGGCTGGTTGCTCCGGGGTGTCCGGCAACAAGTCGATGGGTACCGATGCGGCCAGTTGTGGCTTTTGCAATACCAGGCGCAGCAGGTTGCGGGTCAGCGAGGGGGCGGTGCGCTTGGCACGCGCCGGGGCGGCGGGGGTGTAGGATTTCAACTCGCACAGGCGTTCGACTTCGCTCTGGGCAAAACCGCTGGCCTCGGCCAGGCGCTTGACCAGTTGCAGGCGGAGCAGCGGGGTCGGCAGTTTGAGCAGCAGGGGCTTGGCTTCGTAGATCAGCTGCGCCTTGCCTTCCGAACTGGTCAGGTCGCAGCGCTGGGCCAGTTCGCGCAGCAGGAAGTCGGAGAGCGGCATGGCCTGGACGACCAGCTTGTCGAACTCGGCTTTGCCATTGGCGCGGATGTAGCTGTCCGGGTCGTCTTCCTGCGGCAAGAAGATAAAGCCGAGGCGTTTGTTGTCGGCCAGTGCCTCAAGCGAATTTTCCAGCGCACGCCAGGCGGCCTTGCGGCCTGCATTGTCGCCGTCGAAGCAGAAAACGATGCGGTCGACCTGCTTGAGTAGTTTGCTGACATGGGTTGCCGTGGTTGCCGTGCCGAGCGTGGCGACGGCGTTGCCGACACCGTTCTGAGCCAGCGCGATGACGTCCATGTAGCCTTCGGTGACGATGGCTGTGTCGGTTTCGCGCAGTGCCTGGCGGGCTTGCGGCAGGCCGAACAGTTCGCGTCCCTTTTCGAACAGCGGTGTTTCCGGCGAGTTGAGGTATTTCGGTTCGCCCTGGTCGATGACGCGCCCGCCGAAGGCGATGATGTCGCCCTTCTGGTTGATGATCGGGATCATCAGTCGGTCGCGGAAGCGGTCGTAACGACGGCCGGCTTCATTCTCGATCACCAGTCCGGCGACTTTCAGTTCGTCGGCGTTGTAGTCCGGGAAAATTTCCTGCAGGTTTTGCCAGCCATCAGGGGCGTAGCCCATGCCGTAGCGGGCAGCCACTTCCCCGGTCAACCCGCGCTTTTTGCAATATTCGATGGCTTTGGGCGAGCGTTTGAGCTGGTCTTTGTAGTACTGGGCGGCGCGCGCCATGATTTCGATCAGCGTCCGCGTTTGTCCCGGCTTTTCGTCGCTGAAGCCACGGTTGTCGCTTTCCGGCACCTGCATGCCGGCGCGGCTGGCCAACTCCTTGATCGCGTCGACGAAACCCATGCCCTGGTATTCCATGACAAAACTGATCGCCGTGCCGTGGGCGCCGCAGCCGAAGCAGTGATAGAACTGCTTGGTCGGACTGACGGTGAACGAAGGCGATTTTTCGTTATGGAACGGACAGCAGGCCGCGTAATTGGCGCCCGCTTTTTTGAGCGGCACATAGCCATCGACCAGGTCGACAATGTCGACCCGGGCGAGCAGATCCTGAATGAATGAATCAGGGATCAAGGTGCTTTAGCCGGCCAGCGCGGCCTTGACCAGTTTCGACACTTCCGCCATGTCGGCCTTGCCGGCCAGCATCGGCTTGAGCACGGCCATCAGCTTGCCCATGTCGGCCGGGCCCTTGGCGCCGGTTTCGGCGACGGCGGTGGCAACGGCGGCAGCCATTTCATCGGCGCCCATTTTTTCCGGCAAGTACACGGCCAGTACGCCGATTTCGAATTTCTCGGCATCGGCCAGTTCCTGGCGGCCGGCGGCTTCGTATTGAGTGACGCTGTCCTTACGTTGCTTGGTCAGCTTGTCGATGACGGCGATGACCGCTGTGTCGTCGAGTTCGACGCGCTCGTCGACTTCCTTCTGCTTGATGGCAGCGAGCAGCAGGCGAATGGCCGAAAGCTTGGCTGCTTCCTTGGCCTTCATGGCCGCTTTCATGTCTTCCGAGATACGTGCTTTGAGGCTCATGGTGTTTTCATCAGGAGAAATGCTGTGGAAAAAAGACAAAGCCGCCAGCTTTTGAGGGCGGGCGGCTTTTATTCTGCGGCGAAGTGTACTGGATTAGTACAGTTTCGGCGGCAGGGTCAGGCTACGGAGGCGCTTGTGCTGGCGTTTGACGGCAGCGGCAGCCTTGCGCTTGCGTTCGGTCGTGGGCTTTTCGTAAAACTCACGGGCACGCAGTTCGGTCAGGAGACCAGTCTTCTCAACCGTGCGCTTGAAGCGGCGGATAGCAACTTCGAACGGCTCATTTTCCTTGACACGAATGTTCGGCATATAAATCACCCCCTTCCGTAAGGCGCCTGCCAGGTCAAGTAAAAGGCAGTGCGCGCAAATTTTGTTTCCGCATGCTTGCGGGTAGCCAGCCAGTATATTGCAAAAAACCTTTTAGTTCCAAGTGTTAAAATCGATCCCATGCTGATCCTTGGTATTGAATCCTCCTGCGACGAAACCGGCATTGCGCTCTACGACAGCGAAGCCGGCTTGTTGTCGCACGCTCTCCACTCGCAGGTCGCCATGCACGCCGAGTACGGTGGCGTTGTTCCCGAGTTGGCTTCACGTGACCACATTCGCCGCGTCGTTCCCTTGTTGCACGAGGCCCTGGCTCGTGCCGGGCGCAGTCTCGATGCAGTCGATGCCGTAGCTTATACGCGCGGTCCGGGGCTGTCCGGTGCGCTGCTGGTCGGCTGCGCCTTTGCCGAAGCGCTGGCGCTGGCGATTGATAGGCCGACCGTTCCGGTGCACCACCTGGAAGGGCATTTGCTGTCACCGCTGCTGTCCAGCACCCCGCCGACCTTCCCGTTTGTCGCCCTGCTGGTTTCCGGCGGGCACACGCAATTGATGAAGGTGACCGCTGTTGGTGAGTACGAATTGCTTGGCGAAACGCTGGATGACGCGGCCGGTGAGGCCTTCGATAAAAGCGCCAAACTGCTCGGTCTGCCTTATCCCGGTGGCTCCTTACTCTCGAAGCTGGCTGAGCAGGGGGATCCGGAAAAGTACAAGCTACCTCGGCCGATGCTGCATTCTGGCGACCTCAGTTTCAGTTTTTCCGGCCTGAAAACAGCGGTCTTGACGCTGGTTCGCGAGCAGCCGCAGCCGCTCAGCGATGCGTTCAGAAAAGATGCAGCCCGGGCTTTTCAGGAAGCCATTGTCGAGGTGCTGGTCAAGAAGTCGCTCAAGGCAATGAAGCAGACCGGCCTCAAGCAGTTGGTCGTGGCGGGGGGCGTCGGTGCCAACAAGCAGTTGCGGTCGACGCTCGATGACGAGGCAAAACGAAAGCGTTTCCGTGTCTATTACCCGGAGCTGGAGTTTTGTACCGATAACGGCGCGATGATTGCCCTGGCGGGTTGTTTGCGTCTGCAGTCGGGGGCCTTGGCGAAACCGGCGGGTTCCTTTGCCGTTCAACCGCGCTGGCCATTGATGGATATTTCGACCCACGCCAACGGATAGTCGTTGATCGGGAAAGTGCTGTCATCCGGGGGCCAGGAAGACGGCGGGCTGAATGCATCCGCCAGGATTTAAATTTAACAAGCCGTAATCAATTCACTATGCTATGATTTGCAGCATTGGTTGCGAATGCACCAAACCGAACTCACCGAGGTGGGGGAGGAGACAACCCGAATAAAAAAACAAAGCCCGCTCAGACGGGCTTGTTTTTTGCCCGAAAAATCAGCGGCGCCAAGTCGGGGCAGCCTGTATTCAGCGCAAATTCAGGGCAAAAAAAAGCCCGCACAAGGCGGGCTTAAATCCATTTCTTGGAGGAGATGGAGGAGACAGATTCCATTCTGCCAAAAAACTTGCTGCATTGCAGCAATTTATTTGTATCGTTCTGTAACAAGCCTCGTTATTTTGCGTTGATGGATTTTGTTTGATTAATAATCAATGGCTTGTGTTTAGATCGCAACCCCCAGTGCTTTGGCGACACCGGCACCGTAAGCTGCATCGGCACGCGAGCAGTTGCAGATGTGGCGGCGTTTGATTTCATCCGGCGCATCGCCCATGGCACGGGCGGTGTTGTCGAACAGAATCTGCTGCTGGGCCGGCGTCATCAGACGGAAGAGGGCGCCAGGTTGTGAGTAGTAGTCGGTGTCTTCCCGATGATTCCAGTGATCGGCCATGCCTTCGATCGACAGCGGCGGTTCGCGGAAATCAGGTTGCTCCTGCCATTGACCCTCGCTGTTCGGCTCATAACCGAGCGTGGCGCCGTGGTTGCCATCGATGCGCATGGCGCCGTCGCGGTGATAGCTGTGCACCGGGCAGCGCGGGGCATTGACCGGAATCTGGTGGTGATTGACGCCGAGCCGGTAGCGTTGCGCATCGCCGTAGGAGAACAGCCGTGCCTGCAGCATCTTGTCCGGCGAAAAGCTGATGCCGGGAACGACGGCTGCCGGGTTGAATGCGGATTGCTCGACTTCCGCAAAGAAGTTTTCCGGGTTGCGGTTCAACTCGAACTGGCCGACCTCGATCAAGGGGTAATCCTTGTGCGGCCAGATCTTGGTCAGGTCGAACGGGTTGTAGGGCACTTTCGAGGCATCGGCTTCCGGCATGACCTGGATGAACATCGTCCATTTCGGGTAATCGCCCCGGTCGATGGCTTCAAGCAAGTCGCGCTGATGCGATTCACGATCCCGGCCGATGATATCCGTTGCTTCGGCATCGCTCAGATTCTTGATGCCTTGCTGGCTGCGGAAATGGAATTTGACCCAAAAACGCTCGTTGACCGCGTTAATCAGGCTGAAGGTGTGCGAGCCGAAACCATGCATGTGGCGATAGCTGGCGGGGATGCCGCGGTCGGACATGACGATGGTGACCTGGTGCAGCGCTTCCGGCAGCGAAGTCCAGAAATCCCAGTTGTTCTTGGCCGAACGCATGTTGGTGCGCGGGTCGCGTTTGACGGCATGGTTGAGGTCCGGGAATTTCAGCGGGTCGCGCAGGAAGAAGACCGGGGTGTTGTTGCCAACCATGTCCCAGTTGCCTTCCTCGGTATAGAACTTGAGCGCAAAGCCGCGGATGTCGCGCTCCGCATCCGCCGCGCCGCGTTCGCCGGCAACGGTGGTGAAGCGTGCAAACAGCGGCGTCTGCTTGCCGATCTGGCTGAACAACTTGGCACGCGTGTATTTCGTGATGTCGTGGGTGACGGTGAAGGTGCCGTAGGCGGCCGATCCCTTGGCATGCATGCGGCGCTCCGGGATGACCTCGCGGTCGAAGTGGGCGAGCTTTTCAAGCAGCCAGACATCCTGCAGTAAAACCGGGCCGCGTGGACCGGCGGTCATCGTGTTCTGGTTGTCGACCACCGGGCAGCCGGCGGCAGTAGTCAGTTTTTTGCCGTTCATGGAGATTGCTCCTTCGTTAGTTTGCTAATGGGCGATTCAAAAGTTGTCGGGCAGGTTGGCCAGAACGTCGATGCAGGAATCCCATGCGACCAGTTCATCAAACCAGCGATCAATGAAGCGGGAAATCATGCCTTGCCTCCTCTGTCTCAAAGCAGGTCGTGCTGACCTGATGAAGGCAGTGTAGGCAGCGCAGGCCGATTTATCCAATCAACTAAACAAATGTAACGAATACCTTTTTGCTATCGCTTTGGCCAAAAAAAAACGCCGGCAAGCCGGCGTCAGACTGCTGACGAACCCCCGATTTTTCGGGGGTTTTGTTTTTCTGGTTGGAAATCAGGGAGACTCCTGGCTTCAAGCCGAAGCGAGGCGGATTCTGAAATTCAGGTTAGGAACCCCGATCTGCCAAAGATGGCGGGCGAATGGGGCGGCAAAACGGGTTCGTGCGAGGATTTTGGCCAATAAGGCTGCCGCCTTGCGGGCCAGCAACAGGGCCATCTTCTTCATGTTCTGACAGGCCGCCGAGAGCAGGCACTGCGCTTGCACCTTGGCCAAGCCACGGAAACGGGCGTAACGGTGGCCGTGCAACTCCTTGGCATCGGCAAAACTGCGCTCCACCGTTTCCTTGCGCCGGGCGTACAGCCGTTTGCCCAGGTCGCTCAGGCGATTGGCGTTGATCGCTTCCTTGAAACCTTCCCAGAGATGTCGGGTCACGAGCTTCTGATGGTTCCGGCTCTGCGTGCATTGCCCGCGCACGCCGCAATCGGCACACCGCGCCGGGTTCGAGGCGTATTCGCGATAACCCAGCCGGTTGGTCGTCCGGTACGGTAGAACCTCCCCGGCCGGGCAGCGGTAGCAGTCCTGGACCGCATCGTAGAGATAGTCCCGTTTGTAGAAATAGCCATCGCGGTGTGTGGGTCGCTTGTAGCCCATCACCCCGAACAGTGCCCGCTCGAGGAGGCCCTTGCAGACTTGCGGGGTGAAATACCCGGCATCCAGCCCGACGGCGCCCACGGCCAGATCAAAGCGCTCCATGACCCGATCCAGGCGGGCAAGGTAGGGCTGGCTGTCATGGACATTGCCCGGCGTGACATGGGTATCGACGATCAAAGCATGCACGCCATCGACAGTCCGGTGATCCAGATAGAAGAAGCCGGTCGGCTTGTTGTCGCGGGCCATGAAACCTGCGTCGGGATCGACCGTGCTGACCTTGACCTCCTTCATCGGCGGTGTCGAATCATCGTCATCACGCTTGAGCGGCTTCTTGCCCGCGGCGGCTCGGTCCGTTTCGATGGCTGCATCCAGTTCGGCCAGGTAGGCCGCAGGGGTTTGCTCGACCTGATGCACCTCAAAATGCCGTTTGTTGGCATTCGCCTTCAGATGCGTGCTGTCCGTGTAAAGCACCCGCCCGCCAATCAGCTTATGCTCAATGGCTTGCTCGACAATCCCGTCGAAGATGCGTTGCTCAATGTCCGTCCCGACAAAGCGGCGACGCCGATTCTGCGACAGCGTCGAGGCATCCGGCACTTTGTCCGTCAGTCGAAAGCCGAGAAACCAGCGGTAAGCCACATTGACCTCGATTTCCTTCACCAGCCGTCGCTCGGAGCGAATCCCGAACAGGTAGCCAATGAACAACATCTTGAACAACACCACCGGATCAATCGCTGGTCGGCCATTGTTCTCGCAATACAGGTGCTGGGTCGCTTCACGAATGAAATCAAACCGGATGTGCTGGTCGAGCAGCCGGAGCAAGTGGTCTTTCGGGACCAATTGCTCCAACGTCACCATCTCCAGTTCCGTTTGGGCGGGGTAGACAGGCTTGAGCATGCCTGCATTATAAAAAATAAAGCCCCCAATCGCTTGGAGGCTTTGTCAGCAGTCTGACGCCGGCAAACCGGCGTCGTTTAATTGGAGCAAAAAGACGGGGTCAGGCTTTCTTTTTACTGCCGATTTTTGATTCCTGTCCGGCCATCAGGCGCTGAATGTTTTGCCAATGCTTGCCGACCAGGGCCATGGCAATCAGGCCGACAACCAGGGTCTGGCTGTTGCCGCCTGCCATCAGCACTTGGTAAACCGGGGCCAGTGCCGCCGCAATGACGGCGGCCAGCGAGGAGTAGCGCGAAACGTAGGCAACCAGCAACCAGGTGCCGAGCACGGCCAGGCCGAGCAGTGGGGAAAGTGCAATCAGCACGCCGGCGGCCGTGGCAACGCCTTTGCCGCCCTTGAATTTGAGGAAGACGGGGTAAAGATGGCCCAGAAAGACCGCCAGGGCAATCAGGCCGATCACCTTGTCGGCGAATCCAAATTGCTGGGCGATGAAAACGGCGACCCAACCTTTCAGCGCATCTCCCAGCAGCGTCAGCAAGGCGGCCTTTTTGTTGCCGCTGCGCAACACATTGGTGGCGCCGGGATTGCCTGAGCCGAAAGTGCGCGGATCAGCCAGGCCGAAGGCTTTGGAGACGATCACGGCAAAGGGCAGCGAGCCGAGCAGGTAGGCGGCAAGGATAGCGAGGACAGTTTGCATGGGGCTTTATTCCGGCTGGAGTACAATCGCGGCGAATTTTACACCCCGGACTACGGTCGACCGCCTTATGGACATCATTTTCATCGAAGAACTGCGTGCAGAAACGTGGATTGGCATTTATCCGCGTGAGAAAGCCATGTCGCAGGTGGTCGAGATTTCCCTGCAAATTGGCGTGTCGACCGCATCGGCCGGCGCCAGCGACGATATTCGCGATACCGTGGATTACGCCGTCGTGGTCGAGCGCCTGCGCCGTGATCTGTCGGGCAGCCATTTCAATCTGCTTGAAAAGCTGGCCGAGCATGTCGCCACCTGGTTGCTTGAGAATTTTGCGGCGCAGTGGGTCCGCGTCTCAATTGCCAAGTTGGGGATGATGCCCGGCGTCAAGCGCGTTGGCGTGATCATCGAACGCTCCGTGTAAGCTCGCCCGGCGCTGCTTTGCCGGGCACCCGGATCAGGCCAGTGCCGCGAGCAGCGTCATGATTGCGAAGCCACTCGCCAGGCCCGTCGTGCCGGCGGCTTCCCGTCCAGCCTTGTGCGAGGCCGGAATCAGCTCATGACTGACGACCCAGAGCATCGCCCCGGCCGCCGCCGCCAAGGCCAGCGGGAGTGCCGGGCCGGCAAGGCTGCTGGCGATGACGCCGATAAAGCCGCCAACCGGCTCGACCAACCCGGTCCCCAGGGCGATCACTGTGGCACGTAACGGTGCGGCACCGAGCGCGACCATGGCACTGGCCACGATCCAGCCTTCCGGAATGTTCTGCAAAGCGATGCCAAGTGTCATCCCGTGATCGGCGCCCGATGCCGCCGCGACTCCCACCGCCAGCCCTTCCGGCAGATTGTGCAAGGCAATGGCCGCTACCACGAGACTGACCCTGGGCAACATCGGGTCGGCCTCGATGCTTTCAACGTGGTGATGCGGCCATTGGCGATCCATCTGCTGCATGAACTGGCTACCGGCAAGGAGTGCCGCAGCCGTCAGGATGCCGAGCGCCCACGGTGCAGGGCTTGCCGCAACATGCTGGAGCGCCGGGGCGAGGAGCGAAAACAGGCTGGCTGCCAGCATCATGCCGCCAGCCAGGCCGAGCATCGGGGCCATCAGGCGTTCCGCCGGTCGACGCATGAAAAGCACCGGAATTGCGCCGATGCCGGTTGCCAGTCCGGCCAGTAGGCTGGCCTGCAAGCCTTGGGCGGCCATCGGGTTGGCCGCCAGCCATGCCGTGGCCAGATCGACCACGAAGGCTGCGGCGACGATGCTCATGATCACGCCGGCCCAGAGGTGGCGGCGGGCTGCCGGTTTGGCGTAGTGGTGGATGACGAGTTGGGTCATGTGGGCTCTCCTTGTATCTGGAGCCCACTTTACGGGGAGGCTTTAAATAGGGCTAATTGATTGATCGGATCGTACCGATTGTTTTGATCAATCAGTCCTTGAGCGCCGCTTCGACGACCTTGGGATGCAGGCTATGCACGATATCGTGCGGGTGCACGCCGACCAGATAGCCGCGCCTGCCGCCATTGATATAGATCAGCGGCAAATCGAGGATGCTCTTTTCAAGGTAGACCGGCATGGCTTTTTTGGTGCCGAACGGGCTGGTTCCGCCAACCAGAAAGCCGGTATGGCGGTTGGCAACTTCCGGTTTGCAAGGCTCGACTTTCTTGCAGCCGATCTGGCGGGCCAGTTCCTTGGTCGACACCTTGCGGTCGCCGTGCATCAGCACGACCAGCGGCTTGGCATTCTCGTCTTCGAAAATCAGCGTCTTGACCACGGCGTGTTCGTCGACGTTGAGTTCGCGGGCCGAGACCTTGGTTCCACCATGTTCCTCATAAGCATAGAGGTGGCTGGAAAAG
This sequence comes from Dechloromonas denitrificans, assembly GCF_020510665.1. Lineage (NCBI taxonomy): Bacteria > Pseudomonadati > Pseudomonadota > Betaproteobacteria > Rhodocyclales > Azonexaceae > Dechloromonas > Dechloromonas denitrificans. Next base: position 581,777 of record NZ_CP075187.1, read on the forward strand.
GCTATTTTCTGTGCCTTGAGGAATTTGGTGGCCTGGGTTTCGGGGGCGTGTTCGTTTTTACTCATGGTCGATGTGCTGGCAGTTTCGGGTCAGAAGACGTACTGGATACCGGCGGCCAGGCCATTCGCCGTATCGCCGGGGTTGATCGTGTAATAGCCGCTGGCACTGGTGCCGGAGGGCGCCAGGGCCGAGGCCGGTTGATTCAGGTTGCGCGACCAGGCGAGGTAGGCCTTGAACTGGGCGTTGATCGTTTCCATCCAGGCCGCCGAGAAAATCCGGCCGCGGTCGTTGCTGCTTGCCAGGCTGTGGCCTTCGCCGTAGTTGAGGCGGAGTTGGCCGCTCGGCGTCACGTCGATGCGCGAGCCGAGGAACCAGCTGCGCCATTCGACCAGCGGCCCAACATCCGGCTGTCGGTCGTAACCCGCCAGTCCGCCCATCAGCTTGACCGGGCCAAGCTGGTAGCTGGCACCGGTGAACAGGTGGCGCGTGGTTTTGTCGAGCACGGCGTTGTGGTTGTCGTACTGATAAGCCAGGCCAAGGCCGAGCGGGCCGTTGCTGTAGTCGAGATTGAGCCCCAGCGTGTTCTGCTCGGCGCCGCCGGTTCTCCCGCCAAGGGCCGCGAACAGTGTGCTGGTCAGGCCGTACAGGCGGGGCGTGGCGTAGACCACGGCATTGTCGTAGCGCACCGGGCCGGGTTCGACCGTGCCGTAATTGGTCGGCGAGCCATAGCCGTTTTCAAAGGCGTCGAACTGAATCATGCCCATGAAGAAGGGCGAATATTGGCGTCCAACGGTCAGTCGACCGTAGCGTCCTTCGACCCCGGCATACATCTGGCGGCCGAAAAGACGGGTGTTGTTGCTGTCGGATTGGCCGAGCTTGCCGTTGTTGGCGAAAAAGCCGGCTTCCATCTGGTAGATGAAATTGGTTTCCGGCGCGATTGCCTTGCCGCCCTTGAGGCCGAGCCGGCTGCCATTCATGCCGCCTGATTCGATCGAGACGCGGGAGCCTTTCGAGCCGCCCCAGTTGGTTTCGGCAAATAGGTCCAACCGGCCGTAAAGCGTGGCCAGCGGAGGTTCGTTCTGCGTCGCACCGGACGGTGTCGCCGGCACAAGAACAATCGGCCCGCCAGTTGGCCCGCTATCCGTGCGGCTCGTTTCCGGCTTGGTGCTTGCCTGTTTTTCGAGTTGTTCGATACGTGCTTGCTGTTGCTGGAGCAGTTTCTGCATTTCGCCGAGGGTGGCGCGCATTTCCTCCAGTTCGCCGGCCTGGCTTGGCGCGGTCAACGGCATCAACAGGGCGAAAATCAGCGAAGGGGCGAGGCGGGTCCTGAGCATGGCGATATCCCGTTGAAGGCCTGGGTGGATAAATGGGCGCGTCGAATCGCTATCTTAGCCGCGCGGATGGTGAATCGCATGCAGGGTTTTCAGCCGCTCGCGGGCGACGTGGGTGTAGATCTGCGTGGTCGAGATGTCTGAATGGCCGAGCAACAGCTGAACAACACGCAAATCGGCGCCGTGGTTGAGCAGGTGCGTCGCAAAGGCATGGCGCAGCACGTGCGGCGACAGGCGGGCCGGATCGATGCCGGCCAGCGCGGCGTAGCGCTTGATCAACTGCCAGAACGCCTGACGAGTCATTGCGCCGCCCCGGGCGGTGACGAACATGGCATCGCTCAACTGGCCCTTGATGATTTCCGGCCGGGCGTTTTTCAGATACTCGCCAAGCCAGTCGAGTGCCACTTCGCCGAGCGGCACGAGGCGCTCCTTGCTGCCCTTGCCCATGACGCGCAGCACCCCTTCGTTGAAGCCGATCTCATGCTGCTTGAGATTGACCAGTTCCGAAACGCGCAGGCCGGTGGCGTAAAGCGTTTCGAGCATGGCCCGGTCGCGCAGGCCGAGCGGATGATCGAGATTCGGCGCATTGAGCAGGGCGTCGACCTGTTTTTCGGACATCACCTTGGGCAGGCGCGAAGGCAGGCTGGGGCTGAGCAGTTTTTGGGTCGGATCGACGACCAGCCGGCCGCGCGTCACCTGCCAGCGGTAGAAGCGGCGCAGCGTCGACAAGTGTCGGGCTTGCGAACTGGCACGGATTTCGCGGGAAATCTTGGCGATAAACGCCGTCAGCGTTGTTTCGCGGACGTCGAGCAGCGGCTCGGCGTTCTGCTCGGCCAGCCATCGCGCAAAACGCCCGAGGTCGGAGCGGTAGCTGTCCAGCGTTGCCTTGGCGAGACCGTCCTCAAGCCACAGTGCGTCGCAGAAATTGTCGATTTCGCCGAGATCAGCCGGCCGGAGCAGCGGGGGCGCAGCCTTCATGGGTCAGTAGCCAGCGTTTGATATCGAGCAGGAAGCCGCCGCCCTGGCGGTTGAAGCCGCCAAGGCCGCCGCCGGTGGCGATCACCCGGTGGCAGGGAATGATCAGCGGAAAATGGTTGGCACCGCAGGCCTGGCCGACGGCACGTGGGGCGTTTTTGATGTTTTTGGCCAGTTGACCGTAGGTTTCTGTCCGGCCGCGTGGAATGGCGGAAATCTGTTCCCAGACCCGGCGCTGGAAAAGCGTGCCGACCGGGCGCAGCGGCAGGCCGAACGTGAAATCGGGATCGTTCAGGTAAGCCCTGATCTGGCGGCAGGTTTCAGCCGCCAGGGGCAGTTCGGGGGCTTGCTCGGCCTGCGCTGGCAGGAACTCGACGGCAATCACGTCATCGGCCGAACAGCGCACGCCCAGCGCGAAACCGGGGGCGGCGACGATAGCCTGATAATCAGCGTTCGACATGGCAATTCCTCCTTGCTGCGGTCAACATGAAAAAACCCCGGAAATTGCTCCGGGGCTATCCGGGTCAGGCGCGCACGTGGCCGTCGCCGAGCACGATCCATTTCTGGCTGGTCAGCCCGTCCAGACCGACCGGGCCACGAGCGTGGATCTTGTCGGTCGAGATGCCGATTTCAGCGCCCAGACCAAATTCGAAACCGTCGGCAAAACGGGTCGAGGCATTGATCATCACCGCAGCCGAGTCGACTTCGCGCAGGAAGCGCATGGCCTTCGGATGATTTTCCGTGACGATGGCTTCGGTGTGGTGCGACGAATAGTGGTTGATGTGGGCAATCGCTTCATCAATATCGGCGACCACCTTGACCGAGATGATCGGCGCGAGGAATTCGGTGAAATAGTCCTCCTCCGTGGCCGCAACGGCATTCGGCAGGATGGCCCGGGTTTCGGCGCAACCGCGGATTTCGACGCCCTTTTCGCTCAACATTGCCGCGATGGCCGGCAACTGCGTCGCCGCAACCGAGCGTGCGACGAGCAGCGATTCGGTGGTGTTGCAGGTGCCGTAGCGCTGAGTCTTGGCATTTTCGACAATCTTCAGGGCCTTGGCCGCATCGGCCTGGTCGTCGATGTAGACGTGACAGTTGCCGTCGAGGTGCTGGATCATCGGCACACGGCATTCGGCCAGCAGGCGCGAGATCAGGCCCTTGCCGCCGCGCGGTACGATGACGTCGACAAATTCGCGCATGGTGATCAGTTCGCCAACCGCTGCGCGGTCGGTCGTCTCGATGACCTGGACACTCTCAGCCGGCAAACCGGCCGTTTGCAAACCTTCCTGGACCAGCGCCGCAATGGCGCGATTCGACCGGATGGCTTCCGAGCCGCCACGCAGGATGGCGGCGTTGCCGGATTTCAGGCACAGCGCTGCAGCATCGGCCGTAACGTTCGGGCGTGCTTCGTAAATGATGCCGATAACGCCGAGCGGAACACGCATCTTGCCGACCTGGATGCCGGACGGGCGGAACTTGAACTCGCCCATTTCTCCGATCGGGTCCGGCAGCTTGGCGACCTGTTCGACGCCTTCAGCCATGTTTTCAACGCCCTTGGCCGACAGCGTCAGGCGGTCGAGCATGGCCGGTTCGAGGCCGGCGGCACGGGCGGCAGCCAGGTCTTCCTGGTTGGCGGCGACCAGCGTGGCCGATTCGCGGCGGATGGCGGCGGCAATGGCCAGCAGGGCGGCGTTCTTTTCAGCCGTGCTGGCGGTGGCCAGGCGGCGCGACGCGGCACGTGCCTGACGGCCGACGGTCTGCATGTAACTCTTGATATCCATGATCGGTGCGCTTCAACTTAAAGAAACATTATAGCCAGCAAATTTACAGGGAACTTCCGGAAGCGGGTAAACTCTGATCCACAACGAAAACAGGGTTTTCCATCGAGGACAAGATGGCAGAAAAATTGATATTGCCGACCGAGGTTAAGGTCTGCGCAACATGCAGCTATTGGGACGGCGAACGTCACGTGGATGCAGAGATGAAACTGGTAGTGGTTTCCGAAGAATGTCAGGGTGAATGCCTGGTTCAGGAAACGCCAAAACACTGCCTGCACGATATTCGCAACGAGTGCGTCTGCCTGTGGGAAGACCTCGAACCGGACGCGCCACCGGCCGACGAATCCGCTGGTGAATCTGCCGGCAGTTGATCAGCCGGCGGCGGTGAGGCGCAGGCCGAGCCGCAGGAATTCTTCCCAGATATTGCCCTGGCCGATGCCCTTGGCCAGTCGGTCGATTTTTCCGGCATGCTGCAGCGCGGCTTCGAGTTTCGCGGTCGACATCCGTTGCAAGGCTTTTTTCACCGGGCTCTGGCGCGGCCCCCAGACTTTGGCATCCTTGAGCAACTGATCCATCGGGCGGCCGGCATCCATGCCGGCGCGGATCAAGGTCAGCGTCCGGATTTCCTCACTCATCGCCCAGAGTACCAGCGGCGGCGCTTCGCCTTCCTGCATCAGGCCATCCAATGTGCGCGTCAGCCGGGCGATATCGCCGGAGAGCAGGGCTTCGCGCAGACCATCGATGTCGTAGCGGGCGACATTGAGCACCGCATCGCGGACCTGGGCCTCGGTGAGCTGGCCGGCCGGATAAAGCAGGCCCAGTTTCTGGATTTCCTGATGCGCGGCAAGCAGGTTGCCTTCAACCCGCTCGGCGATGAATTTCAGGCTGTCGATGTCGGCACTTTGCTGCTGGCGACGCAGCCGACCGGCGATCCAGCCGGGGAGTTCGGCCAGCGGCGGTGCCATCAGTTTGATCGCCACGCCAGCATTGACCAGCGCCGTGAACCAGGCGGCTTTTTCCTCGCGCCAATCGAGCTCGGGCAGCGTGATCAGCAGCAGGTTGTCCAGCGACAGGTTCTGGCACCACTGCTGCAGGGCGCTGCTGCCTTCCTTGCCGGGTTTGCCGGTCGGAATGCGCAGGTCGATCAGCTTCTTGTCGCCGAACAGTGACATGTTGCCGCCAGCGGCGAGCAGCGTGCCCCAGTCGAATTGCGGCAAAACCGTCAGTACTTCACGTTCGCTATAGCCCTGTTTTCTGGCTTTGGCCCGAATGGCATCGGCCGCCTCGATGACCAGCAAGGGTTCATCGCCGTAGAGCACGTAGAGCGGGCGCAACTCGCGGTCGAGATGCGCGGCCAGCTGTTCGCCCTTGAGCAGCATTACTCGTCTTCTTCGGCGTCGGGGTTCTTCGGCTTGATGATGCTCAGCCGGCGCATGATCTGGTTCACCAGGTCATTATTCATGTCGCGCCAGAGCAGGCCTTCTTCGAGATCCTTGGCGAGCACGTTCGAATCATCGAAGGTGATGTCGCGGGTCAGGCTGATTTCATTTGGCGGAACCAGGACCTGCCCTTTCTTGTTGACCACACGGAAAGTGTAGGTCAGTTGCAGGCGGTATTCGCGCACCCGGCCCTGGGCGTTGACGCTGAGAATGGTCTTCTGGCGACCATCGGTCAGTTGCTGGAAGGTGGCATCGGCCTGGCCCGCCTCTTCGATGATTTCGGTGCTGCCTGCCGCATTGATGTAACGCTCCAGCCAGATCCGGACTTCAGCCGTCTCGGGCAGGGCGATGTGCATCGTCTTGTACGGCAGGCTGCCGCTGAGCGTCCCGCGCAGATGGAAGCCGCAACCGGTCAGGGCGGCGGCGAAGATCACTGCGAGCAATAGCTTGAACGGGACGCGCATGGCGGTTTTTCCTTAAACGACGATGTTGACCAGGCGGCCCGGCACGACGACAACCTTCTTGGCCGGCTTGCCTTCCATGAACTTGACGGCGCCTTCCGAGGCCAGCGCAGCGGCTTCGATGCTCGCCTTGTCGGCTTCGGCCGAGACGCGGATGGAGCCGCGCAGCTTGCCGTTAACCTGCACCATCAGCTCGATTTCATCTTGCTTGAGGGCAGCCGGATCGGCTTTCGGGAAGGCCTGGTTGCCGGCATCAAGGCCCGGTTTCAGTTCGGCGTAAAGCGCCTGGCCGATGTGCGGCACGATCGGGAAGAGCAGCAGCGCGACGCTTTCCAGGGTTTCCTGGGCGAGCGCACGGCCGGTAGCGTCGGCGAGGTCGCACTTGTCGTAGGCGTTCAACAGCTCCATCACGGCGGCGATGGCGGTGTTGAACTGCTTGCGGCGGCCGTAGTCGTCGGCCACCTTGCCCATCGTCTGGTGCAGTTTGCGGCGCAGGTCGGCTTGCGCGGTCGACAGGCTGCCGGTGCCCGAAAAGGCGGGCACAAGACCGGCCTGAACGTGATCGTAGGTCGTCTTCCACAAACGACGCAGGAAACGGTAAGCGCCTTCGACGCCGGCATCCGACCATTCCAGTGATTGGTCAGGTGGCGAGGCGAACATGATGAACAGACGTGCCGTGTCGGCGCCGTACTGGTCGATCAGGGCCTGCGGATCGACACCGTTGTTCTTCGACTTCGACATCTTCTCGGTACCGCCGATCACCACCGGCAGGCCGTCGGCCTTCAAGGTGGCGCCGGTCGGGCGGCCCTTTTCGTCGGTCACGACATCGACATCGGCCGGGTTGAGCCACTGCTTCTTGCCGCCGTCGAGTTCGCGGTAGAAGGTCGGGGCGACGACCATGCCCTGGGTCAGCAGGTTGGCGAACGGTTCGCCAAGATCGCCGATCAGGCCGACGTCGCGCATCAGCTTGGTGAAGAAGCGCGAGTACAGCAGGTGCAGGATGGCGTGCTCGATACCGCCGATGTACTGGTCGATGCCGCCCTTGCACCAGTAGGCGACGCGCTCGTCGACCATGGCAGTGGTGTTGTCCGGGCAGGCGTAGCGCAGGAAGTACCAGGACGACTCGAAGAAGGTGTCCATGGTGTCGGTTTCGCGCCGGGCGTCGCCGCCGCACTTCGGGCACTTGCACTCGTAGAACTCGGGCATCTTGGCCAGCGGCGAGCCAGCGCCGGTGATCTCGACATTCTCGGGTAGCACGACCGGCAGTTGCTCGTCCGGCACCGGCACGTCGCCGCAGGTCTTGCAGTGGATGATCGGAATCGGGCAGCCCCAGTAACGCTGGCGGGAAATGCCCCAGTCGCGCAGGCGGAACTGGACTTTCTTGTCGCCGAGATCCTTGGCGGCGAGGTCGGCGGCGATGGCGTCGACGGCGGCTTCGTAGCCGAGGCCATCGTATTTGCCAGAGTTTACGCAAACGCCATTTTTAGTTGCGTACCATTCGTTCCAGATGGCGTCGACGAAAACATTATTCCAATTGCTTGCTTCCTCTGCAATTTGCGCTTCTGAAAGGTCGGGTACCAATCGGCGTATGCCGGCTTCCATTGCGGAAATTGTTTCCTGTGGCAAGTACTCTTGGATTACCTGCTTGATCGGCAAGTTGTACTTCAGCGCAAACGCGAAATCGCGCTCGTCGTGCGCCGGCACGGCCATCACGGCACCGTCGCCATAGCTCATCAGCACGTAGTTGCCGACCCAGACTTCGACCTGTTCGCCGGTCAGCGGATGCGTGACGAAAATGCCGGTCGGCAGGCCCTTCTTTTCCATCGTTGCAATGTCGGCTTCGGCGACGCCGCCCTTCTTGCATTCCTCGATGAAATTGGCCAGTTCCGGGTTGTTGACCGCAGCACGCGTGGCCAGCGGGTGTTCGGCGGCGACGGCAACGAAGGTGACGCCCATGATGGTGTCGGCGCGGGTGGTGAAGACCCACAGCTTTTCATCCGGATTGTCGGCCAGCGGGAAGGCGAAGCGTACGCCGGTGCTCTTGCCGATCCAGTTTTTCTGCATCAGGCGAACCTGCTCGGGCCAGCCCGGCAGGTTGTCGAGTTCGGTCAGCAGTTCTTCGGCGTAAGCGGTGATCTTCATGTAATACATGGGGATCTCGCGCTTCTCGATCAGCGCGCCGGAACGCCAGCCGCGGCCGTCGATGACCTGTTCGTTGGCAAGAACGGTGTGATCGACCGGGTCCCAGTTCACGGTGCCGAGCTTCTTGTACACCAGGCCCTTTTCATAGAGGCGGGTGAACAGCCATTGCTCCCAGCGGTAGTACTCGGGCGTGCAGGTCGCGAATTCGCGTTCCCAGTCGATGGCGAAGCCGAGCGACTGCAGCTGTTTGCGCATGTAGTCGATGTTCGAATAAGTCCACCCGGCCGGCGGCACGTTGTTCTGCAGCGCGGCATTCTCGGCCGGCATGCCGAAAGCGTCCCAGCCCATCGGTTGCAGGACATTGAAGCCCTGCATCTTGTGGAAGCGGGAGAGGACGTCGCCGATGGTATAGTTTCTGACGTGCCCCATGTGCAGCTTGCCCGAGGGGTAAGGGAACATGGAAAGGCAATAGTATTTCGGCTTGGTGGCGTCTTCCACGGCGCGCGCGGCACCGGTTTTGTCCCAGTGGCTCTGGGCTGCGCGTTCGATGTCGGCCGGGGTGTATTTGTCCTGCATGGGATTCCGCTGAAAAATCGTGAAATGAGCCCGGAATTATACCGGTTGAACCTGTCTGGAGAGGCGATGAGAACAAAGCTTGGTGTGGCGCTGGCGATTTTGGGCCTGTTTTCGACGTTGACCGCAGCCGCTGTGCCGAATGCCGTGGTCGATGTCGTTCAGGCGCCGGCCTGGGTTGAGCGCGACGGGCGTCGACTGGCCATGGCGCCGGGGATGGTGCTGGAAAACCGGGATCGCATCCTGACCGGCAAGCAGGCGCGAGCCATCGTTCAACTGGCCGATGGCAGTGCCATCAAATTGGGCGAGAACACGAATGTCGCGGTCAACGCCCTCAAGCAGCCTGAAAATGGTGTTTTCACAGCCGCCCTCGATATCGCCAAAGGGGCTTTCCGGCTGACGACCGATATCTTTCGCAAGCACCAGACAAAGCGCGCGATCAATGTGCGCAGCGGGACGGTGACGATCGGCATTCGTGGCACCGACTTGTGGGGCCGGGCGAGCGATGAAAAGGATTTTGTCTGCCTGCTTGAAGGCCGTATTTCGGTCACTCATCCGCTGGGTGAGCCGGCCGAGTTGAGCGAGCCGTTGCAGTTTTATGGCGCGGAAAAGGGAATGGCGCCGGGCGCAGTGGCTTTTGCTGACAAGGCGCAGGTCGCTTTGTGGGCACTGGAAACCGAACTGGCTTACGGCATGCCCAGCCAGCGGCGGGATGGCCGCTGGGCTTTGCATTTCGGGCAGCATGGCAAGGATGATGCCTTGGCGCTCTACGACCAGCTGGTTGCGGCCGGTTACGCGAGCCGGATTGTGCCTGTCCGTGTTTCAGGCGAGTATCGCTACGGATTGCGCCTGGGAGGTCTTGTGACTGAGCGCGAGGCGCTGGCGCTGGCCGACCGGTTGGCGCGGGATCTGCTCTTGCCCGCACCGACCGTTCGTCGGCATTAGCGTTGCCCGGTCACGCGGCTTTTTTTGCCGGATTCATGTTTTCCCAGGTTGTTTGCCAGTAGCGGTAAGCGTTCTGGGCAGCCATCAGGGAAAGCAGCGACATCCGGGTCTGGTGGTGCCACATCCAGGAAATGCGGGGGGCTGGGTCCAGGCGGTAAGCCGGGGTGCCGCCCACTTCATCTTCCACGATGGCGAGGAAGCGTTCGACGGCCAGGCCATAGTATTCGGCACCGCTGGCGTTACCGGTCAGATGCTCGGCTTCCGATACGGCGCGGCGCCAGAGTTTAAGGGCCAGTTCGTCACTGATGCCTGCTTTCCGGGCAATCCAGGGCAGGATCTTTGGGGCTGACATATTGTTTTTCATGCTGTTTCTCCGTTTTGGTACCGGGTGGTGGTAACCACTCGAATGCTATGACTGCCTTGTGGGCAAAAAGTTTTGTGCACCGCAATATATTTTTTGGGAAGTATACTGCTGAGCCATTTGCCCGCTTGTAAATAAATGTTCAAAACCAATTGCTGCGTTGCATCATTGCAACAGATTGGTCTGACCATTTTTCCTGTTTTGCCGGGGTCATATGACGCCCTGTTTTTTATCGTCGAGAGTCCATGTCTGATCTGCTTGCCAATCTGAATCCTCCGCAATTACAGGCGGTCACGTTGCCGCATGTGCATGCCCTGATCCTCGCCGGTGCCGGTAGCGGCAAAACCCGGGTGCTGACGACGCGCATCGCCTGGCTGATGTCGACCGGGCAGGTCGGGCCGCACGGCATCCTGGCCGTCACCTTCACCAACAAGGCGGCCAAGGAAATGACGGCTCGTCTCTCGTCGCTGGTGCCGATCAACACGCGTGGCATGTGGATTGGCACCTTTCACGGCCTGTGCAACCGCATGCTCCGGGCACATTACCGCGAAGCCGGGTTGCCGCAGACTTTCCAGATTCTCGATACGGCCGACCAGCTGGCGATGATCAAGCGCCTGTTGAAAAACCTGAATATCGACGACGAAAAATATCCGCCCCGCGAGCTTTGCCATTTCATCAACGCGCACAAGGAGCAGGGCGTCCGTGCGGCACAGGCCGAGGCTTACGACAACTACACGCAGAAGCGTGTCGAGCTGTACGCCGAGTACGAAAACCAGTGCAATCGTGAAGGCGTGGTCGATTTTGCCGAGCTGCTGTTACGTTGCTATGAGCTGCTGCAGCGCAACGAGCCGCTGCGCAAGCATTATCAGGAGCGTTTCCGCTACGTGCTGGTCGATGAGGTGCAGGACACCAACAAGCTCCAGTATGCCTGGCTGCAGTTGCTGGCCGGCGGCGGTGCCAAGGTCTTTGCGGTGGGCGACGACGACCAGAGCATTTACGCCTTTCGCGGTGCGGAAGTTGGCAATATGCGCGATTTCGAGCGCGACTACGCCGGCGACAACATCATCCGGCTGGAGCAAAACTATCGTTCGCACGGCAATATCCTGGCTGCCGCCAATGCGCTGATCAAGCACAACCGCGAACGCCTCGGCAAGAATCTGTGGACCGATGCCGGCGAAGGTCAGCCGATTCGCATTTTCGAAGGCTATTCCGACCTCGACGAGGCGCGTTTCGTGGTTGATGAAATCCGCGATCTGGTGCGCGAAGGCACGGCGCCAACGCAGTGCGCCATCCTTTATCGCTCGAACGCCCAGTCCCGCGTGCTGGAACACGAACTGTTCGCCAAGGGCGTGCCGTACAAGGTCTATGGCGGCTTGCGCTTCTTCGAGCGGCAGGAAATCAAGCATGCGCTGGCCTATCTGCGCCTGCTCGGCAATCCGGATGACGACACGGCTTTCCTGCGCGTCGTCAACTTCCCGACGCGCGGCATCGGGGCGCGCTCGCTGGAGAATCTCCAGGCGACCGCGCATCAGTTCAATTCCAGCCTCTACAACGCAGCAGCTTCGCTGACTGGCAAGGCCGGGCAGACGGTCGGTGCATTTATCCGCCTGATCGAAACCCTGCGTCAGAAAACGGAAAATCTGCCGCTGCCGGAAATTGTCGAGCATATCGTTGAGAAATCTGGGCTGGCCCAGCATTACCGGACCGAGAAAGAGGGGCAGGAGCGGCTGGAAAATCTCGATGAGCTGATCAATGCCGCAGCGACCTTCGTCGATGACGACGGTGTGGTGCTCGGTCATCAGGCGGAAGGTGGGGCGCTGGTTTCCTTCCTGACCCATGCCTCGCTCGAAGCCGGTGAGCATCAGGCTGGCGAAGGCCAGGAGGCTGTCCAGCTGATGTCGGTGCACGCCGCCAAGGGCCTGGAGTTCGATGTGGTTTTCATCAGCGGCCTGGAGCAGGGGTTGTTCCCGCATGAAAATTCGGTGAATCAAGGGCGCGAAGGGTTGGAGGAAGAGCGTCGGCTGATGTATGTCGCGGTAACCCGGGCGCGTCAGCGGCTTTATCTTTCATCGGCCCAGACCCGCATGTTGCACGGCCAGACCCGCTATTGCGTGCCGTCCGGCTTCTTCGAGGAAATTCCACCGGAGTTGCTGCTTCGGCTGAACAAGAAGGTGGCTGCGGCGCCCGCTGTTTCGTCCTTCGGGGGCGGCGGTTATGCCGCTGCGCCAGTGGCCGGGGGATTGCGCATCGGACAAAGTGTCGAGCATGCCAAGTTTGGTCTGGGCGTCATCGTGTCAACCGAGGGGCGCGGCGCCGACGCTCGCGTCCAGGTCAACTTTGGCGGTGCCGGGATGAAATGGCTGGCACTGGAATATGCCAAGTTGACGCCGGTCTAGCGACCGGGAGGGTTTGAGGTGGGCTGAAGTACGGAAGCCCGCCGGGATCGCGCGATACGGTGGATCGAAATGCCGGGCAGATGGTACGCTCAGGTTTTTACGACCACTGATCACGGCTGACAGGAGACTCTGATGGTTCACGCGATTCGTCTTAATAAAACCGGGGGGCCAGAGGTGCTTGCCTGGGAAACGGTCGATCTTCCCTCTCCTGCCGCCGGTGAGGCAACGGTTCGCCATCATGCGGTTGGCCTGAATTTCATCGATACCTATCACCGGACCGGCTTGTATCCGCTGGCCTTGCCCAGTGGTATCGGGTTGGAAGGCGCCGGTGTCGTCGAAGCGGTCGGGGCCGGCGTGACCGAAGTCAAGGTAGGCGACCGTGTTGCCTATGCTGGTGGCCCGGTCGGGGCATATGCTGAAGTTCGCAACATTCCGGCGCACCGTCTGCTGCAACTGCCGGCCAGTATTGCGTTCAATACGGCGGCTGCAATGATGCTTCAAGGGCTGACCACGGCCTACCTGTTGCGGCGTACTTACCGTGTGCAGGCCGGCGATGCTGTGCTGATCCATGCCGCCGCCGGCGGTGTCGGCCTGATTGCCTGTCAGTGGGCCAAGGCACTGGGGGCGACGGTGATCGGTACGGTCGGCTCGGCGGCCAAGGCCGATATCGCCCGTGCTCATGGTTGCGATCACGTGATCAATTACAGCAGCGAAGACTTTGTTGCGCGTGTGCGCGAGATTACCGGTGGCGAGGGGGTGCCGGTGGTGTATGACGGCGTTGGCAAGGATACTTTCATGGGCTCGCTCGACAGCCTTCGGCCGATGGGCTTGCTGGTCAGCTACGGCAATGCATCCGGCCCGGTCGAGCCGCTCGACTTGCTGTTGTTGTCGCAAAAAGGCTCGCTTTTCGTGACCCGGCCGACACTGATGAATTACACCGCGAAACGGGCCGATCTGGAGGCGCTCGGGGCTGAGTTGTTTGAGGTCGTGGCTTCCGGCAAGGTGCGCATCGAGGTGAATCAGAGTTATGCCCTGAAAGATGCCATCCAGGCGCACCGCGATCTGGAAGCGCGCAAAACCACCGGTTCGACGATTCTGATTCCATGATGGCCAAGATCAAGGCAGGGCTACTCTCTCTACGCGATCTCTTTGCCACCGCCTGGTGGATATTCCTGATTGTCGGCATCGGTTTTGTGGTTGCCTACCAGTTTGTCGAACCGGCGCCGCCCAAGAAGATCGTCATCACAACCGGCAGCGAAAGCGGGGCGTACTACCAGTTTGCGCAACGCTACGCGGCCATTCTGGCCAGAGATGGCGTGACGCTTGAAGTCAGGGCTTCTGCCGGTTCGCTGGAGAATCTCGAGCGCTTGAAAAAGGATGAGGCACAACTCGGGTTTGTCCAGGGCGGCGTTGTCGAGCCGAAGGATGATCCCGATGCCGAAGACGATTCCGGTCTGCTTTCGCTCGGCAGCATGTTTTACGAGCCGGTCTGGGTCTTTTATCGTGGCGAGAAGCACCTCGATCGCTTGACCGATCTGCGGGGCAAGCGTCTGGCCATTGGTCAGGAAGGGTCGGGCGTTCGTCAATTGGCGCAGCAATTGCTGAAAGCCAATGAAATTCCGGCTGGGGATCACCTGGTTCCACTCTCTGGCCTGAAGGCGGCAGAGGAATTGCAGCAGGGGCGGGTCGACGCTGTTTTTGTCATCGCTTCCGAGAAGGCTCCTGTGGTCCAGTTGCTGCTCCGTTCGCCGGGCATCAAGGTGATGAGCTTTGCGCAGGCCGATGCTTATCAGCGGCGCTTTGGTTTCCTGACCAAGCTGACCATGCCGCACGGCGTGGCTGATCTGGTTCGTGATTTTCCGCCGGCCGATGTCACCTTGCTGGCGCCGACTGCCAACCTGATTGTCCGCGACGACCTGCATCCGGCCTTGCAGACGCTGCTGCTCCAGGCGGCCAGCGAAGTGCATGGCAAATCGGGCTTTTTCCAGCGGGCGGGCGAATTTCCTGCCTACAAGGATCACATGCTGCCGGCCTCCTCCGAGGCAACCCGTTATTTCAAGTCCGGCTCGCCTTTCCTGCAACGCTACCTGCCGTTCTGGCTGGCGGTCCTGATTGATCGTCTGATCGTCCTGCTTGTCCCGATTGTTGCCTTGCTTATTCCCTTGCTCAAGATTGCGCCGGCAATTTATACGTGGCGGGTGCGCTCCAAGATTTTCCGTTGTTACGGCGAGCTGAAGTTTCTTGAGGATGATCTCAAGAACCATTTCGACATGGCCTTGCTGGGAGAGTATCGCAGCCGTCTTGATGCCCTCGATGATGAAGCCAGCCAGTTGCATGTGCCGCTTGGTTTTACCGATCTGGTTTATACCTTGCGGGAACACGTCAATCTGGTGCGCCGGACCTTGAGTAAACTGGAACAATCCGCATGAAAGCCTTTCTCGTCGCCAATCCGAAGGGCGGCTCGGGGAAAAGTACGCTCGCCACCAATCTGGCCGGGTATTTCGCCTCGAAACGTCACGATGTGATGCTGGGGGATATCGATCGTCAGCAATCTTCACGCGAATGGTTGGCGATCCGGCCGTTTGAGTTGCCCAGCATCGATACCTGGGATATCGGCCATGACAATATCGCGCGGCCGCCCAAGGGGACGACGCACGTCGTCCTCGATACCCCGGCCGGCCTGCACGGCAAGATGCTTGAGAAGGTACTCAAGTTATCAACCCGCGTTATCGTCCCTGTCCAGCCATCGATGTTCGATATGCTGGCGACGCGTCATTTCCTGACCGAGCTGCTTTCCGAGAAGGCGGTCCGCAAGGGCAAGGCCGACGTTGCCGTAATTGGCATGCGGGTTGATGCCAGGACACGGGCCGCCGGCGAACTGGAGAGGTTCTTTGCAACCTTCGATCTGCCTGTCCTGGCCTATTTGCGCGATACGCAAACCTATGTCCAGGCAACTGCGGCGGGAATGACGATTTTCGATTTGCCACCCTCGCGCGCCGAGCGCGATCTTGAGCAGTGGCGGGCGATCATTGACTGGGCGGAAGCCGAATAATCCCCGCTTGCGCGGTCGACCGCGACATTCAGGCCTTTTTGCTCAGGATGATGCCTGCAGCCATCGCAGCAAGGTGGCAAACAGCAGGTCGGGATCCACCGGCTTGCCGATGTGATCGTTCATGCCGGCCATCAGGCAGCGCTGGCGATCTTCGCCGAAAGCGTTGGCGGTCATGGCAATAATCGGCGTCTTGGCGTGGCCGGGCTGGCTGCGGATGGCCTTGGTGGCGTCGAGCCCGTTCAGTTCCGGCATTTGCATGTCCATCAGGATCAGGGCGTAAGGGGTTTGCTCGGCGAGGGCGACCGCGATCATCCCGTTTTCAGCCAGATCAACCTGCAAGCCGGCTTCTTCGAGCAGGCCGCGTGAGACTTCCTGGTTGATCGGTTCGTCCTCGGCGAGCAGCACGCGTTTGCCGGCATAACGCGTGCGCAGCACCATTTCTGCAGGCATTGCCGGTGCCGCAGGCATTTGCCCGGAAAGCCGGTCGACTTTGGCGAAGCGGGCCGAGAACCAGAACAGGCTACCCGCGCCGGGTTTGCTTTCGACGCCGATCGTGCCGCCCATCATCTGGGCCAGGCGCTTGCTGATCGCCAGTCCCAGGCCGGTGCCGCCGTAGTGACGTGTGGTCGAGCTGTCGGCCTGTTCAAAAGCCATGAACAGGCGCTGCTGATCTTCCAGCGAAATGCCGATGCCGGTGTCCTTGACCGAGAAATGGACCAGGACTCCCTCATCGTCCGAATAGGCGACATGGGCCCGCACGACGATGCTGCCCTGGTCGGTGAACTTGATCGCATTGCTGCTCAGGTTGAGCAGGATCTGGCCCAGGCGCAAGGGATCGCCCTTGAGCGGCAGATGGTTGAGTTCATCGGGCAGGTCGATCAGGAATTCGAGTCCCTTGCGGCTGAACAGTGGCGCGACCAGGCCGCGCAGGTTGCTCATTACGCTGTCGAGCGAGAAATCGATATTGTCGAGGCTGAGCTGTTCGGCTTCGATTTTCGAAATGTCGAGAATGTCATTGATCACGGCCAGCAGGTGCTGCGATGCCTGGGCCACCTTGTTCAACTGGTCGCTTTGCTTGGCATCGCTGGCCCGGCGCAACGCCAGGTCGGTCATCCCCATGATGGCGTTCATCGGGGTGCGCAGTTCGTGGCTCATGTTGGCCAGGAAGGTGCTCTTTGCCCGGCTGGCTGCTTCGGCAGCTTCCTTGGCAATCGACAGGGCGACGGTACGCTCCCTGACCATCGCTTCGAGGTGGTCCCGATGTCGCGCCAGTTCGGCTTCATTGCGCTTGCGTTCGGTAATGTCGCGGGTAATGCCGAGGATCTGGTGCGGTTGTCCGGCGGCATCGAGCAGGATGCTGGTGACAACTTCGGTGCTGACGATCCGGCCATCCTTGCAGGGCTGGTCGACTTCGGTGGTGGCGAAACGGGCTTGCAGGTCACCTTCGGCGATACGCTGCAGGCTGTGGCGCAGCGTGGCGTTGACCCGCTCGGCCGATTCGGGGGTCAGTGCCGCGGCAAGTGGTTGTGCCATCACTTCGGCGGCCGTCCAGCCACGCAGGCGCTCAATCGAGGGGCTGATGTAGGTGAAACGGAGATCGTCAAGATTCATCAGCCAGATGACATCGCTGCTGTTGTCGGCAATCAGCCGGTAGTTGGCCTCGGTTTGTGCCAGGGTCGTTTCGGTCTGTTTTCGTTCGACCGCGATTTTGGCCAGGCTGGCATAGTCCTGGATCAGCTGGATTTCTGTCTCTGAGGGTTTGCTCGGGTGACGGTGGTAAATCGCAAAGGTGCCCAGTACCTTGGCGTTGCGGTCAAGGAATGGTTGCGACCAGCAGGAGTGCAAGTTCGCACGGCGCGTGATTTCACGGAAATTCTTCCAGTACGGGTGCTGTTGAAGATCCTCGGCAATCACCCGTTCGCCACGGAAAGCCGCAGTGCCGCATGAGCCGATGCCATCGCCGATGGCGAGGCCGTTGACCGCTGCGTTGTAGAAATCAGGCAGGCTGGGCGCTCCGCCGTGCTGCAGGTGCTTGCCACTTTCATCGAGCAGGAGAATGGAGCAGAGCGCACCGGGGTGAAGTATTTCGACGCGCCGGGCCAGTTCGTCGAGCACTCTGGGCAACGGGGTTCCCTGGCTGATCAGGTGCAGTACCTGGTTGTGCACCATCAGTTCGGATTTGCTGTGTTTCAGTTGCCGGTTGGTCCGGATGGCGTGCAGTGCCGCGCCGGTAATCAGGGCGATGATGCCAAGCGCCAGCGCGAGGTAGGTGTACAGGCGCTCAAGATCTATTTTGGGATTGGTTTCGTAGATGAAACCGTTGAGGCTGAAATCCTTCGGCAGCATCCTGCTTTCAGCGTAAGTGTCGGCAATGTGTTGCCAGCGGCCGTTGTTCATATAGCCAATGGGCAACAAATCTGCCCGGATCAGTGGCTCCATCCGGGCGTGTTCGAAGCGCAGGAATTCTGCCATCGTCGGCGAGCTGTATTGGCGGGTGATCAGCTCGATGATTTCCTGCGGGTGAGCCATGGCGTACTGCCAGCCGCGCAGGCTGGCATCGCGGAAGGCACGGACGCGGGCCGGGTGCTGCTCCACCTCCTGGCTGCGGGTGAACAGGTTGTCGCCGTAGAAATCGATACCTGCCGAGCGTGGCGTCAGGATTTGATAATCGAAGCCAGCTTTGTCGAGAAAATAAGGCTCGCTGGTGATGTAGGCCGAAATCGCGTCGACTTTCCCGGTCAACAGGTCGCCGGGTGAAAAACTGTGTTCGAGCTGCTTGATGTTATCGAGCGGAACGCCCTCGCGCTTGAGGTAGGTGAACAGCTCCTCGGCCAGTGGTTCGATCATCACGCGCTTGCCGCTGATGTCGTGCACGCTTTGCGTCCGGCTTTGCTGGGCCGCGATGATGATCTGCGGCGAGTGCTGGAATATGACTGCCAGGGCGACGACCGGTTTGCCGGCTTTGCGTTCGAGCAGCAGACTGCTGGTGCCCACGCCGAATTCGGCTCGGCCGGAAACGACTTCATCGACTACATCAAGCCCGGGCCGCGCTTCCTTGATCTCGACGTTGAGCCCCGCCTCTTCGTAGTAACCCAGCTCCTTGGCGGCGTAATAGCCGGCGAACTGGAAGGCGTGCGTCCATTTCAGTTGCAGGGTGACGTTTTCTGCGGCCTGAGTTGGTGAAAGCAGGATCAGTGCAGCGAGAAAGGCAAAGGCGCGGATGAGTTTGGTGGGCATGATTTGTCGGGCTACGAAAACATCTTGGCTAGACAGGTAACGACAGTCTAGGGCGAAAAACGCATGTTTGCCGGTTTTGTCTCCAGTCCGGCTTTTCGCGCCCTACAGTCCTGCGGTCAACAGGTCGATTTGTTCATTTTTCTCAAGTTCGGCGAGAAACCAGCCGAGCGCCTTGCCGACCTGCCGGGTTCGCCAGGCAATGTGGCAGGGCATCGGCGAGCGTGGGTCGGCCAGTGTTTTTTCGACCAGCCGGCCGGCAGCGATTTCCGGTCCGGCCAGCCAGACCGGCAGGTGCCCGACGCCCAGGCCGGCAATCTGCGCTCCAGCCTTGGCGGCCATGTTCGGCACGCGCAGGATGTCCTGCCCTTCGAGCAGGCCAATGGTCCGTGCGGCCAGTTCGCGGGAGGTGTCGGCGATGACCACGGCCCGATGACGGCGCAACTCGCTGCTGGGGATCGGGGTTGGGTGACTGGCCAGCGGGTGGGTCGGCGCAACGACAAAAAGTTGCTGGGTGCGCATGCAGAGCAGGCGGCTGTTGATCCCGCTGCGCGCCGGCATGTCGCCCGGTGCGCCAATCACAAGATCGGCCCGGTCGGTGGCCAGCGCATCCCAGCTGCCGCCCAGCACTTCGGTGGACAGGCGGATTTGTGTCACCGGGCAATCGGCATAAAAGCGTTCAAGCAATGGGAACAGGCGTTCGACCGGAATGATCATGTCGACCGCGATGCGCAGTTCGGCTTCCCAACCGGTGGCAATGCGCTGGACGCGGCGCTCCAGTTCGGCGGCGGCGCGCAGCAGGTGGCGCCCTTCGTCAAGCAAGGTTCGTCCTGCCGGGGTAAGGCTGGCGCGTCGCCCTTCGCGGATGAACAGCGCAACATTCAGGTCGCTTTCCAGCTTGGCGACGGCGTGTGACAGCGCCGAGGGAACGCGGTGCAGCGCGCTGGCTGCGGCAGTGAAGCTGCCGTGGCAGTCGATGGCATCGAGAATGTGCAGTAATTCGAGCGATATTTTCATGTGAATTTTATTGAACGATAGTGCCGGAATAATTCGCTGGATATGCCTGAACTCTACGCCTAGTATGCTGACAAAGCCATACCGATTGTTCACAAGGAGTTGCCATGATTGTTCCAAGATTATCTGCCGAGCGGGGTCGGGCCGATCACGGCTGGCTTAAGGCACTGCACAGTTTTTCTTTCGGCGATTACTACGATCCGGCCGAAATGGGCTGGGGTGCGCTGCGTGTGATCAATGAAGATCGTGTGGCGCCGGGCATGGGCTTTGGCATGCACGGCCATCGCGACATGGAGATCGTGACCTATATTCTGGCCGGTTCGCTCGAACACAAGGACAGCCTCGGTAACGGCGGCGTCATCCGGCGTGGCGAGGTGCAGCGCATGAGTGCCGGCAAGGGCATCATGCACAGCGAGTTCAATCCTTCGCCCGACGTCGAGACGCATCTGCTGCAGATCTGGATCGAGCCGGCGGTGCGCGGTACCTCGGCCAGTTACGAGCAGCAGCCTTTGCCGGTCGATGAAATGCGGGGCCGCTGGCGCCTGGTTGCTTCGCCGGATGGCGCCGAGGGCAGCACGACGATCGGCCAGGACGCCTGCTTGTACGCCTCGGTGCTGGCCGCCGGCGAGTCGATTGATTATCGGCTGGCGACCGGACGTGCGGCCTATGTGCATGTTGTTCGCGGTCAACTGACCCTGAACGACCAATCCCTGGCAGGCGGCGATGCCGCCAAGATTGCCGATGAAAGCCAGCTGCTTTTCCAGGCGACGGCCGACACCGAATTCCTGCTTTTCGATTTGCCACCCTTCTGATTTTTACCCTCAATTTTTATTCAAGCCTTTGAAAGGAAAGACCATGAGCAAAGTTGTTGTTGTCTATCACTCCGGTTACGGCCATACCCAGCGCGTTGCCCAACAAGTTGCCGAAGGCGCCGCCGCCCAGCTGATCGCCATTGATGCTGAAGGCAATATCGGCGAATCCGACTGGAACGCACTGGCAGCGGCCGATGCCATCATCTTTGGCACGCCGACCTATATGGGCGGTGCCAGCTGGCAGTTCAAGAAATTTGCCGATGCCTCGTCCAAGGCATGGTTTACGCGCGCCTGGCAGGACAAGGTGTTCGGCGGTTTCACCAACAGCGCCAGCCTGAACGGCGACAAGCAGGTCACGCTGATCGGCCTGCAGACCCTGGCTTCGCAGCATGGCGGCATCTGGGTCAGCCTCGGCCTGTTGCCGAGCAACAGCAAGGCGGCCGCGCGTACCGACATCAACAACCTGGGCGGCTCGGTCGGCCTGCTGGTTCAGTCGCCGTCCGACGCCAGTGTCGATGAAATTCCGCAAGGCGATCTGGATACCGCCAAGCGTTACGGTCAACGTGTTGCCGAGGTCGCTTCCCGCCTGCGCGGCTAAGCCCGAGATGGGCCGAAAGGTCCATTCGCAGTGCATCGCCTTACGGAATCGCGGTGCACTGCTATAGTGCGGTTATTACTGCTCAATCCGGAGTGACCGCATGGCCCTGACTACCTCGCTGGCTGATCTTTCCGTCCTGCTCGTCGAACCTTCGAGCATGCAGGCCAATCTGGTCGGACGCATGCTTCAGCATCAGGGCATCCAGTCGATCGAAACGGTCGATACCGGGAGCGCTGCGCTGCAGGCCCTGACCTGCAAGGCGGCCGGTGGTCAGATCGTGATCAGCAGCCTTTACCTGCCGGACATGGCCGGGACCGAGCTGGTCGCTGCCATGCGTGACGATCCCGAGCTGGAATCGATTCCCTTCATTCTGGTTTCCAGCGAGACGCGTCCCCAGGTGCTCGAGCCGGTTCGCCAGTCCGGTGCCTGCAGTATCGTCACCAAGCCGTTCAATGAGCAGCAATTGTCCCGGGCGCTTTATGCCGCGGCGGATTACCTGAATCCACCGGACGACATGGATGTGTCGGAAATCGAAAATCTCCGGGTCCTGCTGGTCGATGACAGTTTTGCCTCACGTCGCCATCTGCACCGCTTGCTGAGCGAGCTGGGCATCGAGCGCATTACCGAAGCAGCCGACGGCAAACAGGCCGTCGCCTTGCTGCAGGACACCATGGTCGATCTGGTGATTACCGATTACAACATGCCGGAAATGGATGGTCGTGAATTGACCGAATATATCCGCACGCAAAGCTGGCAGAACAATGTGCCGGTGCTGATGGTGACCAGCGAGCAAAACATGGGGCGTCTGGCGGCCGTCGAGCGGGCCGGGGTGTCGGCCATTTGCGACAAGCCTTTCGAGGCTGGCAGCATTCGCAAGCTGATCAGCGATTCCCTGGTCCGGTAAACCGTCGCCGGACATTCAGCAGGACGACGACCAGCGCGCCGAGGACCAGCAGCGGGTCGATCAACACATCCCAGAGGTTGGCAAAGATTCCGCTGGCGTAAGCAGCCAGATCGATGGCCAGGATCAGCAGCCAGCGATCAAGTCGTCGCCAGCTCAACGCTGCTGCCACCGGGATGCAGGCTGCGAGCAGCATCCATGGCTGGTAACCGCTGGCGTACGGGTCGAATGGCCCCCAGCCGAGTGCGGCTGGATAGAAAAACAGGGCAAAAATCACCAGGCCCAGCGCCGGGCGGTCGCCGAGTGGCGATGGCGTTCTGCCTGCCAGCTGGAGGATGGCCAGTTGCAGCAGGGTGACCGAGGGCGTACCGAAAAAACCGTGCATGGCCGGCGCAATGCCGGTGAGCAAGGCCAGCGCCGTTGCGGCCAGCGCAGCACGGGCGCGCAGCGGGCCGAGTGGGAGCAGGGCAATCAGCGCACCAAAAATCAGGCTGTGGGCGAGTAGACCGTAGGAAGCCACCGGGTTCATGGTTTTTCCTCGTCCAGCCAGGCTTCGCTGAAGGCGGCATGCTTGATGCCCAGGCGGCGCCAGGTGTAGGCCAGGTGAATTCGTCCATCGCGCCCGAGCAGCAGGGCCGGGTAGGAGAATTCGGCACCGGCATCCGGTGCGGTTTCTATTGTTCGGCTGGCTTGCCAGGTCTTGCCGTCATCGGCTGAAATCCAGAGCAACAGCGCTTCCCGACCATTCGGTGGGTTGCCGGCCAGCAACAGGCGACCGCTGCGCAGGCGCAGTGCGGCGACCGAGGCGTTCGGATTGGGCACGTTCAAAGCCTCGCCGGCTTGCCATGACAGGCCGCCATTGTCTGTTTGCGCCACCTGAACCTTGTTGTTGCCGGAGCCGGCATCGCGTAAAAAAGCGATGGCTCGTTGTGCATCGAACGCCACGACCGCCGGTTGCAAGGTGCGGACATCGTGCTTCATGCGCACTTTGTCGATGATTTGTCCGGTGGCCGAAAGGCGCAGCCATTCGCCGTGTTTGGCAATGAATTCATGGTAGACCGGCAGACCGAGGCCGCCATCGGCCAGCGCCATCGGCGATGTGCGGCCCAGTGTGCTGATGTTGGCGAATGGCGAAGTCTGCAGTTTTTCCGGTTTCGACCAGCTTTTGCCGTGATCGGTCGACACGCTGTGATTCAGCGAGCTGCCGGCCCAGCCGCCAACGGCTACGCTGACATACCAAAGGTGTAGCCAGCCGCCTTCTGCGTAAAGTACCGGGTTGCCGACCTTGCGTACGTAAGCGAAAGTGCCGCCAGCGGTTGTTTCACGGGTGGCAATGGCTTGTGGTCGGCTCCAGCCCTCTTTGCCCTGCGTGCTGAACCAGACGGCGACGTCGGCGGCGCCTTCGCGGCTACCGGCAAACCAGGCGGCAACCAGGCGGCCGTCGGGCAATTGGGCCAGCGCGGCGGCATGTGCCGATTCGCCGGCGCTCGGCAGCATTTCAGCCGAGAACGTGGCCGGCAGCGTTGAAGCTGCCGCGGGCGGCGGCGGGACGAAGGCCGGCATCTCGGGTTTGGGGATGCGCCAGAATGCGGCGCTCAGTGCGAGCGCAAAGAGCAGAACAGGCAGCCAGCGTGGCAGGGCGGGTGACTCCTTGCTCATGGCCGGCTGATCTCGAACCAGAAAACACGAGTGAGCAAGGGGGTGAGACTGCGGCTGGCGAATGCATTTTGCCAGTCGGCCCGGTTGCTGCCGACGCGGGCGAAGCGTAGGCCGGAGCCGTGCGAAGCCAGCGTCTCGTAGCGGCCGAGTTCCCTTGCGCTGTAGCCTGCTGCGGTCAACGCTTGCTGGAAGCGCGAAATGTCTTTGTCTTCAACGAAAACGGGTGTTTTCTGGGCGCTGATTTCGGCCAGGTCGGCTGCATCCAGACGAGCATGGTGACGATGTGCCTGGGCACTGAGGGTCGGCAGCATGGCCGGTTGCGGGCCGTCGAACATGGCGACCGGGCGGCTCTTGCCGAGGGCGACCACATCGCCCGGTACGGCGTTGACGCCGATTGCCGGGAAAACGCCCCACAGCACGGCGATCCAGAAAATGGCGGGGGCCGCCAGCGTGTGGCCGCGGCCACGTTCCTGCCACCAGGCCCAGGTGAGGTAGGTGGCCGGCAGCAGCAGCCAGTACCAGCCGCCCAGCTTGAACCAGAAGCAGAAACCGGCCAGCAAAGTGCCAAACAGGAGCGCGAGCAAGGCGCCGACCCGGAATGGCCAGCGAGCCTTGACCTGCGGCAGCGCCAGGGCGAGAAAGATGGCCAGGGGCACGAGCGAGCCGATCAGGTAGCGATCGAAACTCTTGATCAGCAGAAATGGCAGGAAAGTGGCGGCGAACCAGAGCAGGGCGACGCGCGGTGCACCATTTTCGTGGCGCATTTTCCAGGCAGCGTAGATAAATACGATGACCCAGGGCAGCGCAATGTTGAGCAGGCCGAGGAAGATGCCGGGCGACAGGTTGAAAAACTGGCGCGACTCCAGCTCATCGGCCAGCACCAGGTTGGCCGCTTCGGGGTAAAGCGCCCGGACGATGAAAAACCAGGGGAGCGAGAGGGCTGCCCAGAGTGCTGCGTGGCCGAACAGGGCCAGCCGGTGCCGGGATAGTTCGGCGAGGCGCAGCCGTCCGTTGAGCCACAGCGCCAGTGCGCCGCCGCCGAAAACCAGCGCGACGATCGGGCCTTTGGTCATGAAGCCGGCGGCGAGCAGCAGCGTTGTCGCGGTCAACCAGGCCAGACGACGGGAATCGAACCAGATCAGGAAAGTCCAGAAGGCGGCACTCGACAGTGCGGCAACCGGTACGTCGAGCATGAACCGCCGGCCTTCTGTCGCCATGCCGAGGCAGCCGAGCAGGATGCAGCCGGCCAGCCAGCCGCTTTCGTGGCGTCCGGACAGGCGCCGGGCAATCCCGGCGGCCGAGACCACCAGGAGGGCGGCAAAAAGAGCGCCGACCAGACGCGTGCTGACGATCGAAATGCCGAACAGTTCATAGCTGGCCCGGCCCAGCCAGTAAAGCATCGGCGGTTTGCGGATGCGCGGCGCACCGTCAAGAAAGGGAACCAGCCAGTGATTGCCTTCGATCATTTCCATCGGCGTGCGCAGGCCGAGGAAAAACTCGTCCTTGCCGCTCAGGCCGGTCGCTTCCCAGATGCCGGGCAGCAGCACGGCAAGGGCGAGCAAGAAAAGCAGCAGGGTCTGGCGAGCAGGTGAGTGGGCGTGCATGGGGCGGGATTTTAACCCGCTTCAGGTCGGCTGGCCGGAGTTTGGTCCGGCCTTTCGCCGAGCTTGGCCGTGCTGCGGTCAACAGCCTTTGTAAGCCGGTTTCCGTTTTTGCATGAAGGCATCGATTCCTTCGCCGGCATCTTCGCTCATCATGTTGCAGGCCATGACTTCACCGGCGTAGTCATACGCCTCGCTCAGCCCCATCTCCAGTTGCCGGTAGAACATGCCTTTGCCCATGCGGATGGCGACCGCGCTCTTGGCGAGGATGGATTGGGCGAGACGTTCCACTTCGGCATCCAGGGCATCGGCCGGGACCACGCGGTTGACCAGGCCCTTGGCCTTGGCTTCCAGCGCGTCGATGAAGTCGCCGGTGAGCAGCATTTCGAGCGCCGTCTTGCGGCCGAGGTTGCGCGCCAGTCCGACGGCCGGGGTTGAGCAGAACAATCCGACGTTGATTCCCGAGACGGCAAACTTGGCGACATCGGCGGCGACCGCCAGGTCGCACATCGAGACCAGCTGGCAACCGGCCGCGGTGGCGATGCCGTGCACGCGGGCGATGACCGGTTGCGGCATCTGCGTGATGGCGAGCATCAGTTCGCCGCATTGCCTGAACAGCGCCTGCATGAATTCCTTGCTGTGATTGCCGCGCATTTCCTTGAGGTCGTGCCCGGCGCAGAAAGCCTTGCCGGCCCCGGCAATGACGACGACACGGATCTCGTCGCAGGCAGCAATCGCATCGAGTTCGGCCTTCAGCGCGGTCAACATGTCCCTGGACAGGGAATTGAACTGGCCGGGCCGGTTCAGGGTCAGCGTGGTCAGGCCATCGGCCCGGTCGTCGCGCAGGACCAGCGGGGCAAAATCGGTAGCGGCGGGTAGTGTCATCGGCAGTCTCCTCTATGGTTTTATTAGGGCTTGTTAATGTACCGCGTTCACTGCCTGTCCGGGCTGTCGGCGCCGGGTTCGCTGAGCGCGAAGGGGGCAATCAGCGGCAGGCGCAGCGTGAAATGGATGCCGCTGCCGCGCGCCGTTTCCAGTTCGATGCTGCCGCCTAGTACGTCGCTGGCCAGGTTGCGTGTGATGTACAGGCCCAGCCCACTACCGCCGGTACCCAGGCGAGTGGTGAAAAATGGATCGAAGGCACGCGATGCTTCTGCTTCGTCCATGCCGCGCCCATTGTCGCGATATTCGATGATCACTTGATCGCCGTCGCAATGGGCGGCGAGGTGGATTTTGCCGTCTGGCTGGTCGCCGAATGCATGGATCAGCGAGTTGAGTACCAGGTTCGAGACAATCTGTTCGAGTGGCCCGGGGTAGCTGTCGAGCATGATGCCGGTCGGAATATCGACCTGCACCCGATGTGCAGTGCGCTTGATGCGCGGGCGCAGTGTCGACAGCATTTCCTCCATGGCCTGGGCCAGATCGAATCGCCGGCGGCGGATGCTGGTCTGGTCTACGGCCACCTGCTTGAAACTGTTGATCAATTCAGCGGCACGCTCGATGTTGCGTTCGATCAGGGCGGCGGCATCGCTGCTGTCGCTCATGAAGCGTTGCAGTCCGTTTTTGGTCAGTTTGGCGCTGTCGATGCTTGCGCCCAATTCCTTGATCCGGTCGCGCAAGGTGCTGGCGACCGTATTGGCATTGCCCAGGGGCGTGTTCAGTTCATGGGCGACGCCGGCAACCAGATTGCCAAGGGCGGCAAGCCGTTCCGACTGGGCCAGTTGTTTCATCGCTGCCTGGATGTCGGCATTGGCCTTGAGCAAGGCATTGGTCCGCTCCACGACGCGTTGTTCGAGATCTTCGTTCAAGCGCAAGACTGCTTTTTCGGCGGCAATCCGGGCGGAAATATCCTCGACAATCCCGATGCCGCCGATGACGGTGCCGCGCGAGTTGATGGCAGGTGCGGTGCGGAAGGAAACCCAGGTGGTGTGGCCGGACAAGGTGCTTTGGTATTCGCCCTCGTAGTAACCGGGAATGCCGGTCGTCGCTTTCCGGCAGGCCGGGATGGGCGACTGGTCGCGTACCAGATTGAGATTCAGCCCGATCATCCGGTCGCGCTGGGCCTGCAGGATGTCGGAAAAGCGGTCGTTGGCGTAGGTGATCTTGAGATCGAGATCGAAGTGCACAATGCCGACCGGCGAGTGGCGGAGCAAGAGCCGGTAGCGTTCTTCGCTGGCACGCAGGGCGGATTCGGCCTGTTTTCGCTCTTCAATATCGCGTACCGCAGCAACGAGACGGAATTCGCCACCGATCTCGGCGGTGCGCAAGGCAACTTCAACCCAAAACAAATGGCCATTTTTGTGCCGGGCGTGCCATTCGAAAATATGCACGCCGTTGTGCCGTGCTTGTTCAAGGCAGCGGGCGGCATCAGTCTGGGTGTAGGGTGGTGCGTTGCTGCTGAGGTCGCCGATGCTGAGTTGATGCGCCTCATTGGTCGAGTAGCCGTAAAGCCGGCAAAAACTTTCGTTGGCTTCAATCAGGCGGCCATCGGCGGCCTGGATGATGATGGCTTCATTGGTCGCCGCCAGGATTTCCCGGTAATTCCGTTCGCTGCGGGCCAGGGCGAGTTGGGCGCGATGCGAGCGACGGGTCAGGCTGATCAGCAAAATGACGATCAGCCCCAGGCTGCCGATCAGGGCGGTGCTCAGCCAGAATTCACGCGGGTGCGTCTCGCGCAGGGATTGTGGCCTGTTTCTGATTTCGGCACCGGGCGGCAGGTTTTGTTCGTCAATCCCGAAACGGACGAGTGCCGGATATTCAAAAATGGCTTCCGTCTGGCCTCCGGCGGGCGGAATGGTCGCCGGATTTTCTCCAGCCAGGATGCGCTGTGCCAAGGTGGCCGCCTGGAAGCCCTGACGATGACTGCTGACCACCTGCCCACCCAGGATGCCGGGTACGACCATGCCATCTTCCTTGGCCAGCACCGGTGCAGCTGAGGCTGCCGCCCACAACTGCGAGGCTTCGGCATGTGTCAGGTTGCGCTCTTCACTGTCGCGGTTGAACGTGAGCAGGAAAACACCGCTGCGTGCATCGAGTTGTGCCAGCCGATGTTGAATCGACGGCACCGGTTGGTCGGTCAGGAATTCAAAGGCCAGATCGCTGTTCTCCGCCGCCAGCATGGCTGCGCCGCGTGCTTGTGCCTGGCCGGTGCGACTCTGGTCGTGAATGAAAACGACCCGTTGCAATCCGGGAATCAGTCGGCGTAGCAGCGCAATGTTGCTGCTGATGTCGGCATCGTCGAATACGCCGGTAATGCCGCTTTCCGTTTTCAGCGATGCTGCCCTCTCACCGGCAACGCCACTGAACACCAGCGGAATGCCGTGGAATAGCTGACCGGGCTTGCGCAACTGAAGAGCGAAGTCGAGCGCGTCATCATCCTGCGCAACGATCAGTACCGGTTTGCTCTGGCGGTATTTCCCGTCGAACAGGCGCGCCGTCTGGGCGAGGTAGGCTGGACTCGGGGGCGTCCGCTTGGTGTCGAGAAATTCGATATGCAGTTCAAGCGGCGGCGAGGCATTGGCAAAGCCGTCGCGCAAACCGGCCACTTGGCCATCCGTCCATGGCAGGCCGGTGTGGTAGGACGAGATGACCAGGATATCCTGCCGTGTTTCGGCGGCCGCAAATGCGGTTTGCCATAATCCGGCCAGGCACAGGCAGGCGACTGCAAGCTGTGCCCAGGTTGCGATGGGAAGCGCGAAGCGCGTAACGCTCATTCCCCGTCGCTTTGCCGGTAGGCTCATTGTCTCGTTCCATTCTGGTTTTTGGCTAGATTAACGCGCCCGACATACTTTGTCTAAGCTCGCACGGCTTTGTTGGCTGCTGTTTTCCTGATCGAAGCAACGCGGGCCGAGCGGGCGCTCGCGGCAAAAGGTAAAATTGCGCCCATGACTCCCCCGCGCTACGTTCCTCTTCGCCTCCATTCCGAATATTCAGTGACCGACGGCATCGTCCGGATCGGTGATGCCGTCAAACGTGCAGCCGGCGATGGCATGCCGGCGATGGCAGTGACCGACCTTGGCAATCTCTTCGGGCTGGTCAAGTTTTATTCCGGGGCGCGGGGCAAGGGCGTCAAGCCGATTGCCGGTGCCGATGTCTGGATTACCAACCCGGAAGCGCCGGATGATGCCTCGCGCTTGCTGCTGCTGGTCAGAAACCGCACCGGTTATCAGCAGTTGTGCGAGTTGTTGACGCGGGCTTACCTGGTCGAAGGCCGGCGCGATCGTGCCGAAATTCGGCGTGAGTGGTTTGCCGAACTGGGTTGCGATGGCTTGATTGCTTTGTCCGGCGCGCATCTCGGCGATGTCGGGGAAGCCCTGGTTAACGGCAATTTTGAACTGGCGGGTGAGCGGGCCAGAGCCTGGGAAGCGATTTTCCCCGGGGCTTTCTACCTCGAAGTGCAGCGCTACGGTCAACCGCAGCAAGAGGCCGTTGTTCAGGCAACAGCCGATCTGGCTGGCGAGTTGGGGCTGCCGCTGGTGGCAACGCATCCCATCCAGTTTCTCGATCAGGATGACTTCCAGGCGCACGAGGCGCGGGTTTGCATTGCCGAGGGCTATGTACTCGGCGATCACCGCCGGCCGAAAATCTATACCGACCAGCAATATTTCAAGAACCAGGCCGAAATGGTCGAGCTGTTTGCCGACCTGCCGGAGGCGCTGGAAAACACCCTGGAAATCGCCCGGCGCTGCAATATCGAGATGACGCTGGGCAAGAATTTTCTGCCTGACTTCCCGATTCCGCCGGGTATGACCGACGGTGAATATTTGGTTGAAGAAGCAAAGAAGGGGCTGGAAGTCCGTCTTGCCGAGCTATATCCGGACCCGGAGGTACGCCAGCAGCGCAGGCCGGAATACGATGAGCGTCTGGTTTTTGAGTGTAAAACCATTCTCCAGATGGGCTTCCCCGGTTACTTCCTGATCGTCGCGGACTTCATCAACTGGGGCAAGCAGAACGGCGTGCCGGTCGGCCCGGGCCGGGGTTCCGGTGCCGGTTCGCTGGTCGCCTACTCGCTGCGCATTACCGACATCGACCCGTTGGAATACGCGCTGCTGTTCGAGCGCTTCCTGAATCCGGAACGGGTTTCCATGCCCGACTTCGATATCGACTTTTGTCAGGACAACCGCTGGCGCGTTATCGAATACGTGCGCGAACACTATGGCCCGCAGGCGGTTTCGCAGATTGCCACCTTCGGTACGATGTCGTCGAAGGCGGTAATCCGCGACGTCGGCCGCGTCTTCGGCCTGCCGTATTCGATGTGCGACCGCATTTCCAAGCTGATTCCTATCGTCCAGAACAAGCCGGTGTCGCTGGCCGAGGCGCTGGAGCAGGAGCCGCAGCTCAAGGAAATGATGGAAGGCGACGGCGACGGTGAAACCGTGCGCGAACTGTTCGACCTCGCCGGTCGACTCGAAGATTTGACCCGAAATGTCGGCATGCACGCCGGGGGCGTTTTGATCGCACCGGGCAAAATCACCGATTTCTGCCCGATTTACCAGGCGACCGGTGCTGACGCTTCGCCCGTGTCGCAGTTCGACAAGGATGACGTCGAAAAGGCCGGGCTGGTCAAGTTCGACTTCCTCGGTCTGCGAAATCTGACCATTATCGAGCTGGCCGTCGAGTACATCCGCCGGATGACCGGCGAGAAGCTCGACCTCATGTCGCTCGGCTTCAAGGACCCGGCGGCCTACCAGATTCTGAAAGATGCCAATACGACGGCAATCTTCCAGGTTGAATCGGAGGGCATGAAGAAGCTGCTCAAGAAGCTGGCGCCCGACCGTTTCGAAGACATCATCGCTGTGCTGGCGCTCTATCGTCCCGGTCCCTTGGGTTCCGGGATGGTCGATGACTTCATTCTGCGGAAAAAAGGCCAGCAGAAAATCGACTATTTCCACCCCGACCTGACCGCCTGCCTGTCGCCGACCTACGGCGTTATCGTGTATCAGGAACAGGTGATGCAGATTTCGCAGATCATCGGCGGCTACACGCTCGGTGGTGCCGACATGCTGCGTCGCGCGATGGGCAAAAAGAAGGCCGAGGAAATGGCCGCTCACCGGGCGACGATTGCCGAAGGTGCCAAGAAGAAAGGTTACGATCCGGCGCTGGCCGAGCAACTGTTCGACCTGATGACCAAGTTTGCGGAATACGGCTTCAACAAGTCGCACACCGCTGCCTATGCCGTCGTCACTTACCACACCGCCTGGCTCAAGGCGCACCACTGCGCCGCCTTCATGGCCGCGACCATGTCGTCCGACATGGACAACACCGATTCGGTCAAGATCTTCTACGAAGATGCCGTCGGGCCGGCCAACAAGCTCAAGATGCTCGGGCCGGACGTCAATGCCTCGAATTACCGTTTCGAGCCGGTCGACCGCAGCACGATCCGCTATGGTCTCGGGGCCGTGAAAGGTACTGGCGAGCAGGCCGTGAACGTTATTTTGAAGGCTCGCGAAGAGGGCGGGCCGTTCAAGGATCTGTTCGATTTCTGCAAGCGTTGCGACAAGCGCATGGTCAATCGCCGAACAACCGAGGCGCTGATCAAGGCCGGGGCCTTCGATGGTATCGCTCCGAAGGTTGCCGGCAGCGAAGTGCCGGATCGCTATCGCTTGCTGGCCTCCGTCGGTGTGGCGATGGAGTTCGCCGATCAGGCCGAACGCAATGCAATGCAGACGAGTTTGTTTGATATCGGGAATGTGGCCGAGGAGCACGCGCCGCAATATCTCACTGTCAAGCCGTGGGATGAAAAGGAAAAGCTGATGCAGGAGAAGACAGCGCTTGGCTTCTTCTTCTCCGGTCATCCCTACAACACCTGCAAAAAAGAGTTGTCGCGCTTCATCCGCCGGCCGCTGAACCGTCTGGAACCGGCCAAGGAAACGACGGCGCTGGCCGGTGTGGTGGTTGGCGTGCGGACCCAGATGACCCGGCGCGGCAAGATGCTGTTCGTTCAGCTGGATGATGGTACCGGGATGATCGAAGTCACCGTCTTCAACGAATTGTTCGAGGCTGAACGAGCCAAGATCGTTACCGATGAGGTGCTGATCATCGAGGGGCGCGTGCGCTACGACGAGTTTTCAGGCAGCAACAGCGTGACGGCCGACAAGCTGATGACTTTGGGCGAGGCGCGGGCGCGTTTTGCCAAACACTTGCAGTTGCGGATGGGCGCGGCGGCAGATGCCCGCAAGTTGAAGTCACTGCTGCAGCCGTTTGTGCCGGGAACGGCTCAGGTTCGTATCCGCTATCGCAACAAGGACGCTGAGTGCGAACTGGTGCTGGGTGAGAAATTCCGCGTCAGGCTCGATGATCTGCTACTTGAGGCGCTGACCGGCTGGCTGCAGCCGGAAAACGTCGAAATCATCTATTAGGCAGGGGCTGAGGCCAGGCGGATAGCGCCATGCGGCGCTATCCCGGCCGCCTTCAGACCACCATGTCGGTCTTGAAACCAATCCGCACGGCACCCCAGTGACGGCCATTGATGATGATCGGCATCGACAGGTCGTTGAGGATTTCACCGGTATCCCGGACGTAGGTCTGGAAGAGCGAAGATTTCTGGTTCTTGGCCAGCTTGAGGCCGACCGGATCGTTGAAGATCCGCTTATGGCGGCATTTGAGCAGGTCGACCGCAGGATCGCCGCTTGGGGCATTCGAGAACACGCCATTGTGGGCCGGCGCATAACCATTGGTATCGACTGACAGCGAGTAGGTCAGCCCGGGGACGTCGCGCAACAGGTCGTCGTAGATGCGTGTCAGTTCGGCGTCGCACTGGCCGTCATAGGCCGTCGTGAAGCGCTTCGGGTTCGAGCCGGGGATGTCCTTGTAGGCTTGATCGAAAACGTTAACCCCGCGGTCGGCCATTTTCTGGAATACCGCTGCGACGCTGTTGCGGAAGCCGATGCATTTGTCGTGCAGGTTGTCGAATGCACTGTTGCCGGTACGGAAGTCGGCCAGCGTGCATTGCAGGTCCTCGGTCGATTCGCGCAGTGTCTTGGCGGAGTCCAGGCACTGTTTCATGCGCCCTGAAATGTCCACCGAGTGATTGCGAATTTCTTCAACTTCGCGGTGAATCGACTGATTGCTCTCGCGCAGGTTGTAGATGGCCCCGGAAATGGTGCTCAATTGCTCGGTGGTCTGCTTGAAGTCGCCAACCATGGTGCTCAGGTCGCTGGCCGAGGTTTCGATGTATTCGTTGGCCTTGGTGACCTCGCCGACAATGGTCTGCGTCTTGGCCGAGGTGTCTGAAACCAGGTTGATCATCGACTGGGTGTTCTGCCCGATGACCTGGGTGGCCGTCTTTACCTTTTCTGCCAGCTTGCGGACTTCGTCGGCAACGACGGCAAAACCACGCCCGGCTTCGCCGGCACGGGCAGCTTCGATGGCTGCGTTGAGGGCCAGCAGATTGGTCTGGTCGGAAATGTCGTTGATCAGCGAAACGATCTCGTTGATCTTCATCGAACTGGTATGCAACTCGCTGACCGTCGAGGAGAAATGCTCGATGTGCTGGTTGGTCGAGCGCATGGTCGAGGCAACGGTTTCCATTTGCTCCAGCGAGCGCTGGGCCAGATCGAGATTGTTCCGGGTGGATGCCTGGATGGCGTCGGAGTTCATCGCCACTTCGCCGACCGCCTGGTTTACCCGGTTGCTCGACTCGAATACGTCGCTGGCCAGCGATTCCTGCCGGCGCACGGCGTCGCCGGTGAGCTGGACCAGGTGATTCATCTTTGCCGCATCGGCCGCAATGCTGACGCTGCGTTCCCGTGCGTGCGAGATCAGGCCGCGAACCCGGCTGAAGAAACGGTTGATGTTCGACGAAATCCGGCCTGCAGCATCACCGCCGGATGTGCCGACCGAGTGCGACAGGTCGGCATTGCCATCGGCAATGGCGGCAATGTCACGGTCGATTTTGTCGAGAGCGTTGTTATTTCCGAAAAATCCCATCAGATGTCTCCTGCATCTAGTTCTTATGACTTACCGGGATAGGGCAAGGGGTGGGCAGATAGTACGCCGTGAAATTAACTATGGCACCCCTTACGCCTTGCTTACGAAAACTCAGGTCGTGCGCTGGCGGGCCGCAAGTCGGCCCAGAAGGAAGCCCTTGATTTCGTGGAACGGAATCGGTTTGCCGAATACGGTGACATCGGGCGGCAGGCCGCGCTGGGCGATTTCGTCGTCCTCGATGGCGCTGACCACGATAATGTCCATGCGGGCCAGTTCCGGGTTGGCGCGCAGGCGACGGATCATTTCGAAACCATCCATGCCGGGCATCATCAGGTCGGCAATCAGGATATCGGGTGTTGATTGTCCGACTTGCAGCAGGCCGTCAAAGCCATTGGCAACCATGCGGACCTTGATCGGCAGATTCCAGCTTTCGATGGTCAGTTCGTAGAGTTTCTGCAGTGTCGGGTCGTCTTCGGCGATCAGCAGGTTGATCTGGCCGCCTGCTTCGCTGGCGCTGGGGATCAGATTCTTCCGTCGGTTGAGCAGGGCTTCGACCGAAGCAAGCGGAATGCGACGATGACCGCCGGTTGTCTTCCAGGCTTCAAGCGCACCGCTTTCGACCATGTTCTGGACCGTGCCGAGCGATACACCCAATTTGACGGCGGCTTGACGAGTGCTGAGAAATTCTGAGTCTGCCATGGTTGTTTCTGAGAAATAACAAATTCGTTAAATTTTAGCAGGGTAATCAATGGGATTTGTAAAATAAAAAATCCCGGCTATCCGCAAGGGGCCGGGATTTCTTGGGGTTTGCCTGCACAAGGCAGGCAGTGAGCCGGATTACAGCTTTTTGGCGTTTTTCGAGAGATAGGCGGCAACACCTTCCGTCGAGGCAACCATCCCTGGTTTGCCCTTGTTCCAGCCTGCCGGGCAGACTTCGCCGTGTTCTTCGAAGAACTGGAGAGCGTCGACCATGCGCAGCATTTCGTCGATGTTGCGACCGAGCGGCAGCATGTTGACGACCTGGTGCATGACCACGCCGTTCTTGTCGATCAGGAACGAGCCACGCAGAGCCACACCGGCGCCTTCGAGTTCAACGTCGTAAGCGCGGCAGATGTCGTGCTTGATGTCGGCAACCAGCGGGTAGCCGACCTGGCCGATACCACCGTCCTTGATGGCGGTGTTCTTCCAGGCCAGGTGGGTGAACTGGGAGTCGATCGAAACACCGATGACTTCGACGCCGCGTTCCTTGAATTCAGCCAGGCGATGATCGAAGGCGATCAGTTCGGACGGGCAGACAAAGGTGAAGTCGAGCGGGTAGAAGAACAGGACAACCGGCTTGCCCTTGAAATCGGATAGCTTCAGGTCCTTGATTTCATTGTTGCCATAGACAGCGGTTGCGGTGAAGTCGGGGGCTTGTTTACCAACGAGAACGGCCATGGTGTGCTCCTTTTAATGTTTATCTGAAGGTTGGGGTAAAGGCGGAATTTAACCAAGCGGGCAGGGACTGTCAAACCGGAGTCCGTGCTTCACGGATTGGGCAGGCTTGCCATGAATCTCATTCTGGCTGGCATAATCGCAGTATGAAAATAACAATGATTTGGCTAGCCGGCGGAGGGGTCGGGACATGCTGAAAGTGCTGGTTTTCATGCCTGTCGTGGGGGCTGCCGTGTTGGCGGTGTTACCTGCCCGCCGTCCTGTACACCTTTGGCAGGTGGCGATGCTTTTTTCGGTCGCCGCCCTGGGCTATGCGCTGTGGCTGGCTGGTCAGTTCGAGCCGGCCGGTGCGGCGATCCAGATGGCCGAAAGCCGGGCCTGGAACGTTCGGCTGGGCTCTTATTTTTCCCTCGGGATGGATGGCATTTCGCTGGCCATGGTGCTGTTGACCGCGCTGCTCAGCCTGATTGCAGTATTGGTATCACGCCGGATGGAAAGCGGCGCCCGGCTTTACTTTCCATTGGTGCTGCTCCTCGAATCGGCCATGTTTGGCGTGTTCACCGCAAGGGACTGGTCGTTGTTCTACGTTTTCTGGGAAGCTACGCTGCTCCCGCTGTTCTTCCTGATCGAGCGCCTGGGGGGCGCCAATCGGCAGAAAGCGGCACTCAATTTCTTCCTGTATACGCTGGGTGGCTCGGTATTCATGCTGGTGTCGCTGCTGTTTTTGTACGATGCGGCACCAGGCCACAGCTTTGCGATGGCCGATATGGCGGAAGGCGGGCGTGGCTTGCCGCTGCATACCCAGTTGTTGATCTTTGCCGGGTTTTTCATTGGCTTTGGCGTCAAGATGCCGGTTTTTCCCCTGCATGGCTGGCTGCCGCTGGCTCATGTCGAAGCGCCGAGCCCGGTTTCTATCCTGCTTTCCGGCGTGTTGCTGAAAATGGGAGCCTACGGCCTGATCCGGGCAGCCGAAACCTTGCCGGCGGCCTTGCTGGCCACGCAGGACTGGCTGGCCTTGCTGGCTTTCATCAGCCTGCTTTACGGTGGCATTCTGGCCTGGCGTCAGCAGGACCTGAAAGCGATGGTCGCCTACTCGTCGATTTCGCACATGGGCGTCGTCCTGCTCGGTATCGCCACCTTGAATGTCACCGGCCTGACCGGTGCCGTGATGCAGATGGTGGCGCATGGTTTGACGGCCGGCTTACTTTTCCTGGTGGTTGGCTTGCTCTACCAGCGGACGCACCAGCGCGATTTGGCGGATTATGGCTCCTTGCTCGGCAAGGCGCCGCGCTTTGCCTTTTTTTGTGCTTTCGGCTTGCTGGCGGCGATCGGCCTGCCGGGTAGCGCTGGTTTTGTGGCTGAATTGCATGCCGTCGTCGGTGGTTTCGGACGGTGGGGGGGCTGGGTTGCCCTGGTCTGTCTCGGCATGCTGATCGGTGCGGCATACAGCTTTCGGGTGATCGGTCGGCTGTGTCTGCCTGGTCGACCAATGGAACTGGTCGACATGACGCGTACCGAAACGGTTGCTGCTGCCATTCTGGTGCTGGTTATCCTGGGGTTGGGGCTGTGGCCGGCTCCCTTGCTTGATCTGGTTGCCGGCAGCGTCGCTCAGGTCAGCCAGTGGTTCGGTTCGTGATGATGGCTGAGCGCGACATGCCCCTCCGTCAGCGCCTGGGCGAACTGGTGGCGCATTTGCGCCATGTCTTGCCAGCCCAGGCGCCGATTCGCGATTTCGTCCATCACAATACCCTGCATGGTTTCCAGCATCTCCCTTTTGCCGATGCGCTGACTGCGGCAACGCAACTGACCGGTGCGGCGACCTACTGGCCGGAGGCGCGTTTTCGGGCTGCGTTTGAACAGGGCCGGATCAACCGCGACGATCTCGATGCGGCGCTCGATGCTGCGGGGCTGGATCAACTCGATCAGCCTCTGGTGGGACGGTGCCGTCGTCGCGAGATTTTGCGGGCCAGCCTGCTTGTGCCACCCGAAGAGATTTCCGCCCAACGCCAGGCCTGGCTGCGTCGGGAAACGCAGCCGCCCGAAGCAGCGATTCTGGCCTTGTGCCGGACGTTGACCGTGGCATCGCCGATGGCTGACGCGGCGTGGCAGAACGTTGCCAGCCAGCGCTGGTCGGTGCTTTGTCAGCGGGTCGGCGGTGACTGGACTTTGCGTCAGTTGCTTGAACATCTGAGCGGCGAAAATATTCTCGAACGCGTGCGCTCGATGCTGCAGCGCCATGTCGCGGCACATCTCGATCTCGGTATCGCCGCCTGGCGCAACCCGGCCCGGGCCGATGGCTTTTATGCGGCCTGGCGAGCCAGTGCTGGTCTGGATGTCGGCTGGGAACTCGATGACTTGCCGGCCGTGCACGAAGAGATCGTACATCTGCCTTCCGACCCGCTCGATACCTTGCTCGATGAACTGCCGCGCTTGTTGCCGGATGAAACGCGATGGCCGGCCTATCTGGAAAGACTGGCACTCGACATGCCCGGCTGGTCCGGCATGTTCCTGTGGCGCGACGATCACCCGGCAGGCGGCGATGGAACGCCGGTTGCCATGCTGGATTACCTGGCCGTCCGCGTGGTGCTTGAGCGTCTGCTGGCTGACGACCTGATTCGTCGTCTGACCGGCTCGCCGCTGAATTTCGCTGAACTGGTCGGTTATTTCGCCGCTTGTCCGGCTGAGTTTTTCGTACGCGATGCCCTGCGGCGCGGAAATTTGCCCGAAGATTTGCAAAATCGTGCGGCCTATTTGAGCGCACCGGCCGAGAGTATTCGAGTGGATGAAAGCGAATGGATTACGCTGGCCGAGGCGATTGCCGATTCAGCGCAGGCCGATGACTCGAAGGTCTGGTATTTGGCCGGTTTGCTGCTTGAACTGGACTTGGGCGGCGCCGACCAGGCGGCGCCCAGTGCGGCAGAGGCTGCGCAGTTGCTTGACTGTGCAGGCGGCTTGAGTCCCCCGCAGCGTGGTCAAATCTGGCTGGAGGCTTACGAGCGGCACTATCGGGAACAACTGCTGACGGCGCTGGCGGCCAACCATTCACGCCAGCAAGCCGTCACCCGGCCATCGGCCCAGGTCATCATGTGCATGGATGACCGCGAGGAGGGGACGCGCCGTCACCTGGAGGAAATTGCCCCGGATGTCGTGACCTATGGCGCGGCCGGATTCTTTGGCGTGGCGATGTACTGGCAGGGCCTGAATGATGCGACCCCGACGGCGCTGTGCCCGGTTGTCGTGACGCCGGAACACCTGGTTCGCGAACAGCCGGCGTTCGGCCAGGAGGCTGCCTTGGCCGCCCACGCCGCTCGGCACAGGCAGCGTCTTGGCTGGCGCGAAAGCCTGTTCCAGAAAACCGCGAGCAGCGTGCTGGCCGGCCCGTTGCTGACCGCACTGGCCGGATTGCCGGCCCTGCTTGCCCTGTGCGCAGCCAGCCTGTCGCCTAATGGGTTCGGCCGAACATTGCAGCGCTGGCGCCAATGGTTCGATGGCGCTTTGCCCAGCCGTCTTGCGTTGACGGCCGAAGCGCCGGCGCTGGCGACAGGGCAAAACCCGCAGCATGGATTTACCGATGAGGAGCAGGTCGACCGCGTCGCTGCATTCCTGCGCATGATCGGCCTGACGCAGGACTTTGCGCCGCTGATCCTGATGTTCGGCCATGGTTCGGGCAGCCTGAATAATCCGCATTTGTCGGCCTACGATTGTGGCGCCTGCTCTGGTCGGCACGGCGGCCCCAATGCGCGGGTTTTCGCCGCCATGGCCAATCGTCGTGAGGTCCGTGCTGGTTTGGCCGAGCGCGGATTGACGATTCCCGACTCCGTCTGGTTTGTCGCCGCGGAGCACAATACCTGCGATGACAGCATCGCCTGGTATGACCTTGAGGCGGTGCCGGCCAACTGGCAACCGGCACTTGATCGTCTGGTCGTGCAGTTGAGCGAGGCCTGTCGGGCGCATGCGGCCGAACGTTGCCGCCGCCTGGTGTCGGCCCCGCGCAATCCGACGCCTTGGCAGGGGCGGCAGCATGTCGGCGGGCGTGCCCAGGATCTTTCACAGGTGCGCCCGGAGCTTGGGCACGCGACCAATGCGGCCGCTTTCATCGGTCGGCGCGCAATGAGCCGCGGATTGTTTCTCGATCGACGTGTTTTCCTGATCTCCTACGATCCGCTGAACGACCCGGCCGGCAGCATTGCCGAGGGCATCCTGCTCGCTGCCGGACCGGTGGGGGCCGGCATTGCGCTTGAGTACTATTTTTCGACGGTGAATAACGAATATTTCGGCTGCGGGTCGAAAGTCACGCACAACATCACCGGCCAGTTCGGGGTGATGGAGGGGGCCGATTCCGATCTGCGCACCGGCCTGCCCTGGCAGATGGTCGAGATCCACGAGCCGATGCGTTTGCTGGTCGTCGTCGAGCAGAGTACGAAGGTTCTGGCCGAGATTCTGCAGCGCCAGCCGCCGTTGCAGGAGTTGATCAACAATGCCTGGATCGTTTTGGTGGCCAAGGCCCCGTCGACCGGGGCAATGGCCCAATATTGCCCGCGCCGCGGCTGGTTGCCGTGGTCGGGGAGCAGCGTGCTGCCGCAGGTGGCTCGCTCTGCCGACTGGTTTGCCGGGCAGAGCGAGGCGCTGGCGCCGGCCCAATTGCTCGGAGCGATGAAATGACGCCATTCCCGTTCTCGTTTCTTGTTCAACTGGCTGACTGGGTCTGGCTGGTTCCGGCGCTGTCACTGCTGGCGGTCGTGCTCAATGCGGCGCGTGTTTTGCTGGGCCGCGCCCAAGGCGATGCCAGCGAACCGCTGACCGCCGGGTTGTCTTCGCTGGCCGCACTGGGCAGCCTGCTGCTGCTGATCGGGATCGATGCCGCCGCGCTGCTCGATGTCGTGCCGGGACACCGGGTGCTGGGTGTCTGGTTTGGCAGCGGTAACTGGCAGGTCAACGTTTCCTTCCTGCTCGACGGGGTTTCCTTGCCGCTGGCGACGTTAACCGCGCTGATCGGCTGGCTGGCGATGCGTTTTTCGGCCAATTACCTGCACCGGGAGGCTGGTTTCCACCGTTTTTTCATCATCCTCGGCTTCTTCCAGGCCGGCATGCAACTCGTCCTGCTGGCCGGCAACGGGCTGCTGGCCTTTGTTGGCTGGGAAATGTGCGGTGTCGCGTCCTTCCTGCTGATCGGTTACGCCTGGCATCGCCCGGTGGCCACCGGAAATGCGCTATTCGCCTTTGTTACTAATCGGGGGGGCGATGCCGGGTTCCTGCTCGGGCTCGGCTTCGCGCTGGCCTGGCTGGGCAGCTTTGAATGGTCGGCGATGACTGCGCCGGGGGCTTTGGCGCAGGTCCATGCGCGCCTGTTGCTGCTCGGTTTCGTACTGGCTGCGTTGGCCAAATCGGCCCAGTTGCCTTTCAGCCCGTGGATACTGCGCGCCCTTGAAGGGCCGACGCCTTCGTCGGCCGTTTTTTATGGGGCGATCATGGTTCACGCCGGGGTATATCTGATGCTGCGCCTCTCGCCGTTGCTCAGCCAGGTGCCCGATCTGATGCTGGCGCTGGTCGTGATCGGTCTTTTGACGGCGGCCTATGCCTGGTTATGCGGGCTGGTGCAGACCGATGTGAAGTCGGCGCTGATCTTTGCCACGCTGTTTCAGGTGGCCTTGATGTTCGTTGCCATCGGCCTGGGCTGGACGACGCTGGCCTTGATCCACCTTTGCCTGCATGCCGGCTGGCGTGCCTGGCAGTTTTTGCTGGCGCCTTCCTGGCTGGCGCTGGTCCGCCATGCGCCGGCACCTCCACCGGCCTGGCTGCGCGACCGGCAAGTGTTATATACCGCCGCGGTGCAGCGTTTCTGGCTCGACAAGCTGGCGCATGCCTTGTTTGTCCATCCGACCGAATCGTTTGCCCGCGATGTTCGCGCTCTGGAAGAACATTTCATCGATCGGGCGC
Source organism: Dechloromonas denitrificans (assembly GCF_020510665.1). NCBI lineage: Bacteria > Pseudomonadati > Pseudomonadota > Betaproteobacteria > Rhodocyclales > Azonexaceae > Dechloromonas > Dechloromonas denitrificans. The sequence continues at coordinate 623,348 of NZ_CP075187.1, forward strand.
TGGGCGAGCCGGGGCGGGGCGTGTCGCTGGCCGAGGGGCGGCCGCTGATCGTTGGCGATGGTCTACCGGGGCGAGCCCTGGCCGGGATGGCAGAGCTGCTGCAACAGGTCGAAAACCGTTTGTTGCTGCGCGGTCGCGGCGGCATGGCCGAGCAACTGCTGCATCGCGTCAGTGCTTATTTGCGGACGCTGGAAAACCTGCTGGAGCAGCCGCGTTATTTGATGATGGCGGTGATGGCAACTTTCGTGGTGATTCTCTGATGAGCGGGCTGAGCGAGATTTTTTGGGACGAGCAGGCCGCCGCGCCGCTCCTGCTGCTGTTGCAGTTGTTGCCGCTGCTCGGGGCTGCGGTCGTTTTTGCCCTGCGCGAGCGGTCGACCGCAGTTTGGACCGGAAAGATTTTTGCGCTGCTTGAGTTGCTGCTGGCCGGGCTGGCTACCAGCCGGATCGATCCACTTTCTCCGGCTTTGCAGCTGGCCGAGCGATTTGCGCCGTTGGCTTATCACGTCGCCGTCGATGGCCTGAGCCTGGTTTTCCTGCTACTCGCCGCCTTGCTGACTCTGCTGATGACCTTGTACGGCATGAGCCGGGGGATGATCTCGCCAGGCCGCCTGTTCGCCGTGCTGTTGCTTGCCGAGGCCGGGCTGGTCGGGATGCTGGTGACGGTGAACATTGCCTGGTTTGCTGCATTTTCGGCGCTGGAATTATGGTCCGTTGTCTTTCTCTTGCGGCGCTGGGCCTCGTCGCGCGCCGAAATTCAGGCGCTGGCCCGCTTTGTCCAGTACCAGGCTTTTGGCTGGCTGCTCTTTGCCGCCGGCTGCGTCGTTCTCGGCTGGGGGCATGCCGATGTGAACAACGGGCGCTGGAGTTTCGACCTGTTCGATCTGCTGGGCGCTATCCCGGTCGGCAAATTCCAGACGGCAGCTTTCTATCTCCTGTTCTATGGGCTGGCGGTCCGCACGCCGCTTTTCCCCCTGCATGGCTGGCTGCCGAACATGGCCCAGCACGGCTTGATCGCCGTTGCTCCGGCCCTGATGGTCGGGGTCAAGGTCGGCATCTACGGCATGTTGCGTTTCGTCCTGCCCCTGACGCCGGGGGCGGTGCACTATTGGCAACCCTATGTCGTCGGTTTTGCCATGGCTGGCATCTTCTTCACTGCGGCCCTGGCCTTCCAGCAAACCAATCTGCGTCGTTTGCTGGCCTTTGCCGTGGTCAGCCACACCAGCCTGTTGGTCATCGGCGTGTTCAGCCTGCATCAGGCCGGCATCCAGGGAGCCGTATTGCTGGCGGCCAACTTCGGGTTGGCCGTGACCGGCATGTGGTTCATCGTCGGTTTTGTTTTTCGGCGGACAGGAACGACCGAACTGCACGAGCTTTCCGGTCTGTTCGAGCGGATTCCTTTTCTGGCGATCGCTTTCCTCAGTTTTGGCCTGGCCATCGTCGGCATGCCAGGCACCCCCGGATTCGATGCCGCGCACCTGATCCTTGAAGCTTCGATCGACAGTTTCGGCGCCTTGTCGACCGTCGCTGCCGCGCTTGGCAATGTGGCCGCCGCCGGCTTCCTGCTCTGGGCTTTTCAGCGCGCCTTCCTGTCGCAGCAAAAACAGGGGGGGCACGAGGTCGACCGCACCCTGACGATGGAGTACCTGGTCTGCGGCATTGCGCTGGCGGCGATGCTGGCCATCGGCTTTTTCACCGAACCCTGGCTCTATCTGACCGAAACGGCGAGCCAAAGCATGGCCGAGAGGCTGGCCCGATGAATCTTCCGCTGCTTTCCCTGTTGATTTTCCTGCCCTTGCTGGCGGCCGGCTTGTTATGGTTCCTACCGTTGCAACGCGTGCGTTTTGCCGTCGCCGGCAGCATGCTGGTGACGCTGATTCTTTCGACGGCGGTCCTGCTGGTTTACCTGCCGGCTGGAGAGCGTTTCCAGATGGTCGAGCGTTGGTCCTGGATTGCCGGATTGAAAATTCAGTATCTTGTCGCGGTCGACGGGCTATCCGTGCTCTTTTTGCCGGCGACGGCCCTGCTGTTTCTCGGTTCGCTGGTGGCTGGCTGGAATGCCGTGCGGGAGGCGGCACGTCTGCATTACTGCTTGCTGTTGCTGCTGCAGAGCGCAACGCTGGGTATTTTCTGCGCGCTGGATACGATTCTTTTCTTCGTCTTTTGGGAACTGACGCTCATCCCGCTTTATTTCCTGCTCGCCCGCTGGGGGGCGCATGCCGGCAGTCCGCAGGTGGCCGCGCGCTACTGTCTGATCATGCTGGCCGGCGGCGTACCTTTGCTACTGGCCTTCATCCTGCTGGCAAGTAGCCTGCCGGCTGCCGGGTTTGACCTGATCGCCCTGCTGGCGACCCCTTTGCCGCGGGCCTCGCAGACGACGGTTTTCCTGCTGTTGCTGGTCGGCTTCGGATTGAAGGTGCCGCTGGTTCCCCTGCATACCTGGCTGGTCCAGTTTTCACTGGCTGCCCCCGGTTCGCTCACGGCCCTGCTGGTCGGCTTGAAGATCGGGGCTTTCGGCCTGATCCGCTTTGCCGTGCCGCTGGCCCCGCAGGCGGCACAGGACTTGCACTGGCTGCTGGCCGGTCTGGGGACGCTGGCCATCCTCTATGGTGCGGTCGGCATGCTGGCGCAAAGCAATCTGCGCGTTGCCCTGGCGTTGGCCAGTATTTGCCATGTCGGACTCGCCGTGCTCGGGCTGGCATCGTTCACCGCTCAGGGGGCGCAAGGAGCGGTGTCCTTGTTGCTCAGCTTTTCAGTGGCAACCGGTGGCGCCTTCCTGTTGCTCGAATTTCTTCGCCAGCGCACCGGTTCGACCGATATTCACGCGCTGGGCGGCGCTGCGAAAACCATGCCGCTGCTGGCGACCGGTTTTCTGATCTGCGGCCTGGCCGGTGTCGGCATGCCGGGAACGAGCAGCTTTCCGGGTGAGTTCATGTTGATCATTGCAGCCTTGCAGGTGCATACCGGCGCCGGGATGGCCGCGCTGTTCGGTTTGTCGATTGCCGCGGCCGGTTTTCTGGCCTTGTATCGCCAGGCATTTTTCGGTCCGGCCCGCTGGCCGGCGGTGACCCAGGCGGATGATCTCAGGCCGCGCGAATGGCTGGTGCTGGTCGCCTTGATTGCGATGGTCGTTCTGATCGGGATTTTCCCCGGTCCCTGGATTGAAATCGTGCGTCCCTCGGCCGAAGCCTGGGCTGCCGGGTTGGGGCGTTGAGCCGGCCCGGGTTGTTCGGGCCATGCTAAAGTAAGCGCCACCATGAATCGTCCTTGTCCTGCCTGATGATTGTCTGTCAAAAATGGGTGCCTCTGACACCCGATGCGGTTTCTCAACAGCTTGAAGCGTGGCGTGAGCAATGGCCGGCGCTGGGTGTGCTGGCCTTGCTGCCCGAGGCGGAGAGAGCCGCCTTGCCGGTCCTGCAGTCTGCTTGCCGGGAGCGCTCCGTGACCTTGGCTGGGGCTGTTTTTCCCGCCCTGATCGTCGACGACCGCTTTGTTTCGACGGGAGTCTGGTTGGTTGGCTTCGCGCGCATGCCGTATCACTTCCTGATTCCCGATCTGGGGACCGCTGCGGTCGACAAGCTGGCACAAGCCATCAAGGCCGGCCGGCCGGAGGGGCAGCCGACGTTGTTCCTCATTTTTGATAGCATGCAGCCAAATGTCGCCAGCATTCTGCATCGCCTGCACCAGAGCATTGGCAATTGTGTCGGCTATGCCGGTGTGAATGCCGGCAGCGAAACCTTCCAGCCAATGCCCTGCCTGTTCGACGCCACGCAGTTGGTCGGCCAGGGGGCGCTCGGCTTGTTCCTGCCCGAGGTGAGCCGGGTGGCCGTCAAGCATGCCTATCCCGTCTCAAAAACCTTGATGCGTTCGACGTCTGCCCAGGGCAATCGGATCGACCGAATTGATAATCGCCCGGCTTTCGAGGTTTACCGCGACGTGATCGCCGCCGAGTACGGCATTGCCCTGACGCAGGAGAATTTCTACGACTATGCCGTGCATTTTCCTTTTGGACTGGTGACGGCCGTGGACGTGCTGGTGCGGATTCCGGTCGCCTTCAATGCGGATGGTTCTTTGTTTTGCGTCGGGGAAGTGCCGCCCAATTCGATGCTGCGCCTGCTGAAAGCGGCGGAAGCGGGCGATGAGGCTTGTGTCACCGGGCTTGCCCAGTCACTGGGCCTGCCCCAGGCGGGCAGCGAGCCGATGCCCTTGCTGACTTTCTACTGCGCAGGGCGTCGCATGCATCTGGGTGAAGCTGCCGAGCGTGAAATCGCCCATTTGAAGGCGTTGACCGCAGCACCGCTCGTTTATGGCGCTTTGTCGCTGGGCGAAATCGATCAGCTGGAAGATCTCAGCATTCCGCGTTTTCACAACGCGGCGCTGGTCTGTCTGTCGCAGGCGTAAGCATAGGCTCACGCCTGCACGGAGATGGGCGGCGCCTTGTCCGCTTATACCTTTTTGACGAACTCGGTTTTCAGCTGCATCGCACCGATACCGTCGATCTTGCAGTCGATGTCGTGATCGCCGTCGATCAGGCGGATGTTCTTGACCTTGGTGCCGACCTTGACGACTGATGACGAGCCCTTGATTTTCAGGTCCTTGATCACGGTGACGGTATCGCCATCCTGCAGGATGTTGCCGTTGGCGTCCTTCCAGACCTTGGTTTCTTCAGCCGTTTCCGCGGCACCGTCCTGGCTCCATTCGTGGGCGCATTCGGGGCAAACATACATGTTTCCCTGTTCGTAGGTGTATTCGGACGTGCATTGGGGGCATTTGGGCAAGCTGCTCATGGTGTTTCCTTGTTAGTAATCTTCGTCAAAACTACCCATCAGATTGGGCAGCAGAATGTAGGCACGCTGGAAGGCTTCGTCCATATCGGCGCAGACGTTGTCGTCGCCCAGATGGTCGATGAAGCCGGAACGGAACAGCAGCGAGCCGGGTTGTGAGTTGAGGCCGCAGAGCAGCAGTTTGCAACCGCGTTTGTCGAGCTTGTCGCGCAGGCTTTCCAGTCCTTCCAGCCCGGTCGTGTCGAGCTGGATCAGGCGGGTCATGTCGAGGATGACAACTTCCGGATGCCCGGCGGCCGGATCAAGCAGCTCTTCCAGCTTGTTCACCGCGCCAAAGAACAGCGAACCGAACAGCTGCCAGGCGGCGACGCGCATTGTGCCATCCGGGTAGAGGTAGTGGGCTTCTTCGGCCAGTTCGCCGAGCGGCAGGCGCTCGATCCGGGTCAGTTCGGACATGCGGTAGATGAAGAACAGGCTGGCCAGCACCATGCCGAGTTCGACGGCGATGGTCAGGTCGAAAACGACGGTGACGAAAAAAGTGGCCAGCAGGATCACCCGGTAGTTGTAGGTGTAGCGCCGCAGCTCCTTGAAATGATGCCATTCGCCCATGTTGACCGCGACCACCATGACGATTGCCGAGAGTGTGGCGAGCGGTACGTAGGAGGCCAGCGGGGCGGCGACGAGAACGATGCTGAGCAGGACCAGTGCATGGATGATGCCGGCGATCGGCGTGCGTCCGCCGGTCTTGACGTTGGTCGTTGTCCGGGCAATGGCGCCCGTCGCGGCGAAACCACCAAACATCGGCGCCGCAATATTGGCCAGCCCCTGGGCGATCAACTCCTGGTTCGGATCGTGGCGGTCATCAATCTGGCTATCGGCGACCCGAGCCGAGAGCAGCGACTCAATGGCGCCGAGCAGGGCGATGGTGATCGCCGGGGAAATCAGCTTGCCGAAATCGTGGATCGACAGATTGGGCAGGCCGATATTCGGCAGTTCCTGAGGGATGCCGTTGAAGCGGCTGCCGATGGTTTCGACCGGCAGACTGAAAATGAAAGAAATCAGCGTGCCGAGCAGCAGCACGACGAGCGGCCCAGGGGCGCGGCGCAACACGCTGATGTGCTGGGCCAGGCGGTTGTAGGACAGCAGAAAGATGAAGCAGGCCGTCGCCAGTGCCAGCGTCGGCAGGTCGACCGTATGGGCGTAGGCGGCCAGGGTCTTGATCCGGCCGAAAAACTCGGCCGGCAGGTTGTCGATCTTGAGCCCGAAAAAATCCTTGATCTGGGCGAGGAAGATGACGACGGCAATGCCGTTGGTAAAGCCGATGACGACCGTGACCGGAATGAAACGGATCAGTTGCCCCATGCGGGCCAGCCCCATGGCGAGCAGAAAAATGCCGGCCAGAATCGTGGCGCCCATCAGGTTGGCGAAGCCATGCATCGCGACGATGCCGTAGACGATGGGGATGAAAGCGCCGGTCGGTCCGCCGATCTGAACGCGGGAGCCACCCAGGGCGGAGGTGATCAAGCCGGCGATGATGGCTGTCCAGATGCCGGCTGCCGGCGAGCAGCCCGAGGCGATGGCAAAGGCCATGGCGAGCGGCAGGGCGAGCACACCAACGGTAATGCCCGAGGCGAGATCCTTGCCGAATTGCGTGCGGTTGTAAGTCGGCAGGCAATCCAGCAGCTTGGGGCGGAAGGCGATCTTCATGGCGCTCGCTCGGGAGGGAAGTCCTTGATTATATGAACATGCGCTTATTCGTCAATGTTAATCACATGTTAATATGATGCGATCTGAGTGCTAGGAGGCCGCATGGAAAAGCGAACCGCACGTCTGACCTTGTTGATCGACCCGCAGAAAAAGCAGATTTTCGAGGAAATCTGTGCTGCCAATGACCTGACCCCATCGCAGGTCGTGCGCAAAATGATCCGCCAGTACATCATCGAGCATGCCGGAAATCGGGAGTTGCCCGAATGGCTCAAGCCGGGCGGTCGATCCGGCGATTAACCCCGGCTTTCGTCGTCGCTGGTCCGGGGAATGGCTTTGTCCGGGTGGTGTGCCGCGATATAGGCATCGTATTTGGCTTGCATCTGCGGAGCCTGTTTGGCGATTTCCCGCAGGATGCGACCAACGGCCCAGACCATGACCACGGCACCGCCTGCGGTGCAGGCCACGGCTTCCGCGGTCGACGTCGGGAAATTGGCCAAAATGGCGCCCTTGCCGGCGGCGAACCAGCTGGCACCGATACCGACGCAGGACAAGCCAAAGACATCGACCATGGCGAAAAGAAAAATCGGGCCTGTCAGGCTGGGGCGTGGTGGGCGAATCGGTGAGAGCATGGGAGGCCGCTATAATCCGGAAAGTTTGCATTTTGCCTGAAGGGGTTTGTCCATGCCGCGTTTTTCAAAGTATTCCCTGCTTGCTGTCTTGCTGCTCTCGGCCGGCCTGGTCCGTGCAGAGATCAAAATTGGCGTGATTGCCTCGTCGACCGGGCCAACGGCTGCGGTCGGGATTCCCCAGAAAAATACGGTGGCACTGTTGCCGAGCGAAATCGCCGGCCAGAAAATCGAGTACATCGTGCTCGATGATGCTTCGGATCCGACCAATGCCGTGACGGGCGTCAAGAAGCTGCTTGGCGAACACCGGATCGATGCCCTGATCGGGCCGACCACGACGCCGGCAGCGCTGGCGATTCTTGATTTTGTCGCTGAGTCGAAAACGCCATTGCTGACGACCGTGGGTTCGTCCGCCGTGGTCTTGCCGATGGATGACAAGAAAAAGTGGGTTTTCAAGACTACCCAGAACGATGATCTGATTGCCGAGGCCGTGCTCGCCAATATGGCAACGGCTGGCATCAAGACGCTGGGCTTCATTGGTTTCAACGACCCTTACGGCGAAAACTGGTTCAAGGTGTTCAGTGCCATGGCCGAAAAGGCCGGCATCAAGCTGGTGGCCAATGAGCGCTTCAATCGTACCGATCAGTCGGTCACCGGCCAGGTGCTCAAGGTTATCGCGGCACGTCCGGATGCCGTATTCATTGCCGCAACCGGCGGTCCCGCCGTCTTGCCGCAGGCCGGACTGCAGGAAAAAGGCTACAAGGGCCGCATTTACCAGACGCATGGCGTGGCGACCAACGATTTCATCCGCCTCGGTGGAAAAACGGTGGAAGGTACCCTGATGGCCGGCGGGCCAATGCTGGTGGCTGACGATCTGGCGACCGGCAATCCGATCAAGCCCGTGGCTCAGGGCTATATCAAGAATTACGAAGCCAGGTACGGCGCCGGCACGATGTCGACCTTCGGCGCCAATACTTATGATGCAGGCTTGTTGTTGCAGAAGGCGATTCCGGATGCGCTGAAAAAAGCCAAGCCGGGTTCCAGCGAGTTCCGCATTGCCTTGCGCGATGCTCTTGAGGCTTCGAAAGAGGTCGTGGGCGCGCAAGGTGTCTTCAACATGTCGGCGCAAAATCATAACGGCATGGATCAGCGGGCGCGCGTGATGATGACTGTCAGAGGTGGAAAATGGGTTTTGCTCAAGGAGTGATGCGGCGGGGACGCTGGCTGGTGCTTGGCTGCTGCGGGTTGGTCAGTTCGCTCGCGGCGGCGGAGCCGGGGCTGGCCCCGCTGGTCGAGATTCACATGCCGTCCCCGTGTCTGGCCTGTCTTGACTGGGGTTCCTACCTGGCCGACAACGGCTTTCGCGTCAGCTACAAGGAAACCGCCGACATGGCCGGATTCAAGCGGCGGATGAAGGTGCCGAAGGATGTCGAGTCGATTCACACTGCGGTGGTCGGCGGCTATTTCGTCGAGGGGCATGTCCACGCCGAGGATATTCACGAGCTGTTGCGTGACAAACCCAAGGCGCGCGGCATTGCGGTGCCCGGTTTGCCGCGCGGCGCGCCGGGTCGGGAGTTATCCAATCCGACCTGCGAAACGGCGTGCACGATGCTCGATACGGCGAATGGTGAGCGCGATGTCCGGCGTGATCTGTACAACACCATGCTGGTCAAACCCGATGGTTCGACCAGCATCTGGGCTCGTCACTAAAGGCTGGGTGACAAGCCGAGTTCGGCGAACATGGCACTGGCCCAGCGAACGTCGTTGTTGTCGGGCTGCGGGTCATAGCCTTGCTTGACGGTTTGCTGGATCAGTCCGTCGCCGCGCAGGCGGAAGCTGGCATCGAGCCGGGCAATTTCCATCGGCTCGACCCGGTTCAGTACGTGGCAGGTGCTGTCGGGCAGCATCTGGGCCGGCATCGAGCCGCTGGCCCGGGCGGCAATCTGGGCTGCTGCAATTTGTCCCAGGCGTGCCGCCAGCTGACCGGTTTTCGGGTAATAGCCGAAGAGCGGCGAGCTTTTGTCGAGCAGGTCGCCAACCAGGAAAACCCGCTCATCGCCCGGCACATGCAGGTTGACCGGGTCATGCGCCGCCCAGCCCGTGGGTGTTCCATCCTTGTTCCGGGCGATCAGCCCGGCCTGCCAGATCAGGCCTGATGCCTGTTGCGGCGGCATCAGGATGGCATCCGTGAAGTCGATGGTGTCGAAATCGGTAACGATCTGCTTTTTGTAGGGATCGACCTGTTTGACCTGGGCTTGCGGCACATACGTCACTTGGTCGCGGTAACTGTCCCGAAAGACACGGTCAAAACCCAGCGCCGGCAGGTTGGGGTCGAGGATGGTCAGGCGTCCCTTGATGCCGCGGGTCTTCATCCACCAGGCAATCATCCCGGCTCGTTCGTAGGGCGCTGGGGGGCATCGGTAGGGGGCGGCCGGTACGCTCATCACCAGGTTGCCGCCCGTGAAGGCAGCCAGTTTGGCTTTCAGGCGCAGGTGCCCATCGCTGTCACAGAAGGCGCTGGGGAAGTGCTGGCGCGTGAAATTGGCAGCGTCGCGGTCAACGCCGTACCAGGCCGAAAAATCCTCGCGGATGCCGGTCGCCAGAATCAGCCAGTCGTAGGTCAGCGTTCCGGCCTGAGTGGTCAGCGTGCGTCGTTCGCGGTCAATCTCGTGGACTTCGCTGTGCAGAAACTGATAGCCATGCCTTTGCGCTGCCGCCCGGTAATCATGGGTCAGCATCTTGTCGTCGGCCAGACCGACCAGCCAGCGATTCGACAGCGGGCGCGACCAGAAGGCTGCATTGCGCTCGATCAGGATGGTCTCGATATCCGGGGCCAGTTGCCGGAGCCGGAAAGCGGCCGCCAGGCCACCCCAGCCGCCGCCGACAATGATTGCGCGTCCCCGCGCGGCGTGTGCTTGCGGAATAAGGCTTGTCGCGCCCAGCGCGAGGGCGGCTTTGAATAATGTGCGCCGTTTCATTGGCTGACCTTGTGGGTTTTAAAATGCAAAAAAGCGCCTGTCAAGACTTGACTTATGCACAGTAAGCATTTTATTTCGTGTTTCTTCGGGATGTTGCTTGATGGATTTGACAAATTCGACGAATTGAATTTATCACTAGTTAAATCAATGACTTATGATTTAGCTCAAAGTTCTGGCAGGGTAAGAAAAAGCCTTGTGGAACGGCTACTTAGCCACTTAACCCCGGTTTCATTCACAGACTTATCCACAGATTTTGTGGATAGTTCAAAAAGCCTGAAACGGGGATGTGTATTGGCTGTGTAACTTAATGTAATACATGAGGTTTGCTGCCATTTTGTTGCGGCGCAATAAAAAACGGCCTGCAGTGCAGGCCGTTGCGGTTGGCATGGATTTATTTGACTCGCATGCCGGGCTGGGCGCCGCTGTCAGGCGACAGCAGGAAGATTCCCGGCGTTTCTCCGGCCGGGTCTGAGGCGGCCATGACCATGCCTTCCGACAGGCCGAATTTCATCTTGCGTGGGGCCAGGTTGGCGACCATAACGGTCAGCCGGCCGATCAGCGTGGCCGGATCGTAGGCCGACTTGATGCCGGCAAATACCTGGCGCGGTTTCTCTTCGCCGATGTCGAGCGTCAGGCGGATCAGCTTGTCGGCGCCATCGACATGTTCGGCGTTGGCGATCAGGGCGATGCGCAGGTCGATCTTCATGAAGTCGTCGATGTTGCACAGGCCGCTCTCGGGCACTTCGGCAACCTTGGCGGCCGGTTTCTCGGCAGGCTTGGCCGCCGCCTTGGCCGGTGCTGCTTCGGCGGCGGGGGCGAGAGATTCCTTGTTGGCGGCGATCAGTTTTTCGATCTGCTTCGGATCGACCCGGGTCATCAGGTGTTCGTAGGCGTTGATGCCGTGGCCGGCTGCGAGCAGGCTTCCGGTGTCGTTCCAGGTCAATGGCGCAATGTTGAGGAAGGCTTCGACTTTGCCGGCGATGATCGGCAGGATGGGCTTGAGCAGCACGGTGAGCAGGCGGAACAGGTTGAGTGCATTGCTGCAGGCCGCATGCAGTTCAACTTCCTTGCCTTCCTGCTTGGCCAGTTCCCATGGCTTGACGCTATCGACGTACTGGTTGGCGCCGTCGGTCAGCGCCATGATTTCACGCATCGCCTTGCCGAACTCACGTGCTTCGTACAGCTCGGCAATCCGGCTTGCTGCTTCCTGGATGGCCTTGATCGCCGGCAATGTTGCATCGGCCGGAGCGAGCTGGCCATTGAAGCGCTTGGTAATGAAACCAGCCGAGCGGCTGGCAATATTGACGAACTTGCCAACCAGGTCGGAATTGACGCGGGCGCAGAAGTCTTCGAGATTGAGGTCGATGTCTTCCATGCTGGCCGACAGCTTGGCCGCATAGTAGTAACGCAGCCACTCCGGGTTGAGGCCGGTGTCGAGATAGCTCTGGGCGGTGATGAAAGTGCCGCGCGATTTCGACATTTTGGCGCCGTCGACCGTGAGAAAGCCGTGCGCGAAGATCTTGGTCGGCGTGCGGTAGCCGGCATGCGCCAGTTCGGCCGGCCAGAACAGTGCGTGGAAGTAGAGAATGTCCTTGCCGATGAAGTGGTAGAGCTCGGTGGTCGAGTCTGGCTTGAAGTATTCGTTGAAATCGAGCCCGTTCTTGCCGCACAGGTTCTTGAACGAACCCATGTAGCCGATCGGGGCGTCGAGCCAGACATAGAAGTACTTGCCCGGCGCGTCCGGAATTTCGAAACCGAAATAGGGCGCGTCACGCGAAATGTCCCAGTCGGTCAGCTTGTTTTCGCCCGGTGCGCCCAGCCATTCCTGCATTTTGTTGGCCGCTTCGCTTTGCAGCACGCCGTTGTCGCGGCTGGTGTACTGGCGCAGGAAAGCTTCACAGCGCGGATCGGAAAGCTTGAAGAAATAATGTTCCGAGGTGCGCAGTTCCGGCTTGGCGCCGGAAACGGCGGAGAACGGTTCGATCAGGTCGGTCGGTGCGTAAGCGGCGCCGCAGACTTCACAGTTGTCGCCGTACTGGTCCTTGGCGTGGCACTTCGGGCATTCGCCCTTGATGAAGCGGTCAGGCAGGAACATCGACTTGACCGGGTCGTAATACTGTTCGATGGTCCGCGTTTCGATCAGGCCGGCATCGCGCAGGCGACCGTAGATGGTGTTGGCGCACTCGCGGGTTTCATCGGAGTGGGTGCTGTAGTAATTGTCGAAGCCGACATGGAAGCCGGTGAAGTCGCGGAAATGCTCGCCATGCACGCGGGCGATCAGTTGCTCCGGGGTGATGCCTTCCTTCTCGGCGCGCAGCATGATCGGCGTGCCGTGGGTGTCGTCGGCGCAGACGTACCAGCATTCGTTGCCGCTCATTTTCTGGTAGCGCACCCAGATGTCGGTCTGAATGTATTCGACTAGGTGGCCGAGGTGGATGGCGCCGTTGGCGTAGGGCAGGGCAGAGGTAACGAGAATCTTGCGCGACATCGCAGTGGCCAAATTTGAAAATAAAACGCAATTTTACCGCGAGCGGAAGCGCTTCGTCGTTTGTGTGCACAAGTTGATGAGTGTGTGGGCTTTGTAAAATAGACAAAGGTTGTATTGCCGGATTGGGGCGAAGGCGCGAGAATCCGCCCAAATAAGGAGTCAATATGCTATTCGCAGTCGTGGAAGACAGTCGCAGCCAGTCTGAAGTCATCAAGGCCCTGCTCAAAAGCGAGGGGTATCAGGTCGAAGTGTTTGCCGAAGGCCGCGCTTGTATCGAGGCGCTGAAAACCCGTACCTTCGACTTTTTCATCATTGACTGGACTCTGCCGGACATCGGTGGCGACGAGGTGCTCCGGCACGTACGCGAAGTGTGTGGCTGGGATGTTCCTGTCCTCTTCTGTACCGCTCGTGCCGAGGAAGAGAATGCCGCGGATATTCTGCGTCTGGGGGCCGATGACTTCATTCCCAAGCCGATTCGCTACATGGAGTTCATGGCGCGCATCGAAGTTCTGCTGCGGCGGCGCCAGCATGTTCGCCCGCGAGCAATGCGTTTCGGCAACATCGAGGTCGATCTCGATGGGCGACGGATTCGTCTGGCTGGCCTCGATATCGATCTGACCCAGCGCGAGTTCGACCTCGCCGTGATCTTTCTGCGCAACGTCGGCCGGGTCTTGCCGCGTGAAGAATTGCTGGCCAGCGTCTGGGTCAAGGAAACCGAAGTCGATACGCGAACGGTCGATACGCACGCCAGCCGCTTGCGCAAGAAGCTCGGACTGGCGGGTGAAAGTGGCTTGATGCTGACCTCAGTGTACGGTCAGGGGTATCGCCTGGATACGGTTCAGCCGAACTGATTCCGCTTTTCCGGTTTGGGGTATACTGTACAAAATTGCTCAGGTATTCCTGTGCAGCCCAACCCCAACCGGAGTATCCATGAGTCTCTCAGAACAGCAGATCAAAACGGCCCTCACTGCTGCGGTCGACCCCAATACAGGCAAGGATTTCGTCGCCGGCAAGGCGGTGAAGAACATCAAGTTCGATGGTGATGATGTTGCCTTCGATATCGAGCTTGCTTATCCGGCAAAAACCCAGATCGATGCTATCCGCAAGCAGGTGATTGCTGCCGTGCGTGCGGTGCCCGGGGTGGGCAATGTTTCGGCCAATGTTTATTCCAAGATTGTTGCTCATTCGGTGCAACTGGGCGTCAAGCTGCTGCCCGGCGTGAAGAACATCATCGCCGTGGCTTCCGGCAAGGGCGGCGTCGGCAAGAGCACGACTGCGGTTAACCTGGCCCTGGCGCTGGCCCAGGAAGGCGCCTCGGTCGGCATTCTCGATGCCGATATCTACGGCCCGTCGCAGCCGCAAATGCTCGGTCTGGCCGGGCAGCAGCCCGAATCCAAGGATGGGCAGAGCATGGAGCCGCTCGAAGCTTATGGCGTACAGGCCATGTCGATCGGCTTCATGGTCGATGTCGAAACTCCGATGGTTTGGCGTGGTCCGATGGTCGCCCAGGCGCTCGACCAGTTGCTCGGCCAGACCAACTGGCGCGATGTCGATTATCTGATCGTCGATATGCCGCCGGGTACTGGCGACATCCAGTTGTCGCTGTCGCAAAAAGTCCCGTTGACCGGCGCAGTCGTGGTGACCACACCGCAGGATATTGCCCTGATCGATGCTCGCAAGGGGCTGAAAATGTTCGAGAAGGTCAATGTGCCGATCCTCGGTATCGTTGAAAACATGAGCATTCACATTTGTTCGAACTGCGGTCACGAAGAGCATATCTTCGGCACCGGCGGCGGCCAGAAGATGTGCCAGGATTACGACGTCGAGTTTCTCGGCAGCCTGCCGCTTGAGCTGGCCATTCGCGAGATGGCCGATAGCGGCAAGCCGACCGTGGTCGGGGCGCCCGATTCCCGCGCTGCCGAGATTTATCGCGGCATTGCCCGCCGTGTCGCGGTCAAGGTGGGCGAGAAGGCCAAGGACATGACCTCCAAGTTCCCGAACATCGTTGTGCAGAACACCTGAGCCCAAGTTTTTGCCAAAACCCCACACAAAGGCGGGTAAAATCCCGCCTTTATTTTTGTCGACCGCAGCAGGGAAAAATGGCTATCAAATCAGACAAGTGGATTCGCCGTATGGCGGCAGAGCACGGCATGATCGAGCCGTTCGAACCGGAACTGGTCCGCGAGGCGAATGGCGAGAAAATCGTCTCCTACGGGACTTCGAGCTACGGTTACGACATTCGCTGTGCACGCGAATTCAAGGTGTTTACCAACATCAATTCGACGGTGGTGGATCCGAAAAATTTCGATCCGAAATCCTTTGTCGAAATCGAGTCCGACGTCTGCATCATTCCGCCCAATTCCTTTGCGCTGGCCCGCACCATGGAGTACTTCCGCATTCCGCGTTCAGTGTTGACCGTCTGTCTCGGCAAATCGACCTATGCCCGCTGCGGCATCATCGTCAATGTGACGCCGTTCGAGCCGGAATGGGAAGGTTACGTGACGCTGGAATTTTCCAATACCACCCCGTTGCCGGCCAAGATCTACGCTGGCGAAGGTTGCGCCCAGGTCCTGTTCTTCGAGTCCGACGAAGTTTGTGAAACGTCGTACAAGGATCGCGGTGGCAAATACCAGGGGCAGGTCGGCGTGACGCTCCCCAAGATCTGACGCAAGACTGAAACAAAACTGTCTTATTCTGTGACCCGCTGCGGCGGGTCGCCGCTTTTCAAGGATCCAACATGCGCTTCCACTTCCCCGTCATCATCATCGACGAAGATTTTCGCTCGGAGAACACCTCTGGCCTGGGTATCCGGGCGCTCGCCGAAGCCATCGAGAAAGAAGGCCTGGAAGTGCTGGGGGTCACCAGCTACGGCGACCTGACCTCGTTCGCCCAGCAGCAATCGCGGGCCAGTGCCTTTGTTTTGTCGATCGACGATGAAGAGCTGGCATTGGAGCCGGAAGAAACGATGGCCGAACTGCGTGCCTTTGTTTCTGAAATCCGCAACCGCAACGCCGAGATTCCGATCTTCCTGCATGGCGAGACGCGGACCTCGCGTCATATCCCGAACGACGTGTTGCGCGAATTGCATGGTTTCATCCACATGTTCGAGGACACGCCGGAATTCATCGCCCGCAACATCAAGCGCGAAGCCAAGGCCTATCTCGATTCCCTGCCGCCACCCTTCTTCCGTGCGCTGACCCACTATGCCGCAGACGGTTCGTATTCCTGGCACTGCCCCGGCCATTCGGGTGGCGTCGCCTTTTTGAAGAGCCCGGTCGGTCAGATGTTCCACCAGTTCTTCGGTGAAAACATGCTGCGTGCCGACGTCTGCAATGCCGTCGAAGAACTGGGTCAACTGCTCGATCACACCGGCCCGGTTGCCGCTTCCGAGCGCAACGCGGCACGCATTTTCAATGCCGATCATCTTTATTTCGTGACCAACGGTACGTCGACGTCGAACAAGATCGTCTGGCACTCGACGGTGGCGCCCGGTGATATCGTGGTGGTCGACCGCAACTGTCACAAGTCCATTCTGCACGCCATCATGATGACTGGCGCAATCCCGGTCTTCCTGATGCCGACGCGCAACAACTTCGGCATCATCGGGCCAATCCCGAAGAGCGAGTTTGCCTGGGAAAGCATCCAGAAGAAGATTGCCGCCAATCCCTTCATTGCCGACAAGACGGCCAAGCCGCGCGTGTTGACGATTACGCAATCGACCTACGACGGCATTCTCTACAACGTCGAGGACATCAAGGAAGAGCTGGACGGCAAGATCGACACCCTGCATTTTGACGAAGCCTGGTTGCCGCACGCTGCTTTCCATGATTTCTATGGCGATTACCACGCCATCGGTGCCGATCGGCCGCGCTGCAAGGAGTCGATGGTCTTCTCGACGCAATCAACCCACAAGCTGCTGGCCGGCTTGTCGCAGGCCTCACAAATTCTTGTCCAGGATTGTGAGAACCGCAAGCTTGACCGCGATCTGTTCAACGAGGCTTACTTGATGCACACCTCGACCTCGCCGCAATACTCGATCATCGCGTCCTGCGATGTGGCTGCCGCGATGATGGAAGCACCGGGCGGTACCGCGCTGGTCGAAGAGTCGATCACCGAGGCGCTCGATTTTCGCCGCGCGATGCGCAAGGTGGATGAAGAGTGGGGCGCCGACTGGTGGTTCAAGGTCTGGGGGCCGGACGACCTGTCCGAAGAAGGTATCGAAGAGCGTGACGCCTGGATGCTCAAGCCGGGTGAACGCTGGCACGGTTTCAACAACCTGGCCGACGGCTTCAACATGCTCGACCCGATCAAGGCGACGATCATCACCCCGGGCCTCGACGTCGATGGCGACTTCGCCGACGAATTCGGCATTCCCGCCGCCATCGTTACCAAGTACCTGGCCGAGCACGGTGTGATCGTCGAGAAGTGCGGCCTGTACAGCTTCTTCATCATGTTTACCATCGGCATCACCAAGGGCCGCTGGAATTCGCTGGTTACCGCACTGCAGCAGTTCAAGGATGATTACGACAAGAATCAGCCACTGTGGCGCGCTCTGCCCGAGTTCGTGCAGAAAAATCCGCGTTATGAGCGTGTCGGTCTGCGCGAGTTGTGCACCCAGATTCACAGTGTCTACAAGCAAAACGACGTCGCCCGTCTAACGACCGAAATGTATCTTTCGGACATGGTGCCGGCGATGCGTCCGGCCGATGCCTTTGCCAAGATGGCGCACCGGGAAATCGAGCGTGTCCCGGTCGACGAGCTTGAAGGCCGTGTAACGGCAGTCTTGCTGACGCCTTACCCGCCGGGTATTCCCTTGCTTATTCCGGGGGAACGGTTTAACAAGACAATCTGTAGCTATCTGAAGTTTGCCCGTGAATTCAATGCTGCCTTCCCCGGCTTCGAGACGGATGTCCATGGCTTGGTCAAGGGTGGCGATGGCCGTTACTACGTTGATTGTGTGAGGCAATAAACCATGCCGGATATGGCGAAACGCTGGAGCTGTCTATGGGCGCTGCTGCTTTTGCTATGGCCGGCACTTGCCTTGGCTGAAATTGCTGCCAAGGTGGTTTTTGCCACCGGTTCGCCGGTAGTCGTCGCGGTAAACGGTGTTTCTCGGCCGTTGCTGCGCGGTGGCGACCTGTTCCCCGGCGACTCGATCAATACGGCGGATGGGCGGGTCCAGCTGCGCTTTTCGGATGGAGCGAGCATGTCGCTGCAGCCCGGTACCCAGTTCAGGATTGATGCATTTGACTTCGTCGACCGTGGCAACCGGGCCACCCCCGGTGATGGTGTGGTGATGACCCTGATCAAAGGGGCGTTGCGCACCGTAACCGGCTTGCTTGGCAAAGAGGATTACAACCAGTACAAGGTTGGTACGACGGTGGCGACCATCGGCGTGCGTGGGACCGAATATGGGGCAACTTTTGACGGTACAGGGTTGTCGGTTACCACCTATGCCGGACTGGTTGAAGTGTGTAGTGACATGGCTTGCCAGCAGATCGCTCCAGGCCAGACCGTCTGGGTTTACGATCGTGGCGAGCGTCCGCAGATGCAGCCGCGTTCGCTCGGTATCCAGGGGGGAGAACTGCAGCCGGATTTGCCTCAGCCCCCCACAAATGTTGGCTTGCCCGTACAATTGCCAGCAGCGTCAACGCCGGCGTCGAATTTGCCAACGAACACAGCCAGTCCGATGTCGGTGAACCAGGGGCCCAGTACGAGTCCGAGTGGCAGGTAAAAAATCAAGGCTTGAGAGGGAAGGCCGCCCATGCACTTCAAGAAAACCATCTGTCTTGCCAGTCTGCTGATGCTGGCGTTCCAGCCGGCCGCGCACGCCGATACATTGACCGATCAGGCCAGAGAGTTACTTGAACGCGGCAAATCGGCCCAGGCGTTTGCCTTGCTGGATACGCAGGAAAGCACGCGGGCGGGGGAGCCGCTGTTTGACTTCCTGCTCGGCCTGGCAGCACTTGATGTTGGCCAGAATACGCGAGCGGTGTTTGCGCTGGAGCGTGTTTTGGCGATGGATCCGAATCACGTCAGAGCGCGTGCCGAGATTGCCCGTGCCTATCTGGCTTTGGGGGAGGCAGACACGGCTCGCAAGGAGTTCGAAACTGTCCAGAAGCAAGGCGTGCCGGCCGACGTTTCGCTGACGCTGGAGCGCTATATCGCGGCAGCCAGAAATGTTCAGGATCAATCGAAGGTATCGGCCAATGGCTATCTGGAACTGACCCTGGGTTACGACACCAATCTCAATCTCGGGCCAAACAAGAGCACGGTAGTGATTCCGGGCATCAGTTCTGCCCCGGCAACGCTTTCCAAGGACAGCAAGGCCAACAAGGATAATTTTGGCCAGCTGGGCGCCGGGGCGAATGTACGCATTCCCGTTTCAAGGCAAGTGGCTGTTCTTGCCGGCGTCTCAGGTACCGAGCGGTTCAATGGTCACACCGATCAGTTCGATCTCGGCAACGCCGACGCCAATCTGGGCGCAGTGCTGACCGATGGCAAGAGTGTCTATACGTTGATGGGGCAGTCCAGCCATCTTGTCGTCGACAAGGACCGCTATCGCATGGCGACCGGCCTGACCGGCCAGTGGCAGTACAACCATGATTCGCGCAATCAGTTCAGCCTGTACACCCAGTACAGCGATTTGCATTATTTGACGCAGGATGTCCGGGATGCGGACCGCTGGGTCGGTGGCGCAGCCTATGCGCATCTCTGGCGCGACAATGCGGTCGGGTATGCCAGTGTTTATCTCGTTCGGGAAAGCCCGCAGACCGCGCACGTCGAGTTTCTCGGCTTCAATGGTCTGGGTGTGCGTTTCGGTGCACGGGCCAATGTCACTCAAAAGACCATTGCTTTCGGGAATTTTTCTTTTGAGCAGCGCCGCCATGTCGCGGTCGACCCTGCATTCCTGACCAAAAGGCGCGATGAGCAATATGCTTTGCTGCTTGGCGCCAGCTACGCTTTTGAAAAGGACTGGACAATCACGCCTCAGCTTTCGTTGAGCCTGAATGAGTCGAATACAGCCCTTAACGACTATCACCGTGAAATGGTCTCAGTGGCCATCCGCCGTGAATTCTGACCGCAGGAGCCCGCGTGATGACCGTTTCCAATACTTTCAATAATTCATCAAAACTCCTGTTGTTGCTCGTTGCAGCCTTTCCTCTCACCGGACTGGCCGCTGCCAGTCTCGACTTCGTCATTGGTGATGTCCAGGCCGTCAGTGCGGCAGGCGGTACACGTTCGCTGGGTAAAGGCGGGCGAATCGTTGCCGGCGATACCGTGCGGGTCGGTGATGGTCGCGCCCAATTGCGTTTTGACGACGGTGCGATGGTTTCCCTGCAGCCGAATACGGATTTCCGGATTGACGACTACCAGTTCAGCGGTCAGCAGGATGGCAAGGAGCGCGGCTTTTTCAGCCTGCTGAGGGGCGGGCTGCGCACGCTGACCGGGCTGGTTGGCAAGGTTAACAAGGGTAACTACAAAGTCACAACCTCGGTCGCAACCATAGGCATACGCGGGACCGAATATACCCTCACCTATCTTGATTCGGAGACCGTTGTCATCGCGACAGGAGAGGGGGCTATTGAGGTCTGTAATGGCTCAGGTTGCACGGTATTGGTCAGTGGTGACTCAGCGGTCGTCGAAGGGCCAAAGGCCGCTCCGAAGCGCGTCGATTTCCGGCCTCAACTGCGGCCGGCGCAGCCTGGCGAGCAATTGCTGCCCCAGTTTTCGAGCAGTGAATTTCGCAACCAGGATGGTAGTCTGTTGCTGAATGGGAATCAACTGACTTCAGGGGCCGGTTATGCGCTTGCCTGGGCCCATGGGGTAAATGGAGGGTTGGCTCCAAATGCTTCTACGGTATTTGGCAGTTCGAGCCAGTTGATTGTGGCAAGCAATTCGAACGGCACGTTTTATGGTCAGACGCTAGGAGAGTCTGCTTCGGCGGATGGAGTGATTGGCTGGGGCCGCTGGGCTACGGGAACTTCTGTTGTAGTGCCGCCGGCTTCTGGCGGTGGACCATTGGCCAACTTCCATTATGTGGTTGGTCGCGAAACAGCGCTGAGTCAGCTGTCCGCTTTGAGCGGCATTACCGCAACTTATCAGCTGATCGGCTATACAACACCGACTGCCTCGACGGGCTCTTCGACTGGCCCGGTCACAGGGACGCTGACAGCCTCTTTTGGTGCTGCGACCATGAATGTTTCCATGGCTTTGCAAGTGCCTTACTCTAACGTTAACTATGCCATTAATGCTTCTACCGGCACGGTGCCGGTGTCGTCAACGTTCACGTGGGCCAGTGGTTCTACCGGCGCAGGGTTCTTCTCCGGTCCCAACGCCTCGCATGCGGGGGCTTCGTACAATAACTACGTTGGTGGCAACAACATATCGGGTACAGCAGCCTTCAAGCGCTGAGTAGCGCAAGCATCAGAAAAAATCCGCGGAGGTGCAGGCCCCGCGGATTTTTTAATGCGAGTTACGGAGGTAGGTGACGAAACGTCCGGCGGCGTTGGTCATGGGGCGTTGTGCTGACTCCTGCCAGCCTTGCTGGGAAAATTCGGGAAACCATGCATCTCCGGCGGGTTCCAGATCTACTTCGGTCAGTTCGAGGCGGTCTGCGAAACTCATGGCCTGGCGATAGATTTCTCCGCCGCCAATGACAAACGCTTTGCTGTCCGCTGCGCACAATGCCAGGCCTGCTTCCAGCGAACCTGCCAGTTCGGCACCAGTGGCTGGGTAGTCCGCCTGGCGACTGATGACAATATTCCTGCGGCTGGGCAGTGGTCTGAAACGCTCGGGCAGCGACTCCCAGGTTTTACGTCCCATGATGACCGTATGGCCGGCCGTCAATGCCTTGAAATGAGACATGTCTTCCGGGATGTGCCAGAGCAGCTGGTTGTCGCGGCCGATGACACGATTCTTGGCAACGGCCGCGATGATGATGATTTCTGACATGGTTTTCAGTTTCTGAACTGGCGTAGATGGTGGATCAGTCCGCGCGTCGAGCTGTCCAGTGCTTCGCTGCTGGCTTCGCCCTTGATGCACGGGGCAAGCCGGCCAGCCAGTTGCTTGCCGAGTTCAACGCCCCACTGGTCGAAGGAATTCAGGTTCCACAGGACACCGAGGCAGAAGACCTTGTGCTCATAGAGTGCAATCAGCTGGCCGAGGCTGAACGGGGTCAGTTCGGGCAGGATGATCGTCGTTGATGGCTGGTTGCCGGGGAAGCTGCGATAGGGCAGCAGGGCATCCGGAATGCCGGCGGAACGTGCTTCGGCTTCGGTCTGGCCGAAGGCCAGGGCCGACGATTGGGCCAGGCAGTTGGCGAGCAGGCCGCTGTGATGGCCGGGGAGTGCAAAGTCGGATTGCCCCAGCGCAATGAAGTCACTGGCAACCAGCGCACCGCCCTGATGCAGCAGCTGGAAAAAGGAGTGTTGTCCGTTGGTTCCGGCCGCGCCCCACAAAATCGGGTTGGTGGCGATGTCGACCGTGCGACCCTGACGATCGGCACGCTTGCCGTTGCTCTCCATCTCCAGTTGCTGCAAATGGGCGGGTAGCAGCGCCAGGGAGTGGCTATACGGGAAGACACCGTGGCTGTGCGCGTTCAGGAAGTTGGTGTTCCAGGCGGCGAGCAGGGCAAGGGTCAGTGGCAGGTTGCTCTCGGCCGGGGAGGTAAAGAAATGCGTGTCGATGTCGTGGGCGCCTGCCAGCAGACGTTCGAAATTACGATAACCGATCGCCAGTGCAATCGGGAGGCCGATTGCCGACCAGAGCGAGAAGCGGCCGCCGACCCAGTCGCGGAATTCGAAGACATTGGCCGGGGCAATACCGAATTCGCAGGTTGCGGTCAGGTTGCTCGATGCCGCGGCAAAATGCTGCGCAACGGCTCGTTCATCATTGGCGGCGGCCAATAGCCAGTGGCGGGCCGTGCGTGCGTTGGTGATGGTTTCCAGCGTGGTAAATGTCTTGCTGGCAACAATAAACAAGGTGCTGCGTGGATTAAGGCGTGAGAGTGTCGTGGCCAGGTCTGCGCCATCCAGATTGGAGACGAAGTGCACATTCAGGTCGGGATGCTGGCTGCCAGCCAGTGCCTGGACCGCCATGCGCGGCCCGAGGTCGGACCCGCCGATGCCGATGTTGACGATATTGGTGATCCGCTCGCCGGAGTAGCCACGCCATTGGCCGGTATGAATCTGTTCGCAGAATGCAGCCATCCGGGCGAGCACGTCTTTGACTTCGTCCGGCGCATCATTGCCGGCACGCAAGGCGGTGTGCAGGACTGCCCGGTTTTCGGTATGGTTGATTGCTTCGCCAGCCTGCATTCGCTTCATCCAGCCCTCGATGTCAGACTGCTCTGCCAGGTTACGCAGCAGTTGAAGGGTGGTGCCGGTGACGCGTTGCTTGGAAAAGTCGACCAGTAGCGAGCCGTGGCTTAGCGACAGGTCGTCAAAGCGTTGCGGGTTGGAGGCAAACAAATCCCGCAAGTGGCGATCCTTGATCGCCTCGGCATGGCGGGTCAGCGCTCGCCATGCCGTACTGTCGATCAGGCGCGTATCCATATCAGACGGCAACCGGCGCAGGAATGTGCGGATGCGGATCGTATCCGTCGAGGCGGAAATCCTCGAAACGGAAGGCGAACAGATCCTTGATCTCCGGATTGATCCACAGTTTTGGCAAGGGGCGGAGAGGGCGGGAAAGCTGCAATCTGGCTTGCTCGAAGTGGTTCGAGTAAATGTGGGCATCACCAAAGGTGTGAATGAACTCACCCGGCTGATAACCGCAAACCTGGGCCAGCATCACGGTCAACAGTGCGTAAGAGGCAATATTGAACGGGACGCCAAGAAAGATATCGGCGCTGCGCTGATAAAGCTGGCACGACAATTTTCCATCGGCGACGTAAAACTGGAACAGGCAATGGCAAGGCGGTAGCGCCATGTTGTCGACGTCGCCCGGATTCCAAGCGGAAACGATGTGGCGGCGTGAGTCGGGATTATTTTTCAAACTGTCGACCAATTGGCTGAGTTGGTCGATCAGCCGTCCGTCCGGGCATTCCCAGCGGCGCCACTGTTTGCCGTATACCGGCCCCAGATCGCCGTTTTCATCGGCCCATTCGTCCCAGATGCGGACGCCGTTTTCCTGCAGGTAGCGGATGTTGGTATCGCCCTGAATGAACCACAGCAGTTCGTGGATGATCGACTTCAGGTGTAGTTTTTTGGTGGTAACCACCGGAAAACCATCGGCAAGGTTGAAGCGCATTTGCCAGCCAAAAACCGAGCGTGTGCCGGTGCCGGTCCGGTCGGATTTGTCATTGCCGTTTTCCAGCACGTGGCGCATCAGGTCAAGGTAAGGCTGCATGGTATTTTGATCAGCTAAAAAATGAAATTGGTATTTTTTGATGTAGGATTTTACATCCCGCATCCATTATCGAACAGTTCGTTATTGCACTGTCGCTGCGATCGGCGGGTTATAGAGGAGAGGGGAATGCTGGAGAAACTAGGGGTGCTGCGCGGTGTTTTTTCACCGAAGGACATCCATCCCTTGCTTGATGCACGCGAGTTACGCAAGACAATCAACGAGTTGCCCAAGGATAACGCGTTTCGTGCGCTTGACGAGATTGTTGGCTGGCTTGAGTCCTTGCAGACGGTGCATGAGTTTTCTGCCGAGCG
This sequence comes from Dechloromonas denitrificans, assembly GCF_020510665.1. Taxonomy (NCBI): domain Bacteria; kingdom Pseudomonadati; phylum Pseudomonadota; class Betaproteobacteria; order Rhodocyclales; family Azonexaceae; genus Dechloromonas; species Dechloromonas denitrificans. The sequence goes on from NZ_CP075187.1 coordinate 647,593, forward strand.
TCTGTTCGAGGCGGCACGACAGCTGGATGAGGCGGCGCAACCGCATCTCAAACGACTGACCCGAGAGTATTTGCACAATATTCGCCTGGCGCGGGCGGACGAGCGCCGTCTTTGGTCGATCAATCGCGCTTTCTGGGCCTTGTTAGCCGAAGCTTATGAGCGCTGCCTGGCGGCTGTGCAGGAAAAGGGGCGCGGTGCAGATGCGCTGAAAGGCGAGCTTGCCGAGCTGTGTGCTCGCAACATCGTTGCCTTGGGCGGTTTGTTGAAATGGGATGCGTTTCATTATGGGCCGCCCAGCCCCGGGCTCTGGCGACGCATCGGGCAGCCTTTGCTGCTCGCCGAGCAACAGGGCGTGGCCAATCAGGCTGTTTCCGGCTTGGGCACGCCACGGGCGGAGTATCTCCGGGTCATGGTTTTTCAGATTGCCTCGATGGATAGCCTTTTGCCGCTTGAGATTGATCTGGCCGAGCATCTGATTGCGTATTTCCTCTCGGGCTTCAGTTTTGCCGCCGAGGTCATGGAAGACAGTGTCTATTGGGTTGACCTGGCCCTGGATCATGCGCCGCAACGCCTGTTCTGGATGCCCGAGGAGGCCGTGCACTCCCAGCGTTTCTACAAGCCGGGAACAAGTCATGTGGCGCTTATCGATTTGCTGGAAGACCTGGAGCGTGGCGGGGATATTCCGGCGGCGCTCAATCTAGGCGGCCAGTACTACGCTCGTACCTTGCTTCCCGTCTTGCGTCACCTTTCCTTGCATCTGGCCCCTGTGCCGCCTCAGCGTCAACACGATCGGCATCAGGTCAAGCACCGGATGGCGGTATTGAGTGGGCTGGCGAATGCTTTTGCGGTTTTTCCAGGCGAGTCTGCCGGGCGGACGACCGGGCTGCCGGTCGAAAGCTGGGTGGTCGAGAACGTGAGTCGGGGGGGCTTTGGTGCCGTGTTGAACAACATTCCCGGTGAGTGGATCAAGGTCGGGGCGTTACTCGCCATGCAGCCGCAAGGGGGTGACAATTGGGTGCTGGGCGTGATTCGGCGTTACTTCCGGGAAGCCGAGCACGAAGCGCGCATCGGCATTCAGGTCTTGGCGCATCAGGCGGCGGCGGTCGAACTGAAGCCGCGAATGGCATCGAGTTACGCTGCGTTGTCGGGCGAACCCGGTTTGCTGATCGAGGGAATCAATCTGGCCGGAGAGGTGCGGCTGGTGCGTGCCCCGGCATCGTTCGACATGAATGAGTCTCTCGAATACAGCCGGGGTGGCAAACGTATCAGGTTGATGCCGATTGCCCTGGTCGAGCAAACGGCAGACTACGAACTGGCTCGCTATCGTATCAGCGAGGTCGGGTAAGCCTGCCGTACGGCTTTAGCGGGGGCGGATGGCGGATTTTGGCCGAAAGGCCTTGATCACAGCTTCGTTGGTTTCGGCGTAGGGGCCGCCAATCAGGTCGATGCAGTAGGGGACTGCCGCAAAAATGCCGAGGTGCGTGCATTCGCCTGCGCTATTGCGGACGCCTTCCAGTGTTTCCCTGATCGATTTCGGTTGGCCCGGCAAGTTGATGATCAAGGCTTGCTTGCGAATGACGGCAACCTGCCGCGACAGAATGGCCGTCGGGACGAAATTCAGGCTGATCCGGCGCATTTCCTCGCTAAAGCCGGGCATTTCCTTGTCGGCGACTGCCAGGGTGGCTTCTGGGGTGACATCGCGCAGAGCCGGGCCGGTCCCGCCGGTGGTCAGGATCAGGTGGCAGTTGCTGCGGTCGACCAGCTCGATCAGGGTGTTTTCGATGCTTGGCTGGTCGTCGGCAATCAGGCGGGTTTCCGCCCGCCACGGGGTCGTCAGGGCGCTGGCTAGCCACTCCTGCAAGGCTGGAATACCCTTGTCTTCATAAACGCCGGTCGATGCCCGGTCGCTGATCGAAACCAGGCCGATGACGAGTTCTTCACTCTTCAATCTTCGGTGCTCCGTTTTTGTCGAGGTCCTGCAGGATCTGGAAAATAGCCCGGAAATTTTTCGGCGGCTTGTTCTGTTCCTGCTCCTTGAGCGCATTGCGACGCAGCTGGCGGAGTTGCTGAAGGTCGACGCCGGGCCAGGTTGTGGCGATCTCGTTAAGCACGGTTTCATCTTCGAGCAGGCGAACACGCATGCGTTCGAGGCGGTGCAGGCGGGCGTTTTCAGCCATCGACTCGCCACGCAGCAGAGCCAGTCCGGCACGAATGGGTTCTTCGTCGGCGTTGCGCATCAGCTTGCCGAGGTATTGCATTTGCCGGCGACGTGCGCCGTGGGCCGTGATTTTCTGGCACTCGCGGACAGCGTCGTAAATGTTTTCTTCCAGCTTGATGCGCTTGAGCTGACCCACGGTCAGCTCGACCAGCTCTGCGCCAAGGTCCTGAAGCGCGTGCATCGCTTCCTTCTTCTTGGTTTTGGAAGGGCGGCCGGTACTCTCTGTAAAATCTTCGTCGTGCATGTCAAAAGCCGTTTGCTTGGGGCTGCTATGATAGCGGCTTTCCTCCCCGGACGCCGTTTTCATGCCTGAAGTCGCACGCTTTTCTTATCCCTTTGCCACCTTGCAGCAACTGGCCGAGGATGTGCTCAAACATGCAGGTACAAAAGGGGCCACGGCCTGCGAGGTTGATGTTTCCGAGGGCTTCGGGCAGTCGGTCGGCGTGCGTTGCGACGAGGTTGAAACCATTGAGTTCAATCGCGACAAGGGCATCGGCATCACGGTTTATTCCGGCCAGCGCAAGGGATACGCCAGCACCTCCGATTTTTCGGCGCAGGCGTTGCGCGAAACGGTCGAGGCGGCGCTGAACATCGCCCGCTTTACGGCCGAAGATGACTGCGCCGGCCTGGCTGATGCGGCCTTGATGGCCAAGGATTCTCCTGATCTGGATTTGTATCATCCCTGGGCGTTGACCGTGGAAGACGCTATTGAGATGGCCCGCCGTTGTGAGCAGGCCGCCTTTGACAGCAGCCCGCAGGTCAGTAACTCCGAGGGCGCTTCGGTGTCTACGCAGCAAGCTCATTTTGTATCCGCCAACAGCCTTGGTTTCATGGGCGGTTATCCCACCTCGCGGCATTACATTTCCTGTTCGGTGATCGCCGGGGAGCAGGATGCGATGCAGCGTGACGACTGGTATACCACTCGCCGCTGCGCCGATGAGCTGGAAGACCCCGCACTGGTGGGGCGCATGGCTGCCGAGCGTGCAGTGGCCCGACTGGGTGGGCGCAAGGTTAAAACCGGTGAGTTTCCTGTGTTGTTCGAGGCGCCTCTGGCCGCCGGCCTGCTGGGCAGCCTGGTTCATGCCGTGAGTGGGGGCGCCTTGTATCGCAAGGCTTCTTTCCTGCTGGATCATCTTGGCAAGCGTGTCATGCCGGAGTTTGTCCAGATCAGTGAGCGTCCGCACATCAAGCGTGGCCTGGGGTCTTCGGCCTTCGACAGTGACGGCGTGGCAACGCGTGATCGAGATGTGGTGACGGACGGTATTTTGCAGGCCTATTTCCTGAGTACCTACACGGCGCGCAAGCTGGGGATGCAGACGACCGCCAATGCTGGCGGCAGCCACAACCTGATGATCAAGCCGGGCGATCTCGATTTTACCGCCCTGCTGGCCAAAATGGATCGGGGGCTGCTGGTGACGGAGCTGCTCGGTCACGGCGTGAACTATGTCACCGGGGATTATTCCCGCGGTGCGGCGGGCTATTGGGTGGAAAACGGGAAAATCGCCTATCCGGTCGAGGAGATCACGATTGCCGGAAATCTCAAGGCCATGCTGGCCGGTATCGTTGCGGTTGGGAACGATGTGCAGGTTCGTGGCTCAAAGCAGACGGGTTCAATTCTTCTGGACCGAATGATCGTGGCTGGCGAATGATTTTCTAAGGGTTTTCCACCACTCGTCAAACCTATTCCTTTAGTTAGAATAAAGCTGTAACCCGCCTGACGTGCCCAACTACTTGGAGGAGACAATATGCAACGTCGTGATTTCCTGAAAAAAGCATCTATCGGTGCTGCTGCTGGTGCTGCCGCTACGGTTGCCGCCCCGGCGATCGCCCAATCCCTGCCGACCATCAAATGGCGTCTGACTTCCAGCTTCCCGAAGAGCCTGGATACCATTTTCGGTGGCGCTGAAGTTCTGGCCAACCGCCTGCGCGCGATGACCGGCGGCAAGTTCGATATTCGTGTTTTCCCGGGGGGTGAAATCGTTCCCGGCTTGCAGGCGCTGGATGCCGTGCAGCAGGGTACCGTCGAGTGCTGCCACACCTGTTCTTACTACTACGTTGGCAAGGACAAGGCTTTCGGTTTCGGCACCTCGATTCCGTTCGGCATGAATGCCCGCCAGATGAATGCCTGGGTCTACTACGGCGGCGGTGACAAGCTGCTGAATGATTTTTACGCCAATTACAACGTCGTTCATTTCCCGGGTGGCAATACGGGTACCCAGATGGGTGGCTGGTTCCGCAAGGAGCTGAAGAGCCTTGAAGACGTCAAGGGCCTGAAGATGCGTATCGCCGGTCTGGGCGGTAACGTTTTTGCTGCGCTTGGCGCCGTGCCGCAACAGATCGCCGGTGGCGACATCTATCCGGCACTGGAAAAAGGCACGATCGATGCGGCAGAGTGGGTTGGTCCGTACGACGACGAAAAGCTCGGCTTCTACAAGGTTGCCAAGCATTACTACTATCCGGGTTGGTGGGAACCGGGCCCGATGATCAACTTCTTCGTGAACAAGAAGGAATGGGACAAGCTGCCGAAGGAATACCAGGAAGCTTTCCAGGCGGCCGCTTATGAAGCCAACGTGACGATGATGGCCGAATACGACCACAAGAATCCGGCTGCGCTTTCCAAGCTGCTGCAAAACGGTGTCAAGCTTCAGGCTTACCCGAAGGACGTCATGGAAGCCGCCTACAAGGCTGCCCAGGAGCTCTATGCCGATGAAGCTGGCAAGAATCCTGCGTTCAAGAAGATTTACACCGAGTACGACAAGTATCGCAAAACGCAAAATGCCTGGTTCAGCGTTGCTGAAGCACGCATGGACTCGTTCCTGCAGTCGCACAAGTAAGTCGTTTGGTTGCGCAGTCCGGCTGCTTGCCGGTGCTGCGGTCAACAGTAAAAAACCCGCGAATTTCGCGGGTTTTTTTATGGGCCGGATTTGTTCGGCTTAAACGTCAAGCATGCTACGCAGCATCCATGCATTTTTTTCGTGGACTTGCATGCGCTGAGTCAGCAAGTCGGCCGTTGGCTCATCGCTGGCCTTGTCCACAATTGGCAGAATGCTGCGTGCGGTCTTGGTTACGGCTTCCTGTCCGGCAAGGAGTTGCTTGAGCATTTCGGTCGCATTGGGCACGCCTTCGCTTTCCTTGATGACCGTCAGTTTGGAAAACTCGCGATAGGTGCCGGGAGCGGGGAAGCCAAGCGCCCGAATGCGCTCGGCGATCAGGTCGAGGGCGTTCCACAGTTCGGTGTACTGGTCCATGAACATCACGTGCAAGGTGTTGAACATCGGGCCTGTCACATTCCAGTGGAAGTTATGTGTTTTGAGGTACAGCGTGTAAGAGTCGGCAAGAAGGTGGGACAGTCCTTCGGCGATTTTTTCACGATCTTTTTTGCTGATGCCGATATCCATGGTCATGATGCATGCTCCCTGTGGTGTGGGTTTGAAAGGCTCATCGTGGTTGATGAAGCAAACGCTACAGGGTTTTATTTTGCAGTGAATGTCGGGGCAGTGCCAATGCATTCTGTGCATCGCTTCGATTAATCTTTTTGCTTTTTTCTTGCCTCGACTGAATTCAGGGCAATAAAAAAGGCGGGGTCGAAACCCCGCCTTGGCCTTGTCGAAGAGGTGTTCGGTTATTTGTCGCTCTGCAGGTTATTGAGCAGGTTGGCGGCAGTGTTGTCTTCGCGTTCCTTGTCTTCTGCGTCGCTGCTGGCTTCATCCTGCTTCATCAGGCTGTCCAGATCGACGGCCGGCGGCGCGGTGCCGTCACGTTCCATCTGGGCTTGGGCCTTCTGGGCTTCGTCGCCATAGCTGACGATGTCCGGGAAGATGATGATGATTGCCACCATGATGATCTGGATGCAGACGAAGGGGATGGCGCCCCAGTAGATATCCGTCGTCTTGACCGAGGCCGGTGCCACCGAGCGCAGGTAGAACAGCGCGAAGCCGAACGGTGGGTGCATGAACGAGGTCTGCATGTTGACCGCGAGCAGGACGCCGAACCAGACCAGATCGATGCCCAGCTTGTCAGCGACCGGTGCAAGCAGCGGTACGATGATGAAGGACAGTTCGAAGAAGTCGAGGAAGAAGGCGAGCACGAAGACCAGGATGTTGACCACGATCAGGAAGCCCAACTGACCGCCCGGCAAGCCGAGCAGCAGGTGTTCAACCCAGAGGTCGCCATTCACGGCGCGGAAGATCAGGCCGAATACCGTCGAGCCGACCAGGATGAAGACCACGAACGAGGACAGCTTGCCGGTGGTTTCCATGGCCTGCTTGAGCAGCTTGAAGGTGATCCGCTTGCGGCCAAGAGCCAGGATCAGTGCGCCGGCTGCACCCATGGCGCCACCTTCGGTCGGCGTTGCGATGCCGAGGAAGATTGTGCCAAGTACCAGGAAGATCAGGACCAGCGGCGGAACCAGGGTGGTCAGCACGCGCAGCATCAGCTTGCCGCCGCGCAGGGTGCGTGCTTCCGGCGGCAGGGCCGGGCAGTGGCTGGGCTTGATGATGCTGAGCAGGGCCACATAGCCGACGTAGAGGCTGGTCAGGACAAGGCCTGGAACCATGGCGCCTTCGTACATGTCGCCAACCGACTTGCCGAGTTGGTCGGCCATGATGATCAGCACCAGTGATGGCGGGATGATCTGGGCCAATGTCCCGGAGGCAGCAATGACGCCTGCTGCCAGTCGCTTGTCGTAGCCGTAGCGCAGCATGATGGGCAGCGAGATCAGGCCCATCGAGATGACCGATGCGGCAACCACGCCGGTCGTTGCTGCGAGCAGTGCGCCGACGAAGATGACCGCGTAGGCCAGGCCGCCACGCATCGGGCCGAACAGCTGGCCGATGGTGTCGAGCAGGTCTTCGGCCATGCCGGAGCGTTCAAGAATCAGCCCCATGAAGGTGAAGAAGGGGATGGCGAGCAGCGTGTCGTTGGCCATGATGCCGAAGATGCGCTCGGGAAGTGCCTGGAAGATGGCCGGGGTGAGCAGGCCGACTTCCATGCCGATCAAGCCGAAGACGATGCCGTTGGCAGCCAGGGCAAATGCCACCGGGTAGCCGAAGAGCAGGAAAAGGACCAGGGAGCCGAACATCAGCGGCGCCATGTTGGCGATAATAAATTCCATTATTTGGCCTCCTTGGCTTTGGCGGCAGCGATGGCGGCAGCCAGTTCTTCTTCGGGCGTCGGACCCTTTTCCTTGTTGTTCGGGTCTTCGATCAGGCCTGCCAGGAAGGCGATGCGCTTGATCAGTTCGGACACCCCTTGCAGGGCCAGCAGGGCAAAGCCGATCGGCAGAAGGATCTTGACCGGCCAGCGCAGCAGGCCACCGGCATTGGCCGACATTTCATTGATCTTCATCGAGTCGGCAACTAGCGGGATCGACAGCCAGAGCACCAGAACAACCATCGGCAGCAGGAAGAAAATGGTGCCGATAATGTCGATTACAGCGAGACCGCGCGGCGAAAGTTTGCCCGAGAGTACGTCGATGCGAACGTGTTCGTTGCGTTGCAGGGTGTAGGGCGAGCAGAGCAGGAAGACAGCAGCAAACAGGTACCACTGGATTTCCAGCAAGCCGTTCGAACTGTAGTTGAAAGTGAAACGAATCACGGCATTGCTGGCGCTGATGATGGTCATCACCAGCACCAGCCAGAATGCACCTTTGCCGACGCGCTCGATGAGTCTGTCGATAAGCTGCGATAGCTTGAGCAGAAGGGTCACGAAAAGTCCTCCTCGGGTTGATAAAATGCCGGCTTCTGAAATGTCCGGGGTCAATGGAAAATCCCACTGACTGAAATTTACAACGAAGGGAGTCGTTGATCCATGGTGGAAATCCCTACAAATCAGCCTACCCGGATTTGTCTTGTCCGGCACGGCGAAACCGAGTGGAATGCCGAGCGACGGATTCAGGGGCAAATCGATATCGGCTTGAATCAAACCGGCATGCGCCAGGCGGAGGCCGCAGGGCGGTGGCTAGGCTCGGCCGGTATCTCCGCGCTTTATAGCAGCGACCTCAAGCGTGCGCGTACGACAGCGGAGGCGATCGGCGCACATCTGGGGCTTGTCCCGACGCTGCTGCCGGAAATGCGTGAGCGACGCTACGGTGTGTTCGAAGGTTTGACCTATGCCGAGGCGCAGGCACGATTCCCGGATGGCTATGCCGCGTTCGAAGGGCGTAACGCCGATTACAACTTCGAAAACGGGGAGAGTCTGCGCGAGATGTATGCCCGCGTCACCGGCAAGCTGGTCGAGATTGCTGCGGCGCATGTCGGGCAAGAAGTCGTCATCGTGTTGCATGGCGGCGTACTCGACATCATCAACCGATTTGTTCGGGGGCGAGGCTTGGACGTCCAGCGTGACTTTCTCATTCCGAACGCGGGTTTGAACTGGATTGCCACGGTCGACGGCCATTGGCACATCGAAACCTGGGGCGAAACCGGGCATCTTGAAGCCGGTGCCCTTGATGAACTCCCGTCGTGATAAAATTCCTGCCCTTTTCAATGGCTTGAGGCAATCCCCATGTTTTCCGCGAAAGATACCCTCGCAAAAGTTGATTCCGAACTCTGGCAGGCCGTCCAGGCAGAAGTCCAGCGCCAGGAAGACCACATCGAACTGATCGCGTCTGAAAACTACGTGAGCAAGGCCGTGATGGAAGCCCAAGGCTCCCAGCTGACCAACAAGTACGCCGAAGGCTATCCGGGTAAGCGCTACTACGGTGGCTGCGAGCACGTTGACGTCGCCGAGCAGATCGCCATCGATCGCATCAAGTCACTGTTCGGTGCCGATGCCGCCAATGTCCAGCCGAACTCCGGTTCGCAGGCCAACCAGGCCGTGCTGATGGCTTTCTGCAAGCCGGGCGACACGATCATGGGCATGAGCCTGGCCGAAGGCGGTCACCTGACCCACGGCATGCCGCTCAATATGTCCGGCAAGTGGTTCAACGTCGTTTCCTACGGCCTGAACGAAAAGGAAGAAATCGACTACGACAAGATGGAAGCGCTGGCCCGCGAGCACAAGCCGCGCCTGATCGTCGCTGGCGCCTCGGCTTACGCCCTGCGCATCGATTTCGAGCGTTTTGCCAAGATTGCCAAGGAAGTCGGCGCCATTTTCTGGGTCGACATGGCCCACTATGCCGGCTTGATCGCTGCTGGCTTCTACCCGAACCCGGTGCCGTTCGCCGATGTCGTCACCACCACCACCCACAAGACCCTGCGTGGTCCGCGCGGCGGCGTGGTGCTGATGAAGGCCGAGCATGAGAAAGCGATCAATTCCGCCATCTTCCCGGGCCTGCAAGGTGGTCCGCTGATGCACGTCATCGCAGCCAAGGCTGTTGCTTTCAAGGAAGCCGCTACGCCGGAGTTCAAGGATTACCAGGAACAGGTCATCAACAACGCCCGCGTCATGGCGCGTGTGTTGGGCGAAGAGCGCGGTCTGCGCATTGTTTCCGGTCGCACTGAAAGCCACGTTTTTCTGGTCGACCTGCGTTCCAAGAACATCACCGGCAAGGAAGCCGAAGCTGCGCTGGGTCGTGCCCACATCACGGTCAACAAGAACGGCATCCCGAACGATCCGCAGAAGCCGTTTGTTACCTCTGGTATCCGTATCGGTTCGCCGGCCATGACGACGCGTGGTTTCACCGAGATCGAAGCTGAGCAGATTGCTCACCTGATCGCCGACGTGCTCGATGCGCCGAACGATGAGGCGGTGGCAGCAACGGTTCGTGCCAAGGCGGCCGAGCTGTGCAAGCGCTTCCCGGTCTACGGGGCGTAAGCAGCCGTGAAATGCCCTTTCTGCGGTGCTGATGAAACGGCGGTCGCTGATACCCGTCTCAATGACGAAGGCGATCTCGTTCGTCGCCGCAGGAAGTGCAATGTTTGCGACAAACGCTTTACAACCTACGAGCGGGCGGAAATCCGCTTGCCGCAGGTGGTCAAGAAGAATGGTTCGCGCACAGAGTTCAGTCGCGACAAGCTGCGCGCCAGCCTGGAGCTGGCGTTGCGCAAGCGTCCGGTGTCGACCGATTCGGTTGATGCGGCGATTGCTGAAATCGAAGAAAAACTGCTGACGGCCGGTGAGCGTGAAATTACCTCGCAACAGGTCGGTGAATTGGTCATGCGCGAGCTGAAGAAGCTCGACAAGGTGGCTTATATTCGCTTTGCCTCGGTTTATCGCAACTTCGAAGACGTGGATGCCTTTTCCCGGGCTATCCGCGAAGTTTCTCCCAACGAAAAGAAAAAATGAGTTTTTCTGCCGTCGACCACGGCAACATGGCCCGTGCGCTCCAATTGGCCGAGCAGGGCTTGTGGACGACTTCGCCCAATCCGCGTGTTGGCTGCGTGCTGGTGCGCGATGGTCTGATTGTCGGTGAAGGCTGGCATCAAAAGGCCGGTGAGCCGCACGCCGAAGTGCATGCCTTGCGCGCCGCTGGCGACAAGGCGCGCGGTGCGACGGCCTATGTCACGCTTGAACCGTGCAGTCATTACGGGCGTACCCCGCCGTGCGCCGAGGCGCTGATCGCCGCGGGCGTGTCGCGCGTGGTGGCGGCGATGACCGATCCGAATCCGCTGGTTGCCGGCAAGGGCCTGGCCATGTTGCAGGCAGCAGGCATCGAAACGGCGAGCGGCCTGCTGGAAAACGAGGCGCGCGAACTCAATATCGGTTTTGTCTCGCGCATGACGCGTGGCCGGCCGTGGTTGCGCCTCAAGGCGGCGGCTAGTCTGGATGGCAAGACAGCGTTGAATAACGGCGTCAGCCAGTGGATTACCGGGCCGGAAGCGCGGCGTGACGGACATTGCTGGCGGGCCAGGGCATGTGCCATCCTGACGGGCATCGGTACGGTGCGCGATGACGATCCGCAACTCAATGTGCGAGAGGTGGCAACGACGCGTCAGCCCTTGCGGGTGATTGTTGATAGTCGTCTGGAAATATCGCTTGCGGCGCGTATTCTGCAAGGCGGCGCGGTGCTTGTGGCTGGCGCGGTCGATAATCCGGAAAAAGCAGCTTTGCTGCGGTCGACCGGGGCAGAAGTCGTGATTTTGCCCAATCCGGCAGGCAAGGTTGAGCTGAAGGCCTTGCTTGAAGAGCTGGGGCGACGCGGCATCAACGAGGTGCACGCCGAGGCGGGCTTCAAACTCAACGGGTCCCTGGTGCGCGAAGGCTTGGTCGATGAGCTGCTGCTTTACCTGGCGCCCTGTCTGATTGGCGATGCAGCCAGCGGCCTGTTCAACTTGCCGGAATTGACTAGCCTGAGCGGCAAACGCTTGCTGCAGGTGCGCGATCTGCGTCAGCTTGGCGAAGATATTCGCCTGATCGCACGTTTCCGCTAGGGCCGCAAACAGCGCAGGCGGCATCCTGCTTGAACTTGATGGTGCGCCATTCCATATCCAGTGCGTCGAGCAGCAGCAAGCGACCGCCTAGCGTCTGGCCGATGCCGGCTGCCAGTTTGAGTGCTTCGGCAGCCTGCATGGTGCCGATGATCCCGGTGAGCGGCGCAAAGACTCCCATGATGGCGCAGCGGGTTTCGTCAACATCTTCCCCTTCCGGGAAGAGGCAGTGATAACACGGTGCATCGTCACTTCTCAGGTCGTAGACGCTGATCTGCCCGTCAAAACGGATGGCAGCACCTGAAACAAGTGGTTTCCTGTGGTGTACGCAGGCGCGATTGATCGCGTGGCGTGTGGCGAAATTGTCGGTGCAGTCGAGCACGATGTCAGCCTTGGCCACAAGGTTGTCCAGATCGCTGCCTGACAGACGCTGCTTGAGGGGAACGATCTCGATCTCGGGATTGATTGCCGTCAGCGCCTCTTGTCCAGAGCGTACTTTGTCGGTGCCGACACGGGCCTGGGTGTGCATGATCTGCCGTTGCAGGTTGGTGAAATCAACCGTGTCGTCATCAACCAGAGTGATTTTTCCAATCCCGGCAGAGGCGAGATAAAGGGCGGCGGGTGAGCCTAAGCCGCCAGCGCCGATGATCAGGACGTGGCTGGCAAGAATACGGGCTTGTCCATCTATGCCGATGGCATCAAGCAGGATGTGGCGGCTGTAGCGGAGAAGTTGGTTGTCGTTCATTCGTGCTTGCGTGAAGGGGCTTTCCACCTGCCGACTTGCGCCGACACGAGGCATCCCGTTCTATTTATATTCCCGCCACTCCGGCGGCGTGTCGTCGTGGTCGCCGTGCGGGTGATGCTCCCAAGCCTTGACGTAGGCTTCCTGCGAGGAGCGCTTGATGCGCCGCTCGGGGGCGCCAATGTTATGTAGCTGAGTATCTTCGACGTAGTGGATGAGCGCACGCGTCAGCTTGCTCATCAAGGTGTTGTCGAGGTGGAAACCCTTGTCTTCCAGGTGGCCTTCAAGCTCTTCCAGCGTATGTTGGGTCAGCTCGTAGCTGACGCCGACCACCCGTTTTTCATGTTTTGGTTCGACGGCAACCTCATCGAGAGTCAGCAGGTCGTCAGCCGCTTCCGGCACTTGGCCGGGGGGGAATTTTGCAAACAGGATTTCGCGCTTTTTCTTGAGATCCGCGTTAGTCATCATCCCTCCCGGTGGCTGAATTACTGAGCCTTATTTTGCATGATCTGAAGCCCCTTGAGAAGATTCAGGGCTTGCTGGAACTGATAGTCGGTCTTCGAGGCATATTCCAGGCGGGGCGGCATGTCCTCGTCGCTCTCGTCCTTGCTGCTCTTGTCCTTGGTCGTCTTGGCCGGGGCTTTTTGCTGGAGCTTGGGTTCCGGCTTGGCCACTTCCTTGGGCGTCTCTTTTTCCTTGTCGTTGATCAGGTGACGGTCAAGGTCTGCTTCGCGGATACGCATGCCGCCGCCACTGCCGTTCGCGGTTTCTTCAACGAGGATGTCGGGAACAATGCCCTTGGCTTGGATCGAACGGCCATCCGGCGTGTAGTAACGCGCCGTGGTGAGCTTGATCGCCGTGTTGCCCGGCAGCGGCAGGACTGACTGGACCGAGCCCTTGCCGAAGGTCTGCGTGCCGAGGATGACTGCACGTTTGTGGTCCTGCAGTGCGCCGGCAACAATCTCAGAGGCCGAAGCCGAGCCGCTGTTGACCAGAACAACCATGGCTACTTTTTTGGCCTCGACCGGCATCACCTTGAGCGGGTCTTCCTTGCCGCCGCGCAGATAGTCCTGCGGACGGGCCCGGAACTCCTGCTTGGCGTCGGGAGTGCGGCCGTCTGTCGAGACGATTTTGACATCGGGTGGCAGGAAGGCTGCAGAGACGCCAATGGCGCTGTTCAGCAAACCACCCGGATCATTGCGCAAATCGAGGACCAGGCCTTGCAGCTTGTTGCCGTTTTCCTTGTACAGGCCGGCAACGTGACGGGCGATATCCGCCGTTGTGTTTTCCTGGAACTGGGTGATGCGTACCCAGCCATAGCCCGGCTCAACCAGTTTCGACTTGACGCTCTGGACCTTGATGACTTCGCGGATCAGCGTGACTTCGATCGGCTTGGTTTCGCCTTTGCGCAAAATCGAAATTTTGAGCGGTGTTTTCGGCTTGCCACGCATTTTCTTTACGGCTTCGGCCAGGGTCAGGCCCTTGACCGGGGTGTCATCGAGTTTGAAGATCAGGTCGCCCGCTTTCAGGCCGGCCCGGTAAGCCGGTGTATCTTCGATGGGGGAAACCACCTTGACCAGGCCGTCTTCCATGCCGACTTCGATGCCCAGCCCCCCGAATTCGCCTTGAGTGCCGACCTGGAGATCCTTGAATGCGTCGGCATCAAGGTAGGTGGAGTGTGGGTCGAGGTTGGAAAGCATGCCGGAAATGGCATTGGTGATCATCTTCTTGTCTTCGACCGGCTCGACATAGCCTTGCTTGATTGCGCTGTACACCTCCGCAAAGGTGCGCAATTCGTCGATCGGCAAGCCTGCTTTACTCTCCTTGTCGGCGAAGGCCGGGAGATTCAGGCTGATGAGTGCGCCGGCGACAAAGGCGCCCGCAACCAAACTGATTGTTTTCGTTTTGCTCATTTCAAACTGGCCCATTTCATCGGGTCGATCGGTTGCCCTTGGTGGCGGAGTTCAAAGTATAAACCGGATTCCGGGTTGCCTCCGCTGTTGCCTGCGGTGGCGATGGTTTCTCCGCCCTTGATGTTCTGGCCGACCTGTTTGAGCAAGGACTCGTTGTTGCCATAGATCGAGAGGTAGGCATCGCCGTGGTCGACGATTAGGATATTGCCAAAACCGCGCATCCAGTCGGCAAAGACCACGCGGCCGCTGGCCACGGCCTTGACTTCGCTGCCGCCAGCGGCACGAATGAAGAGTCCGCGCCAGGTGCCGCCGCCATCGCGCGGCGAGCCGAAGCGGCCGCTGACCGTGCCGCGCACAGGCAGGCGGAGGCTGCCTTTCTGGCGGGCAAAATTACCGTTGCTGGCAACCGGTTCGTAGTTGTTTTCGGCTTCGACGGGTTTCTGGCGTGGCGCTTCGGCGGTTTCTTCTCTGCGGGGCGGGGTTTTCGATTCCGGCTCGGTACGCTGTTTTGCTTTTTGGCGCGCCGCCTCGGCTATTTTTGCTGCCTCCGCCGCGCGAGCCGCTTCTGCTGCCTTGGCGGCCTGTGCGGCGAGTATTTTCGACAGTCGGTCGATCAGGCTGGTCAGGCGTTTTTCATTCTGCTGAAGATTGCCGATTTCCTTGCGCTGGGCGGCTACCTTGTCCGATATCTGGGCGTGCAGACGTTTGCGCTCTTCGCGCTGCTTGTTGAGTTCGGCGACGCGAACCTGTTGCTGTGCTTCAACTTCTTTCAGTTCTGCCGCTTGTTCCTTGGCATCTGCTGCCAGGGCGCGCTTCTTGTCGAGTGTGGCGTTGATCTCGCCCATCAACTCGGCCCGGGTCAAGGCAATGGCCGAAAAATAATGGAGATCGCGCGCGACCTGGTTGGGGTCGTCGCCGTTGAGCAGTAGCTGGAGAGAGTCCGGGGTGCCGCGCAGGTATTGCTTGTAGAGCAGCTTTTCGAGCTGGCTTTGTTGCTGGTTGAGTGTGACTGCCAGTTCCTTTGACTGCTGCTCAAGGTTTTCGAGTCTCTTTTGCAGTCGACCGCGCTGGTCGGTCAGTTCGTGAAGCTCGCGTTGCAGCCGGGATATCTGGCGTTCGGATTCGCGCAGGCGATCAGCAGCGTCTGCCTTGTTTTCTTCACTGGTGTTGAGGTCCTTGCGCAGTCCCTCGATCCTGCCGCGCAGTTCGCCAAGGTCGGCCTGACGCTCGGCGATTTCAGGCGTGGCGGTCGGCGATGGCGCGGCTTTCTTGGCAGCATGGGCTGGCGTCAGGGTCAGTGCCGACAAGGCCAGAACGCATGTCGCTGCAGCACGCAGCGCCGGGGCGCAAATGGAGATTTTTTTCGGCAAATATTTCAACGGCCTTGGGTGGGTGTCTGGGGCGGGCGAAGCGAACGAATTTGCACGCACGGATTTCCCTGATTGATGTTGATTAAGGTCGGCGAAACCGAAACCATTATTTTATAATGATCCATTCACCGATAACGAGGTTTTATCTTGGAAGCTCCTTCCGTCAATCTGATCGACAAGCAGGAACACATCGAAATGGCTGCGCGTGCGCTCAAAGCCATCGCGCATCCGCTGCGTCTGAAAATTCTGTGTGTCCTGGGGGATCAGGAAGCCTGTGTGCAGGAGATCGTCGAAGCGGTCGGAACCTCGCAAAGCAATATTTCCCAGCATCTGGCGATTTTGCGTGAGAAGGGCGTTTTGTTGACGCGCAAGGATGCGAATCGTGTTTTTTATCGGGTAGGCGATCAGCGTACCCTGCAGCTCGTCGGTATGATGCGCGAAGTGTTTTGTGGTGTAGAGGAATAGTTGAATGCCGATGGATTTTATTAATCAGAATATCCTGCTCATTTCGCTGGTGGCCATGAGCGCCTTTGGTTTGCTCATGCCCTTGCTCAAGGGGCGTCGCGCCAACGAGTTGAGTCCCGCCGAGGCGACCCAGCTGATCAATCGGGAAGATGCGCATATCGTCGATGTGCGCGAGGCTGATGAATTTGCTGCCGGCCACTTGCCGGAAGCCAGGCACATTCCGCTGGCCAAACTGGCTGAGCGGGCCGGCGAGCTCGAAAAATTCAAGGACAAGCCGCTCATCATTTGCTGTGCCGCCGGTATGCGTTCGGCCAAAGGGTGTGGCGAACTGGGCAAGCTTGGTTTTGCCAAGGTGTACAGCCTGGCAGGTGGGGTTGATGCCTGGGTGGGCGCCGGTTACCCGGTCAAGAAGGGTAACCGCAACAAATGAGTGCGCATGTCCTGATGTATACGACCGCTGTTTGTCCTTACTGCGTGCGAGCCAAGCAATTGCTGGCGGCACGGGGTGTGACGGGCATCGAAGAGGTTCGGGTTGATCTCGATCCGGCGCGTCGCGAGGAAATGATGCAGCGCACGCAGCGGCGTACCGTGCCGCAAATTTATATTGGCGAGACGCATGTCGGTGGTTGTGACGACCTGATTGCGCTCGATGCGGCAGGCAAGCTCAAACCCTTGCTTGGCGCCTGAACCCGATAACCATTAATTTACTGAAAGAAAATCATGGAACAAAACGAACAGCCCGTCTTCGGTATTGAAAAGCTCTACGTCAAGGATCTCTCCATCGAAGTGCCGAATGCGCCGGAAATCTTCCTGGCGAGCGAAGCTCCGCAGGTTGAAATCAGCCTGAATACCGGTGGTCGTGGCGTTGGCGAAGGTGTTTTCGAAGTCGTGCTGACGGTGACGGTGACTGCCAAGCTGGGCGAAAAGACGGTTTTCCTGGTTGAAGTCGGTCAGGCCGGTGTTTTCCGCATCATGAATGTGCCGGATGAGCAAATCGAGCCGCTGATTGCCGTTGCTTGCCCGAACCTGCTGTTCCCGTATGCCCGCGAAGCCATTTCGACGGCGGTAACCCGCGCCGGTTTCTCGCCGATCGTGCTCCAGCCGGTGAATTTCGAATCGATGTACATGCAGCGTCTGCAAGAGCAGGCTGCTGCAGAGCAACCAGAAGCAACGCTGCAATAAGCCATGACCATCTGGCGCCGGGCACTGCCCTTCATTGCATTGCTCGGTGCTGCAGGTGCAGCACCGGCTGTCGAATATCGTTCGGTCGATGTACCGGCAGCCGTGCTTTACGATTCACCTTCGCAGAAGGGCAAGAAGCTCTATCTGATCAAGGCGCAGACGCCGGTCGAGGTGATTGTCCGCCTTGAGGGATGGTTCAAGATTCGCGATGCCGAAGGCTCGCTGGCCTGGGTTGAGTCGCGCTATCTCGGTGATCGCCGGACGCTCGTCGTCACAGCGCTGAAGGCTGAAATCCGTCAATCGGACAAGGCTGACGCTCCTGTTTTGCTCGAACTCGACAAATGGGTGGCGGTTGAACTGGTCGAGCCGGCTTCGCCGGGATGGGCCAAGGTGCGCCATCGTGATGGCGTGACCGGCTATATTCGTTCGACGCAGGTCTGGGGTCTATGAAAATTACGTTGCTCGGCGCAGGCGCCTGGGGCACGGCATTGGCGATTGCCTTTGCCGGCAAGCATGATGTCACGTTGTGGTCGCGCGAAGAGGATGTCGCGGTCGACTTGCTGGATACCCGTGAAAACAAACGCTTCTTTCCGGGCTATCGCTTGCCCGACTCGGTCGCTGTGTCGACCGATTTTTCTGCGGCAGTAGCCTCGGCCGAGTTGTTGGTCGTCTCGACGCCGATTGCCGGTTTGCGTCCGACGGCTGAGCGCCTCAAAACCCTGAATTGCACTCTGCCATTGCTGTGGGTGTGCAAAGGCTTTGAGGCAGGGACGGGCTTGTTGCCGCACCAAGTCGTCATTGATGTGCTGGGGCAGGAGGCCGTTTGTGGCGCACTGTCCGGCCCCAGCTTTGCCGAGGAAGTGGCTGCCGGTCAGCCAACCGCCGTGGCGCTGGCCACCAATCACCCCGAGTTTGCCCGCGAAGCAGCCCGTCAGCTGCATACCAGTCGTTTGCGCATTTATGCCAATGATGATCTGGTGGGCGTCGAAGTCGGCGGGGCGGTCAAGAATGTGATGGCGATTGCGACAGGGACGTGCGATGGTTTGGGCCTGGGCCTGAATACCCGCGCTGCGCTGATGACGCGTGGCCTGGCTGAAATTGCCCGTCTTGGGTTGGCGCTGGGTGCCAGGCGCGAGACTTTCATGGGCTTGGCCGGCATGGGGGATCTGATTCTGACGTGCACCGGCGACCTGTCGCGCAACCGCCGCGTCGGGCTGGCCTTGGCGGAGGGCAAGTCCCTGCCGCAAATTCTTGAAGAACTCGGACATGTGGCCGAGGGGGTCTATACGGCACGCGAAGTCGATCGTCTGGCTCGCCAGTATTCGGTCGATATGCCGATCAGTGCCGCTGTGGCTGCCGTACTTGATGGCCGCCTGAATGCTGCGCAGGCGGTCGAGCAGTTGATGGCGCGCGACCCGAAGGAAGAGCTGGCTTAAGTCGCGCCCTTGAAGCCGCTCTGACGCCAGGCTTCAAACACGGTCACGGCAGCGGCATTCGATAAATTCAGGCTGCGCTGATCTGCCTGCATGGGCAGGCGGAGTCTGTTTTCCGGCAAGAATTCGGCCAGTATCTCGGGCGGCAAGCCGCTGGTTTCCCGTCCAAAAACAAACACGTCATTGTCATTCAGTGTGGTTGAGAACGGGCTGGCATGACCCTTGGTGGTCATTGCAAACATCCGGCGATGCCCCAGGGCCTGACGACAGGCTGCCCAGTCGGGGTGGCGAACGACGCGGGCGTATTCGTGATAGTCCAGTCCGGCCCGGCGCAAGCCCTTGTCGTCGATATTGAAGCCGAGCGGTTCAACAAGATGCAGTTCGGCGCCGGTATTGGCGCATAAACGAATGATGTTGCCGGTATTGGGCGGAATTTCGGGCTGGTAGAGGACGACGGCGACCACGATGTAATTGGCTGGGTTCGGAGGGGGCGGATTAAAGCACGAATTGATTGCGCTTAGTGTTTCAGGGTGCGCGCGGCAACGGCGACACTGACTGTTTCCGCGCCATGTATTTTCAGAATGCGAGCGCATTCGTTCAGGGTTGAGCCGGTTGTCATCACGTCATCAACCAGCAGAATGCGCTGCCCGGTGTAGTCTTTGCGGCATTCGAACGCGCCGGCCACGTTTTTATGGCGCTCCTTGTGCGGCAAATCGGCTTGTGGCCGGGTGGAGCGCGTTCGTTGCAGATGGTGATATTCGACCGGTCGGTTGAGCGCCTTGCCCAGTGCGCGCGCTATTTCCATGGATTGATTGAAGCCGCGTTCGAGCAAGCGGGCCGGATGCAGTGGCAGAGGAATGATCAAGTCGTGGTCGCTTGCTGTCAGCTGCGTGGATAGCCGCTCGCCGAGCCATTCCGCGACAGATAACTGGTGGCCGTATTTCAGGCTGTGAATGATGCGGTCGACCGGGAAATCGTAGCGAAATCCGGCGACGACCTTGTCGAAGTGCGGTGCTTTGTGGAGGCAGGCGCCGCAACGTTCGCCGTAGCTGGTCTGCTCGGCGCAGGATGGGCAGCATTGGGGTGGCATGCCGGGCAGTTCGGCAAGGCAGTCGGCGCAGATCACGCGGCTGCCGCTGTCTTCTGCGCAGAGCAGGCAACTGCCGGGAAGTGCATTCGAAAGTCCCTGCACAACATGCTTTAACGCTTGCCGCAGGGGCTGGGGTAAAATTGACATGATTCAGAGCGTCCTCGATAATCCATAATTACCGTTGTTTTCGTATCTGATTTTTATCGTTTATTTTCGCAAGGCCACTCATGCAAGCAAGCACTCTCGCCGCCGTTTCTTCCACTCCGCAGTCTGCTCCTGCCCGTCGCTGGACGGCCGAGGAGGTGCTCGCCCTGTACGAGCTGCCGCTCATGGACCTGATCTGGCGCGCCCAAGGCGTGCATCGTGAAAATTTCGATCCAAATGCCATTCAACGCTCGACGCTGCTTTCGGTCAAGACCGGTGGCTGTTCCGAGGATTGCAGCTACTGCTCGCAGTCGGCGCGCTATGAAACCGATACCCAGCGCGAACGCCTGATGCCGCTCGACGAGGTCGTTGCTGCTGCCAAGGCCGCCAAGGACAAGGGCGCTTCCCGTTTCTGCATGGGCGCCGCCTGGAAGGGGCCGAAAGACAACGATCTCGACCGCGTGCTCGACATGGTGCGTGAGGTCAAGGCTCTCGGCATGCAGACGTGTGTCACGCTCGGTATGCTCAAGGACGGTCAGGCTGAGAGGCTGAAAGAAGCCGGCCTGGATTACTACAACCACAATCTCGATACGGACAAGGAGTTCTACGGTCAGGTGATCAAGAGCCATACGCACGACGATCGTCTCGATACGCTCGAGCAGGTGCGTGATGCCGGGATCAATGTTTGTTCCGGCGGGATTATCGGCATGGGCGAATCGCGCAAGAATCGCGCTGCACTGATCGTCCAGCTGGCCAATCTGCCGAAGCCGCCCGAGTCTGTGCCAATCAACAACCTGGTACCGATTCCGGGGACGCCGCTGGCCGCCAACGAGCGTCTTGATCCATTCGAGTTCGTCCGGACCATCGCCGCCGCCCGCATTGCCATGCCATCCTCCTGGGTGCGCCTCTCGGCCGGTCGTCAGGAAATGACCGACGAACTCCAGACGCTGTGCTTCCTGGCTGGCGCTAATTCAATGTTCTACGGTGACCGTCTGTTGACTACCGATAACCCGGAAGCCGACCGCGACGACGCATTGTTTGCCCGCTTGGGCGTCAAGGCGGTTTGAGCGCCACTTTCGTCGACCGGCAGCAAGTCGGTCGACGGTTTTCCCGCGTTGCGGCGAATTACGATCAGGCCGATTTTTTCGTCCGCGAGATCGATCGTCGGATGCAGGACCGGCTTGACTACGTCAAGCTTGCGCCCCGGCAAATCCTAGATCTCGGCTGCGGTCGCGGTGGCAGCTTCGCGGCTCTGGCGACGCGTTATCCGGACGCGCATTTGCTCGGGCTGGATCTTTCGCCGGCCATGCTGCAGGCCGCCCAACCGCGCCGCGTGAGCTGGCAGCGCTGGTTGGGGATGGGCGCATCGAATCAGCCAGCCCTTCTGGCGGCGGATGCAGCCCATTTGCCCATCAAGTCGCGGTCGACCGCGCTGATCTGGTCAAATCTGCTGCTCCACTGGCTAGATGATCCTTTGCCGGCGCTGGCTGAAGCGCACCGTGTGCTCGAAGTGGGCGGCTTGCTGATGTTTTCGACGCTGGGGCCTGATTCGCTCAAGGAGTTGCGTACGGCATTCGGTGATGGTTACGCACACACCCAGCGTTTCATCGACATGCATGATCTGGGTGACATGCTGGTTGGCTGCGGTTTTAGCGACCCGGTGATGGACATGGAAGTGATCACGCTGACTTATGACGATCTCGATGCCATGTTTGCCGAATTAAGGGCGGCTGGCTCCAGTTGTGCGATGAAAGCCCGGCGGCATGGCCTGACTGGCCGGGAAGTCTTGAGTAAGGCGCGTCAGGCGTACGAGACAATGCGCCGGGATGGCAAGCTGCCGGCGACTTTCGAGGTGGTTTACGGCCACGCGTGGAAGCCGGAGCCCAAGCAGGCACCGGACGGCCGTGCGATCGTTCGCTTCGACCTGCCACGCACTAAATGACTACTTGGGCCGCTGCCTGAAAAAATGTAGCGGCTTGCTGGTGATCGGCGTAGTCGCGGGTATGGCCTTGCGCTGTCGCTCCCTGATTCTCCAGCCAAGCAATGCGATCAGCGTAGCACTGCCGGCGAGTGACCAGATCAGGGTGTCTGCCTTGCTTTGCCAGAGGTAATGGATGGCGGCCAGAATTCCGATCAGATAGATGTTGCGGTGCAACTCCTGCCAGCGGCGACCGCCCAGTCGCCGTATGGCCAGCTGGTTTGAGGTGGCGGCCAGAGGAATCAGCAATGCGAAGGCAGCGAAGCCAATGGCGATGAATGGTCGCTTCAAAATATCCCCGGCGATCTCGTCGACCGCGAAAGCGTGCTGAAACCCGACGAATGAAAGAGCGTGCAGCACTGCGTAGAAAAAGACGAACAAGCCCAGCATGCGGCGCAAGCGAAGCAGCCAATGCCACTGTGTCATGCTGCGTAGTGGCGAGATGCTTAGCGTCAGCAGCAAGAAGCTGAAGGTCCAGAAACCGGTGCGACGTTGGATAAATTCGGCCGGCTGTGCGCCAAGGTCGCCAGCCCATGCTGCCTGGGCCAAGCATCCAAAAGGGATCAGGGCGAGGGAAAAAAGCAGGGCTTTGAGCCAGCTGAGTTGTTGGCTATCGGGGTGCCAGGCAATCGCCCGGTGTTCTCTTGCGGTCATCCGGTTCAGGCTGCAAGAGCCTGTTTTAGTTCCCTGATGTCTTCTTCTGCATCTTCGATCAAATCGGCAAAGCGTTCTCGGTCGATTTTACGGAGTGCCGATTCCTCCGGGGGGAGGCCGGCTTCGAGCCAGTCGTGGTCGCAGCCGGCAAGCAGGTTGGCAAAATATAAGACATCGCTGACGGTGCAGGGGTTTTCGACGTTCTGTAGTCGATCATGCTCGCGGATAGCGGTGGTGATGGTCTCTGGCAGGCCAAGAACGTGCAACAGGCTTTCGCCAATGCTGTCATGCCAGCCGATCAGCAATTCGATCATGTGGCTTCTGTCGTTGCTGTATTCGGGAAATTCCGCAGCGCAGTACAGGAGATAAAAAATCCCGATATCGTGTACCAGCCCGGCCAGCATTGCCTGATCCGGATTGATGCGACCAAGGCGGCGAGCCAGTACGCGGGCGATCGCTGCAACCTGC
Organism: Dechloromonas denitrificans; assembly: GCF_020510665.1. Lineage (NCBI taxonomy): Bacteria > Pseudomonadati > Pseudomonadota > Betaproteobacteria > Rhodocyclales > Azonexaceae > Dechloromonas > Dechloromonas denitrificans. The sequence goes on from NZ_CP075187.1 coordinate 670,558, forward strand.
AGCGAGTGTTCCCAGGCATTTCGGGCGATGTCGGTAAAGCTGGCCAGGTTTCTCGAGCGCAGCATCTGGTCCAGTGCCACGGCCAGCGAGGTTGTGCGTACAACTTCAAAACCCAGGCGGCTGATGGCGCTGGCCAGGTCGCTGATTTGCCGGCCGCTGGTGTTGTAGCTTGCCGAATTTGCCAGCCGCAGAAGTTTGCTCGAAATCAGGGGCTCGACACTGACCACCTGAGCGACCCGTTCCGTGGTGGCATTCGGGTCGTTCAGTACATTGCGGACGAGTACCGCAGCGTCAAGGCAGGTTGGGAAATTGAGGTGCCCACAAAGGTTGCGGGCGATTTCGTCCAGGATCGAGAAATGCTTGCTGCGGTCGACGTCCATTTCAGCCTGAAATATAGCGTTCCAGTTCGGCAATCAGAAATTGCTGGGAACTGATGGTTTCCTTGACCAGGTCACCAATCGAAATCATGCCGGCGACGCTGCTATCGTCATTCAGCACGGGCAGATGCCGAAAATGTTTCTCGGTCATCAAGGCCATACATTCATCCAGGCTCGCCGCTGGTGTCACGTAAGCCACCTTGTCGCTCATGATTTCGCGTACTTGGGTGTCTTTCGATGTCTTGCCCTGGAGGATGATTTTTCGAGCGTAGTCGCGTTCCGAGAAGATGCCGACCAGTTGTTCGCCATCCAGAACGAGGAGGGCGCCTACATCGTGCTTGGCCATCACGCTGAGCGCGTGAAAAACAGTATCGCTTGGTGCTACGACAGCCAGAGGGCGGTCTTTGTTGGCGAGCATTTGCTTGAGTGTTTTCACGGGGTGTCTCCTCTGTCGGGTGAGCTTGTTTTTGCTTCTGCAGTCTATCCCGCTGTGTTCTGCCTGCCAAGGTCAAAAAAGAAAAGGCAGCCGAAGCTGCCTTTGCATTGGGTTTTCTGCCTTGGCTTAACGCAGGCCGGCGGCGTATTCCGATACAGCCTTGATTTCAACGTCCGAAAGCTTGGCGGCGATCGTGCGCATCATCTTTTCCGGGTCATTGGCGCGTTCGTCAGCGCGGAATGCCTTCAGTTGGGCTTCGGTGTATTCCGGGAACTGGCCGGCCAGCTTTGGATATTGTGCCGGCAGACCTGCGCCAGCCGGGCCGTGACAGCCTGCACAGGCAGGAACGCCCTTCTTGTAGTCGCCTTGGCGCCACAGTTTCTGGCCCAGAGCAATCTTGGTTTCATCCTTGGCAGATGCCGGCTTGGCTTTCTGGCTGGCAAACCAGGCGGCGACATTTTTCATGTCTTCGTCAGAAAGCGGGGCGGCCATGCCACCCATGATCGGGTTGTTACGGGCAGCCGGCTTGCCATCGGCAGCCTTGAAATTCTTCAGTTGCTTGTAGATGTACTCTTCAACCTGGCCAGCCAGATGCGGATTGGCTGAAGCGGCGCTGTTGCCGTCGGCGCCGTGACAGGCGACACAAACGGTCTCGGCAATAACCTTGCCTTTGGCAGGGTCGGCTTTGGTTTTGGCTTCTTCGGAAGCGTTGGCGATGAAACTGGTGGCGAGAAGGACTGCCATTGCCGCTGTACGGATCATTTTCGAACTCCTTGTGCGCATCTCGAGGCGCTTTTGACCGGGACTGAAGTTACAAACCTGCTATTCTATAGCAGTTCTCCGCCGCGTTGGCGGGTCTTCCGAGTTTTTTATGCCTCTGTTCCAAAAGGCGGTTTTCTTAACCACCGTTGCCAATCTCCGTGATTTACCCGCCGACTCTGTTCGGGAAGTAGCCTTCGCAGGCCGTTCCAATGCCGGTAAATCTTCTGCCATCAACACCCTGGCCGGTCGCGTGCGTCTGGCTTTCGTCAGCAAGACGCCGGGGCGAACCCAGCACCTGAATTATTTTACCTTGGCCGAGGGCAAGTATTTTGTCGACTTGCCTGGTTATGGCTATGCCAAGGCGCCTGAAGCGATTCGTTCGCAGTGGGAAGGGCTGATCGGGCCGTATCTCAGCGAGCGCGACCAACTGGCTGGCTTGGTGGTCATCATGGATATCCGTCGTCCGATGACGGACCTCGACCTGAAGTTGATCGATTGGTTCCGGCCGACCGGTCGCCCGATTCATATTCTGCTTTCCAAGGCAGACAAGCTTAGTCGGCAGGAGCAAACCAAGGTGCTGCGTTCGGTGAAGGCCGAAGTGGCGACCTGGGGCGATGCCGCCCTGTACTCCGTGCAGCTCTTTTCCAGTCTCAAGAAGACGGGGGTTGAGGATGCCGAGGAGGTGCTGGCTGGCTGGCTGGGGATGGAATACAAGCGCCCGGTCGTTGCGCCCAAACCGCAAAACAAAGTGCCCCCGGCTAAGGGGGGGCCGGGGGCAAAAATGCACTGACGTGGTCAAGGCACCCGCTCAGGGAGGTGAAGCGGGAGACAGCGCGTGCTATCTGCAGACTCTGACGTGGGTCAACGCTAAAAGTTCCGCGCTGTTAAAAAATATCTGCTGATTTTTTCGAGGTTCAAACATGAGTGCTACCGGACAATTTCCTGCCACACGCATGCGCCGGATGCGGCGCGATGATTTTTCCCGCCGCTTGATGCGGGAGTCTGTTCTGACGGTCGACGACTTTATTTATCCTGTTTTCGTACTGGAAGGTGCAGGGCGGATCGAGAAGGTCGGCTCGATGCCCGGTGTCGAGCGTCAATCGCTGGATATCCTGCTGAAGACGGCTGAACGTGCGGCCAAGCTGGGAGTGCCCGCCCTGGCACTGTTCCCGGTGATTGATGCATCCTTGAAGTCACTTGGTGCCGAAGAGGCTTATAACGACAGTGGCTTGGTGCCGCGCGTCGTCCAGGCGCTCAAGCGTGAATTCCCTGAACTGGGCATCATTACTGACGTGGCGCTCGATCCCTACACCAGTCACGGGCAGGATGGTCTGATCGATGCGAGCGGTTATGTTCTCAATGATGAAACGCTTGAGGTGCTGGCGCGCCAGGCGCTTTGCCATGCCCAGGCTGGAGCTGATGTGGTTGCGCCTTCCGACATGATGGATGGGCGTATCGGCCGTATTCGTGCCGAGTTGAATCAGGCCGGACAAATCTATACCCGCATCCTGGCTTATTCTGCCAAGTATGCCTCGGCCTTCTATGGCCCCTTCCGCGATGCCGTCGGTTCGGCGGGCAATCTGGGCAAAGGCAACAAGTACACTTACCAGATGGATCCGGCCAATACCGACGAGGCGCTCAAGGAAGTGGCGCTGGATCTGGAGGAAGGTGCCGATATGGTCATGGTCAAGCCTGGCATGCCGTATCTCGACATCGTTCGTCGGGTCAAAGAGGAGTTCAAGGTGCCGACCTATGCCTATCAGGTCAGCGGTGAGTACGCGATGCTCAAGGCGGCAGCCCAGAATGGCTGGCTGGACGAGAAGGCTTGTGTACTGGAAAGCTTGCTGGCTTTCAAGCGAGCCGGTGCCGATGGCATCTTGACCTACTTTGCACTGGATGCGGCAGAGTATCTGCAGCGCTGAGTGGTCGGCAGCATTTAAAAAGGGCGGCCTGGGCCGCCCTTTTTGCGTTTACCCGCCAGGTGCGCCTGACTGCGACAGGCAGGCGAAATAAAGCATTGGCCACTGCTGTTGCCACTGGGCCAGCGGTTCGCGGGTGAAACCGCTGCGTGCGTATTGTTCCCAGCGGCCAACCGCGTAACAGCGCAGCAGGTTGGCCAATGAGGCGAAGTCGGCATCGGCTTTCAGGTTGTCCTGGGTGGCGGCAATGCGCAGTGCCTGCTTGAGCGCTGCTTCCAGTTTGTCGAGCAGGGCATTGATCCGTTGTTGCAGGCGTTCGTTTTCATTGACCAATGCATCACCGATCAGGACGCGGGTCATGCCGCGGTTTTTCTGGGCAAAGCGCAGCAGCAGGCTGAGAATCTGCTCCACCTGGTTGAAGCCCTGGCTTTCTTCGGCCGTAATCTGGTTGATGACGCCAAAAAGGCTTTGTTCAATGAACTCGATCAGGCCTTCATACATCTGAGCCTTGCTGGCGAAGTGGCGGTAAAGCGCCGCTTCCGAACAGTCAAGCCTGGCGGCCAGTGCTGCCGTGGTGATCTTTTCGCCTTTGGGGACTTCCAGCATCCCGGCGAGTGTTTGCAGAATTTGCAGGCGGCGTTCGCCCGGTTTGACGGCCATCGATCATCCCCTCTCGATTCCTTGATTTTTGTCCGGAAATTATAGTCGACCGCAACGTTGCGGCAACTGCAGGACGGAACGAATCTTGACGTCAACAAAAGGTGAGTGACGTGAGCCAGCACTCACCCACACCGTCTTCATGCCCAGCTTTTTGGCGCTGACCAGATTGGCCAGGCTGTCTTCGACCATGATGCAACGACGCGGATTCAGGTGCTCCTGGCGCAGCAGGGTGCGAAATCCCTGAAGCATCGGTTTGGGTTTGAATTTAAGGTTCTCAACCGTGTAGACCGCAGCAAAATACTTGTCCAGCCCGGTCAGGCGAAGGATTTGATGGGCGTATTGCCCGGGAGCATTGGAGAAGAGAATTTTCTTGCCAGGTAGTCGCTGCAGCATGTGCAAGGTGGCGCGCTGAAAGACAAGTTGGCGTTGAAGTTCGGGAAACTGGTGGGTTTCCGCCAGGAAGTGCTGCGGGTTGGTGCCATGGTGTCGCATCATGCCGAGCATGGTTGCGCCGTAGCGTGTCCAGTAGTCCTGGCGAATGCGGTTCGCTTCATCTTCATCGACGCTCAGATGGCGTTCAATGTATTGCCGCATCGACAGATTGATATGCGGGAAAATGTGCGCCGAGGCGTTGTGTAGCGTGTTGTCGAGGTCGAACAGCCAAACGGGGTTGTGCATCATGGTAGGCAATAAAAAAGCCCGCTGGGCGGGCTTGGGGGTCAGTGCGACTTGATCATTGTTCCGACGCCGTGGTCGGTCAGGATTTCGAGCAGCAAGGCATGTTCGACGCGGCCATCGATGATGTGCACGCCTTTAACACCATTGCGTGCGGCATCCAGTGCCGAGCCGATTTTGGGCAGCATGCCGCCCGACAGCGTGCCATCATCGACCATTTCATCGATCTGCTTCGGCGTGATGCCGGTGATCAAATTGCCTTCCTTGTCGAGTACGCCAGGAGTGTTGGTCAGCAGCACCAGTTTTTCGGCCTTGAGGACTTCGGCAATCTTGCCGGCGACAACGTCGGCATTGATGTTGTAGGTCTCCCCATCCTTACCAACGCCGATCGGGGCGATGACCGGAATGAACGCGCCCTTGTCGAGGTGATCGATCAGCGAGGGATCGATCGAGGTAATCTCGCCGACCTGGCCGACGTCGATCAGGTCGCCCGGATGATCCTTGTTTTCCAGCATCAGCTTCTTGGCGCGGATGAAATTGCCATCCTTGCCGGTCAGGCCGACGGCTTTGCCGCCATGCTGGTTGATCAGGTTGACGATGTCTTTGTTGACCTGGCCGCCGAGGACCATTTCAACCAGTTCCATGGTCTCGGCATCGGTGACGCGCATGCCCTGGATGAACTCGCCTTTCTTGCCGACGCGGCCGAGCAGGTTCTCGATTTGCGGTCCTCCGCCATGGACAACGACGATGTTGAAGCCGACCAGTTCGAGTAGCACGACATCGCGTGCGAAACAGCTTTTCAGGTGTTCGTCGGTCATCGCGTTGCCACCGTATTTGACGACGATGGTCTTGCCGTGGAAACGCTTGATATAAGGCAGGGCTTCGGCCAGGACGGCGGCCTTGGTGCCTGGGGTGAGGTTTTCAATGCTCATGGCGGGCTCCGGTTGGAATCGCCGCGGATTGTACAAAGAAAAATGCCGCAGCGGTGGAAGGCGAATCAGGGTTTCAGGTTGAGGCGTGTCGGCAGCGCCTGGATGGCGTCGCGGTTGGTCCACGAAAAGCAGCGTTCGGCCGCGGCTTGCCAGGGCATCCAGGTCCAGGCACGGTGTTCATTCGGCGCAATGGTGATGTCCGGTTTGCCGGCAACCAGGAGGCCGAAGACATGTTCGGTATTCTCGGTGACGCCAGGGGCATAGCGATGCCGCCACTGCGGGAAAATCTCGAAGATGTTGGTCTGTTGCCAGTCGGTCAGCTGGTGAAGGTCGGTATTGATGCCGGTTTCTTCGCCAACTTCCCGGCGGGCGGTGTCGATCAGCGCTTCATCGCCTTCCCGGCTGCCGGTTACCGATTGCCAGAAGCCAGGGTGAGCCGCCCGCTCAAGGAGCAGTACATCGAGCGCCGGGGTGTAGATGACGACGAGCACCGAGACCGGTTGCTTGTACTCGCTCATGCCTCGGGCAGGGGATTCAGGGCCGGGTTGGGGGTGTCGAGCAGAACCCGGAAGAGAATGCTGTCCGCACGCAACGTTTCGGCGGCCGATTGCAGTACTTCGAGTAGTGTCGCGAAAGCTTCCGGCTGGGCGGCGCTGAGTCGTTGCGTGCCGGATATCGAGATGATCCGCCCACTTTCTGTCAGCCACTCGGCGTCGGTCAGGCAGTCGAACAATGCATCCAGATTGGCGCCGTACCAGGCAGGAAAATGCAGGGTGCTGCCGATTTTCTTGAGTGCACTGGAAAGCGTTGCGTGGCGTGCCAGGTCAATGGTCTGGATGCTTTGCTGGTCGGCTTGGGCCTGAGCTTCGAAGGCGGGGCGACGTTCGGCGGAGAGGTAATACACCCCGTTATGCTCGGCCCGCAGGGCGAGAGGCTGGGTCATCGCTTACTCCCGTATGCGCCGGAAGGACGCGTAGTGGTCCTCGGTGTAGTAGAACTCGTCGCTGTTTCCGGCAATGATCCGGCGTGCTCCGCGACTGCGGACGCCCGGTGTCTTGACCGTGTATTCACGGTAATAACCGCGTTTTTGCAGCGGCAGGCGTTTTTCGAAATTGCCGAAAACAATGCCGTCACGGGGAAAGGGGAAAGGCCCCCCATCCTTGATCAGACGCAGCGTTTGGCGAGCCTCGATAGGCAAATCGCCAACAGGAATACTGTCGACCGCAGTATTGCCCCAGGTGAAACCAAATGCGCTTCCAATGGCCAGCCAGGCAACCAGCAGGAAGCGCATCCAGATCATCATGCTGCTTTAGGCCTTGGGGACGTCGACTTGCGTTTCCATCTTTTGACGCAGGCGGATGTGCAATTCGCGCAGTTGCTTCTCGTCGACCGGTGATGGTGCGTCGGTCAGCAGGCATTGGGCGCGCTGGGTTTTCGGGAAGGCGATCACGTCACGGATCGACTCGGCGCCGGTCATCATTGTGACGATGCGGTCCAAACCGAAAGCCAGGCCGCCGTGCGGTGGGGCGCCGTACTTGAGTGCGTCGAGCAGGAAGCCGAACTTGGCCTGCTGTTCTTCTGGACCGATGTTGAGGGCCGAGAAAACCTTCTCCTGCACTTCGGAGCGGTGGATACGTACCGAGCCGCCACCCAGTTCCCAGCCGTTCAGCGCCAGGTCGTAGGCCTTGGCAAGGCACTTGCCCGGATCCGTTTCGAGGAACTGCAGGTGCTCGTCCTTCGGGCTGGTGAACGGGTGGTGACAGGCAGTCCAGCGCTTCGATTCGTCGTCGTATTCGAACATCGGGAAGTCGATGACCCACAGCGGAGCCCACTTAGCGCCGGTGACGAAGCCCTTTTCATGGCCGATCTTGATGCGCAGTGCGCCAAGAGCGTCGTTGACGATCTTGGCCTTGTCGGCGCCGAAGAAGATCAGGTCGCCGGATTGTGCGCCGGTGCGCTCGATGACGGCTTTGAGCGAGGCTTCGGAGAGATTCTTGACGATCGGCGACTGCAACCCGGTTTCGTTGATCTGGGTAACGTCATTGATCTTGATGTAGGCCAGGCCGCGAGCGCCGTAGATGCCGACGAACTGGGTGTAGGCATCGATTTCGCCGCGCGTCAGCGTGGCGCCACCGGGGATGCGCATGGCCGCGATACGGCCACCGGCGCTGTTGGCGACGCCGGCGAAGACCTTGAAGGCGACGTCCTTGAAGGCGTCGGTGACTTCGGTCAGCTCAAGTGTGACGCGCAGGTCCGGCTTGTCCGAACCGAAGCGGTGCATGGCTTCGGCGTAGGTCATGCGCGGGAATTCCGGCAGGTCGACGTCGATCGCTTCCTTGAATACGGTGCGGATCAGCTTTTCCATCAGGGCGGTGATTTCTGCCTCGCTCATGAACGAGGTTTCGATATCGACCTGGGTGAATTCGGGCTGGCGGTCGGCACGCAGATCTTCGTCGCGGAAGCACTTGACGATCTGGTAGTAGCGGTCGTAACCAGCGACCATCAGCAGCTGTTTGAAGAGTTGCGGAGACTGCGGCAGTGCGAAAAACTGGCCATCATGGACGCGCGACGGAACGAGATAGTCGCGGGCGCCTTCCGGGGTCGACTTGGTCAGCATCGGGGTTTCGATGTCGATGAAACCGTTGTCGTCAAGGAAGCGGCGGAAAGCCCGAGCCGTCTTGTAGCGCAGCATCAGGTTGTTCTGCATCTGCGGACGACGCAGATCGATGACGCGATGGGTCAGGCGAACGTTTTCCGACAGATTGTCTTCGTCGAGTTGGAACGGTGGGGTGACCGAGGCGTTCAGAACTTCAATTTCCTGGCAGAGAATTTCGATTTCGCCGGATGCCAGGTTGGCGTTGGTCGTGCCGGCCGGGCGCGGACGGACCTTGCCGGTAATTTTCAGGCAGAACTCGTTGCGCACCGATTCGGCAATGGCGAACATTTCGGGGCGATCCGGATCGCAAACAACCTGAGCCAGGCCTTCACGGTCGCGCAGGTCGATGAAGATGACGCCGCCGTGGTCGCGCCGACGGTGGGCCCAGCCGCACAGGGTGACGATTTGCCCGTCGAGGGCGGCATTGAGTTGTCCGCAGTAATGGGTACGCATGAAGCTTTCCGGTTGATTCAGGTGTTGGTGATAACGCGCGGGTTTGGTGGCGGTGCCACGACCCCCATCGAGATAATGTATTTCAGGGCTTCGTCGACCGTCATGTCGAGTTCCTGCACTTCGCTGGATGGCATCATCAGGAAGAAGCCGGAGGTCGGGTTGGGGGTCGTCGGGACATAAACGCTGACATAGTCGCCATCGAGGTGATTGACAACGTCACCGCCGGGCTGCCCCGTCAGAAAGGCAATGGTCCAGCTTCCCTGGTGCGGGTAGCGAACCAGGACTGCCTTGCGGAAAGCATTGCCATTAGGCGAGAAGAGCGTGTCTGAAACCTGCTTGACGCTGTTGTAGACCGAATTCACGACCGGGATGCGGGCCAGAAGCTTTTCCCACCAGACAACTAGTTTTTGGCCAATGAAATTGGCTGCCAGCAGTCCGGTCAGCAGGATCATGCCCAACGTCAACAGCGCGCCAGCACCAGGGATGGCGAAGCCGAAGAGGTGTTGTGGGTGAATTGACTCAGGCAGGAGGCGCAGTGACTGGTCGAGTGCGCTGACTATGGTCGACAGCACCCACCCGGTAATAACCAGGGGGACCCAGATGAGTAGCCCGGTAATGAAGTAACGTTTGATCAATTGGCCCCGCACGGAGTGCATGCTCCCGACCCGCCCTGGCAGGGTGGGGTGCTGTCAGCAGGCTTGCTGCCGCCCTTGAAGTCTGTGGCATACCAGCCGCTGCCCTTGAGCTGAAAGCCAGCGGCTGACAACAGCTTGCTGTAATTTTCCTTGCCGCAGGCCGGGCATGTGGTGAGCTGCGGATCGCTCATCTTTTGAAGATGTTCTTTCTGGGCGCCGCAGGAGTCGCAGCGATACTCGTAAATCGGCATGTGATTCCTCCAAAACCTTGAATTATAACCGAGAGATGCTAGTGCCAATGTCAGGGCTGAGACTGATATTTCAATAGATCAGTTCAAGGTAACGGTGTGTCAACTCCGTTCCCCAAAACAGGGCGATGCCGCCAGCCGCGGCCAGGTAAGGGCCGAATGGGATGGGGACGTTACGTCCATGTCGTGCTGCAATGATCAAGGTAATGCCGACGCCGGCGCCAACCACGGAGGAGAGAAGAATGATGGTCGGCAGCATCTGCCAGCCAAGCCAAGCACCGAGGGCGGCGAGCAGTTTGAAGTCGCCATATCCCATTCCTTCTTTGCCGGTCGCCAGCTTGAATAGCCAGAAAACAGACCAGAGAGCCAGGTAGCCAGCCATGGCGCCAATGACGGCAGATGGCAGATCAGTGAATGTGCCTGTGATATTCAGCGCCAGTCCGCACCAGAGCAGCGGAAGCGTCATTGAATCAGGAAGCAGTTGTGTATCAAAGTCGATCGCGGCCAGCCCGATCAGCATCCAGATCAGAAACAGAGCCCCCAGAGCCTGCAGGCTGGGGCCGAAGTGCCAAACCGCGAAGGCGGAAAGGGCTCCGGTGATGAATTCAATAACAGGATAGCGAATCGAGATTTTCGTGTGGCAGGACGCGCACTTTCCTTTGAGCAACAGATAGCTGATAACCGGAATGTTTTGACTGGCCGTAATGCAATGACCGCAGGCCGGGCAACGGGAGCCTGGTTTTGACAAACTGAGCGTTTTCCCGGTCGACACTGGTTTCCCCTGCAAATCGGCACACTGTGCGTGCCAATCGTGCTCCATCATCTTGGGGAGTCGGTGAATCACGACGTTAAGGAAGCTGCCGATACACAGACCCAATACGGCCGCCATACCGACAAGAACAACAAGTGAGTCAGGAAGCATCAGACGACTGAGCCCATCTTGAAAATGGGCAGGTACATGGATACAACCATGCCGCCAATCAGCGTGCCGAGAACAACCATGATTATCGGCTCCATCAGGCTGGACATGGCCTCGACTGCATCATCGACTTCCTGTTCGAAGAAGTCGGCGACCTTGGAAAGCATCGAGTCAAGCGCACCAGATTCTTCGCCGATCGCAACCATCTGGGTCACCATGTTCGGGAAAATGTTCACGTTCTGCATCGCAGAAGTCAGGCTGGTGCCTGTCGAGACTTCACTTTGAATTTGTTTCGTTGCAATTTTATACACATGATTCCCGGCTGCTCCACCGACCGACTCGAGCGACTCAACCAAGGGAACGCCTGCAGCAAACATGGTTGCCAACGTTCTGGTCCACCGGGCAATGACCGATTTTCGGACAATTTCCCCGAAAACCGGTGCGCGTAAAAGCAGGCGGTCCATGACGATCTGGATTTTTTCGGAGCGGCGCCAGCTTTCCAGGAATCCATAAATTCCTCCACCCAGTATGCCGAATATTGCCCACCAATAAGCAACGAAAAAGTCGGAAATGGAGATCACGACCAGCGTAGGGGCCGGCAAGTCTGCGCCGAAGCTTTTGAAAACGTCTTTAAATGCTGGAATGACGAAAATCATAATCACGGCAGTAATAATGAATGCCACGACTATGACTGCGATCGGATAGAACAAGGCTGACTTGATCTTGCTCTTGATCGCGATAATTTTTTCCTGGTAGGTCGCCAAGCGGTCGAGAAGACTGTCAAGAATCCCAGCCTGTTCGCCCGCTGCAACTAGGTTGCAGTAGAGCGGATCGAATTGGAGTGGATACTTGCGAAAGGCTTGTGACAGTGAGCTGCCCGTTTCGACATCTGCTTTAATGTCGAGCAGCAATTTGCCAACCGCTGGATTGGTGTGCCCTCTTCCGACAATATCAAATGACTGAAGCAGGGGGACGCCTGACTTCATCATGGTCGCCAGTTGCCGAGTAAATAGCGCGATATCCTTGCCAGTAATCCGGCCGCCACTTTTGAAGCGGACTTTTTTGATCTTGGCATTCGTGATGCCTTGGCGTCTCAGCGTGGTCTGGACAACCGACTCGCTAGCTGCGCGCATTTCTCCGCGCACGGTTTTTCCGTCCCGGTTCTTGCCTTCCCATAAAAAAGGGGACTCCTTGACTGCCGAGGCTTTCGGTTTGGCGGCGGTAGCCATAATCCACTGTTCCTTTTATAAATTGGTCGTGGTCAATACTTCATCAAGCGACGTAACTCCTTGCTTGACCTTGAGCAGTCCGGACTGACGCAAATCCTTGACCCCCTCATTTTTAGCCAGGAGGGCCAGATCCAGCGCCGTGGCACCGCTCATGATCAAGCGCTGCATGGCCTCCGAGACCGGCATGACCTGATAAATGCCGACCCGGCCTTTATAGCCGCTGCCTTTGCAGCGATCACAGCCACCCGGCCCATAAAGCGTCCATGAACCATCCAGTTCTTCTGGCTTAAAGCCTGCATCGAGCATTGCCTGCTCGGGGACGGTCATTGGTTTCTTGCAGGTGCAAAGCCTGCGTGCCAAGCGCTGTGCGGTAATCAACAAGATGCTCGACGCGATGTTGAATGTGGGAACACCCATATTCATCAGTCGCGTCAGTGTTTGTGGTGCATCGTTGGTGTGTAGCGTCGAGAGCACCATATGCCCTGTCTGAGCGGCCTTGATGGCGATTTCAGCGGTCTCGAGATCCCGAATTTCACCCACCATGATGACGTCCGGATCCTGGCGGAGAAAGGCTTTCAGGGCGACAGGAAAGGTGAGTCCGGCTTTGTCGTCCACATTGACCTGATTGATACCCGCCAAATTGATTTCAGCTGGGTCCTCGGCCGTGGAAATGTTGACGCCATCCTTGTTGAGGATGTTTAGGCAGGTGTATAGCGAGACTGTCTTGCCGGAGCCGGTAGGACCTGTGACCAAAACCATGCCGTATGGCCGGTTGACCGCATCAAGCAGAGCGGCTTTCTGCTCCGGCTCGTAACCCAGTGCTTCAATACCAAGCGTGGCAGACGTTGGGTCGAGAATACGCAAGACGATTTTCTCGCCCTGAAGGGTGGGCAGCGTGCTGACCCGAAAGTCGATGGCCCGATTTTTTGACAGGACCAAGCGCATGCGACCGTCTTGCGGGACGCGCTTTTCTGCAATGTTCAAACGCGAAATGACCTTGATGCGTGAAGCGATCTTTTCCTTGATGGCCAACGGGGGGGTGGCGATTTCGCGGAGTATGCCGTCGACCCGGAAACGAATCCGGTAGTACTTTTCATAGGGCTCGAAATGAATATCCGACGCCCCCTCATTGATCGCATCAAGCAGCATTTTCTGGATGAATTTGACAACGGGGGCGTCGTCGATTTCTTGCCCTGCAGCCTCATCGGCTTTTGCGCTGGTGTCTTCGTCGAGGAAATCGAGGTTGATGTCGTCGCTGGCCAGATTTTTCAAGGTTTCTGACGCAGACTCCGAGTATTTCGTGACAAGCGGTGCAAGTTTGGGATGTTCGACAACAATGGGGTCGACGGCCAGGCCGGTCTGGAAGCGGATTTCGTCCAGCGCACGTAAATTGGTCGGGTCGGCAATGGCCACAGAAAGACGATTGCCGCGTTTGTTGAGCGGAATGACTTTGTGGGTCGCAATTAATTTGCGATCAATTGCTGTTTCCGGAATGTGTGCTTCGTCGAAGGCGGCAAGATCAAGTAGCGGGTAGCCGAATGTGTCAGCGACAAATCGTGCGATCTCAATGGCGGATGCCTTCTGGCTGGCAATGATTTGTTCGATCAGCGAATGTTTTTCAGTATTCGCCTGGGCCAGCAGTTGCTCTGCCTCCGCCTCCTTGAGTCGTCCGGCTTGTACCAGCGCGCGGGCCAGACCACTGAGGGGTTGTGTTTGAGGAGTTGCAGCCATTGGATAGTGTCAAATGCCTTATAGATCGTCTGATAATGCTACGAGGAAGCGGGTTTTGTAAAGGCTGGAGCCTTCTCGTCAGTGCGTTTCCGGGCGGTATATCCGTGCAGTGACCACACTTCGGTCCTGGGTTTGAAGTATCTCGACAGGAATGCCGCCCAGTTTCAGACTCAAATCTGATTCAGGAATATCTTGCAAATAGTCGAGAATCAGGCCGTTCAAGGTTTTTGGGCCATCCAGCGGAAAGTCAAGTTCAAGCATCCGGTTGATTTCGCGCAACGAGCGTGAGCCTTCAACAATCGCAAAACCTTCTGGCGACCAGGTCAGGGAGGTTCCCAAGCCTGGCAGGGAGGTTGTGAAATCGCCGACAAATTCTTCAATGATGTCCTCGAGTGTCAGCAGGCCAAGAATTTCACCGTATTCATCAACGACAAAACCGATGCGCTGCCGATTTTCCTGAAAAAAGGCAAGTTGCGAAAACACCGGGGTGCCGGAGGGGATGTAGTACGGGGACTGAAGCTGACTTAGCAAAGTGGCTTCGCCAAAGTCGGCAGATCCGATGTCGCCAATCAGGCGCCGAACCGGCAGCACGCCGACCAGTTGGTCGAGAGACTCCCTGCAGACAGGCAGGCGGCTGTGATGGCTGGTTGCGAGCTGCGTCAGAACCTCTTCCCAATGCCGCTCAATATCGAGTATCTCGATGCTTCTGCGTGGCGTCATCACATCTTCAACCGTGATCTTGTTCAGCTCAAACAGGCTGGAGAGAATGGTCTGGTGCTTTTGCGGCATCAGCCGCGCAGATTCGAGGACCAGGCTGCGCAGTTCTTCGGGAGAAAGTTTGGCCGACTCATCTGTTTCTTGCGGCGTGAGTCGGAGCAGGCGCAGTAGTCCGCTGGCAAATAAATTGATGAACCAGACGATCGGATAAAAAAGGCGCAGCAGCGGCGTCAATATATGGCCGAGTAAAAGGGCTAGCCGGTCAGCATGGTTTGCACCAATGATCTTCGGCGTGATTTCGGAAAAAACCAGAATGGCAAAGGTGACACCGAGCGTTCCTGCACCAAGCGCCCATTTTTCTTCGCCGAACAGCTCTATGGCAATCAGGCTGACCAGCGTGGCTGCTGCTGAGTTGATCAGATTGTTGCCGAGCAGGATCACGCCCAGCATTTTGTCGGTTCTGGCGAGCAGGTCGAGTGCTTTTCGGGCGCCACGGTGGCCAGACTGAGCCAGGTGACGCAGACGGAAGCGGTTTGACGCCATCATCGCTGTTTCGCTCAGCGAGAAAAAGGCGGACAGGGCAAGCAGTACAACCAGTGTTATCAGCATCGCTGACAAAGGGATGTCATTCACGACTTAAACGCGTCCGAGGATGACTTCAGCCACAAAGCGGCTGCCAACATAAGCCAGAATCAGCAGGGAGAAACCGGCCAGGGTCCAGCGCAGGGCGCGTTTGCCTCGCCAGCCCCAGGCGTGGCGGCCAACCAGCAATGTCGCAAAAATGCCCCAGGAGGCAAATGCGAAGAGTGTTTTATGGTCAATGCTGAGCGGCTTGCCAAACAGGACTTCGGAGAACAGGACGCCGCTGCCGACGGTGAGTGTCAGAAGAATAAATCCGAGAAGGAGCATGCGGAAAAGCAGCCGCTCCATCGTCATAAGTGGCGGCAGGCTGTTCAGGCTGCGCTTCAGTGAGCGTTTGTGCAGGGCGTTTTCGGTAAAGCCCATGAAAATTGCATGCAGTGCAGACAGTGTCAGCAGGCTGTAGGCCAGCATCGCAGCCAGGAAATGAAGTTTGAAGCCGGTTGCTGCGGCGTGAGCGACGAGGTGAACCTGGGGGAACAGCGTCGGCAGAATGGCGCAGGCTGCTGCCAGCGGCAGGACCATGGGTTGCATGCCTTCCATGCGGGCCATGAAACTTTCCAGCCAGTAGATCAATACGGCCAGCCACATCATCAGCGAGAGCGCAAAACTGAAAGAGAAGCGCATGCCGGCTTCTGAGAAGAGGGCGCTGTACAGCCCGCTTGCATGGATCAGCAGCGCGACGGCAATGGCCCCGCGTTCCCAGGCTTGCATCGGGCAGGCGACGCACTGATGCTCGCCCTCGCGCCAGCGGGTGTTCCAGAAATGAAATCCAAGCGCACCATATATCAGGGTGGCGAGAATGTGCGGCATAAGCTGAATTACAATGTCGACCATTCGATGATTCTACTAGAAGCCTACATCACATGCTCGATAACCTGACCAATCGCCTTGCCCGCGTAATGAAGACGCTCAAGGGCGAAGCTCGCCTGACTGAATCAAATATTGCCGATGCGTTGCGTGAAGTGCGCATGGCCTTGCTTGAGGCCGATGTGGCTTTGCCCGTTGTCAAGGATTTTGTGGCGGCGGTGAAAGAAAAGGCCGTGGGCGAAGAAGTGATCGGCTCACTCAGCCCAGGGCAGGCGCTGGTTGGTGTGGTGCATGCCGAGTTGACCAAGATCATGGGTGATGCTCATGAGGGCATCAATTTCAACACCCAGCCGCCGGCAATCGTACTGATGGCTGGTTTGCAGGGCGCCGGCAAGACGACGACGGTTGGCAAGCTGGGCAAGTTCCTGAAAGAGAATTTCAAGAAAAAAGTGCTGGTTGTGTCATGTGACGTTTATCGTCCAGCGGCAATCGAGCAGTTGAAGTCGGTGGCAGGGCAGGCCGGCGTTGATTTCTTCCCGTCTGCTGTTGGCGAGAAACCGGAGGCGATCGCCCTGGCGGCCCTAGACTGGGCCAAGCGTCATTACCATGATGTACTGCTGGTCGATACGGCCGGTCGTCTCGCGGTCGACGAGGCCATGATGGCCGAAATCAAGCAGTTGCATGCGGCAATCAATCCGATCGAAACCTTGTTCGTTGTCGATGCGATGCTGGGTCAGGATGCGGTCAATACGGCCAAGGCCTTCAACGAAGCCTTGCCGCTGACTGGCGTTGTGCTGACCAAGCTGGACGGTGATTCGCGCGGTGGTGCGGCCTTGTCGGTGCGTCATGTCACCGGCAAGCCGATCAAGTTCTCCGGTGTCGGCGAAAAGCTGACCGGGCTGGAAGCTTTCCACCCGGAGCGGATGGCTTCCCGCATTCTTGGCATGGGCGACGTGCTGTCCTTGATCGAGGATGCGCGCAAGGGGCTGGACGAAGAAAAGGCGGTGGCATTTGCCAAGAAGCTGAAATCCGGCAAGGGCTTCGATCTGAATGACTTCAAGGAGCAGATCGGCCAGATGCGTAACATGGGTGGCTTGTCGGCATTGATGGACAAGATGCCGGCCCAGATCGCCCAGATGGCGGGTCAGTTGCCGGCCGGTGCAGAAAACAAGATGGTTGGGCGGGTCGAGGGGATTATCAACTCGATGACGCCGCTCGAACGTTCGAAGCCGGAACTGATCAAGGCCAGCCGCAAGCGTCGTATCGCCATGGGGGCGGGGGTTCAGGTTCAGGAAGTGAATCGTCTGCTGACCCAGTTCGAGCAGTCGCAGAAAATGATGAAGATGATGACCAAGGGCGGCATCGGCAAGTTGATGCGCGGCATGAAGGGGATGATTCCCGGTATGGGACGCTGATCAGCGTCCTGTTTCGGTCGGCCGGGTGGGCTTGTCGTAAGCCCACTGGTTTTGCCAGGCAGCTCGGACCATGTTGGGGTATTCGGGCTTGCCGAGGCTGCCGTTATAGCGGCCAAGGGCGCGATACAGGTCGCCCTTCTCGATATCCAGGTAGTGGCGCAGAATGGTGCAGCCATAGCGCAGGTTGGTGCGCAGGTCGAACAGTGAGTCTTCCGGTCGACCGAGTAATTTCAGCCAAAATGGCATGACCTGCATGTAGCCGCGTGCGCCGGCTGATGACACGGCATATTTCCGGAATCCGGATTCAACCTGCATCAATCCTAAAACCAGCTGCGGATCGAGTCCGGCGCGCGTCGCTTCATAGTGCACGCTGCGCAGCAGGTCGATCCGATACTCCCTGCTCGGAATACGTTTTTCCAAGCGTCGGGACATTTCTCCCAGCCAGTCGGCGGCATCGATCGGGTTGCGAAAGGAGCTGCCGGGCGGCCGTGAGTCTGAAACCGCCTTGTGCAGCGCCGCCTGCGCGCTGGCAGCAAGCGGCTCGTATTTTTGCGCGCCGGCATAGGCGGCCGACGCGCAGAGCAAATACAGTGCAGCGATTAACCGGTGCACAGTTTCCCTTGAATGAAGCTGAGCGCCTCGCCTTGCGGCAGCATGCTGGCTTCGGCTTCCTGGCGGCCCTTGTACTCGATCTGGCCTTCCTTCAGGCCGCGCTCGCCAATGACCAGGCGGTGCGGGATGCCGATCAGTTCCATGTCGGCAAACATCACGCCGGGGCGTTCATTGCGATCGTCCAGCAGAACGTCGATACCGGCTGTCTTGAGGTCGGCGTACAACTGGTCGGCGGCCGCCTTGACGGCATCATTCTTGAAGTAGCCCATCGGCACCACGCAGACCTCGAAGGGGGCGATGGCCGGCGGCAGGATGATGCCTCGTTCATCGTTGCCCTGTTCGATCGCCGAGCCGACGATGCGCGACACGCCGATACCGTAGCAGCCCATTTCCATGATCTGGCTCTTGCCGTTTTCATCGAGGTAGCTGCAGTTGAGCGCTTCGGCGTATTTCTGGCGCAGCTGGAAAATATGACCGACTTCGATGCCACGGCAAATGCCGAGTTGGCCTTGGCCATCAGGCGACGGGTCGCCGGCAACAACGTTGCGGATATCGAACACTTCGGGTTCCGGCAGGTCACGGCCGAAATTGACGCCGCTCAGGTGGTAGCCGGCTTCGTTGGCGCCGCAGATGAAGTCGCTCATGGCGGCTACGGTACGGTCGGCAAAAACCGCTACCTTGCTGCGGTCGACCGCGACAGGACCGATAAAACCTGGTTTGCAGTTCAGTTGGGCAATGACTTCTTCTTCCGTTGCAAAGCGGAAGGTGCTCAAGGCGGCAATCTTGCTCGCCTTGATTTCGTTGATTTCGTGGTCGGCGCGAACCAGCAGCAGGGCAAAGGTTTGCTTGCCATCTTCGCTGTCATTGACGACCGCAATCGTTTTGACGATTTTGTTGATGTCGGCCGCGAGAAACTTGGCGACATCGGCACAAGCCATCTTGCCCGGGGTGTGAATCTTTGCCAAGCTGGCCGAGGCTGCTGCGCGGGGCGTGCTCGGAGCCAGGGCTTCGGCCAGTTCAACGTTGGCGGCGTAATCCGAATTCGGGCAGAAGGCGATGTCGTCTTCACCGGAATCGGCCAAAACGTGGAATTCATGCGATCCGGTACCGCCAATCGAGCCTGTGTCGGCGGCGACGGCACGGAACTTCAGGCCGAGGCGGGTGAAAATTCGGCTGTAGGTCGCGTACATATTGCCGTATTCGCGCTTCAGGTCATCGAACGACGTATGGAAAGAGTAGCCGTCCTTCATCAGGAATTCGCGGCCACGCATCACGCCGAAGCGCGGACGGATCTCATCGCGGAATTTGGTTTGGACCTGATAAAGATGAATCGGCAACTGGCGATAGCTCTTTACGTCGCGGCGCACCACGTCGGTAATGACTTCTTCGTGTGTCGGGCCAATGACGAATTCGCGCTGGTGGCGATCCTTGAAGCGCAGCAGCTCCGGACCGTATTGCTCCCAGCGGCCGGATTCCTGCCACAGTTCGGCGGGCTGTACCGCCGGCATCAGCAATTCGAGCGCCCCGGCATTGTTCATTTCTTCGCGGACGATGTTTTCAACTTTGCGCAAAACGCGCAGGCCGAGCGGCATCCAGGTGTAAATGCCGGTTGCTGCGCGCTTGATATAGCCGGCGCGCAACATCATTTTCTGGCTAATGACTTCGGCGTCGGACGGGGCTTCTTTGAGAGTGGTGAAAAAGAACTGCGAAGTGCGCATGGGATGCTCTTGAATTCGTTGCAAAAGTCGGATTTTACACGCAGCGTGTTCTTTGCATGCGGGGCACCTTTGTGAAAGAATTGCGCCAACTTAAAATTTTGCAGGATTTCTATGCTCGATCGTGAAGGCTATCGCCCGAACGTCGGCATCATCCTCTGTAACGCAAAGAACGAGGTTTTCTGGGGTAAGCGCATTCGGGAGCATTCCTGGCAGTTTCCGCAAGGTGGCATCAAGCGTGGCGAAACGCCCGAAGAGGCCATGTACCGTGAGCTGTATGAAGAGGTCGGGCTGCGTCCCGAGCATGTGCGTATCCTTGGGCGAACCAAAGGCTGGCTGCGTTATGAGGTGCCGACACACTGGATCAAGCGCGAATGGCGCGGGTCTTACAAGGGGCAGAAGCAGATATGGTTTTTGTTGCGCCTGGCTGGGCGTGACAGCGATATCAGTTTGCGTGCAACCAACAAGCCGGAGTTCGATGCCTGGCGCTGGAACGACTACTGGATTCCGCTTGATGCGGTCATCGAGTTCAAGCGCATGGTGTATGAGCAGGCTTTGAACGAGCTTGTGCGCTTTGTCGATCTTGATCGGCGAGTGCGACATAAGCGTCCGGGTACGCTGGCGGACGAGGGTGAGTCCGCTGCGGTCGACGAGGAGTAATCGTGGTTTTTCTGCTCAGAATGTTTGCTGTCGGGTGTGGGCTACTTTTTGCCAGCGCAGCGGGGGCAAGCTTCGAGGAGGATTACGAGGCAAAGCCGTGGCAGGAAATAGAAGTGGCCCTGCCTGCGGCCCCTGCGCGTGAGTCCTTGTTGCCGTTTTATGTCAGTGCCGCAACCGAGAATCGGTTTTTTGTCGATGCAGCAACGTTGACCGTGGCAAGCGACGGTGTGGTGCGTTATGTCCTCAAGGTGGTTTCTTCAGAAGGGGCTGTAACGGTCAGTTTTGAAGGAATGCGCTGTGAAACCAGGGAGCGCCGAATCTATGCTTCCGGACGTAGCGACGGATCGTGGTCGAAGTCGCGCAACAACCAGTGGTCATCAATTCGTGATGCGGCCAGCAATCGACAGTACGCAGCCTTGTTTGGCGATTATTTCTGTCCTGACGGAGCGATTGTTCGCAACGCAGATGAGGCAGTAAGGGCGCTTCGGCGCGGCGGCCATACCGATATAAGAGGATATTGAAGACATGTTTCTGGATCAGGCAATTGTTGAGTTTGATCGAGGATTAAAAACGGTCTTTGCATCGGCGCGAAGCGTCCGGGCTACCCCCGGTGCGACTTTGTCCGAGGCGCCTCTTGATGCTAGTGAGCGCAGCCACGCTGCGGGCCTCATGCGGATCAACCATTGTGGTGAAGTGTGTGCCCAGGCGCTCTATCAGGGGCAGTCGCTGACCTCGCGCGATCCATTGATCCGTGAGTCCTTGCGCGAAGCGGCGCATGAGGAAACCGAGCACCTGGCCTGGACCGAGCAGCGATTGGCTGAGTTGGGGAGTACCAAGAGTGCCCTCAATCCCTTGTTGTATCTAGGCGCACTGTCTTTTGGTGTGTTGGCTGGAGTCCTGGGAGATGAGTGGAATCTTGGCTTCCTGGCTGAAACCGAGCGCCAGGTTGAGGCACATCTTGATGGTCACTTGCGTGAATTGCCGGCGCAGGATCAGCGGTCGCGAGCCATTGTTGCGCAAATGCGCCTCGACGAAATCCGGCATGCCGAGGCGGCGGTCAATCTTGGTGCCGCAGAACTGCCTGCGCCGGTCAAAGGTGCGATGCGATTGGCAGCCAAAGTGATGACTACGGCTGCCTATCGAATCTAAGCCTGGCTGCCTCAGGCTTCTTCGATAATTTCAAAGTCGTGGGTGATCGTGGCGGTTTTGCCGACCATGATCGAGGCAGAACAATATTTGTCCTTGGATAGTTCAATCGCCCGTGCCACCGCATCGGGCTTGAGGTTTTTGCCTTTTACCCGGTAGTGAAAGTGAATGTGCGTAAACACTTTTGGGTCGGTGTCGGCGCGCTCGGCTTTCAGGCTGACATCGCACGCACTAACGGCTTGCCGTCCCTTTTTTAGAATCAAGACGACGTCAAACGCGCTGCACCCTCCGGTGCCGGCAAGAACCATTTCCATCGGGCGCAAACCCAGGTTCCGGCCCCCAGCCTCTGGCGCTCCATCCATCACGACGGCGTGTCCGCTCCCCGTTTCGGCAACGAACGACATTCCCGCATCATTTCCCATCCACCTGACAGTGCACTCCATCCATGTCTCCCTTGAAAGAGCGTGAATTCTAACGGATATCCTTGTCCGGGTTTGAATTCCCGGTTTTTGTGCGCCGCACCATTTTTTACGGTGATTGGCGAGAATGGTTGTTGGTTAAATTAATTTATTACTGAGATATAAATGATCGTTAATTATAATTTAAGTATTTAATTCAGTTGCTTTTCATTCATAAAAGTTGTTTATCAAATAATTGATTTAATTGTTGTGCGATGCACAAATTGCACTTGTGGCAAAGCGGGTTTATAGGCACAATGCGAAGCGTACGGACTTGGTTGCTTGGTTGGTTTTTGAGGCCTAGTTCAGATTTGTCTCCTCCACCCTCCTCCTTTGGTGTGGATTTAACGCGGCTCAGCGAGCCGCGTTTTTTTTGGCAACTTCCGGTGTTTTTGTTCAATGGCATTGACACCGGCCACTTGGGTCGACTAGAATCCGCGCCTTTCTCCAATCTGCGCCCAATTTTTCAGGACAGCACACTTATATGAAAACGTTTTCCGCCAAGCCACATGAGGTGAAGCGCGAGTGGTTTGTGGTAGACGCCACAGACAAGGTGCTCGGCCGCCTCGCTACCGAAATTGCTCGCCGCCTGCGTGGCAAGCACAAGGCTATCTACACGCCGCACGTTGATACCGGCGATTTCATCGTCGTTACCAATGTCGACAAGATCACCGTTACCGGTAACAAAGCCGACGACAAGAAGTACTACCGTCACTCCGGTTATCCGGGCGGTATCTACGAAACGAACTTCAAGAAGATGCAGCAGCGTTTCCCGGGCCGTGCCCTCGAAACCGCCGTCAAGGGCATGCTTCCGAAGGGCCCGCTGGGCTACGCGATGCTCAAGAAGCTTAAGTGCTACGCCGGCGACCAGCATCCTCATACCGCCCAGCAGCCTCAGGCTCTGGAAATCTAAAGGATTATCATGGCTGATAGCTATTTCTACGGTACGGGTCGTCGCAAGAGCGCCGTTGCACGTGTATTCATGAAGCGCGGTTCTGGTGCGATTGTTGTTAACGGCAAGCCGATCGATCAGTTCTTCTCGCGTGAAACCGGTCGCATGATTGCTCGCCAGCCGCTGGCTTTGGTTGAGCAACTGAATGGTTTTGACATCAAGGTTAATGTCATCGGTGGTGGTGAGTCTGGTCAGGCTGGCGCTGTTCGTCACGGCATTACTCGTGCTTTGATTGAATACGACGCAGCATTGAAGCCGGCGCTTTCCAAGGCTGGTTTTGTGACTCGCGATGCACGTGAAGTCGAGCGTAAGAAAGTCGGTTTCCACAAAGCTCGTCGCCGCAAGCAATTCTCGAAGCGCTAATTTGCGCAACGAATTTAAAAAGCCGCCTTTGGGCGGCTTTTTTTCGTTTTGAATTACTATTTCTGTCATGTCTTGGTCGTGTGATCGGGCTGCTTTCATGTCTAGTTGCTGAGGTGCGTGTATGCCATCGCCTGCTGTGTCGTTGAGGCTGCGAAAATTTCGACGCCGTTTCGGTATTGCGGCACCTCGTCTTGTTGTTCGGCAGCATATTGCGTGGCCCTGGGTGGTTTTTCCCCTGGGGGCTTTGGTGCTCTGTTCTCTGGGTGGTTTTTTGTGGGTCTTGCAAAATAACCAGGCAGGTGTGTTGGAGCGAGAGTTGGCAGCTTTGCGTATCCAGGTTTTGCACCAGGCTGATGAGTTGATGGTGCTGCGTGCAACCGCCGGAACTGAAAAAAATGCAGTGCACATTGAGAGAACGGCACAGCAGGGGTTGCTTGCCAGGCTGAAAGGCGTGGAGGATGAAAATTCGCTGCTCAGAGAAGATGTGCGCTTGTTTGAGCGCTTGCTTTTGTCCTCCGATGAGGAGGCGGCTGTCCGGATTGAGGGGTTTCGTGTTGTTCCGGATGGAGCGGGGCGGTATCGGTATCGGTTGATTCTGTTTTTTAGGCCGGCAAAGCAGGTATCTGAATTTCGCGGTCGACTCCAGTTTTTGGTCACATTTGAACGAGAGGGCAAAATTCAGCGATTGTCTCTGTCTGAGAAAAAGGAATTGGCACCCACTTCTCTCGTTGAATTCAAAACGATGTTGCGTCGTGAGGGAGTGGTTGAGATTCCGGAGGGGGCTGTCTTGAGAGGGGTGGAAGTGCGGGTCTTGCAGGGTGATACACTCAGAGCCAACAAGATTGCTCAATATTAGTAGTGGGGGGTGTCGTGTTTGGTAAAAAAACTGACAGCAAGCCGCAAGGTAGGATTGATAGCCTGATTGGTGCTGGAACTCTGATCGAGGGCAATATCCGATTTTCGGGAGGCTTGAGAATTGATGGGGAAGTGAGAGGTGCCGTTCTTGCTGCGGAGGGGGCTTCATCGTCTACGCTGGTTTTAAGTGAGAGCGGGCGCATCGAGGGGGCGGTGTCGGTCGCGCACTTGGTGATTAATGGCTCGGTGGTCGGTCCGGTGAGTGCGTTCGAGTCGCTCGAGATGCAATCCCGCTCACGTATTATTGGCGATGTTGAGTACTTGATGGTTGAGATGCACCAGGGGGCGGTCATCGAAGGGCGCTTGGTTCATCTTGCGGCGCAGATGGAGGAACTAAAGTCCGCGCCAGTCGCCTAATGATATTGACCGGGTTTGTCTCCCCAATCATAATTTTGCAAAATTTTTCAGGAGTATTCGTATGAGCGCAGTTGTAGAGAGTATTTCCCCGTTTGTTTTTACGGACAGTGCTGCTAACAAGGTCAAGGAGTTGATTGAAGAAGAGGGTAATCCTAGTCTCAAGCTGCGTGTCTTTGTTACCGGCGGTGGTTGCTCCGGGTTTCAGTACGGCTTCACGTTCGATGAGGAAGTGAATGAAGACGATACGACCATGGAAAAGAATGGCGTGACCTTATTGATTGACCCGATGAGCTACCAATATCTTGTTGGTGCCGAAATTGATTACTCCGAAGGGCTTGAGGGGTCGCAGTTTGTAATCCGCAATCCGAATGCATCATCAACCTGCGGGTGTGGTTCTTCTTTTTCGGCCTAAGATTTTTCAGGAAAAAAACAAAGGCGACTTAGGTCGCCTTTCAGACTGCTGACGAACCCCCGATTTTTCGGGGGTTTTGTTTTTCTGGTTGGAAATCAGGGAGACTCCTGGCTTCAAGCCGAAGCGAGGCGGATTCTGAAATTCAGGTTAGGAACCCCGATCTGCCAAAGATGGCGGGCGAATGGGGCGGCAAAACGGGTTCGTGCGAGGATTTTGGCCAATAAGGCTGCCGCCTTGCGGGCCAGCAACAGGGCCATCTTCTTCATGTTCTGACAGGCCGCCGAGAGCAGGCACTGCGCTTGCACCTTGGCCAAGCCACGGAAACGGGCGTAACGGTGGCCGTGCAACTCCTTGGCATCGGCAAAACTGCGCTCCACCGTTTCCTTGCGCCGGGCGTACAGCCGTTTGCCCAGGTCGCTCAGGCGATTGGCGTTGATCGCTTCCTTGAAACCTTCCCAGAGATGCCGGGTCACGAGCTTCTGATGGTTCCGGCTCTGCGTGCATTGCCCGCGCACGCCGCAATCGGCACACCGCGCCGGGTTCGAGGCGTATTCGCGATAACCCAGCCGGTTGGTCGTCCGGTACGGTAGAACCTCCCCGGCCGGGCAGCGGTAGCAGTCCTGGACCGCATCGTAGAGATAGTCCCGTTTGTAGAAATAGCCATCGCGGTGTGTGGGTCGCTTGTAGCCCATCACCCCGAACAGTGCCCGCTCGAGAATGCCCTTGCAGACTTGCGGGGTGAAATACCCGGCATCCAGCCCGACGGCGCCCACGGCCAGATCAAAGCGCTCCATGACCCGATCCAGGCGGGCAAGGTAGGGCTGGCTGTCATGGACATTGCCCGGCGTGACATGGGTATCGACGATCAAAGCATGCACGCCATCGACAGTCCGGTGATCCAGATAGAAGAAGCCGGTCGGCTTGTTGTCGCGGGCCATGAAACCTGCGTCGGGATCGACCGTGCTGACCTTGACCTCCTTCATCGGCGGTGTCGAATCATCGTCATCACGCTTGAGCGACTTCTTGCCCGCGGCGGCTCGGTCCGTTTCGATGGCTGCATCCAGTTCGGCCAGGTAGGCCGCAGGGGTTTGCTCAACCTGATGCACTTCAAAGTGCCGCTTGTTCGCGTTCGCCTTCAGGTGGGTACTGTCGGTGTACAGCACCCGCCCGCCAATCAGCTTATGCTCAATGGCTTGCTCGACAATCCCGTCAAAGATGCGTTGCTCAATGTCCGTCCCGACAAAGCGGCGACGGCGATTCTGCGACAGCGTCGAGGCATCTGGCACTTTGTCCGTCAGCCGAAAGCCGAGAAACCAGCGGTAAGCCACATTGACCTCGATTTCCTTCACCAGCCGGCGCTCGGAGCGAATCCCGAACAAGTAGCCAATGAACAACATCTTGAACAACACCACCGGATCAATCGCTGGTCGGCCATTGTTCTCGCAATACAGGTGCTGGGTCGCTTCACGAATGAAATCAAACCGGATGTGCTGGTCGAGCAGCCGGAGCAAGTGGTCTTTCGGGACCAATTGCTCCAACGTCACCATCTCCAGTTCCGTTTGGGCGGGGTAGACAGGCTTGAGCATGCCTGCATTATAAAAAATAAAGCCCCCAATCGCTTGGAGGCTTTGTCAGCAGTCTGAGGCGACTTAGGTCGCCTTTGTTTTTTTCAAAAACTGCTTGACTGCGATTTTGGTGTGTATATAATTCGCCCTCTTCGCTGCTGCCGGGGTTTCCGGCGGAAGGGAAGGAGAAGTTGGTAGGAAAAAAGAAGTGAGAAAGTGCTTGACGAGATGTAGGAAGTGCTTCATAATCTCGCTTCTCTGCTGCAGACGAATCGAAAGAAACGGCGCGGTAGCGATCTTTAAAAATTTGAACAACCGATAGGTGTGGGTGCCTTGATGCGAAGCGACGCAAGTCGCAAAAAGTATTAAGGCAATCACACGGATGGAGAGATCCATCGAGGTAGGAGTAAAAATTCTACCGTCAGTGAATTGCGAGTGTTTTGGATTGAACTGAAGAGTTTGATCCTGGCTCAGATTGAACGCTGGCGGCATGCCTTACACATGCAAGTCGAACGGTAACAGGGAGCTTGCTCCGCTGACGAGTGGCGAACGGGTGAGTAATGTATCGGAACGTACCTTTCAGTGGGGGATAACGTAGCGAAAGTTACGCTAATACCGCATATTCTGTGAGCAGGAAAGCAGGGGACCTTCGGGCCTTGCGCTGATTGAGCGGCTGATATCAGATTAGCTAGTTGGTGAGGTAAAGGCTCACCAAGGCGACGATCTGTAGCGGGTCTGAGAGGATGATCCGCCACACTGGAACTGAGACACGGTCCAGACTCCTACGGGAGGCAGCAGTGGGGAATTTTGGACAATGGGGGCAACCCTGATCCAGCCATGCCGCGTGAGTGAAGAAGGCCTTCGGGTTGTAAAGCTCTTTCGGCCGGGAAAAAATCGCATGGGCTAATACCCTGTGTGGATGATGGTACCGGAATAAGAAGCACCGGCTAACTACGTGCCAGCAGCCGCGGTAATACGTAGGGTGCGAGCGTTAATCGGAATTACTGGGCGTAAAGCGTGCGCAGGCGGTTTTTTAAGACAGGCGTGAAATCCCCGGGCTCAACCTGGGAACTGCGCTTGTGACTGGAAGGCTAGAGTACGGCAGAGGGGGGTGGAATTCCACGTGTAGCAGTGAAATGCGTAGAGATGTGGAGGAACACCAATGGCGAAGGCAGCCCCCTGGGTCGATACTGACGCTCATGCACGAAAGCGTGGGGAGCAAACAGGATTAGATACCCTGGTAGTCCACGCCCTAAACGATGTCAACTAGGTGTTGGGTGGGTAAAACCATTTAGTACCGGAGCTAACGCGTGAAGTTGACCGCCTGGGGAGTACGGCCGCAAGGTTAAAACTCAAAGGAATTGACGGGGACCCGCACAAGCGGTGGATGATGTGGATTAATTCGATGCAACGCGAAAAACCTTACCTACCCTTGACATGTCCAGAAGCCCGAAGAGATTTGGGTGTGCCCGAAAGGGAGCTGGAACACAGGTGCTGCATGGCTGTCGTCAGCTCGTGTCGTGAGATGTTGGGTTAAGTCCCGCAACGAGCGCAACCCTTGTCGTTAATTGCCATCATTTAGTTGGGCACTTTAACGAGACTGCCGGTGACAAACCGGAGGAAGGTGGGGATGACGTCAAGTCCTCATGGCCCTTATGGGTAGGGCTTCACACGTCATACAATGGTCGGTACAGAGGGTTGCCAAGCCGCGAGGTGGAGCCAATCCCAGAAAGCCGATCGTAGTCCGGATCGTAGGCTGCAACTCGCCTGCGTGAAGTCGGAATCGCTAGTAATCGCGGATCAGCATGTCGCGGTGAATACGTTCCCGGGTCTTGTACACACCGCCCGTCACACCATGGGAGCGGGTTCCGCCAGAAGTAGGTAGCCTAACCGCAAGGGGGGCGCTTACCACGGCGGGGTTCGTGACTGGGGTGAAGTCGTAACAAGGTAGCCGTAGGGGAACCTGCGGCTGGATCACCTCCTTTCTAGAGAAAGCATCTCTGGCACCCACAACCTATCGGTTGTTCAGTAGTGGCAACAGACGAGGGTCTGTAGCTCAGTCGGTTAGAGCACCGTCTTGATAAGGCGGGGGTCGTTGGTTCGATTCCAACCAGACCCACCAACGTCTAAACACGGGGGATTAGCTCAGCTGGGAGAGCACCTGCTTTGCAAGCAGGGGGTCAACGGTTCGATCCCGTTATCCTCCACCAAAACCTAAAGATAAGCATGGCTGTTTATCTTTGGCTTTTGGAAACGAAATGCCACGCTCTTTAACAAATTGGAAGAAGGTTGTATTGCTGATGCTGATGAGGCATTAGCAATACGTTGTGATTGCATCGATCGTTATTTCTTAGTCGGGATAACGGTCGCACAAAGATTTGCCTGTAGCCGCTCTCGCGAGAGAGGACAAGGTTATAGGATCAAGCGACTAAGTGCATGTGGTGGATGCCTTGGCGATCACAGGCGATGAAGGACGTGCAAGCCTGCGAAAAGCGGGGGGGAGCTGGCAATGAAGCTTTGATCCCCCGATATCCGAATGGGGAAACCCGGCCAGCAATGGTCATCTTTATCTGAATACATAGGATATTGAAGCGAACCCGGTGAACTGAAACATCTAAGTAGCCGGAGGAAAAGAAATCAACCGAGATTCCCCTAGTAGTGGCGAGCGAACGGGGAAGAGCCTGCTAGTGATAGCGGAACTGTTAGAAGAACGGAATGGAAAGTCCGGCCGTAGTGGGTGATAGCCCCGTATTCGAAAACAGATCCGTGGTACTAAGTTAGCGAAAAGTAGGGCGGGGCACGTGAAACCTTGTCTGAACATGGGGGGACCATCCTCCAAGGCTAAATACTCGTGATCGACCGATAGTGAACCAGTACCGTGAGGGAAAGGCGAAAAGAACCCCGGGAGGGGAGTGAAATAGAACCTGAAACCGCATGCATACAAACAGTGGGAGCCGACTTGTTCGGTGACTGCGTACCTTTTGTATAATGGGTCAGCGACTTACGTTGTGTTGCGAGCTTAACCGAATAGGGGAGGCGTAGCGAAAGCGAGTCTGATAAGGGCGTTTAGTAGCA